>NZ_JBFBJX010000009.1:0-250378 GCF_040686295.1 Streptomyces sp. NPDC085944 | reverse complement strand
GGAGGAGGCGGGGGCGGTTGTGGTTCTGCGCGTGGACGGGCTGCTCGCTCACACCCTCGCGCGGTCGAGCCCGGCGAGCACCTGGCGCTCGCCGGGGCCGGGGTCGGGGGCGGCCCGGTGGGCCGGGGGTGCCTGGTGGGGGCCGGCGGAGGCCGGGTGAGGAGGCGGGGGCGGTTGTGGTTCTGCGCGTGGACGGGCTGCTCGCTCACACCCTCGCGCGGTCGAGCCCGGCGAGCACCTGGCGCTCGCCGGGCGTCAGCGGTGGTCCGGACAGCGGCGGGAGCGGGGGGCCGGCCAGTGCGGCCAGGACCGCCGACGGGTGGAACATCCGGGTCGGCGGGGTGCGCATGCTGGTGACGTCCCAGAGCGCGGACGCCGCCGCGAAGTTGCCGGTGGCCGCCCTCGTCATGCGCCGCGTGTACGCCGTCACCGCCCGGTCGGCGAGCCCCGCCCGCCGCCCGCCGCGCGTCTCGGGGTAGAGGACGTCCTGGCCGACGGCCATCGCCCAGGCCGCGTCCACCGGGCGCGCCGCGCCCCGCAGCACTCGCCGGGCGAGTCCGGGCGCGTCGAGACGGCCGGCCCGCGCCAGCTCCCGGCCGAGGACCCGGGCGCCGAACGCGGCCACCGACATGCCCTGCCCGTAGGCCGGGTTGAAGGTGCCGAGCGCGTCGCCGAGGACCACGAGGCCCTCCGGCCAGTGCGGCACCTTGTCCACGTAGTGCCGCACATTGCTGGTGGACCGGCTCAGCCGCACGTCGGTGAGCGGTTCGGCGCCGGAGATCAGCCGGCCGACGATCGGGTCCGGCAGGCCGAGCGTGTAGCGCAGGAAGCCCTCGGGGTCGGCCGGTGGCTCACCGCCGCGCGTGCCGCCGCAGCTGACCAGCCAGCGGCCCCCCTCGACCGGCATCACCATGGAGCTGCGGCCCGGCCGGGACGCGTACGGGTCGGCGTGCACGACCGTCAGCGGGAACCGCTCCGCCCCGGCCGGCACCCGGTACAGGCGCGAGGCGTTGACCAGCCCCGAGTCCACGGTCCGGGTCCGCACGCCGGACAGCCCGAGCTCCGCCAGCCAGGGCACGATCCGCGTACCGCGTCCGCTCGCGTCGACGACCAGGTCGGCGTCGAGCACCGCCTCCCCGTCGGGCCCCGACACCCGCACGCCCCGCACCCGGCCCGCCGACCCCGTCAGACCGACCACCGCCGCCTCGCGCACCTCGGCCGGCGTGTGCGCGAGCACCGCGTCCCGCACCGTCCAGTCCACCAGCGCCCGGGTGCAGGTGAGCATGGCGGGCCCCTCGCGCCGCCAGCGGCGCAGCCAGCCCTCGGGGGTACGGGCCAGCGTGCCCGAGCTGAGGGAGATCTCGTGCGCCCCGGCGCCGAGCAGCCGCCCGCGCAGGCTCGCGCCGGGCACGATCTCCTCCATCGCGGCCAGCCCACCGGCCATCAGCAGATGCGCGTGCCGGCCCTGCGGCAGCCCCCGGCGCGGGCGCGGCCCGTCGGGCAGCTCGTCGCGGTCCAGGACCACGACCTCCGCGACGCCCGCGTCTGCCAGTACGGCTGCGGCCAGCATCCCTGCCAGTCCGGCACCGACGACGACGGCTCTACGCGACATGGGGCTCCTCGGGTTCGGTCAGGGGTCCGGGCAGGGAGGGCGGGTTCGTGCCGCCGGGCGCGCCGGCCCGGCCGGGCGGGTGGTGCAGGGCCTGCGACAGTGCCACCAGCCCGCTCGGGCCGGGCACCTCGGTGGCGTGCAGCCGGTAGGAAGCGGCGGCGTCGGGTGGTTCCTCGCGGGCGGCGGCCCGGCGTACCGCGTCGGCGAGCATCACCGCCTCCGCCGCCAGCCGGGCCTCGTGCGGGGAGCGGCCCGCGCGCAGGGCGGCGTCCCGCTCCCGTTCCCGGACCCGGTGGTCGAAGTACGGCGCCAGGGTGAGCAGGGCGTCGTGGATGGAGACCTCCCGCCACTGCAGCCGGGCCCGGGGCAGCTGCCACCGGGCGGCAGGCTGCCGGGGCGCCGTGGACACCGGCTTCACCAGCGACCACAGCGGACCCAGTCGCCGGTAGTCGTCCAGCCCCCGCCAGTGGGCCAGCACGGACGGCAGCAGCCGGGGCAGGGTGAAGCCGACGGAACACACCAGCGCCGCCAGCGACGCCATCGGCGGGGCCACCGTGGTGGAGAGGACGTCGAGGTCGTGACCCGCCCACCGCGCCACCACGGCCGTGTACTTGGCGAGCTGGAACCCCACCAGGTCCAGCAGCCCGCCCAGCACGATGAGCCGCAGCCCGGCCCGCAGCAGACCGTCCACCTCACGGCTCCACTTGACGCAGACGGCGCACATCACCAGCATCGCCGCGCTGTGCCCGAGCAGGTACAGCAGGATCATCTCCCGCATGAACGGAGTGTCCGCGTAGTAGGTGTCGAGGTCGGTCAGCCGCTCGGTGTCCGCGTCGGCGAGCAGGAACAGCACGACGATGGCGGCCACCAGCAGACCGTAGGCGGCCATGCTGCGCAGCGCCGCGCGCCGCACCACCGACCGGGGGCCGCCGCGCCAGTTGATCAGCAGCACCAGCACCGCACAGCTGTACGCGGAGAGCATGCCGTAGGTCAGCGGGGCGCCGAAGTTGGGGACGCCGGTGAGCTCGTTGACGGTGCCGAGGGTGGCCGGGGCGGCGCACACGAAGACCAGGGCACCGAGCACGATCGCCGCGCAGGTGGAGAGGGTCAGCGGGTCGCGGACGGCGGTGCGCGGACGGCGGAACAGCAGCACCGAGGTGATGCCGAACACCAGTGCCGCCAGGTAGACGACGAGACTCACGCCCGACCACTCCTCTCCCGCGGGACTTCCCCGGCCGCGACGCGCCGACCGCCCGCCGGTCCGCCGCCCGTCACGCGGTGCCCGCCCTGGTCCTGCCGCCGGGCAGGGCGGAGGCGGCCGGCACCCGCACGGTGCCGGCAAGTACGTCGGCGATCCGCGCGAGGGTCGCCGGGTCCGGTGACGGCACCGGGGACCGGCCGGTGCCGGGGGACGGGGGCGACGCCCGCCCGGGACCGGCCTCGCGCCGCAGCGCGTCGATGATCACCGCGGCCCACGCCTGCGCACCGGCCAGCCCGGGATCCCCCGTCGCCGCCAGCGCGTCGGCGCGGATCCGGTCGTACAGGTCCCCGTCGCAGTACGCGGCCAGCTGGCCGAGGGCGTTGTGGATGCTCGTGCGGCGCCACATCAGGAGGATGGCGGGCGAGGCGAACCGCGGGCGCGGCAGCCGCAGCGCCCGCCGGACGAGCAGGTCGTCCAGGGCCCGCTCCAGCGGCTCGAGCCGGACGTACGCGCGGGACGCGCGCCGCCGTTCGGCCACCCAGGGCGCCGTCAGCGGTACGAGCACTCCGACGACCACCAGGAGGGCGCCGAGACCGGCCGCGGCCGGGGAGACGGTGGTGCCGAGCGCCGACCAGTCCCGGCCGGACCAGCGGGCGCTCACCGCGACGAGCTTGACGGCGCTGTAACCGGCGCCGCACAGCGAACCGGTCCCGAGCAGCAGCAGGCCGGCCCGCAGCCCGCCGCGCACCTGCCGGGCCCAGCGCAGCGCGGACACCGTCGTGACGGTCACCGCGGTCAGGTGCGCGACCAGGTACAGCACGATCATCTGGGCGATGAACGGGGTCGTCGCGTAGTAGGTGTCCAGGTCGGTACGGCGCTCCACGGGCGCGTCGCCGAGGGCGAAGGCCACTCCGATGCCGAGGACCACGACGGCGTAGGCGAGCGTCCACCGGCGGGCGGTGCGGCGCACCTCGGGCCCGCCGCGCCAGTGGACGACGAGGACCTGGGAGGCGGCGCAGTACCCGGTGATCGCCGCGTAGGTGAGCGGCGCCGCGAGGTTGGGCACACCGCTGAGCCGGTTGACGGCCCCGACCGTCGGCGGCGCCCCGAGCAGGAAGCAGAGCCCGGCCAGCCCCAGCACCGCGCAGATGGCCCGCAGATACGGATCGTGCCGGTGCCGCAGCAGGTCGGGTGCCTTCACCGCGAGACCGAGCCAGAGCGCCGCGCAACTCGTGTAGTTGATCAGGCTGTTCATCTGGTCGTCCCGCGGTAGTTGAGCGCGGCGCCGATGCGGCCGGCGAGACTGCGCGGGCTGTCCGGGTCGCCGCCCTCCGCGGCGAACACCGAGTCGGTGGAGGCGTCCAGCCAGACGCGCAGCCGGCTGCCCATCAGCATGCCGAAGCGGTCCGCCTCCTGCTCCTCGGCCAGGGAGAAGTCGGTGCGCGCGGCCACCGGACGGTTCCGGACGACCGGCCGGTCCCGGCTGCCCGCCCGGGCGTTCGCCGCCGCCTCCCGCTCGGCCTCGGCCCGGCGGCGGCTCATGTGCCAGACCTCGTGGCAGAGGATCACGATCTGGTGCCAGACGGCCGCACGTTCGTCCACCACCACGTCGTCGTGGCTCTCGCGCTCCAGCCACAGTCCGCTCGCGGTGTGCGGCGGGAACGCCGCCCGGTGCACGACCACCTCCCGGCCCCGCCACGCGCTGACGGAGGCGACGAGTGCGTCGAACAGCACCTCGGGGTCGGCCGGCACGGCCACCCGGATGGGGTCGATGAGGGCGTCGGCGAGACGCCGCATCTCCTTCCTGGTACGCACCGCTGTCTCCTCGTTCCCCCGGGCTGTCCTCCGGCCACCCCCTGCAATATGCCAAGAGGCGTGCCCTGTCGGCCAGTTCCACGGCAGGTCCGAGGCCGTCTCTCCGCTCTCGGGGAAAGCTCTGCCCGGGATCCTGCCCGAACCATTGACGCGCAAGCGCTTCCCACCTACGTTTCCCGTTCGAAGTTACGAGCGATATCCGGTATATCGAACAGATGGGGCAGGGCATGGGACGACCTGGCCTGAATCGCAGGCACTTTCTGGCCGCGGCCGGCGGTCTGACGGTGGCGGGCAGCTTCGGCTTCGCGGCGCTCGGCACCGGCGCCGACGCGCTCGCCTCCGCAGCGGACACCCGGGTGCGGTACTGGAACCTCTTCAGCGGCGGCGACGGCTACAACATGATCGCGATGCTGGACTCCTTCCGCAGGGACAATCCCGGCATCGACGTGGAGGACTCCACCCTCCAGTGGGGCAGCCCCTTCTACACCAAGCTCGCCATGGCCGCCGCCGGCAACCGCGCGCCCGACCTCGGTGTCATGCACCTCGGCCGCGTCACCGGCTTCTCGCCCGGCCGCCTCCTGGACCCCTGGGACCCCGCCCTGCTCGCCAAGTACGGAGTGCGGGAAGAGGACTTCAACCCCGAGCTGTGGAAGCGCGCCGTCATCGACGGCAAGCTCTACGCCCTCCCGCTCGACATCCACGTCCAGCTCTGCTTCTACCGCAAGGACGTGCTGAAGAAGGCGGGCCTGCTCGGCGCGGACGGCCGGATCGTGCCGGTCACCTCCACCCAGGAGTGGTTCGACGTGCTCAAGGAGGCCAGGAAAGCCACCGCGAAGGGGCTGCAGACCATCGGGCTGTGGCACAACGACCAGAACTTCCAGTGGTGGTTCTTCGTCGCCTTCTACACCCAGCTCGGCGGCACCTGGTTCGACGACGCCAAGACCGAGGTCACCTTCGACACCGACAAGGCCGTCCAGGTCCTGGAGTTCCTGCGGGAGCACGTCGCGGACGGATACGCCAACCCCTCCTTCGGCGGCGGCGCCGGTGCCGAACAGTTCGTCAACGGCTCGCCCTTCTGCTGGGAGGGCAACTGGTCCGTGCCGGTCTTCGACGCCGCGAAGCTCGACTACGGCGCCACCCCGCTGCCGCCCGTCTTCGGCAGGCGGGCCACCCACGCCGAGTCGCACTCCTTCGTCCTGCCGCACCAGGCCGGCCGCGGCGGCGCCACCAACGAGGGCGCGCACCGGCTCGCCGCCTACGTCGTCAAGCACGCCCGGCAGTGGGCGGCCGGCGGCCACATCCCCGCCTACACGCCGACCCTGTCCACGGTCGCGTACCAGAAGCTGCAACCGCAGAACGAGTACGTCTCGGCCATGGACCACCAGGCCACCGAGCCCAAGGTGTGGTTCGCGGGCTCCACCGGCATCCTCGCCCAGCGCGTCGGCCCGATCGTCGTCTCCTCGACGACGGGCTCCGCGAAGCCCGAGTCCGCCGCCCGCCGGATGAAGAGCACCCTCGCCGAACTGCTCGCCATGAAGAACCCCATGGACGGCCGCACCGCCGCACAGGGAGGTGCCGCCGCATGACCGCCACCAGCGCCGAGACGATCGTCCGCCCGACACGTGCGAGGACCGCCGCCGACAGCGCCGGCGTCCGCCGCGGGCAGGGCTTCCAGCACGGCGGCTGGTTCGTCGCCCCGTTCCTCGCCCTCTTCGCCCTGTTCGTGGTCTGGCCGCTGCTGCGCGGCCTCTACCTGAGCTTCACCGACGCCAACATCTCCGGCGACAGCGCGAGCCTCGTCGGCCTCGACAACTACCGCGAGGCCCTCCAGGACCCCCTGATGTGGGACGCGCTCGGCCACAGCGCCTACTTCACGCTGCTCGTCGTGCCCTGCATCACCGTCCTCGCCTTCCTCCTCGCGATGCTGGCCCATCACATCGAGCGCGGCACGTGGCTGTGGCGGCTCTGCTTCTTCCTGCCGTTCCTGCTGCCGTCCACCGTCGCCGCCAACCTGTGGCAGTGGTTGTTCAACCCCGGCACCGGCATGATCAACCACGTTTTCGGCCTCGACACCCCGTGGCTGACCGACAAGTCGTACGCCATGCTCGCCGTCGTCATCACCACGCTGTGGTGGACCGTCGGCTTCAGCTTCCTGCTCTACCTCGCCGCACTCCAGGGCATCCCCGCCCACCTCTACGAGGCCGCCAAGCTGGACGGCGCGAACGCCTGGCACCGCACCGTCCACATCACGCTGCCGATGCTGCGCAGCATCACCGGCCTCGTCGTCGCGCTGCAGATCCTCGCCTCGCTCCAGGTCTTCGACCAGGCCGTCGTCATGCAGGACTTCGGGCCCGGCCCGGAGAACTCCACCCGCACCTTCGTGCAGTACACGCTCGAACAGGGCTTCACCAGCTACCGCGTGGGCTACGCCTCCGCGATCTCCATCATCTTCTTCGTGCTCATCGCGGCCGTCGCCCTCGCCCGGATGTGGCTGCTGCGCAACCGTGAGGAGGGCGGCCGATGACCACCGCCGCACCGCCGATCCGCACCCGCACCCGCCCGCGCCGGGGGTGGACACCCGGCCAGATCGTGCTCACCCTGCTCGGCACCGCCGTCTCCGCGGTGTTCCTCGCCCCGCTCGCCTGGGCCCTGTTCACCTCGCTGAAGTCGGAGACCGAGGCGGTCGAGGTGCCCACGCACTGGCTGCCGCGCGACTGGACCGGCCAGGCCTGGACGGCCCTCTTCGAGACCGGCAACATCACCAACTGGTTCGTCAACTCGCTGGTCGTGACCGTGTGTGTGACGACGATCGTGCTGCTGGTCGCCGCGCTCGCCGGATACGGCTTCGCCCGCACCGAGTTCCGCGGCAAGGGCGTCCTGATGGGCGTGGTGATGGCCGGCCTCATGGTCTCCCCGGCCGTGCTCGGCGTCCCGCTGTTCACCACCGTCCAGCAGATGGGGATGGTCGACACCTACTGGGGCATGATCCTGCCGCAGTGCGCGCCCGCCGCGATGGTCTACATCCTCTACAAGTTCTTCCAGGGCATCCCGCGCGAGCTGGAGGAGGCCGCCTTCATCGACGGCGCCGGCCGCTGGCGCGTCTTCTTCACGATCATCGTGCCGCTGTCGCGCCCCTCGCTCGCGGCGGTCGGCATCTTCACCTTCATCAGCTCCTGGAACAACTTCCTGTGGCCCTACATGGTCACCAACAACCCCGACCTGATGACCATGCCGAACGGCATCGCGACCGTCATGAACTCCTACGGCATCCAGTGGGCCCAGCTCATGGCCGGCGGCCTGATGGCGGGCCTGCCGCTGATCGTCGTCTTCGTCTTCTTCCAGCGCCAGATCGTGGCGGGCGTCGCCCACACGGGCCTGGCCGGCCAGTAGCCCTCCCACTCCGTACCGAAAGGAAAAGATGCGCCCCGCCCGCTTCACCCTCGACCCCGCCTTCACCGTCGGCGCCGTCAACCCCCGCCTCTTCGGCTCCTTCGTCGAACACCTCGGACGCTGCGTGTACACCGGCGTCTTCGAACCGGGCCACCCCACCGCGGACGCCGAGGGCCTGCGCCAGGACGTGCTGGACCTGGTCCGCGAGCTCGGTGTGACCGCCGTCCGCTACCCCGGCGGCAACTTCGTCTCCGGCTACAAGTGGGAGGACTCGGTCGGCCCGGTGCAGGACCGCCCGCGCCGCCTCGACCTGGCCTGGCGCTCCACCGAGACCAACCGCTTCGGCCTCTGCGAGTACATCGCCTTCCTCAAGAAGATCGGACCCCAGGCCGAGCCCATGATGGCCGTCAACCTCGGCACACGGGGCGTGGCGGAGGCCCTCGAACTCCAGGAGTACGCCAACCACCCCTCCGGCACGACGCTCTCCGACCTGCGCGCCGAGCACGGCGACAAGGACCCCTTCGGCATCCGCCTGTGGTGCCTCGGCAACGAGATGGACGGCCCCTGGCAGACCGGCCACAAGACCGCCGAGGAGTACGGCCGCCTCGCCGCCGAGACCGCCCGCGCCATGCGCCAGATCGACCCGGACGTCGAACTCGTCGCCTGCGGTTCGTCGAGCCAGGCGATGGAGACCTTCGGCGCCTGGGAGGCGACCGTCCTGAAGGAGACCTACGACCTGGTCGACCACATCTCCCTGCACGCCTACTACGAACCGCACGACGGGGACGTCGACTCCTTCCTCGCCTCCGCCGTGGACATGGAGTCGTTCATCGAGAACGTCGTCGCCACCTGCGACCACGTCGGCGCCCGCCTCAAGTCCAAGAAGAGGATCAACCTCTCCTTCGACGAGTGGAACGTCTGGTACATGAGCCGGACCGAGGCCCAGGTGAGCGTCCTGGACTGGCCCGAGGCGCCCCGCATCCTCGAGGACAACTACAGCGTCCTGGACGCGGTCGTCTTCGGCTCACTCCTGATCGCCCTGCTGCGGCACGCCGACCGCGTCACCGTGGCCTGCCTCGCCCAGCTCGTCAACGTCATCGCCCCGATCATGACCGAGCCGGGCGGCCCGGCCTGGCGCCAGACCACCTTCTTCCCCTTCTCCCAGGCCTCGAAGTACGGCCGCGGCGAGGTCCTCGACGTCCGCGTGGACTCCCCGACGTACGAGACGGCGAAGTACGGCGAGGCCGACCTCCTGCACGCCACCGCCGTGCGCGCCGAGGACGGCTCGGTCACCGTCTTCGCCGTCAACCGCTCCCGGACCGAGGCCCTTCCCCTGGAGGTCGCCCTCGGCGGCCTGCACCTGACGGAGGTCGTCGAGCACAGCGCCCTCGCGGACGCCGACCCCGACGCCCGCAACACCCTCGCCGACCCCGAGCGCGTCGCCCCGCACCCGGTGGACGGCACCACGCTGGCCGAGGGCACGCTCACCACCACCCTGGAACCGCTCTCCTGGAACGTGATCCGGCTGCGCTGACCCGGGCGCCGGTCAGCGGTGCCGGCCGGGGGAGGGCACGGGCTTCACCGGGACTCCTCCGGCCGCGCTGCCCAGCAGCTCCAGGCGCACCGGGCCGAGGGCCGGCGCCGCGGTGCCGGGCGACAGGACCGCGAGGGCCAGGGTGTTGGCGGCGGCGCGGGTGCGCAGGATGCCGTTCGGGAGGACGAAGGTGCGGGGGGTGTCCTTGGCGCCGCCCACGTACCCGCCCATGTTCCAGCCGTTCAGGAAGACCTGGACGCGCAGGTCCAGGTCCGGGGAGCCGTCCAGGACGAGGCCCACGGAGGCGTCGATCTCGGGTGGGACGTCCAGGCGGAACGTGGTCCGGTACCAGGTCACGCCCTGGCGCCGGTCCTCGTCCGTGGCCGTCGACGGGGACCCCTGGTCCCAGGCGCCGTCGTCGTACCCGGGCAGGTGCCAGCCGTGGCGCTCCCCGTACAGGCCGCCGTGGTTGAGCGGTCCGCGCACCGGGTCGGGAGCGGCCGCCCCCATGATCCGCCAGCGGACGTCCGGCGAGGCGCCCTCGAAGCGGGCCGAGGTCAGGCCGCGGGCCGCACGGTAGGCGTCCTGGCCGTGCTGGGTGCGCCGGACCAGGACGGACAGGACGGCGGGCCCGCTGTCCCCGCCTCGCCGCGCGCGCAGCAACTCGCGCACGGCCCGCGGCAGCCGGAACTCCGCCGTGGCCGTCCAGGTGCCCTTCCCGTCGCCCGCCCCGTCCGGCCGGTGGGTGCCCAGCGGCTCGCCGTCCAGCCAGGCCATCAGCAGCCCGTCGGCGCCCGTGCTGTACGCGAGGGACACCGACTTCAGGCCGGAGGCGCCGTCGAGGCGGGCGCGGTACCAGACGTCGCCGTAGTGGAAGCCGTAGTCGTCGGCGAAGAGCACGGGCCGGCCGTCGGGGACCGGTGTCGTGCTGTGCGAGGTGCGGCGGTCGGCGACCGGCCAGCCCTCGTCGCCGTAGTCGGGCTCGCGCTCGAAGTTCTCCGTGCGCCGCCGCCAGCCGTCGAGCGCGGGCAGGACCAGGTCGGGCACGCCCGGCAGCGGCCACACGGTCATCAGGCTCAGGGCGCGGCCGAGGCCCGACTGCACCCGCTCGCCGTTCCAGGTGACGTCGGTGATGCCGGGCGGTGCCCACACCTCCAGCTCGCGCTCGTCGACCGTGTCGCCGGTGAGCCGGATCACGGGACCGTCCAGGGTGGCCTCGCGCAACAGCTCGGGGCCGCGCACCAGGATGCGGCCCGACGGGGTCTCGTACGGCCACAGCCGCAGCGAGGCGGCGTCGTCGGCGAAGAGGAGGAGCAGGGTGCGGTCGGTCTCGCCGCTGCGCACCCGCACCCGGGTCAGCCGGTCCTCCTTCAACGGCACCATCACGTGCAGCTTGCCGTCGTCGAAGGTCCAGGCGGCCTCCTCGTCCAGCCGGGTCGGCCACGGCTCGTTCGGGCAGTCGAGGACCAGGTGGGCCATCTCGCCGGCCCGTCCCACGAAGGCGGCGATGTCCAGCCGCCCCACGCTCATGGCCAGCATGGGCTGCACCGTGGCGTACGCGAGCTTGCGCCCCGCGCCCAGGTGGAGCCCGGTGGCGAGCAGCTTGGCGTCCCGGGCGGGCACGGTGACCTCCACCTCGGTTCCGCCCATCGGCACCGACGAGGTGACGTCGGCCGCGGAGTCGTTGCGCAGGACGTAAGCCTGGGCGCCGGTGTCCGGGTTGGCCAGGCGCCGGACCTGGATACGGGCGTCCGCGGCCCGGATCGCCGGTGCCTGGCTCATCCGCGTGAAGTCCGGGACGTGGCGCAGGAGGTGGCCGAGCTGGTGGAGCGGCGCGAGCTTGGCCGTCGGGCGGCGCGCCTCGTCGATCGCGGCGGTGGGGTCGTACGTGGGGGAGGGCGCGGACGGTGCGGGCAGCCACCCCCACGAGGTGCCGCCGAACGCCATGTGGACGTTGTGCAGGGTGCTCCCGTGGGCGAGGCGGGCGAAGTGGAGCCGCCGCGCCTCGGCGGCGTCCCGGGTCCGCTCGGGCTCCTGCCGGGCGAGCGGGGAGTCGGCGTGCAGCAGCGGCACCTCGATGCCGTCGGCGCGCAGCCGTTCGCGCAGATGGTCCAGGTCGGCGCGCTCGGGGGTGTCGGCCCGGTAGAGCAGTACGGTCCCGCTGCCCCGGGTGAACTGATGGCGGGCGACGATCGCGTTCACCCGGCTCAGCCACTCGTCGGCGTGGCGCAGGTACGCGGGGTCGGTGGTCCTGGCCCGGGCCCCGACCGTCGTCAGCCAGCCGGGCAGGCCCCCGGCGTCCACCCCCGCGCCGATGTACGGGCCGGGGTGCACGACGACGTACAGAGCGCACTCGGCGGCCGTGCGCAGGAACAGGTCGAGGTCACGGACGCCGGTGAAGTCGTATCTGCCGGGGGCGGGGGAGTGCTGGTTCCAGGCGAGGCGGACGCCGACCGCGTTGTGGCCGTACGCCCGCAGCTTCTGCAGTACGTCCCGCCACAGGGACGGGCTCGGCAGCCGGAACGGATGCAGCTCGCCGGACCACAGCGCCAGCCGCCTGCCGTCCACCAGCAGGGAGTACCGGTCCAGGGCGACCCGGTGGCGCCGGCCGTCGGCACCGGGCGGGCCGGGCGGCGGCCCGGTGGGCACGGGGCCGGGGCCGGAGTAGGGCAGTGCCGCGCTGCTCACGCTGCCGCCGAGCGCGAGACCGAGGACGGTGGTGCCCGCGAGGGCGCTGAACGCTCGTCTGCCGAGCCTGTGGGGCCTGCTGAGCTCCAAGGGAGCCTCTCCTGTTGCGCGCGGTACCTCTGGATCCCGTCGGCTGCCCGGGACCGCCTGTGCCGGGCCATTGTCCCAGCGGACGCCCCGTGGTCCGGTACGAGGACCGCCGTGCGGGCGGACCGCACACACTTTCTGGGGGTGGGGCGCCGGCCCGCCGTGATGGGAACGCCCCGATGGAAATGGCCGGGAGTGCGTCTGCGCGGGCCCGGCGGTCGAGGATCACCTTGGGCGGCTTGACCTCCCGGCCCGTGGTCTCGAAGCCCTCGGCGCCCGGCACGAAGAAGGCGGGCGGCACCTGCAGCGCTCGGTGACGGTCATGCCGGCCACGCGGCGGCCGGGGAAGGCGATGCGGATGCCCACGGGGTCGTTGGCCGGGGCGACGTAGTCGGCGGCGACCACGGGAGTCCAGTCGGCGTTCCGGGAGGCCATGGTGGCGGGGGAGGGGTGGGACGGGCGCGGAAGCGGTGGCTCCCCGGTTCGAATGCATGCGCGGGTCGCCTTCGACATTCGGCGTTTTCCGGACATCGGCCGCCGCTGTCGCCCGGGGCATTGACGCGCAAGCGCTTCGATCCTAGGTTCCGTCACTGCGCAGCGTCCGACAATGCGACCAATGTTCGATATGTAGAACATGAGAAGTGGAACAGGAGCCCCCATGCGTCGCAGACGAGCCGCACTCCTCGCTCTCCCCACCGCCGCCCTGCTCGCCCTCGTCCCCTCCACGGCGTCGGCCTACCCCGACCCCGGCCGGGTCACAGGCTCCGTCGTCACCCACGACCCGACGATGATCCGCACCGCGTCCGGGCAGTACCGGCTCTACGCCACCGGCGGAGGCATCAGCAGCAAGTCGTCCTCGGACCGCACCGCCTTCGCCGCGGGCGCCGACGCCTTCGGCTCCCGGCCCGGCTGGTGGTCGCAGTACTCCGACGTCCCGGAGGCCTGGGCGCCGGACATCTCGTACCACGGCGGCAAGTACCTGATGTACTACTCCGTCTCGTCCTTCGGCTCCAACACCTCCGCCATCGGACTCGCGGGCTCCACCACCGGAGCGCCGGGCAGCTGGAGCGACTACGGCATCGTCTACACGTCGAACTCCGCCAGCGACTACAACGCCATCGACCCGAACCTCTTCGTCGACGACGACGGGAAGTGGTGGCTCTCCTTCGGCAGCTGGTGGACCGGCATCAAGATGATCCGCATCGACCCGGCCACCGGCAAGCAGCACGCCTCCGACACCGCCCGCCGCTCCCTGGCCTCCCGCCCCACGGGCACCAAGGCCGTCGAGGCGCCGTACGTGGTCAAGCGGAACGGGTACTACTACCTCTTCGCCTCGTACGACACCTGCTGCGCCGGCACCAGCTCCACCTACAAGGTCAAGGTCGGCCGGGCGACCAGCGTCACCGGGCCCTACCGGGACCGCGACGGCGTCTCGATGACGAACAACGGCGGGACGCCGGTCCTGGAGTCGCACGGCAGCGTCATCGGCCCAGGCGGACAGTCGATCATGAACGACGTGGACGGCGACCTGATCGTCTACCACTACTACGACGGCAACGACAACGGCACGCCCAAGCTCGGCATCAACCTGCTGGACTGGAGCAGCGGCTGGCCCGTGGCCTACTGACCCGGACGCATGCGCCGGCCCTGGGCATCACTCCGCGTCGTCGTGGCCGCGCAGGTGGAGCGAGCGCAGCGCCACCTCGATGGCGAAGCGGTGGTCGGGGTCGGCGAGGCGGTCGCCCAGGTGGGTGTCCAGCGTCCGCAGACGGTAACGGACGGTCTGCGCGTGGACGCCCAGCACCTCGCCGACCTGCTCCGCGGGCGCCCGGGTGGACACGTGGACGCGGAGGGTCTCGACCAGCCGGTCGCGCCGCCGGGCCGGCAAGGCGTCGAGCGGGGCCAGTTCACGGGCCGCGATCCGGTCGACGAGGGCGGGGTCGGACAGCAGCCACAGGGTCGTCAGGTGGTCCTCGCAGCGGATCAGCGGAGCGTCGGGGATGACATCGTCGTCAACGAGCTGCAGCACCCGGCGGGCCCAGCGGACGGAGTCGGCGGCCTGTGTGATCGGCACGGTCAGGCCCACGGCGGCGCGGGTGCCGGCCAGGGCGGTGGCGATCATGCCGAGGCGGGCGGGGGTGGCGTCCCCGGGCACGAGCAGGTGCGGCTGGGGGATGTCCAGGTCGGCGAGGACGTCCCGGTCGAGTCCCGCCTGGATGTGCTCCGGCGCCGGGGGCTGCAGGGCGACCAGGAAGCAGGTCCGGGGGAGTTCCCAGGCGGCGGCCCTGCACAGTTCGGAGACGGCGGTGCGGGGCAGCGGTGCGGCGGCCAGCAGGAAGTGGAGTAACTGTCTTCGTAACGCGGACTCCTCGGAGGCGGCCCGCTCCCGGACCTCCGCGTACCCCTCGCGGGTGATCGCCTCCAGTTCCTCGACGTAGGCGAAGAGGGCGTCGGCGAAGGCGAGGATCAGCGAGGGGGAGAGGCTGTACTGCCGGCCCAGGGTCTTGGCCCGGCGCAGCGCGATGCGGGCGCCGAGCCGGTAGGCGCCCTGCAGCACCTCCAGGTCACGGCCCTCGTAGGCCTCCACCCGGCCGAACCTGCGCAGCAGTTCGTCGCGCAGCTCCGAGCTGCTGGAGGGGTCGGCCACCCGGTCCACGAAGGCGGTCAGCGCCTGTTCGACGCCCTGGCGGATCGCGTCCCCGTCCGGGCCGTTGAGCAGCCTGCCGTAGACCGGGTAGCTGCGGGTGACCTCGGTGCGTATCTCGTTCAGCAGCCCCGGCAGCAGCGGTCGCATGAAGGCCGCGAACTTCTTGGGGAGGGGGTCGAGCGGTTCACCGAGCACCGAGGGACGCGCGATTGCGGGCATGAGTGATCCCTTGCCGTCGACATGTCCGGTGGGGCGGACCGGGCGGGCCCCGCCCCGGGCGGGCGGCGCCTGGACCGGCCCGCTGGGCGTTCACCGGTCTGGCAAAGCTGAAGGTAAATCAACTTTGTTGTGTTGTACATCTCTTGGGGAGGAATCGTGTCACGGTTGTGTGTGCCTTTGGCCGTTACTCGACGGCGGAGTGCCAGTTCTCGGCCAGGACCTTGCCGGCGTCGGGGACGACGGTCCCGGGCGCGTTGAGTCCGGTGAGGTGGGTCCGGGTGTCGTTGAGGGTGAGGCTGTTGTTCCCGGCGGCGGAGGGCAGCCCGGTCTTCGCGTTCACCGCGGCGTTGATCAGGCCCACGTTCAGGCCGCAGCCGGTGGCGCCGGGCACCGCGAAGGTGCCGTCGTTCTGGGTGGCGCCGGTCAGGTTGATCCGGCTCATCTCGCCGGCCGGGTCCTCGGTGCCGTCGCCCTGGAAGAAGGTCATGCCGAACTCGGGGAGGTTGCGGTTCTCCGGGCGCAGCACGATCGGGTTCGCGGCCGTCCCGATGTAGCAGTTGCCGCCGAGGAGCGGGTTCTCCAGGTGGATGCGGACCGGCAGGGCGACGATGGGCATGTCGGTGAGCACGCCCGCCGTCTGGTCGAAGGCGTAGGGCGTGCCGACCGACTCCATGGTCGCGGTGATCTTGTTGAGGCTGGAGTTCTCCAGCGACTCGCAGATGCCCGTGATGACGAAGATGTCGCTCGGGCACATCAGGCCGAGCAGTCCGCCGGGCACGGTGGCGGGCTCGGCGACCAGCGCGCCGGAGGCCGGGGCGACCACGGTGCTGGTGCCGTCCGCCTTCTGGACGACGCCCATCTGGAGGTTGGTCCGGCCGGTCGTCACAGTGGTCTTGCCCAGCTTGATGGTGCCGCTCGCCGAGGTGGACACCACGCACTGCGGGGTCTTCTCGAAGCCGTCGGCGTTCAGCATCGCGGGGGCGTCCACGGGGCAGCGGGTGAAGGGGGCCCACTCTCCGTTCAGCGCGGGGCCGGCGGCACTGGCCGTGCCCAGGGAGGCGAAGGCGCCGAGCGCGGTCAGCGCGGACACGGTGGCGAGCCGGGTGCGGGTGGTGATCGGGGGCATGGTGGTGGCCTTCCGGGGAGTCGGGGGCGGGGCGGGTCAGTGCTCGGCGACGGGGATCTCGTAGGGCTGGAGATCCTCGGTGCACTGGCCTTCGTTGGTCGGGCTCGGGAACACGGGGGCGGCGATCGCGCACGTCTGGCCCTGGACCTGCTTGATGAGGTTGCCGGGACCGGATACGGAGGCGGTGAGCAGGCGGTCGAGGTCCTCGCCGTCGGTGCCGCAGCCGGTGAAGGCGGGGATGGTCGCCTCGCCGGACAGCACGCCGCCGCTCAGGAGCAGATAGCCGGTGGCCGGCTGGCCGATGAGCAGCTCGCCCCGGCCGTACAGCACGAGGTGGTCACCGGGGAAGTTCGCGGGGTCCGGGTCCTCGGAGACGAGGGACGTCTCGGTCCGGCACTCGGAACCGACGTCCAGGGGTGTCCCGTTGACCTCCAGATCCAGCACGTGCAGGACCAGCGGGGCCCGGACATAGGTGTCCGTGGTCGTGGAGAAGTCGGTCATGCTCATCTTCATGCGGGAGTCGATCCGCATCGTGTCCGTCTGCTCCAGCACCATGGTGGCCTTCACCGGGGCGAAGTCGAAGGAGAGGAAGGCCGCTTCGAAGGGCGGCGTCCGCCTGCGTTCCTGGTAGTGGAAGTCCGCGTACGACACGGTGTCGAAGATCAGGTAGTTCGGGTCGGGCGGACCCGGCACGGGAACGCCCTGCTCGATCAGCACGCAGGACGGCGGGAGGTGGGCGGCGCCCTTCAACTTCTTCACGTTGGCGTAGCCGGTGACGTACGCGTTGAGCGACACGTCCGTGGGCGGATGCTGCTCGTCGTAGCGGCACGGCGGCACGTCGTCGCGGTCCGGGGCGGTGCCGGGGGTGTTCTCCAGCACCTCGGGCGACCGCTCGGACTGCCGCTCCCGCTGCCGGTCCCCCCGTCCGTCCGGCTGCCCGTCGTCCGGTGCCCCGGAGGTCCCGGCCGGTCCCGTCGGGGACGGCGAGCCGCTCGGTGACCCGGTGCCCGTGCCGACGGGCACGGTGGCCAGCAGCCCCTGGCCGGGAGCATTCTCGGCCAGGGTGCAGTCGACGGTCAGCGAGCCGGAGCCGGAGTCAGTGCCGGAGCCGGAGCCAGAGCCGGAGTCAGTGCCGGAGCCGGAGCCGGAGCCGGAGTCAGTGCCGGAGCCGGAGTCGGAGCCGGCCGGGGCTGTGCCGGTTCCGGTTCCGTCCGCCGCCGCGAGCGTCAGGTCGATGGCGAGGGAGCCCGCGGAGAACGTCAGGTCGCCGTCGCCCCGGCCGGCCACCGAGGGCACGTCTCCCCGCGCCACGAGCGTCAGCGGACCCGACTCGGGCAGCGCCACCGGCTCCGCGCCTCCCCGCCAGGTCGCCTTCGCCGTGGCCGCGTTCTGGGCCACGCCGACGTCGAGCCGGGTGGCCGCCCGCACCCCGGCCGCGCCGTGCCCGGCGAGGTCCGCGACCGCCTCCTCGGGGAGCTCCACGGTGGTGGTGACGGCGGACGGCGTGAACGCCTCGCCCACCTCGGCCCGCGCCGGGAACTCGGCCGCGACCCGCACCGTCGCGGGCAGCTGCCCCGAGGGGAGGGTGCAGACGTAGGGGAGTTCGGCCTCGACCTCCTGGGTGCCCGACGCCGAGGCGGTCGTCGGGACCAGGGCGGCGAGCACCACGAACGCGGCGATCGACGTGCTCCGGGCGCGGGCCCGGGTCCGGGTCCGGGACGGCCGCGGGGCGGCGGCTGGCTTGGGCTTCATGCGACTCCGCTCGGATGGCTCGGACGGGGGCCGGTCTTCTCGGGGTGCGGCATACGGCCCGTCTGTGTCGGGCGCGGCGCACGGCCGTCTGCCGGGCACGGCGTACGGCCCGCGAACGCCCGGCCGGGGTGCCGACCGGGCGGACCTGGCTGGTCGGCGGCCTACGGGTTGGAGCCGACGATGGTCGGGATGACGCTGCTGCCCGCGACCTTGACGGCGTAGTTGCCCTTGAAGGTGGGCTTGGTCGAGGTCGTGACGATCGCACCGCAGTTGACGGGGTTGGTGACCGCCAGTTCACCGGCGGTGCTGTTGATCGCCAGCACACCGGTGGAGTTGGTGTAAGTGCCCGACGCCTTGCCCGTCACCGTGAACCTGCAGGCGCCGGCGGTCACGTTGGCCTTGACGTTGCCGACGTAGCCCTTGGTGACACCGGTGGCGGCGTTGTAGTCCACCGCGACGACGTCCCACGGGGTGACCGACGTGGTGGTGACGTTGCCCAGCACGCTGGTGCACGGCGAGCCGGACGCACCGAAGTTCATGGTGGTGATGTCGGCGACGTCCCCGGGGTTGCCGGTGGTGCTCGCCATCGTCCCGGCGGCGTTCGAGACCGTGCACGTCATGGGGATGGTGGCGGTCAGCACGATGTTGCCGACGTTCGCCGCCTGGAAGTTGGCCGGCGAGGGGGTGACGGTCCACACCGTGGAGGGCGCCGCCGAGGACGGGGCGGCGGCGAGGCCCAGCGCCGACGCGGCCGCGCACGTCACGAGGGCTGACCTGCTGATGCTCTTCTTCATGGCTCGGGAGTCTCCTTGAGGGTCGACCTGCATTGAGCCGTGACGTTACTCGCGGGAAACATAGCCGAACAATGCGGCCGTCCATGATTCTTTGAAAAGCGGAACAACCTGTTTGCCGGGTGAGTGAATCGCGATTCCCCTTAGTCATCCGCTGCCAAGGCGGGGACGTTCGACCGATGATGCGCCATCTTCGCGGCGGACGCCCGGGGTGGGGTCGAAATCATCACCGGATGACAAGTTACCGAAGGGTTTCTGTGCCTTCCGTGACAGGTTCCGGATGGCCGAAGTCGGTATCCCGGAAAACTCCGATTCCGGTGTTGCCCGCCGAGGTTACCCGGCCGTAACGTGCCGGTGCGGTGCTCGGTTCCAGGTCGGTGGCCCCCGTCGGCCGGAGCCATGGCGGACGCGTTGTGGCCCACCTCCCGTGCGGCAGCGGGTCCGCCGGCGGGGTCCCGCGGGATCCACACCCCCCGGAACCGCGAGACCCTGCCCTGTCTCCCAGGAGACAAGTGCGGGGCGGGCAGGTTGTCTGCGCGGTGACAAGTTCCACCGGGGCGGCGGAGATCGGTGCCGCACCCGTTGTCAGTGCGCTCCGGGCCGACTTAACGTGCGGGCCCGCGGCGCGAATCCGATGGACGTCCGCTGGAGGTGATATGGGAATCGAAGTGGTGGTCGAGGGCCTGACCAAGTCCTTCGGTAAGCAGAGCATCTGGCGGGACGTGTCACTCACTCTTCCGGCCGGAGAGGTCAGCGTGATGCTGGGCCCGTCCGGAACCGGTAAGACCGTTTTCCTGAAGTCGCTCATAGGGCTGCTCAAACCCGAACAGGGCCGTGTCCTCATCAATGGGGTGGACATGGTGAACAGCCCGGAAAGGGACATCTACGAGACCCGGAAACTGTTCGGTCTCATGTTCCAGGACGGTGCCCTCTTCGGGTCCATGTCCCTTTTCGACAACATCGCCTTCCCGCTGCGCGAACACACCCGCAAGAGGGAGTCCGAGATCCGCCGCATCGTCATGGAGCGGATCGAGGTCGTCGGACTGCTGGGCGCGGAGGGGAAGCTGCCGGGAGAGATCAGCGGCGGCATGCGCAAACGGGCCGGGCTGGCCCGCGCGCTCGTCCTCGATCCGCAGATCATCCTGTGCGACGAACCGGACTCCGGGCTCGACCCGGTCCGCACCGCCTACATCTCCCAGCTGCTGATCGACCTCAACGCACAGCTCGACGCGACGATGCTGATCGTCACCCACAACCTCGACATCGCCGCCACCGTGCCCGACAACATGGGGATGCTCTTCCTGCGCCAACTCGTCACCTTCGGCCCGCGCGAGGTGCTGCTCACCAGCGACGAGCCGGTCGTGTCCCAGTTCCTGGGCGGCCGGCGCGAGGGTCCCATCGGGATGTCCGAGGAGAAGGACGCGGCCACCCTTGCCGCCGAGGCGGACACCGCCCCCGCGGCCCCCGTGGCGCCCCGGGTGATCGTGCCGCAGCTGGAGCCCTCGCCCGGCCTGCCGCCGCGCCGGGCCGTCGCCCGGCGACGCGAGCGTGTCATGGGCATGATTGAAACACTGCCGCCCGCCGCACGGTCCGCCATCCGGGAGACCTACGCGAAGAGCTCCGAGGCGGCCACCCTGCCGTTGCCCGCCGCCGGGAGCGGCGCGTGATCACCGGCGCGCTGCGGCAGACCGGGCGGCTCTTCGCGCTCGCGGCGGAGGTCACCCGGGCCGTCTTCCGAAGACCCTTCCAGTTCCGCGAGTTCGTCGAGCAGTTCTGGTTCGTCGCGAGCGTGACCATCCTGCCCGCCGCGCTCGTCTCGATCCCCTTCGGCGCCGTCATCGCCCTCCAGGTCGGCTCACTCACCGAGCAGTTGGGTGCCCAGTCCTTCACCGGCGGCGCCAGCGTCCTCGCCGTCGTCCAGCAGGCCAGCCCGCTCATCGTCGCGCTGCTCATCGCCGGCGCCGGCGGCTCCGCCATCTGCGCCGACCTCGGCTCCCGCAAGATCCGCGAGGAGCTGGACGCGATGGAGGTCATGGGCGTGTCGCCCGTGCAGCGACTGGTCGTGCCCCGGGTGCTGGCCGCGATGGGCGTCGCGGTCCTGCTCAACGGCCTGGTCTCCGTCGTCGGCATCCTCGGCGGCTACTTCTTCAACGTCATCATGCAGGGCGGCACCCCCGGCGCCTACCTCTCCAGCTTCTCCGCCCTCGCCCAGCTGCCCGACCTCTACGTCAGCGAACTCAAGGCGCTGGTCTTCGGGTTCGTCGCCGGCATCGTCGCCGCCTACCGGGGCCTCAACCCGCGCGGTGGCCCCAAGGGCGTCGGCGACGCCGTCAACCAGTCCGTCGTCATCACCTTCCTCCTGCTCTTCTTCGTCAACATGGTGATGACGGCCGTCTACCTCCAGATCGTCCCGCCGAAGGGAGGCTGAGGTCCGATGGCCTCCCCGCTCGTCTGGCTCGACCGCTCCGGCGACCAACTCCTCTTCTACGTCCGGGCCCTGCTGTGGGTCCCGCGGACCCTGCGCCGCTACCTCAAGGAGGTGCAGCGCCTGCTCGCCGAGGTGGCCTTCGGCTCCGGCGGGCTCGGCGTCATCGGCGGCACCGTCGGCGTGATGATCGCGATGACGCTCTTCACCGGGACCGTCGTCGGACTCCAGGGCTACGCGGCCCTCGACCAGATCGGCACCGCCGCGTTCACCGGATTCGTCTCCGCCTACTTCAACACCCGCGAGATCGCCCCCCTGGTCGCCGGACTCGCCCTCTCCGCGACCGTCGGGGCCGGCTTCACCGCCCAGCTCGGCGCCATGCGCATCAACGAGGAGGTCGACGCCCTCGAAGGCATGGGCATCCGCTCGATGCCCTACCTGGTCACCACCCGCATCATCGCCGGCGTCGTCGCCATCGTCCCGCTCTACGCCATCGGGCTGCTCTCCTCCTACCTCGCCTCCCGCTATGTGACCGTCCTGTTCAACGGCCAGTCCCGGGGGACCTACGACCACTACTTCAACCTCTTCCTCTCCCCGACGGACGTGCTGCTCTCCGTTCTGAAGGTGCTGATCTTCAGCGTGATGGTGATCGTCGCCCACTGCTACTACGGCTACCGCGCCTCCGGCGGCCCGGCCGGCGTCGGCGTGGCCGTCGGCCGGTCGGTGCGCAACGCCATCGTGCTGATCAGCGTCACCGACTTCTTCCTGTCGCTGGCCCTGTGGGGCGCGACCACGACCGTGAAGGTGGCGGGGTGAGATGAGCCGACCGAGAGGACACACGCTGCGCCGCCGGCTCGCCGGAGTGGTGTTCGTGCTGGTGCCCGTCCTGCTGATCTGGCTGGCCGTCGCCGTCTACGACAAGAAGTTCACCGACTCCGACCCGGTGGTCGTCGAGACCGGCAGCGCCGGCAACCAGATGCACCCCGGCGCCGAGGTGAAACTGCGGGGCGTCGTCGTCGGCGAGGTCCGCGCCATCGACGCCACCGGCGACGGTGCCCGGCTCACCCTCGCCATGAAGCCCGGCGCGCTGGACGACGTACCGTCCGACGTCCGCGCGCAGATGCTGCCCACCACCCTGTTCGGCGAGCGGTTCGTGGCCCTCGTACCGCCGGCGAACCCCTCGCCCGAGCCGCTCGCCGCCGGGGCCGTCGTCCCCCAGGACCGGTCCGCGAACGCCATCGAACTCCAGCAGGTCCTCGACGACGTCCTGCCGATGCTCACCGCCGTCCAGCCGCAGAAGCTCTCCGCCACCCTGTCCGCCGTCTCGCAGGCCCTCGAAGGACGCGGAGAACGGCTCGGCGAGACGCTGAACCTGCTGGACGAGCACCTGGCGGAGTTCAACCCCAACCTGCCCGCCCTCAACCGTGACCTCAGGGAACTCGTGAAGGTCAGCCACGTCTACGCGGACGCCGCGCCCGACATCCTCACGGCGCTCACCGACTTCACCACCACCAGCGGCACCCTCGCCGAGCAGGAGAGCGAACTCGCCGCCACCCTCGGCGCCACCACCCGCACGGCCGAGGACGTGACCGCCTTCCTGCGCAAGAACAGGGACACCATCATCCGGCTCGGCGACACCAGCCGCCCCACCCTGGAACTGCTCGCCGAGTACTCCTCCGCCTTCCCCTGCACCCTGCGCACCCTCGCCGACTTCGTGCCGGCCATGGACAAGGCGCTCGGCAAGGGCACCGACCGGCCCGGCATCCACGTCGACGTCACCAGCGTCGCCTCCCGCGGCGCCTACCGGCCCGGCCGCGACACCCCGGCCTACGACGCCGGCGGCGGACCCCGCTGCCCCAGCGTGCCCTACCTCGGCACCCTGCCCCGGCCCACCGCCCAGGCCGCCACCCCGGCGGCCGAGCAGGACCTCGGGCCCGCCAACTCCCCGCAGGAGAACGACCTCGTCAACGAACTGATCGCCCCGGCCGCCGGCGAGAGCCCCGGCGACCTGCCCGACTGGAGCAGCCTGCTCGTCGGCCCCGTCTACCGCGGTACGGAGGTGACCCTGCGATGACCGGAGCCGACCACGCGCACACCCGGCGCCGCCCGCTGACCGGACCGCTGCTCAAGTCCCTCGTCTTCGTCGTGGTCACCGCCCTCGCGACCACCGTCCTCGGCCTGAGCGTGGCCGGCACCGGGGTCGACTCCGGCACCGGCGCCAGGACCTACAAGGCCCTGTTCACCGACGTCACCGGGCTCATGGACGGCGACAGCGTGCGGATCTCCGGAGTGACGGTCGGCGAGGTCACCGACGTACGCGTCGTCCACCGGCGCACCGCCCAGGTCACCTTCACCGTCCGCGACGACCGCAGGCTGCCCCGCTCCACCACCGCCGCCGTGAAGTACCTCAACATGGTCGGCCAGCGCTACATCTCCCTCGGCCGCGGCAGCGGCGACCTCACCGGCACCCTCCCCGAGGGCGGCACCGTCCCGCTGGACCGCACCGCGCCCGCGCTCGACCTGACCCTGCTCTTCAACGGCTTCAAGCCGCTGTTCGAGGGGCTGTCCCCGAAGGACGTCAACGAACTCGCCGGCTCGATCGTGCAGGTGCTCCAGGGCGAGGGCGCCACCGTCGACAGCCTGATCCGCCACATCGGCTCGCTCGGCACGACCGTCGCCGCCAAGGACAAGGTGATCGGCCAGGTCGTCGAGAACCTCAGCACCGTCCTGGACACCCTCAACGACCGCGAGGACGGCTTCGACGACCTCGTCGTCACCCTCCGGAAGCTCGTCAGCGGCTTCAACCAGGACCGCAAACCCCTCGGCGAGGCCGTCGCCGCCATGGGCGACCTGACCACCGTCACGGCCGGCCTGCTGGAGGACGGACGCGCACCCCTCAAGAAGGACATCCGTGAACTGGGCCGGCTCTCCACCACCCTCGGCGAGCACACCCCGCAGATCGAGGACTTCCTCGAGAAGAGCCCCGCCAAGCTGACCGCCCTGACCCGACTGTCCTCCTACGGCTCGTGGTTCAACCTCTACCTCTGCGAGGCGCACGTGAGCGGAGTGACCACCTCCGACGGCTCGAAGCCGCCGACCGGCATCGCGGTCACCGAATCGAGGTGCCGCGGATGACGGGCCCCCGCAGCAGGCCGCGCCTCAAGCCGGTCAAGGAACGCAACCCCGTCGCCGTCGGCGTCGCCGGGCTGCTCGTCCTCACTCTGATCGCCCTCCTCGCCTACAACGCCGACCGGCTGCCCTTCGGCGGCGGCACCACCTACAGCGCCGACTTCTCCGAGGCGGCCGGCCTGGCCGAGGGCGACGAGGTGCGCATCGCCGGAGTCAAGGTCGGACAGGTCACCGGCGTCGCGCTGGACGGTGCCAAGGTCAAGGTCAGCTTCGAGGTCGAGGACGCCTGGCTCGGCGACCGCACGACCGCCGCCATCGCCATCAAGACCGTCCTGGGCGACAAGTACCTGGCACTCGACCCGCTCGGCTCCGGCCGCCAGGCCCCCGGCGCCCGTATCCCGCTCGCCCGCACCACGTCCCCCTACGACGTGACCCAGGCCTTCCAGGACCTCAGCGGCACCGTCGACGCCATCGACACCGGGAAACTCGCGGAGAGCTTCGAGACCATCTCCGACACCTTCAAGGACTCACCGCCGCACGTGCGCAAGGCCGCCACCGGACTGTCCGACCTGTCGAAGTCGATCTCGAAGCGCGACGCGAAGCTGTCCGAACTCCTCAAGGGCAGCGCCAGGTTCACCAAGACACTGGAGAACAAGAAGTCCAGCTTCGAGACCCTCATCGAGGACGGCGGCCCGCTGCTCGGCGAACTCCGCGACCGCCGCGCCGCCATCAGCGCCCTGCTCAAGGGCAGCCAGGACCTCGGCACCGAACTCGGCGGCCTCGTCAAGGACAACGAGAAGCAGCTCGGTCCCACCCTCAAGGCGCTCGGCCGCGTCACCACCGTGCTGGAGAGGAACAACACCCGGCTCGGCGAGACCCTCGCCCTGGTCGGCCCGTACTACCGGCTGGTCGGCAACACCCTCGGCAACGGCCGCTGGTTCGACAGCTACCTGTGCGGCGTCGTGCCCCGCTCCTACCTGCCCGAGACCTCCCGGCCCGAGACCGGATGCCTGCCGCCGAAACAGCCGGCGGCCGCCCAGGGGGGCGGTGCGCGATGACCCGACGCCGAAAGATCCTCACCGGAGTGCTCGCCCTCGTGGTACTCGCCGCCGGCGGCCTGGCCGCCGGCCGGGCCCTCGAAGCCGACGGCACCCGCGTCACCGCCTACTTCGACCGCGCCATCGGCGTCTACGCCGGGTCCGACCTGCGCATCCTCGGCGTGCGGGTCGGCGAGGTGGAGTCGGTGGACCCCGAGGGCACCAGGGTCCGCGTCGGCCTCCGCCTGGACGACGGGATCAAAGTCCCCGAGGACGCGCGGGCCGTGGTCGTCGCGCCGAGCATCGTCGCCGACCGCTACGTGCAGCTCACCCCCGCCTACCGCAAGGGCCCCGCCCTCGCCGACGGCGCCGTCCTGCCCGCCTCCCGCAACCACGTCCCCGTCGAGATCGACCAGATCTACGACTCCATCACCGAACTCGGCGACGCCCTCGGCCCGGACGGCGCCAACGCCGACGGCGCCCTGTCGGAACTGCTGAAGACCGGCGCCGACAACCTCGACGGCAACGGCGAGGCCATCGGCGACGGCGTGGCGGAGTTCGGCAAGGCCGCCAAGACCCTCGACGGCAGCAGCGGCGACCTGTTCAAGACGCTCAGCAGCCTGCAGACCTTCACCACCATGCTCAAGGACAAGGACACCGACGTGCGCACCGCGCAGGAGCGCCTGGACGAGGTCGTCGGCTTCTTCGCCGACAACAAGGACGATCTCACCGGCGCCCTGGAGGAACTCGGCACGGCCCTCGGCCAGGTCAAGACCTTCATCGAGGACAACCGCGGCGAACTGAAGAAGAACGTCGACCGGCTCGTCCCCCTCACCCGCACCCTGGTCGAGCAACGCGCCTCGCTGGCCGAGGCGCTGGACGTGGCACCGCTGGCCGCCGACAACGTCGTGAACGCCTACAACCCCGACACCCGCACCCTCGACGGCCGCGCCAACCTCAACGAGATCAGCAGCGGCGGACCGCTGCTCCCGCTGCCCGTGGCCGGTGCGACCGCCGACGCGACAGCCCAGGAGAAGGGGGACGGCCGATGAAGCGCGCGACGCTCCCCGGCGGCCGGGCGGCCGGGCTCACCGCGGGCGGACTGATCGCCCTCGGTCTCGCCCTCGCCCTCACCCTCGGCGGGGTCCCGGCCGGGATGCCGGGCTTCGACGGCATCGAGGACCTGCCGCTGCCCGGCGGCGCCGACCTCGGCGACCACCCCTACACCGTGACCGCGGAACTCCAGGACGTACTGAGCCTGGTCCCGCACGCCGCCGTACGGGTCAACGACGTCGCCGTCGGCCGGATCACGGGCATCGAACTCGGCGAGGACGACTGGTCGGCCCGCGTCACCATGGAGATCGACGGCGACGTACGGCTCCCCGCCGACGCCACCGCCCGGCTCGAACAGTCCAGCCTGCTCGGCGAGAAGTACGTCCAGCTCGTCGCCCCGGCCAAGGAGACCGGAACCGGCCGGCTGACCGACGGCAGCGTCATCCCGCTGGCCCGCACCAGCCGCAACACCGAGGTCGAGGAGGTGTTCGGCGCGCTGTCCCTGCTCCTCAACGGCGGCGGCGTGGGCCAGCTCAAGACCATCACCCGGGAGCTCAACGCGGCACTCGGCGGCCGCGAACCCGAGGTCCGCTCCCTGCTGAAGCGGGTCGACACCCTGGTGGGCGACCTCGACGACCACCGCGACGACATCACCGACGCCCTCGACGCGGTCAACCGGCTCTCCTCGACCCTCGCCCACCGCAAGGAGGACGTCGGCACCGTCCTCACCGACCTCTCGCCCGGACTGAAGACGCTGGAGAAGCAGCGCGGCTCCCTGCTGACCATGCTGCGCTCCCTCGACACGCTCTCCGGCGTCGCCGTCTCCACCATCAACGCGAGCAAGGACGACATGATCGCCGACCTCAAGGCCGTCGCCCCGACGCTGAAGGCGCTCGCCGACGCGGGCACGGACCTGCCCGACTCCCTCCAGGTGCTGCTGACGTACCCGTTCACCGACGAGGTGCTGCGCGGGGTGAAGGGCGACTACCTCAACACCTACCTGAGCATGGTCGCCGCACCGGGGACCGAGGTGATCCCGCCGCTCGAGTCCGAGGACATGCCGTCCCCGGCCCCGTCGAGCGACCCCGCCTCGCCCCTGTCGCTGCCCTCCGTGTCCGGTACCGGGACCGGCTCCGGAGGTGAGCGATCGTGATCACCCTGGCCGTACGGCTGAAGAACCTCGCCTTCCTCCTCATCGCCGTCCTCGCCCTCGCCTTCCTCGGCATCCGCTACGCCGACCTCGGCCGGTACGCGGGCGTCGCCGACTACTACACCGTGGACGTTCAACTGCCGCGCACAGGCGGCTTGTTCACTCACTCGGACGTCACCTACCGGGGCGTCTCGGTGGGGCGGGTCGGCCCGATCGACCTCACCGGCGAAGGCGTCGTCGCCGAACTCCGCATCAAGAAGTCCGCGCCCCGCATCCCCGCCGACACCAAGGCCGTGGTCGCTGGGCTCTCCGCCGTCGGCGAGCAGTACATCGACCTGCGGCCCGAGAGCGACGGTTCCCCCTACCTCGCCGACGGCACCCGCATCGAAGAGGCCGACACCGAGGTGCCCGCGCCCGTCACCGACGTCCTCACCAGCGTCGACGACCTGGCCGGCTCCGTCCCGCTGGAGGATCTGCGCACCGTCGTCGACGAGTTCGGCAAGGCCTTCGAGGGGCACGGCGACGACCTCCAAGTGCTGCTCGACAGCGGCAGCGACTTCGTCGAGGCCGCCGACCGCGCCCTGCCCTCCACCACCCGGCTCATCAACGACGGCGAGACCGTCCTGCGCACCCAGGCCCAGGAGGCGCGGGCCATCCGCGACTTCGCCGTCGGCGCCAAGGACCTGGCCGCCGCCCTCAAGGGCTCCGACGCCGACCTGCGCCACCTCCTCGCGGTCACCCCCGCGGCCGCCACCCAGGTCAGCGGCCTGCTGCGGGACCTCGACCCGAGCCTCGGCGTGGTCCTCGCCAACCTCCTCACCACCTCCGAGGTCGCCGTCACCCGGCAGCGCGGCATCGAGGAACTCCTGGTGAAGTACCCGGCGGCCGTCTCCGCCGGCGCCACCGCCGTCGACGGGGGCAGACTCAACCTCGGCCTGGCCGTCACCTTCTTCAGCCCCCTGCCCTGCACCGAGGGATACGGCGCCACGCGCTACCGCAACGGCCTCGACCTCGGTACGGCTCCCGCCCTCAACACCGATGCCGCCTGCACCGCACCGGCCTCCAGCGGCAAGAACGTGCGCGGCTCGGCCAACGCCCCGAAGGGCGGCGCGGTGCCCGACCCGGCCGAACCCGGTTCCCTGCCCTCGGGCAGCGCCGGTACGCCCGCGAAGGGCGACGCCTCCCCGGCACTCCCCGGCGCACTGGCCCTGCCCGGACAGAGCGGCGAGGCACCGGCCGGCCTCACCGGTCTCCTCGCCCCGGCCGGCACCGGGAGCGCCCGATGAGGCGGGCGCGGATCCTCACCGGGACGGGGCTCGCACTGGCCCTCGCCTTCTGCGGCACCGGCGCGTGGACGTACACGCAGGCCCGCACCGACGACGCGCTCGCCTACGGCCGGGAGCGGGACGAGGCGCTCGCCGACGGGCGCGAGGGCATCGCCGTACTCACCACGCTCGACGCCGCCACCCGGCAGAGCGCGCAGCGGAGCATCCGGGACTGGCGCGCCGTCTCCACCGGCCCGCTGCGCGAGGAGCTGGGCGACACCGAGGCCGGGGCGGGGAGTTCGGCACGGGGCACCGTCACCGAGGCCGCCCTCACCGCGCTCGACACGCGCTCCGGCACGGCCAAGCTCATCGCCACCGTCCGCGTCGAGGTCACGCCCGCCGGGACCGCCGGGGCGAAGAAGCCGGCCACCGACCGCAAGCGCCTGGAAGCGGTCCTGGCCCGCACGGGCGAAGGGGAGTGGAAGGTGAGGGCGCTGAGCGCGGTGCCGGTCGCGCAGGAGAAGGGCGGCGAGGAGCGATGACACCGACGTGGTCGCTGCGCAGGAGCGCTGCCGGGCAGGCATCCGGCACGGTGGACGAGCAGGCGCCGGAAACCGAGCCGGATGCCGCGGACGCGCCCGCCGAGCCGGACACCGCCGAGCCGACGCCCGCCGAGCCGACGCCCGCCGAGCCGACGCCCGCCGAGCCGACGCCCGTCGAGTCGGACGCCTCCGGCCCCGAGGCATCCGACCCCGAAGCCCCTACTCCCCGTCCGCCGAAGGGGCGCCTGCGGAAGGCGGCCCTGGCCGGGACCGCTGCCGTTCTCGTCCTCGGCGGCTGCGGATTCTTCCACGCGGCCCACCAGTTGAGGTCCGAGGCGCCCGCCCGGAACCAGGCGCTCACTGACACCGAGGCCACCACCCGCGTCGCGGGCGACGTCGGCAACGCCCTCGCCCGGGTCTTCTCCTACACCCCGGACGGCACCGCGGCCGCCGAACGCTCCGCGAGCACCGTCCTCGACGGCCGCGCCGCCCGCCAGTACGAGACCCTCTTCGCCCAGGTCCGCGACGACCTCACCGACCAGCGCGTCACCCTCAGCACCCGCGCCGTCCGCACCGGAGTGATCGAACTCGACGGTGGCAGGGCCCGCCTGCTGGTCTTCCTCGACCAGACCTCCCACATAGGCAAAGGCAAGGGCGACGCCGAGGCCACCACCGCGGCGGCCCAACTCACCGTCACGGCACGGCTCGAGGGCGACCAGTGGCGCATCGTCGACATCAAGGCCCGCTGACCATGCGCGGGAGACTGGAGCACCCCATGCAACGCGCGGTCCGCCCCGTGGGCGCCGGCCGGTCCCGGCCCCTCCTGACCCTGGCCCTCGTCCTCACGCTCGTGGCGGGCGGCTTCGCCGCCTGGGCCGGTCAGGACTGGTACCGGGCGGCCCACGACGACCGGGCCGGCTACGCCGCCCAGCGCGACGCGGCACTCTCCGCCGGGGAACAGGCCGTGCAGAACCTGAACACCCTCGACCACCGCGAGCTCAAGGAGGGCCTCGACCTGTGGGAGTCGTCGACGACCGGCGAGCTGCACGAGCAACTCGCTTCTGGCCGCGACGAGTTCGCGGCACAGGTGAAGGAGGCGAAGACGGTGAGCACGGCCCGGGTGCTGTCCGGCGCCGTCACCGAACTCGACGACCGCGCCGGACGGGCCCGGGTGCTGGTCGCCCTGCGCGTCACCGTCGAGGCGGCCGACGGGGCGAAGACCGACAAGGACAGCCGCATGCTCGGCGAACTCACCCGGACCGACGGCCGGTGGAAGCTGAGCGCCCTGGGTCAGGCACCCGTGGGCGGCACATCGACCGGCTGACCCGGTCCCGCACCGAGCGAGCCGGCCGCAGCGAGGAGGACAGCGCACCATGTCGACGACCCGTCACCACATCAACCGCCAGCGGCGCCGCCAGGCCCGCGAGACCCGGCCCGCCGCCTCCGTCGCGCGCCCGGAACGCACCGAGGGCGCCGAGCGCCCGGCGGCCCGGGCCCGCACACACGGCGCCACGGCCGTCCTGGAGCCCGCGGCGGCCGCCACCGCCGGCCCGCCCACGACCGGGGACGAGCCGAAGGCGCCCCGCCGGGGCCGTCTCCGTCCCCCGCTCCTCGTACTCCTCTGCGCGCTGACGGTGCTCCTCGGCGGCTTCGCGGGCTGGGCGCACGCCAGGGCCGAAGGGCTCAGGTCCGAGCCCGCGCGGAGCAACACCGCACTGACCGACCTCGCCCGCACCAGCGAGATCAAGGGACAGGTGACCAAGGCCGTCGACCGGCTCTTCTCCTACGACCACACCGACCCCGGAGCCCTCGACAAGGCGGCGAAGGACCTGCTGACCGGCAAGGCCGCCGACCAGCACCGGGAACTGCTCGCCGACGTCCGCGAACGGGCCGACGCGCAGAAGGCCGTGATCACCACGACGGTCACCGACAGCGCGGTCGAGCGGATCGACGGCGACCGGGCCCGGGTCCTCGTCTACGCGGACCAGAGCAGCGTCGCCACCGGCGGCAAGAAGAGCAAGGCGGGCGAGCAGAGCACGGCGGGCGAGCAGACCGCGCAGGACGAGGGCGTGTACGCGGCGGCCATGCTCGCCGTCGACGTCGTGCACCGCGACGGACGCTGGCTGGTCTCCGCCCTCGACACCTTCGGCCGCTGACGGCCGCCCGTGTCCCCGACCCCGACCCTCCTCCCGCCCCCGGATCTCCGACGGACCCGACAGGAGTGACGACCGTGCCCGTACACCGCGCCCGACGCCTGTACCGCGGGCGGACCCGCAAGGGACTGCGCACGACCGCGCTCGCGGTGGCGGCCATGGCGGCCCTCACCGCCTCCCAGGCCCCCGGCCTCACCCGGGACGCGAAGGACACCCACGCCGCACCGGCGGCCGACGACCCGATCGTGCCGACGGCGGGCGGCCCCCTCACCGAGCCGGCCCCGCCCGGCGACGGCTCCTACCACACCGAACTCCCGCCCCTGACGACGAGCGACGGCGGACCGGTCGCCCCCGGAACCGTGCGGGACCAGGTCCGCGTCCAGTCGGGCATCCCGGCCACCGTGCTGCGCGCCTACCGCGCCGCCGAGACGGCCGTCGGCCGGACGGACCCCGGCTGCCGGCTGCCCTGGGAACTGCTCGCGGCGATCGGCAGGGTGGAGTCCGGCCAGGCACGCGGCGGCGCGGTCGACCGGAACGGCACGACCCTGAGCCGTATCACCGGACCGCCCCTCAACGGGAAGGGATTCGCCCTCATCCGGGACACGGACGGCGGGGCCCACGACGGCGACACGGTCTACGACCGGGCGGTGGGCCCGATGCAGTTCCTGCCGTCCACCTGGGCCCGCTGGGGCGCGGACGGCAACGGCGACGGTCGCGCCGACCCGAACAACGTCTTCGACGCCGCCCTCGCGGCCGGGCACTACCTCTGCGCCGGCGACCGGGACCTGGACCGGGCGGCGGACCTGGACCGGGCGATCCTCAGCTACAACAACTCCCGCACCTACCTGGAGACGGTCAGGTACTGGCTCGAGTTCTACCGGCGGGGAGTCCACACCGTCCCGGACGGCGAGGGTGTCGTACCGAAGAGCCCCGGCGCGGGCGGCGGCACCCCGGCGACCGAGCCCGTCGACGGCGCGGGCGGCGGCAGTGGCGGTACGGGAGGCACCGGAGGCGGACCCGGGAGCGGGGGCCCCGGCGGAGGCGCGGACGACGGCATCGTCATCGGCCCGGACCCGACCCCCACCGTGCCGGACGGCGGCCCGGGACCGTCCCCGTCCCGTCCCCTGCCGTCCACGGCACCGGTCCCGTCCTCCCCGTCGTCGCTGCCCCCGACGAGCGAGGGCCCCTCCCAGCCGCCGACCGAGACCCCCGAGAGCCCCACGGACACCCCGGAACCCTCACCGGACCCGACCCCCACGGACGACTGCTCCACGGGACCGCAGTCCCCGTCCCCCGACCCCACCGCCTCCCCGACGGACCCGCCCTGCCCCACCCCGTCGGGCACGCCCACCGGTTCGTCCGCCTCTACCGGCTCGACCGCATAGGCCGGCCTGCGGGGCTCACCCCGCCCGACCCATCCCCGCCGCGCTCGGCCACCCCGTCGCCGGCACCGACGACAGGCCGTCGGTGCCCCGGACCTGGGCGGCCGTGAGACCACCGCGGGCCGGGACGCCGGGCGGGGTCGGACCGGCGGGCGCCGGATACGCGGCGGCCGGGGCGGGAGCGGTCGCGGGCATGGGCGCCGGCGCGGGCATGGGCTGCCCAACCGGGGCGGGCGCTGGCTGTTGCGGGACCGGTGCCGGGTGGGGGGCCGGCACCGGTCCGGGATACGGCGCCGGCTGGGGGACCGGCGCCGGAGGCGGCACGGTGGCCGCCGCCGGAGCGACGGGCACCGCGGCGGGGAGCGGCATGCCGGTGCCGGTGCCCGCCGGGGGAGGGGCCGGAGCGGCGGCGATCCCCGGGGCACCGGCACCGGCGGTCCGGGCGGTGATCGCGCGCATGCCGGAACCGTTGGTCTCGCTCACCAGGCGGTCTACCGCCGCCGTGCCCGAGCTGTAGCCGGTCCCGGTGGCGGGCCCGGGCACGGCGGCTCCCCTCCCGGCCCCGTAGAGCACCTGTTCCAGGCCGGACACCAGACGACGAACATCGACCTGGGGGCGCACCACGAGACGCAGGAAGCGGCTGGACGAACCGATCTTGTTGCCGCACTCACGGACCAGGATCCGGTGCTCGGTGAGCATGCGGTCCCGGACCGCCGTGCCCTCCGCGCCCACGGGGAGGCGGACGAAGAGGAAGTTGCCCTGGGAGGGATAGACGGTCAGGCCGGGCAGCGCGGACAACTGGGCGGACATCTCCAGGCGGTCGCGCCGCACCTGGTGCAGGCTCCGCGCGTACTCGGGGCCGTGGTCGCGCAGCATGAACACCACGTGCTCCGCGAAGGAGTTGAGGTTCCACTTGGGCAGCATGGAACGCACCCGGCCCGCGAGCGCCGGGTTGGCGACGAGATAGCCGAAGCGGACGCCGTGCAGGCCGAAGTTCTTGCCGAGGCTGCGCAGGACGACGACGTTGGGGCGCAGCATCGCCTCCTGGACCACGCTGGGTTCGGCCTCCGCGTCGGCGAACTCCAGGAAGGACTCGTCGATCACCACCAGGTCCCGGTCGGTCATCGCGTCCATGAACTGCACCAGCGCCTGCTTGTGCAGGTAGCCGCCGTCGGGGTTGTTGGGGTTGCAGACCACCACGGCCCGGGTGCCCCGGGCCCGGACGAACTCGGCGTACCTGGCGAGGTCGAGGGCGAAGCCGCCGGCCTCCTGGAGCGGGAACATGTCGACCCGCTTGCCGGTCTCCAAGGGCTGGTCGGTCCAGCGGCCGAAGGTGGGGACGGGGACGGCGAGGGAATCCCGGACCAGCAGGTGGTCGATCCAGGTGATCAGCTCGGTGGAGCCGTTGCCCATCGCCACGCACTGCGGCGGGAGCTGGAGCAGACCGCACAGTTCGGCGGTGATGGTGTCGGCGCTGCTCGGGTAGTACGTGATGATGTCGCGCAGCCGGCCGGCCAGCTCCTCGAACATCGCCGGGGTGGGGAAGTACGGGTTGCAGGGGATGCAGAAGTCCACCGGTCCCGCGCCCGCCGCCTCGCCGCTCTCCCGCGTCAGCGCCGCCATCGAGGGGCTGTGCGCCGCGGTGCCGCGGAAGAGTGAGGTGACGTTGCCGGACAAGTGGACCTCCGTGAGTGGGCGGCCCGTGCGGGGGACACGGGCCGCCCCTGTATACGGAGGCGGGCGGGGCACCGTTCAACGAGTGTGAAGAAAGTGTGCCCTCGCCCTGCCCCTCGCCCCTCGCCCCGCGCGCCCGTGTCTCAGGCGTCGAAGGAGTGCACCGTCGAAGTCCGGTACGTCTGGCCGGGCCGCAGCACGGTCGACGGGAACGACGGGTGGTTCGGCGAGTCCGGGAAGTGCTGGGTCTCCAGGCACAGGGCGTCGCCCTGGCGGTACAGGGAGCCGCCGGGGCCGGTGAGGGTGCCGTCGAGGAAGTTGCCCGAGTAGAACTGCAGCCCGGGCTGGTCGGTGGCGATGCGCAGGGTGCGGCCCGACGCGTTCTCGCGCAGGGTGGCGATGTGCTCGGGGCGGTCGGTGATGCCCTTGTCGAGCACCCAGTTGTGGTCGAAGCCCTTGGCGGTGACCAGCTGCGGGTGGGCGTCCCGGATGTCCCGGCCGATCGGCTTGGCCCGGCGGAAGTCGAAGGGCGTGCCGGACACCCGCGCCAGCTCGCCGGTGGGGATCAGACCCGCGTCGGTGGGGGTGAAGCGGGAGGCGGCGATCGACAGCTCGTGGTCCTCGATCGTGCCGCTGCCCTCGCCGGCCAGGTTCCAGTAGACGTGGCTGGTGAGGTTGACGACGGTGGCCTTGTCGGTGGTGGCCTCGTAGTCGATGCGCCAGTCGCCGCGCCGGGTGAGGGTGTACGTCACCTTCGCCTTCAGCGTGCCCGGGTAGCCCATCTCGCCGTCGACGCTGGTGTAGTGGAGCACCAGGCCGGTGTCGGAGCCGCGGGTGAACGGCTCGACGTCCCAGACCCGGTAGTCGAAGCCGAGGGCGCCGCCGTGCAGGGAGTTCTCCCCGTCGTTGACGGAGAGCTGGTACTCCTTGCCGTCCAGGGTGAAGCGGCCCTTGGCGATGCGGTTGCCGTACCGTCCGATCAGGGCGCCGAAGTGCGGGCTGCGGGCCACGTAGTCGTCGAGGTTGTCGAAGCCCAGCGAGACGTTGGCGTAGCGGCCCCGGCGGTCCGGGATCTCCAGGGACTGCACGACGCCGCCGTACGACAGCACCTTCATCCGCGTGCCGCCGTTCTCCAGCGACCAGCGGTACACCTTCGTCCCGTCGGCGAGCCTGCCGAAGAGTTCCTTCACCGGTTTCCTGCCTCCCGACGCGTGCGCCGTGCCGCCGACCGCGGTGGCGGCGACTCCGGCCGCTGCCGCCGACGCGATGACCGTTCGTCTGCTCAGTTCCATGTGCGCTCCTTGACGACGGAGGGAATTGTTCCCGGCATGCACGGTGCGTAGTGGTGCGGTGTCTTTCCGCTGCCCTGCGGGGTCGGTTCGGGCCGGACCGCAGCTTTCGGGCTGGAAGCCTGCTTCTGAGGCGGAGTCACCCGTGCGGCTCCTGTACTTGCCGCAGTCCGGTGAAGGACACCGGGCCCCGCCAGTCGGCGGGGCCCCAGTCCGTTACGAACCGACCCTGCGCTTGTTCCACACGTCGAACCCGACCGCCGCCAGCAGCACCAGGCCCTTGATGACCTGCTGCCAGTCGGTGCCGATACCGACGAGGTTCATGCCGTTGTTCAGCACGCCGAGGACCAGGCCACCGATGATCGCGCCGAGGACCGTGCCCACGCCGCCGCTCATCGACGCGCCGCCGATGAACGAGGCGGCGATGGCTTCGAGTTCGAAGTTGAGACCCGCCTTGGGCGAGGCCGCGTTGAAGCGGGCGGCGAAGACCAGACCCGCCAGGGCCGCGAGCATGCCCATGTTCAGGAAGACCAGGAAGGTGACCTTCTTGTCCTTCACGCCCGACAGCTTGGCCGCGGGCAGGTTGCCGCCGATGGCGTAGATGTGGCGGCCGACGATCGCGTTGCGCATCAGGTAGCCGAAGCCGACGACCAGGACGCCCAGGATGAGCAGCACGATCGGGGCGCCCTTGTAGCTGGCCAGCAGCAGTGTGACCACGAGGACGGCGGCGACCAGCGCGACCAGCTTGAGCACGAAGAGGTTGAGCGGCGGCACGTCGAGGGAGAACTCCTGCTGCCGCTTGCGGTCGCGGACCTCCTGGTACACCACGAACGCGATCAACGCGATGCCCAGCAGCAGGGTGAGGTTGTGGTAGTTGGTGTTCGGGCCGACCTCGGGCAGGAAGCCGTTGGCGATCTTCTGCAGGTCCTTGGGGAACGGGCCGAGGGTCTGGCCCTTGAGGAAGATCTCCGTCAGACCGCGGAAGAGCAGCATGCCCGCGAGGGTCACGATGAACGACGGTATGCCGAGATAGGCGATGAAGAAGCCCTGCACCGAGCCGGCGGCGGCGCCGATGGCCAGGCAGAGGATCACCGCCACCGGCCAGGGCATGTCGTTCCTGACCATCAGGACGGCGGCCGTCGCGCCCACGAAGGCGGTCAGCGATCCCACCGACAGGTCGATGTGGCCCGCGATGATGACGAGCATCATGCCGATCGCGAGGATCAGGATGTAGCTGTTCTGCAGCACCAGGTTGGAGACGTTGCGCGGCAGCAGCAGGTCGCCGTCGGACCACACCGCGAACAGCACCACGATCAGGCCGAGGGCCATCAGCATGCCGTACTGGCGCATGTTGCGGCGCATGCCGTCGAGCATCAGCTGCAGCAGCCCGCCGCCGGAGGCCGAGCCCTCTTTGCCGGGCGGCGCCGGTGCCGGGGTCTTGGCGGTCACGTCCGTGCTCATCGGCTTACCTCTTCGTCCTTCCGGGACTTCTGGTCCTGCTTGTCCTTCGTCATCTGCCGCATCAGCGCTTCCTGCGAGGCCTCGGCCCGCGAGAACTCACCCGTCAGCCGTCCCGCGGCCATCGTGTAGATGCGGTCGCACATGCCGAGCAGCTCGGGCAGCTCGGAGGAGATGAACACGACCGCCTTGCCCTCGGCCGCGAGGCGGTCGATGACCGTGTAGATCTCGTACTTGGCGCCCACGTCGATGCCGCGGGTGGGTTCGTCCAGGATCAGCACCTCGGGACCCGCGAAGATCCACTTGCTCAGGACGACCTTCTGCTGGTTGCCGCCGGACAGCTTGCCGACCGGTTCGAAGACGGTCGGCGCCTTGATGTTCATCGACTTGCGGTAGTCCTCGGCGACCTGCCGCTCACCGTGCTCGTCGACCACGCCCCGCTTGGAGACCTTGCCCAGCGCGGTCAGCGAGATGTTCCGGTTGATGGTGTCGATGAGGTTGAGGCCGTAGTGCTTGCGGTCCTCGGTGACGTAGGCGATCCCGTGCCCGACGGCCTCCGGGACGGTCTTCGTGCGGATCTCCCTGCCGTCCCTGAGGACCGTGCCGCCCGCGTGACGGCCGTAGGTGCGGCCGAAGACGCTCATCGCCAGCTCGGTGCGGCCGGCGCCCATGAGTCCGGCGATGCCGACGATCTCGCCGCGCCGGACCTCGATCGAGACGTCGTCGACGACCTTGCGCTGCTGGTCGATGGGGTGGTGCACGGTCCAGTTGCGGATCTCCAGGGCCGGCGCCGCGCCCTCCTCGGGCTGGTGCGGGGTCCGGTCCGGGAAGCGGTTCTCCAGGTCGCGGCCGACCATGCCGCTGATGATCCGGTCCTCGGTCGTTTCGGCCGCCTTCACGTCGAGCGTCTCGATGGAGCGGCCGTCGCGGATGATGGTGACCGAGTCGGCGACCTTGCGGATCTCGTTGAGCTTGTGCGAGATGATGATCGAGGTGATGCCCTGTTCCTTCAACTGGAGGATCAGGTCGAGGAGTTTGCCGCTGTCCTCGTCGTTGAGCGCCGCCGTCGGTTCGTCGAGGATGAGCAGCTTCACCTTCTTGGAGAGCGCCTTGGCGATCTCCACCAGCTGCTGCTTGCCCACGCCGATGTCGGCGACGCGGGTCTCGGGGTGCTCGTCGAGACCGACCCGGCGCAGCAGTTCGGCGGCGTGCTTGAGGGTGTCGTTCCAGTTGATCAGTCCGCGCTTGGCGTGCTCGTTGCCGAGGAAGATGTTCTCCGCGATGGACAGATACGGCACCAGCGCAAGCTCCTGGTGGATGATCACGATGCCGTGCTGTTCGCTCGCCCGGATGTCCTTGAACCGGCAGGTCTCGCCCTCGAAGAGGATGTCCCCCTCGTAACTGCCGTGCGGATGGACGCCGGAGAGCACCTTCATCAGGGTGGACTTGCCGGCTCCGTTCTCCCCGCAGATGGCGTGGACCTCGCCCTGGCGAACGGTCAGCGTGACGTCCGACAGCGCTTTGACACCGGGAAAGGTCTTGACGATCGAGCGCATTTCCAGGACGGGTCCCGCCATGGTCGTGCCTTCCAATCCTTGGTGGGGCCCGGTCAGTTCAGCTGGTCCGCGGTGTAGTAGCCGCCGTCGACCAGGACCTTCTCGTAGTTGGACTTGTCGACGCTGACCGGCTGCAGCAGGTAGGCGGGGACGACCTTGGAGCCGTTGTCGTACGACTTGGTGTCGTTGACCTCGGGCTTCTTGTCGTTCAGCACCGCGTCGACCATGTTCGCGGCGACCTTGGCCAGCTCGCGCAGGTCCTTGAAGACGGTCTGGGTCTGCTGGCCCGCCTTGATCGACTTCACCGAGGCGATCTCGGCGTCCTGGCCGGTGACGACGGGCATCGGCTTGCTGCCGGAGCCGTAGCCGTCGGACTTCAGGGCGGACAGGATGCCGATGGAGATGCCGTCGTACGGCGAGAGCACCGCGTCCACCTTGGCGCTGCGGTAGCTGGAGGTGAGCAGGTCGTCCATGCGCTTCTGGGCGGTGCCGCCGTCCCAGCGCAGGGTGGTGACCTGGTTGAGGTCGGTCTGCTTGGACCGCACGACCAGCTGGCCCTTGTCCATGTACGGCTTCAGGACCTTCATCGCGCCGTTGAAGAAGTACCGGGTGTTGTTGTCGTCGTTGGAGCCGGCGAACAGCTCGATGTTGAAGGGGCCCTTCTTGCCGGCCTTCAGACCGAGCTTGTCGACGATGTAGCCGCCCTGCAGTTCGCCGACCTTCTCGTTGTCGAAGGAGGCGTAGTAGTCGACGTTCTCCGTGCCGAGGATCAGCCGGTCGTAGGAGATGACCGGGATGTCGGCGTCCGCGGCCTGCTGCATGACGTTGCCGAGGGACTTGTTGTCGATCGCGGCCACGATCAGGGCGTCCACGCCCTGCGTGATCATGTTCTCGATCTGGGAGACCTGTTGGTCCGGGTCGTCCTCGCCGAAGACCAGCTTGGTCTCGAAGCCCTTGGCCTTGAGTTCCTTCTCGACGTTGGCGCCGTCGGTGATCCAGCGCTCGGAGGACTTGGTCGGCATCGCGATGCCGACGGTGGCGCCGTCGCTGCCTGACTTGTCCTCCTCGCTGCCGCCCTCGCTGTTCTGGCCGCAGGCGGTCAGCGTGAGGGCGAGCGAGGCGGCGGAGGCTATGGCGGCGAGTGCGGCTCTGCGGTTGCGCATGGTCATCATCCTTGAGGTGAGGGCTGGATCGGCGACGCAGGTGTGTGGGATTGTGCGCGGTCATGTCGTCTTTTGTGAAGGGAGTTTCCGGAACGTTATGACGAGATCTCGAACCGGTTGAGCGTCCCCGGCAGCCGGGTGCCGAGCGGCGCCATGTCCCCGTCCGCCCCGTGCCGGGCGAGCAGGTCGAGGGCGAGGCGGCCGCGCCGCACCCGCTCCCTTGCGGTGGCCAGCGTCAGTTCCCGCAGGTGGTGGCCGTACGGATAGATCCCGGGCGCCTTGGACAGGCCGAACTTCAGATACAGCGGGGCGCCGCGCCGGATCAGCTCGGCGACCTCGTACATCCGGACATAGCCGCCGAGGTCGTCGGGAGCCTCGATGTACATGTCCATCGGGGCGGCCGAAACCCGCCGTATTTCGGTCAGGTGATCCGGCGTCAGGTCGCTGGGCACGTTGATGGAGTCGGCGCCGAGGCGCTCGTACACCGCGTACGAGGCCGGGTTGACCGGTCCGACGAGCGCGGAGAGCTTGAGCGTGGTGTCGGCGGGGAGGAGGCCGGCCGCGCGGGCCCGGTGCAGCGTCCACAGCACGCCTTCGTCGGCGACCAGCAGGCACTTGACGCCCAACTCGCAGGCCCGTACGGCGTCTTCGACGCACCCGGCGACCGCGGCGTGACCGCGTGCCCGAAGGCCCGCGCCGCCCGAGTCGGTCCGGGTGGAGCCGCCGATGTCCCAGGTGCCGCGCGGGCCGGTGAACAGGCAGAGCTCGATGTCGCGTTCGGCGGTGGCCTCGACCATCTCGGTGATCTCGGCGTCGGTCAGCATCCACACGCCGCTGCCCTGGCTGATCCGGTGGATCGGCACGTCCAGCCGCGAGGACTCCTTGAGCACCACCGCCAGCGCCTCCGGCCCCTCGCAGGAGGGGATCTCGGTGCGCCAGCGGCCACCGCCCGGGAAGGAGTGCGGCGAGGCGTCGGCGGGATCGGGGGCGGGCGCGGCCAGGCCGAGGGCGGCGAGCGCCTGCTCACCGGGCCTGCGTGCGGCGGCCGTGGCGGAAGGGTCGGTCACAAGCTGTCCTTAGTGTTCGATATGTCGGACGAAGTTCGCGGCGGCGGGTGTGCGGGGCTGCGGGGCCGGGGCCGGGGAGAGCCGTCCGGTCCGCCGGGTGTACGCCGGTGCGGAGGCCGTCAGGGCGCCCCCGCACCGGCGTACGGCTCAGGGGCCGACGTCCGGGTGCAGCAGCACCTTTCCGACCTTCGGGTCGCCGGAGCCCACCAGCTCGATGGCCTCCGAGAACTCCGTGAGCGGCAGTTCGTGCGTCACCAGCGGCCGCGGATCGAGCAGACCGGCCGCGAAGACCCGCACCGTGTGCGCCCAGGCGTCCGGCGGCGCCCCGAAGACGGTGTGCACCTCCAGCTGCCGCACGACCAGGTCGGTCGGGTCGAGACCGTCGGCGCCCGGCGCCGGGATGCCGGTCAGCACCAGCCGGCCGCCCCGGCGCAGCAGCGCGGCGGCGGTGCGGGCGGCGTCCGCGGACCCGGCGGTCTCGATCACGACGTCGAAGTCGTCCGTCAGCGGCCGGTCCTTGGTGCGGAAGCCGGTCGCGCCGAACCGCCGCGACAGCGCCTCCCGGTCCCCGCGCGTCCCGACGACCAGCAGCTCGGCCGGGGACGCGGCGCGCAGGAACTGCACGGCGAACATGCCGAGCGTGCCCGTACCGACGACGGCGACCCGCTCACCGGGCCGGGCGTTCGCCTTCAGCGCGGCGGCGGCGATGCAGGCCGCCGGCTCCAGCAGCGCCGCTCCGGTGAGGTCGGCGTCGTCGGGCAGCACGTGCAGCAGCCGGGCGGGCAGGGTCAGCGTCGGGGCCATGGCGCCGGGCTGGGTGAACCCGGTCTCCTCGTACCCGGCGGTGCACAGCGTCGTCTCGCCCGCGTGGCAGCGGTCGCACACCTGGCAGTTGCGGAAGCCCTCGCCCACCACCTTCCGGCCGACGAGCGAGCCCGGCGCCCCGGCGCCGACCCGTTCCACGGTCCCGGACCACTCGTGCCCGGGGGTGAGCGGGTAACGCACGTACCCCTCGGGCCGGTTGCCCTGGTAGACCTCGCGGTCGCTGCCGCAGATCCCGGCGGCGTGCACCCGCACCAGCGCCTCGCCGGGGCCGGGTTCGCGCGGCTCGTGCGGCACGAGCCGGTGCACCCCCGGCGCCTCGACGACGACCGCGCCGCTCATGCCCCGGTCCCCTTGGGGGCGCGCTTCTCCCAGCCCTCGGCCCACAGGTCGAACCGCGCCTGCTGCTGCGGGAACTCGGCCGCCGCGTCGGTGTCCAGCTCGACGCCGAGACCGGGCGCGTCGGAGAGGTGGAAGCACCCGTCCTCCGGGTCCACCCGCGGCGCGCCCTTCACGACCTTCTTGATCTCCGCGTCCGCGAAGTCGTTGAAGTGCTCCAGGATCTTGAAGTTCGGGGAGGTGAACCCGACCTGGAGGCTGGCGGCGGTGAGCACGGAGCCGCCGACGTTGTGCGGGGCGACCAGCGTGTAGTGGGTCTCGGCGGTCGCGGCCAGCTTGCGGGTCTCCCAGATGCCGCCGATGTGACCGACGTCGGGCTGGATGACGTCCACCGACTGGTCCTCGAACAGCTCGCGGAACTCGATCCGGTCGTGGATGCGCTCACCGGTGGCGACCGGGATCTCGACCTTCTCGGCGACCTTCTTCAGCGCCCGGAGGTTCTCCGGCGGGACCGGCTCCTCCAGCCAGGCCGGCTTGAACGGCGCGAGTTCGCGCGCGAGCCGGACGGCGGTGGAGGGCGAGAACCGGCCGTGCATCTCCAGCATCAGCTCGGCGTCGGGCCCGATGGCGTCCCGCACGGCCTCGATCAGCGACACGGCGTAGTTCGTCTGCTGCTGGTCCAGCTCGAAGTGCCCGGTGCCGAACGGGTCGATCTTCAGCGCCCGGTACCCGCGCTCCATGACCCCCTGCGCGGCCTTGTGGTAGGCCTCCGGCGTCCGCTCGGTGGTGTACCACCCGTTGGCGTACGCCTTGACCTTGTCGGTGACCTTCCCGCCCAGCAGCTGCCACACGGGGACGCCGAGGGCCTTGCCCTTGATGTCCCAGCACGCCATCTCCACGACGGCGATGCCGGACATCACGATCTCGCCCGCGCGGCCGTAGTCGCCGTACTTCATGCGGCGCACCAGGTCCTCGACAGCGAACGGGTCGGAACCGAGAATGTGGTTGGCCTCGGCCTCCTTCAGGTAGCCGAGGAGGGCGTCGGTGTGGCCCAGCATCCGGGTCTCGCCGACTCCGGTGATGCCCTCGTCGGTGTGCACCTGGACGTAGGTCAGGTTGCGCCACGGCGTCCCGACCACGTGTGTGCTGATTCCGGTGATGCGCACGGCGGCTGCCCTTCGCGTTGTTCGATATTTCGTCACTCGTTCGAAATGCTGGCGTGACAGTAAGGACGGGGTGCTCGGAGTGTCAATGGGTCGGACACATAACGGTTTCGGCAGTTTCGGATCGGGGGAGAGGTCGAGGTCGCGTACTTCCCCACACAACATTCACAGCGACCTCTAGGAACGCGCCCGTCCCGGAACTTAACCTTCCCGCGTCATGGACTACTGCCACCCGTGCCGACGGCACCTCAACGGCGCTCTCGCCTGCCCGGGGTGCGGCACGCCCGCCCACGAACTGCACGCGTCGGACGCCTACCTGACGGTGGGTGAGGAGACCGCGCCGGCGGCGGTGGGCGAGGGCCGCGAGGTGGCGGCGGTCGCCGGGGCGCCGGCCCGGGGCGACCTGCGGGACGACTCCGACGAGGACCCCGGCGAGGACCCCGGCGAAGCCGCTCCCGGCGCCCGTTCCAGCCGTCGCGACCGCAAGGCCGCCGCCCACCGCAGGCGCCGCCGCCGGACCCTGCTCCTCGTCGGGGGCTTCGTCCTGGCCGCCGGGGGACTGAGCCTCGCCGAACTCGGCATGGACGCCCCGCACTCCCCGGACAAGCCGGCCGCGGCGGGCGGCGAGACGACGGACGGCGGCGCGACCCGTGAGGTGGGTGAGGCGTCGGCGATCCCGGCCGACGCCCCCTCGGGGACCACCCCGGCCTCGGCCCCACCGTCCACCGGCGCGTCCGCGTCGACAACGGTGTCGCCGTCCGCGTCGCAGTCCCCGGAGGCGGAGGAGTCGCAGTCGCCGACCGCGTCCGGCGGTCCCGGCGCGTCCCGGGCGCCGGTCCCGAGCGCCACCCCGCCCGCGAACCCGGACCCGTCGTCCCCGGAGTCGCACGACGACCCACCCCCGTCGGCGACCCCCACCCCGCCGGATCAGCCGGACCCGACCCCCACGGAAACCTGCGACCGCTTCCTGTGGTGGTGCACGTAGCCGCTCGCTGGCCGCCTGCAGTCGCCATGCCGCCGCAGCTGCGGGCAGTCGTGCCGCTGGGGCGCCACGGGTGGGCGCAGCGGTACCCCGCAACGCCGAGCTGCGCACCCGCCCCGTGACCGACCGCAACCCCCGGTTCAGTCACCCCGCAGCATCGTCACCAACGCATCCCGCAAAGCCACCCGCTCCGCCTCCGACAGCCCCGCCAGCGGCTCCCGTGCGAACCGGAGCGACTCCCGCAGCCCCCGGGCCACCCGGCGCCCCTCCTCCGTGGCCGCCGCGACCTTGACCCGCCGGTCGCCGGGGTCGGGCCGTCGCTCGACCAGACCCCGCGCCTCCAGCCGGTCCACGATCCCCGTGACGTTCGACGGCTCGCACCTCAGCTTCTGGGCCAGCTTCCGCATCGGCAGCGGCTCCAGCGACAGCAGGCTGAGCAGCTTGGCCTGCGCCCCGGTCAGGGCGCGTTCCGCCGCCGCCTCCTCGTAGTCCGCGTGGAAGCGGGCCACGACCTCGCCGATCAGCTCGACGACTTCGAGGGTGAGAGCGTCGGGTCGGCGCGTCGTGTCGCGTGGTGTGGCCATGGACACCAGGGTACTCATTTGTTTGACAAGGTGAAATGTTCAGCCGCATGGTTGTTTCAGGACATGAAACATTCTCGGCGAGCAGCTCCCGAGGAAGTTCAGAGCAAGCCCCAGGAAAGGCGCCCCATGACCGACTCCCCCGTCCTCCCCGCCGTCAACCGCGAATGGCACCTGGTCACCCGCCCGGTCGGCTGGCCGAGGCCCGAGGACTTCGCGCTCGTCGAGGCGGAGGTCCCCACCCCGCGTGACGGACAGGTGCTGGTGCGCAACCTGTACGTCTCCGTAGACCCGTACATGCGCGGACGCATGAGCGCCGCCAAGTCCTACGCCGCCCCCTACGAGCTGGGCAAGGTCATGCAGGGCGGCGCGGTCGGCGAGGTCGTCGCCTCCCACGCCGAGGGGTTCGCCGTCGGTGACCACGTCCTGCACTTCTTCGGCTGGCGCGAGTACGCCGCCCTGGACGCCGAGAACGCCGTCAAGGTCGACCCGGACGCGGCGCCCCTGTCGACGTACCTCGGCGTGCTCGGCATGACGGGGCTCACCGCCTACGCCGGTCTGCTGCGCACCGCCTCCTTCAAGGAGGGCGACTCCGTCTTCGTCTCCGGCGCCGCGGGTGCCGTCGGCAGCCAGGTCGGGCAGATCGCGAAGCTCAAGGGCGCCTCGCGCGTCATCGGCTCGGCCGGCTCGGACGAGAAGGTCAAGCTGCTCCTCGACGAGTACGGCTTCGACGCCGCCTTCAACTACAAGAACGGCCCGGTGAGCGAGCAGCTGCGCGCCGCCGCCCCGGACGGCGTCGACGTCTACTTCGACAACGTCGGCGGCGACCACCTGGAGGCCGCCATCGGCTCCCTCAACCTCAACGGCCGGATCGCCATCTGCGGCGCGATCTCCGTCTACAACAACACCGAGCCCGCGCCCGGCCCGAAGAACCTCGCCCGGCTCATCCAGACCCGCGGCCGCATCGAGGGCTTCCTGGTCGGCGACCACTACGACCTCCAGCCGCAGTTCGTCGAGGAGGTCGGTCCCTGGGTCCGCTCCGGCGAGCTGAAGTACCGCGAGACGGTCGTCGAGGGCATCGAGAACAACCTGGAGGCGTTCCTCGGCGTCCTGCGCGGCGACAACACCGGAAAGATGATCGTCAAGCTCTGACCCTCGGTGAGGGGAGAGCGGGCTTCACTGGATTTCCGGCATGCGGTAGCGTCTTTCCGAAATCCGTCGTGATCGTGGGCGCGAGTCACGGCGGACCTAGGAGGAAGACACCCGATATGGCCATCCAGCAGTCCGAAGTCCTCTACACCGCCGTCGCCACCGCCGAGAACGGCCGCGACGGCCGGGTCGCCACCGACGACGGCAAGCTCGACGTGGTCGTGAACCCGCCCAAGGAGATGGGCGGCAGCGGCGCCGGCACCAACCCGGAGCAGCTGTTCGCGGCCGGGTACAGCGCCTGCTTCCAGGGCGCGCTCGCCGTCGTGGCCCGCCAGGAGGGCGCCGACGTCTCCGGTTCGACCGTCACCGCGAAGGTCGGCATCGGCAAGAACGACGACGGGTTCGGGATCATCGTCGAGATCTCCGCCGAGATCCCGTCCGTCGACGCCGCGACCGCGCGGTCCCTGGTGGAGAAGGCACACCAGGTCTGCCCGTACTCGAAGGCGACCCGCGGCAACATCACCGTGACGCTCGGCTGACCGGAAACGGGCCTGCGCGCCGGCCGGTAGAGTTCCGCCCATGCGTGATCTCGGGGCGGGGTTCGGTCATCTGCTGAAGGGCCAGCGCTGGGTGGCCCGGCACGGGCGGAGCTACGGCTTCGGCCTCGTCCCGGGCCTGATCACCCTGGTCCTCTACCTGGGCGTGCTGGTCGCGCTCGCGCTGTGGGGCGACGACTTCGTCGGCTGGGCCACCCCCTTCGCCGACGACTGGTCGAGCCCCTGGCTCGGGCTGTTCCGCGGCTTCCTCACCGCCGTGCTGTTCGCCCTCGCCCTGCTGCTGGCCGTGCTCACCTTCACCGCGGTCACCCTGCTGGTCGGCCAGCCCTTCTACGAAGCCCTCTCCGAGCGGGTCGACCGCGACGTCTCCCCGGACGGCACCGCCCCCGAGTCCGACCTGCCGCTCTGGCGCGAGCTGTGGATCTCCGGCCGCGACAGTCTGCGGATCGTCGTCCGCGCCGCGCTCTGGGGCGTGCTGCTCTTCGCGCTCGGCTTCATCCCGGTCGTCGGCCAGACGGTGGTCCCGGTGATCGGCTTCTTCGTCACCGGCTTCTTCCTCACCGAGGAGCTGGCCGCCGTCGCCCTCCAGCGCCGGGGCGTCGAACTGCGCGAGCGCCTCGCCCTGCTGCGCTCCCGCAAGATGCTGGTCTGGGGGTTCGGCACCCCGCTGGGCGTCTCCTTCCTGGTGCCCTTCGTCGCGGTGTTCCTGATGCCCGGCGCGGTGGCCGGCGCCACGCTCCTCGCCCGCGAGCTGCTGGGCGAGGAGACCCGCGACGGCGCCGACGACGCGTTCGAGGGCGGTACGGCCGATGCCGCGGTCAGCCCCGGTCCGGCCCCGCGGCACTGACCGCCACGGCCACGATCGCCCGCGTCTGCGCCACGATGTCCAGCCGGTTGCGCACGAACCCCGGGTCGGTGACCGCGCCCGTCGCCGGATCGGTGTTCCGGGCCCCGAACTGCAGCACCGGGGTGTGCACGTGCCCGCCCGGCAGCGTGCCGCGCAGCCCGAGCCGGTCCCGCAGCAGCGTCGCGCGGTAGGCGATCTCGTTGGACAGGTAGTTCCCGCCGCCGCCCTCGCGCGCCGCCGACCCGGGCGTGGGCCCGTCCGGCCGTACGACCGGCTCCGTGCTGCCCGCCGGGATCTCGGTCACCCTCGTGTTGTCGTACACGGGGAAGCGGCCGGTGTCCGCGGCCGTGATCGCCGCGTACGGCAGTGTGGTCGTCGTCCACTGCGGCTGCGAGGCCGGATCGGCCACCGGGACCGTCTCCGTGCGCGAGACGTTGTCGTTGTCGGGGAAGCCGCCCCGCCAGGCCCCGTTGGTCCGCTCCACGTCGAACCGTCCCACCCGGCCCTGGCTCACGGTGGTGAACAGATCCACCCGCGGCAGGTACGGCCGCAGCGCCCGCTCCACCGCCCCTTCGGCGAAGTCCCGCCAGCGCACCGGGAACACGGCCGTCTCCACCCGCGCGGGACCGTCCGCGGTGTCGATCACCGTGCCGTCCAGGGCGAGCGCGACGGCGCCGGACGGGTTGGAGATCCGGATGTCCCGGTCCAGGGTGAACGGGTCGAAGCCGGTGAGCAGCACCCGTTTCACGCCCTTGCCGGGTCCGCTCCGCGGCAGCCGCAGGTCGGCCTGTCCGCGCGAGGTGCGCTCCAGTTCCGTCAGCAGCGCGGCCCGCTGCCGCTCGCCCAGCCCGAACGTGGGCGCCCAGGTGCGCAGTTCCCGCGTCATCCCGAGCCGTGCCCAGTACAGTGGCCGGTCGTCGTCGCGGCTGAGGTCCCCCTGGGCCGGCCCGCGCCCCTGCGCCCGGTCCACCGCCCGCCGCCACAGCGCCGAGCCCTCGCGCGCCACCAGGGCACGCGCCTCGCGGTAGGAGTCGGCCCGTCCCAGCTTGTGGGCGAACGCCGGTGCCACCGCGGCGAATCCGGAGCGCCGCAGGATCTCCCGGGGCACCTCCCCGTCGAGCCGCCGTTCCTCCACCGTCGGTGCGGGGACGGTGCCGCCCGCCGGGGGTGCCGCCGTCGCCGTGGTGGGGGCGGCGAGTGGGGCGGCGAGTCCCGCCACCAGGGCCAGTCCGAGTACGCCGATCCGAACACGTATGGGTGCCAAGGGAGTCGGGGTCCTTCCGTCGCTGTGGGGTGCGCTGCCGGACGGCGGAAGTATCGCGTGACGGAGGGGGCGTGCGCCATGGCGCGTGGCGACCGACTCGTGGGTGTTTGTGAAGGGTTCGTACGAACTCTTGATCGGATGCCCGATCGTGGACCACCGGATCACCGCGACGGTTACCGTCGGACCCGGGCCGCCCGCGAGCGCGCGCCCCCGGGAGCAGCCCCGGCCCGGAACCTGACGGCCGGGCCGGGGCTCGGCGCTCCCTAGCGCACCGAGAAGCCGTACACCGTCTCCGAGCGGAACATCTCGCCCGGCCGCAGCACCGTGCTCGGGAAACCGGGCCGGTTCGGGGAGTCCGGGAAGTGCTGGGTCTCCAGCGCGACGCCGTCCCCGGGGGCGAAGGGCTCGCCCAGGTGGTCGGCGGTGTAGAGCTGGAGGCCAGGCTCGGTCGTCGCCACCGTGAGCACCCGCCCCGACGCCGGGTCGTACAGCTCGGCGACCTCCTCGGCGGTGTCGGTCACGCCCTTGTCCAGGACGAAGTTGTGGTCGTAGCCCGAGCCGATCTTGCGCGCCCGCCGGAAGTCGAAGCGGGTGTCCGTCACGTCGTCCAGGTTGCCCGTCGGGACCAGGCCGGCGTCGACCGGTGTGATCCGGGAGGCTGCCAGGCGCAGTTCGTGCCCGCCCGCGTGCCCGGAGCCGCTCAGGTTGAAGTAGCTGTGGTTGGTCGGGTTGAGCACGGTGGGCGCGTCCGTGACCGCCTCGTACCCGATCCGCAGCGCCCCCGACCCGTCCAGCGTGTACGTCGCCGACATCTCCAGGCGTCCCGGGAAGCCCTCCTCCCCGTGCGGGCAGACGCGGCTCAGCCGCACGCCGTCCGTGACCGCCGCCACGTCCCACACCCGCTTGTCGAAGCCGCGCTCGCCGCCGTGCAGCACGTTCGGCCCCTCGTTGGGCGTCAGCGCGTACGTCCGCCCGTCCAGCGGGAAACGCCCGCCCGCGATCCGGTTGGCGTACCGCCCGACCAGCGCGCCCAAGTAGGGCTCCGGGTGCCGCAGGTAACCGTCCAGGCCCGCGAACCCCAGCACCACGTCGGCCATGGTCCCGTCCCGGTCGGGGACCTCGGCCGACTGCACGATCCCGCCGTACGACAGAACCCGGACCCGTACGCCGGCCCGCTCCAGGGTCCAGCGGTGCACCGGGGTGCCGTCGGAAAGTGTGCCGAAGAGTTCGCTCATGTGCGGAACTCTAGGACATGCCCAGGTCAGGCCCGTCTCACGGTGTCTCCGCGGTGACCCGGCGGTACGCGATCTCCGCCAGCCGCGCCTGGCCGTCCACACTCGGGTGGAACCAGTCCCAGTGGCTCAACTGGTCGGTGCCGAACCGGTACGCGTGGACCGCGCCCTCGTCGGTGCGGCAGCGCCGGTCCTTCGCACAGACCTCCCGCAGCACCTCGTTGTAGTCCTCCACCCGGTCGCGCACCGTGTTGCGCCGGAGCGTCGCCGCCGAGTCCATGGCGTCCGCGTCGCCCAGCATCGACGGGCACAGGCCCAGCTTCCACACCTGCTTGCCCAGCGCGTTGGTGCGCCCCTGGGACCACAGCCGCTTCAGGTCCGGGATGCTCGACACGTACACCTGCGCCTTGGGAAGCTTCTCGCGCAGGGCGGTCATCGCCTCCTCGAACTGCGCCCGGAAGTCCGCCACCGGCGTCATCGCCGAGGTCGTGGCCCGGCACGCGTCGTTCGCCCCCGCCATCACCGCCACCAGCTCCGGCTTCCGCTTCGCCGCCCGCGTCACCTGGGCGGTCAGGTCCGCCATCCGGGCCCCGGTGACCGCGTAGTTCCAGCTGTGCCCGGCCGCGTCCGCCTTCCCCAGCAGCCGTACGGCCAGCGAGTCCACCTTCGCGCTGCTGCCGGTCGCCCACGACACCTCCGGGCAGTCCGACAGGACGGCGCAGGCGTCGAAGCCGCGCGTGATGGAGTCGCCGACGGCGGCGACCGACTCCGGGCTCGTGTCCCACGCCGGGGCCGTCTTCGCCGGCTTCGAGGCACTGGGAGAGGGGGTGGGGGAGTCGCCCCCCGAGGCGCCGCAGCCCGCCACGCCCAGGACGGTGACGGTCGTCAGCACGGCGAGTGCGGCGCTCGCCCGGCGGCGACCGCACCGCGTCCCCCGGTCCGTCCCTCGGCCCATACGGTCCCACCCCTCGCCTCGTGCCTCCACCGTGCTCAACCCATGACACCGCGCGAGGGTTCCCGAGGGCGGCGATGCAACGCCTCACACCCGTACAAGCGTCCTGCCGGGTGAATGACGGCGGTTTGTCGGCGGCGGGACCGACGGTACGTCACACTCCTTGCCCCGTCGCACGGTAGCCTCGCCATGAACGTGACCCGCCCGGTCACGGCCGTTCCACCCGTTCCGAGATGTCCCGCTCAGCCCGGAGGTTCCGGTGACGACACGTGGAGTCCTGTACGTGCACTCCGCGCCGCGCGCGCTCTGCCCGCACGTCGAGTGGGCCATCGCCGGGGTGCTCGGCACCCGCGTCGGCCTGGACTGGATCCGGCAGCCCGCCGCGCCCGGCACCTGGCGTTCGGAGTTCTCCTGGCAGGGACAGGCCGGCATCGCCTCCAAACTCGCCTCCGCCCTGCGCGGCTGGCAGCTGCTGCGCTTCGAGGTCACGGCGGAACCCTCCGCGGGCGCCGAGGGCGAGCGCTACAGCTGCACTCCCGACCTCGGCATCTTCCACGCGGTCACCGGCATCCACGGCGACATCATGATCCCCGAGGACCGGCTGCGCGCCGCCCTGGTCCGCTCCCAGCGCGGCGAGACCGACCTCGAGTCGGACGTCGCCAAACTCCTCGGCAAGCCCTGGGACGACGAACTGGAACCCTTCCGCCACGCCGGCGAGGGCGCCCCGGTCCGCTGGCTGCACCAGGTGGTGTGACCTCGTTCGCCGTTCTTGCATGAGGAAGGCCCCCACCGACCGGTGGGGGCCTTCCTCATGCGCTTGGGTACGTCGCTCAGACCGTCCGGAACGCGAGCACCACGTTGTGGCCGCCGAAGCCGAACGAGTCGTTCAGCGCGGCGATCCGGCCCTCGACCGGCAGCTTGCGGGCCTCGCCGCGGACGATGTCCGCGTTGGCCTCGGCCTCCGGGTCGATGTTCTCGACGTTGATGGTCGGCGGCGCCACCCGGTGGTACAGGGCGAGCACGGTCGCCACGGACTCCACGCCGCCCGCGCCACCGAGGAGGTGACCGGTCATCGACTTGGTGCCGGAGACCGCCATGTGGTCGACGTCGTCGCCGAGGACCTTGCGCAGCGCCTTCAGCTCGGCGATGTCACCGGCCGGCGTCGAGGTGGCGTGCGCGTTGACGTGCACGATCTCGGCCGGGTTCAGGTCGGTGCGCTCCAGCAGGTTCTGCAGGGCGGCGGAGATGCCGCGGCCCTCCGGCTCCGGCTGCACGATGTCGTGGCTGTCGGCGGAGATGCCCTGACCGACCGCCTCCGCATAGACCCGGGCGCCGCGCGCGGCGGCGTGCTCGGCGGACTCCAGGACCAGGACGCCGGCGCCCTCGCCGAGGACGAAGCCGTCGCGCGCCGTGTCGAAGGGGCGCGAGGCACCCTGCGGGTCGTCGTTGTTCTTGGACATCGCCATCATGTTGCCGAACGCGGCGATCGGCAGCGGGTGGATCGCCGCCTCCGTGCCACCCGCGACGACGACGTCGGCGCGGCCGGTGCGGATCATCTCGATGGCGTAGCCGATGGCCTCGGCGCCCGACGCGCAGGCGGAGACCGGCGTGTGCACGCCCGCACGGGCGCCCACGGCCAGGCCCACGTTGGCCGAGGGGCCGTTCGGCATGAGCATGGGGACGGTGTGCGGGGAGACGCGGCGGACGCCCTTCTCCTTCAGCACGTCGTACTGGTCGAGCAGCGTGGTCACACCGCCGATGCCGGAGGCGATGACCGCGCCCAGCCGGTCGGGGTCGACGTGGGCCGCCCCGTCCTCGGCGGCGCCCTCGCCCGCCTTGCCGGAGTACCCGGCGTCCTTCCAGGCCTCCTGCGCCGCGATCAGCGCGAACTGCGCCGAGCGGTCCAGGCGGCGGGCCTGCGGCCGCGGGATGACCTCGGAGGGGTCCACGGCGACGGGCGCGGCGATGCGGACCGCCTGGTCGGCGGCCCACTCCTGCTCCAGGGGCTTGACGCCGGACTTGCCGGCGACCAGGCCCTCCCAGGTCGAGGCTGCGTCGCCACCCAGCGGTGTGGTTGCGCCGATACCGGTGACGACCACGGTGCGATTGGTCGAGCTCACGGGAATTCTTTCTCCAACGGGATACGGATTCGTACGGCGCCACCGCCGGGTGGCGGGGCAGTCGGCCCGGATCTGCCCGATACCCGGGGTATGCCCGAGTATCGGCGGATCAGCCCTGGTGGTCGAGGATGTACTTCGTCGCGTCGCCGACCGTCTTGAGGTTCTTGACGTCCTCGTCCGGGATCTTGACGTCGAAGCGCTCTTCGGCGGCGACGACGACCTCGACCATGGACAGGGAGTCGACGTCCAGGTCGTCGGTGAAGGACTTGTCCAGCTGGACGTCCTCAACCGGGATGCCGGCGATCTCGTTCACGATCTCCGCGAGACCGGCGACGATCTCTTCCTGAGTGGCGGCCATGATGGCGCTCCTTCGTTGTTGTCTCAGAGGGTGTGGCGGCCCGCCGCGTCGCGACGGGTGTTGCTGCTCTCCGTCCCGGACCGCGTGATCCGGCACGGAGTGCCTAGGGGAGGGTAACGACCGTCGCGGCGTAGACGAGACCCGCCCCGAAGCCGATGACGAGCGCCGTGTCCCCGCTCTTCGCGTCACCCGTCGCCAGAAGCCGCTCCATCGCGAGCGGAATCGAGGCGGCGGAGGTGTTGCCGGTGGTGCGGATGTCACGGGCGACCGTGACGTGCTCCGGCAGCTTCAGGGTCTTCACCATCGAGTCGATGATCCGCACGTTGGCCTGGTGCGGGATGAAGACGTCCAGGTCGTCCGGGCTGATCCCGGCCGCGTCCAGCGCCTGCTGAGCGACCTTCGCCATCTCGAACACGGCCCAGCGGAAGACCGCCTGGCCCTCCTGCGTGATCGCGGGGAACTTGACGTTGCCCTCGCGGTCGAGGGGCAGCTCGGAGACGTCGCCGATCCGGAAGCGGTCCCAGGAGACCGTCTGCTTGATCGTTTCGGCCTTGTCGCCCTCCGAACCCCACACGGTCGGGCCGATCGCCGGCTCCCGCGACGGGCCGACCACGACCGCGCCGGCGCCGTCGCCGAACAGGAAGGCCGTCGCCCGGTCCTCCAGGTCGGTCAGGTCGGACAGCCGCTCCACGCCGATGACCAGCACGTATTCGGCCGAGCCCTCGACGACCATGCCCTTGGCCAGCGTCAGCCCGTAGCCGAAGCCCGCGCAGCCCGCCGAGATGTCGAAGGCCGCGGCCTTGTCGGTGCCGAGCCGGTCGGCGATCTCGGTGGCGATGGCCGGGGTCTGGGCGAAGTGCGACACGGTCGAGACGACCACGGCGCCGATCCGGGACGCGTCGACCCCGGCGTCCGCGAGCGCCTTGCCGGACGCCTCCACGGACATCGCGGCGACGGTCTCCTCGGGGCCGGCCCAGTGCCGGGTCTCGATGCCGGAGCGCGAGCGGATCCACTCGTCGGACGAGTCGATCTTCTCGAGGATCACCTCGTTCGGCACCACGCGGGTCGGGCGGTATCCGCCGACGCCGAGGATGCGCGCGTACGGGGCGCCCTTGCTGGGCTTGATCTTCGACATGCTCTCGCGCTCCTTGTCAGGCCTGTGCGTGCTCGGCGACGAGCTCACGGGCCGCGTCGAGGTCGGCGGGGGACTTGAGGGCCAGCGTCTGCACGCCGGGCAGCGCCCGCTTGGCCAGCCCGGTCAGCGTGCCGCCCGGGCACACCTCGATCAGCGCGGTGACGCCGAGTTCCTTGAACGTCTCCATGCACCGGTCCCAGCGGACCGGGTTGGCCACCTGGCCGACCAGCCGCTCCAGGACCTCGGCGCCGGAGGCGACGGCCTGCCCGTCCTTGTTGGAGACGTACGTCACCTTCGGGTCGGCCGGCGTCAGCGCCTTCGCGGCCTCGGCGAGCTTGGCCACCGCGGGCGCCATGTGGTGCGTGTGGAACGCGCCGGCCACCTTCAGCGGGACGACCTTGCGGACGCCCTCGGGCTTGTCCTCGTTCAGCGCGGCCAGCTGCTCCATGGTGCCGGCGGCCACGATCTGACCGGCGCCGTTCACGTTCGCCGGGGTCAGGCCGAGCCGCTCCAGGTGCGCGACGCTCACCTCGGGGTCGCCCCCGAGCAGCGCCGACATGCCCGTCTCGGTGACGGCGGCGGCCTCGGCCATGGCCAGGCCCCGGCTGCGTACGAGGGTCAGCGCGGCGGTGTCGTCGAGGACGCCCGCGAAGGCGGCGGCGGTGATCTCGCCGACGCTGTGCCCCGCGACCACGCCGGGCCCGATCTCGGCGATGTCACCGAGTGCCGCGGCGGAGAGGATTCCGGCGGCGACCAGCAGCGGCTGGGCGACGGACGTGTCACGGATCTCGTCCGCGTCGGCCTTGGTGCCGAAGTGGGCGAGATCGAGTCCGATGGCGTCCGACCACGCGGCGACGCGGTCAGCGGCACCGGGAAGGGCGAGCCAGTCAGTCAGGAAGCCGGGCGTCTGGGCGCCCTGGCCGGGAGCGACGAGTACGAGCACTCTCACACTCTCTCTTGAGGACGGCCGCGACCGCCCGTGGGGACAGGGACGAAGAACAGGAGCGGGTTTTGTGGACCCTGCACAAAATCCTAGAGCTGCGGATCTCCGTCGGCCAGACGCCCCAGGATGAGCGCGATCCGCAGTGTGAACGCAGACCGTACATCAGAGGGTGACCATCCGGTGACGTCAGTCACACGTCGGAGCCGGTAGCGCACGGTGTTCGGGTGAACGAAGAGCATCCGGGCGGCGCCCTCCAGACTGCTCGCCTGTTCGAGATAGACGCTGAGCGTCTCCAGGAGAGCCGCCCCGGCCTCCTCCAGCGGTCTGTAGATCTCCTCCACCAACTGCTCACGCGCCGAGGGGTCGGAGGCGATCGCGCGCTCCGGCAGGAGGTCGTCGGCGAGCACCGGGCGCGGGGCGTCCTCCCAGGCGGTGCACGCCTTCAGTCCGGCCGCGGCGGCCTGCGCGGACCGGGTCGCGGCCAGCAGGTCGGGCACCACGGGCCCGGCGACGACCGGCCCCGGCGCATACGGCCCGATCAGCGACTTCGCCACCGCGAGCGGGTCGTTGCGGCCACCGGCGATGACGACCAGCCGGTCCCCGAGCACCCCCGTCAGTACTTGCAGCTTGGCGTGCCGGGCCGCCCGCCGGATGGCCTCCACGGTCAGTTCGGAGTCCCCGTCGGGCGCGGTGCCGAGGACGACGCACACATGCTCCGGCGAGTTCCACCCCAGCGCGGCCGCGCGCGAGACGGCGCCCTCGTCGGCCTCGCCGCTGAGCACGGCGTTCACCACCAGCGACTCCAGGCGCGCGTCCCAGGCACCGCGTGCCTCGGCGGCCTGCGCGTAGACCTGGGCGGTCGCGAAGGCGATCTCCCGGGCGTACACGAGCAGCGCCTCGCGCAGCACCGACTCGTCGCCGGGGGCCGCCACCTCGTCGATGGCGGACTCCATCACCTCGATGGTGGTCCGCACCATCTCCACGGTCTGCCGCAGCGTGATCGCCCGGGTCAGCTCGCGCGGCGCGGTGCCGAAGACGTCGGTCGAGATGGCCTGGGGCGCGTCCGGCCGCCGGAACCACTCGGTGAACGCCGCGATGCCGGCCTGGGCGACCAGCCCGATCCAGGAACGGTTCTCCGGAGGCATGGCCCGGTACCACGGCAGCGTCTCGTCCATGCGCGCGATGGCCTGCGCGGCGAGCGATCCGGAGGACTGTTCCAACCGCTTCAGCGTCGCGGTGTGCGGGTGGGCGGGCTGGGCGGGGGCGTCGGGCTTGCCGGTTTCGGGTTCGGGCACGTGGACAAGACTGCCTTATCGGGCCGGGCGGGTGTGCCGCAGGGCCGTGCTCGACCGTTCGGCCGCCCTCCGGACGGCACGGCGCCGGGTCTACCGTGAACGACGTGATGGACGTACGCCGCGCCGACGAGCGCTATCCGGGCGGTGACCCGGCAGCCGGGATCACCTCCCGCCACGCCTTCTCCTTCGGCCCCCACTACGATCCCGACAACCTCCGCTTCGGGGCCCTGCTGGCCTGCAACGAGGAGTGTCTCGCCCCCGGCGCGGGCTTCGACGAGCATCCGCACAGCCACACCGAGATCGTCACCTGGGTCGTGGAGGGCGAGCTGACCCACCGCGACAGCACCGGCCACGAGAGGGTGGTCCGCGCCGGTGACGTGCAACGCCTCAGCTCGGCGGGCGGCGTCCGCCATGTCGAGCGCAACGACGCCGCCGTCCCCCTCACCTTCGTCCAGATGTGGCTGGCCCCGCTGGACCCCGGCGGCGACCCCGCCTACGAGATCGTCCGGGGCATCGCCGACTCCACCCCGTACGCCGTCCCGGAGGCCGGCGCGATGCTCCACGTACGCCGCCTGTCACCGGGGGAGCGGACGGCGGTGCCGGACGGGGCGTACGTGTACGTGCACGTGGTGCGGGGCGAGGTGACGCTGGACGGGGAGGCACTGGGCGCGGGGGACGCGGCCCGCGTCACGGACGCCGAGGGCCTGGAGGCGGTGGCGGTGGGGCGGGCCGAGGTGCTGGTGTGGGAGATGGCGGCCCGCTGACGCGTCGGCCCGGCGGGACATGGGAGGACATGTCCCGCCGGGCCGACGGGCGCGCGAACGGCCCTGCCACCCTCTCGAAGACCGCGAGGGTGATCTCCGAACGAGAACGGCATCGTCCTCCATGCCCTCGGGGAGGTGTCCGCGCATCTCCTCCCGGCACAGCAGCGGGCCGTCGGAGAGAAGGATCGCCGCGCGGAGCCGGTCGGCCGTCTCGATGACGATCTGCCACACGTCACCGGCCTGCGGGCGGGTCACACAGATCAGGCCGCCGGATACGCTCACGTCGGCCTCGCTGCCGTCGGCGGCGCGAATCCAGACTCCGTCGCCCCGTCGATCACCCTCTCGGGCACGGCGGCGACGGGCGAGAGGACCGCCCGGACCGCGTCCAGGTCGAACGCGGACAACTCGCCGTCGGAGAACGCGTACAGGCCCAGGGAGTAGGCCACCTCAGCCGTGCGCCTCCGCGAGCACCGCGTCCGTGAACGGCGGCCACGCCTCGACCGCCCACGGGCCGAAGGCGCGGTCGGTGAGTGCCACGCAGGCCAGGCCCGCGTCCGGGTCGAGCCACAGGAAGGTGCCGGACTGGCCGAAGTGGCCGAAGGCGCGCCGGGAGGAGGCGGAGCCCGTCCAGTGCGGGGACTTGCCGTTGCGGATTTCGAAGCCGAGGCCCCAGTCGTTGGGGTTCTGGTGGCCGTAGCCCGGCAGGACGCCCTTCGTGCCCGGGTACTGGACCGTCATCGCCTCGGCGACCGTGCGCGGGTCCAGCAGGCGCGGTGCCTGCACCTCGGCGGCGAAGCGGAGCAGGTCCTCGACCGTGGACACGCCGTCCTTCGCCGGGGAGCCGTCGAGCGAGGTGTGCGCCATGCCCAGCGGTTCCAGCACCGCCTGCCGCGCGTACTCGGCGAACGGCATGTCCGCCGCCTTCGCGATGTGGTCGCCGAGTTGCTCGAAACCGGCGTTGGAGTACAGCCGGCGCTCCCCGGGCCGGGCGGTCACCCGGTGCTCGTCGAAGGCCAGGCCCGAGGTGTGCGCGAGCAGGTGACGGACCGTCGCCCCGGGGGGCCCGGCGGGCTCCTCCAGCTCGATCGCGCCCTCCTCGTACGCCACGAGGGCCGCGTACGCCGCGAGCGGCTTGGTGACCGACGCGAGCGGGAAGCGGTGCGCGGCCGGGCCGTGGGTGCCGAGGACGGTGCCGTCGGCGCGTACGACGCCCGCCGCGGCGGTGGGAACCGGCCAGTTCTCGATCGACGCGAGGCTGTTCAAGGACATGGCGTCGAGCCTAAGCGGCTCAGAGGTACAGCCGCATCGAGGGGGTCGTGTCGCGCGTGAAGCCCAGCGACGCGTACAGCGGCTCGGCGTCGGGGGAGGCCGTCAGCATGACGTGCCCGGCGCCGCGCTCGCGGAACCACTCCAGCAACTCGTCCATGCACGCCCGCGCGTATCCGCGACGCCGGGCGTCCGGGTCGGTGGCGACGCTGAAGACGTATCCGAGCAGCCCGCCCGGGCTGCGCGGCCCGCCGATCCGGTACTCCAGCGTACCCACCACCAGCGCCGCCAGCCCCTCGGGTCGCTCAGGGTGGTCGACCACGAACGCCGCGAAGCTCCCGTCCGGATCGGCCAGCCTCTCCCGCAGGCCGGGCAGCGACCCCGCCTGCCAGTCCGTGGGGGCGTCGGGGGTCACTGAGGCGATCATCACCTGTCGGAGGCGGAGCACTTCCTCCGCGTCCTCGGGCTCGGCACGGCGTACGAGACTCATGCCCGGCACGGTAGTGAGCGGCGGGGCCGTGTGTCCCGCGCATTTCTCACTGGTGGCGCTTGCCTGGAGTGCACTCCAAGGTCATAGCGTTGAGGTCATGACGGTGATGCAGACCACGGCCGAGACGCTCGCGCCGAACGCCACCAGCAACGCCACGAGAACCGACATCTGCTCCGCCCCGCCCCGGCGCCACCCGCGCCCCGACGGGCAGGACCGCTACACGATCAGCGAGGTCGTCGCCTTCACCGGGCTGACGGCCCACACGCTGCGCTGGTACGAGCGGATCGGGCTGATGTCCCACATCGACCGCTCGCACACCGGGCAGCGCCGCTACAGCAACCGCGACCTGGACTGGCTCGACTTCGTCGGCAAACTGCGCCTGACCGGCATGCCGGTCGCCGACATGGTCCGGTACGCGGAGCTGGTGCGGGAGGGCGAGAGCACCTACCTCGACCGGCGGGAACTGCTGGAGTCCACCCGCCGCGACGTGCTCACGCGGATCGCCGAGCTGCAGGACACCCTCGCCGTACTCGACCGGAAGATCAGCTTCTACGGCGACGCCGGTCGCACTCGTGAAGAGGAGAGGAACCGATGACCGACAGCAGGATCCCGACCGCGCGACTCGGCGCGGGCGGCCCGGAGGTGGGCGTCCAGGGCCTCGGCTGCATGGGCATGAGCTTCGCCTACGGACCGACGGACGCCGACGCCTCGCGGGCGACCCTGGAGCGGGCGCTGGAGCTGGGCGTCACGCTGTACGACACCGCCGACGCCTACGGCGCGGGCGAGAACGAGCGGTTCCTCTCGCCCTTCTTCAGGGCCCACCGCGACGAGGTCGTCGTCGCGACCAAGTTCGCCCTGTCCATCCCGCCGGACGACCCGACCCGGCGGATCATCCGCAACGACGCGCCGTACGTCCGCGAGGCCGTCGAGGCGAGCCTGCGCCGCCTGGACCTCGACGTGATCGACCTCTACTACATGCACCGGCGCGACGTGAACGTGCCGATCGAGGAGACCGTCGGCGTCATGGCCGACCTGGTGCGCGAGGGCAAGGTCAAGCAGCTCGGGCTGAGCGAGGTGACGGGGGACGAGCTGCGGGCCGCGCAGGCGGTGCATCCGATCGCCGCCGTGCAGTCGGAGTGGTCGCTGTTCAGCCGGGACATCGAGGCGGGCGTCGTGCCGGCCGCCCGCGAACTGGACGTGGCCCTCGTCCCGTACTCCCCGCTCGGCCGGGGCTTTTTGACCGGTTCCTTCGCCAACGCCGAACAGGACCTCACCGACGACGACTTCCGCCGTCAGCGGCCCCGCTTCACCGGCGACAACGCGGCGGCCAACGCGGCCCTCCTCGCCCCGGTCCGCGCCCTCGCGGAGGCCCACGACGCCACCCCGGGCCAGATCGCCCTGGCCTGGGTCCACCAGCGCGCCCAGGTCCACGGCCTGCCGGTGATCCCGATCCCGGGCACCCGGAAGCCGACGCGGGTGGCGGAGAACACGGGGGCGACGCGGATCGTCCTGACGCAGGACGAGCTGTCCCTGCTGGAGCCCATCGCGGAGAAGGTCGCGGGCGACCGGTACGCGGACATGACGTTCACTTCTGCCGGGCGGGAGTAGAGACACCCAGGGGCGCGGGGAACTGCGCGAGCAGCCACGGACGACCCGCACCCGAAGACGAAACGGAACCCGGCGGACACTAAAGCTCCGCCAGCAACTCCGCCTTCTTCGAGGAGAACTCCTCGTCCGTCACCAGCCCCTGCTGGTGCAGCTCGCCCAGGTGCCGTATCCGCTCGGCGATGTCCGCCGGGTCACGCCGGGGCGCTGGCACCGTAACCGGCACCGGGGTGCTCGCGCTCCGCTCCCGTACCGCCGCCAGCACCGCCGCCGCGAACGGCAGTGACTCGTGCACGGGCCCGTACCCGAGCCCGAACACGACCGCCGCGGGGTCCTGGTCGGCCTGGAGGACGGCAGGGGCGGCCGACGGGTCGGCGTCGCGCGGGAGCAGCCGCAGATACCCCTCGAACATCTCGGGGGAGCGCCACTCCACCCCGCCCAGGCCGGCGACCGGGAAGCTCTGGTCGCCGGCCTTCCACTTCGCCGAGGACGCGCCCGTCCAGGACCAGCGGAAGGACACCGCCTCCCCGTCGAAGGACGCCTTTCCGTCGTACGCCTTGAAGTGCAGGGGTGCCTCGGGCGGGGCCACCAGATAGCGCTCGGTCTTGCCGGACTCGGTCAGCAGCGCCGTCAGCTCGTCGGCGTAGTACTCGGCGAGCGTCGCCCGTTCGGCGGGCAGCACCAGCCGGTAGGGATCGCCGCCTTCCTTCAGCTGTCCGGCCGCCGCCTCGATCAGCGGATCGGCGCCCGCGCGCGGTTCGGCGCGCAGCACGACGGTGCCGCGCCTGCCGGGCGTGAGCGTCACGCCCTCGATCGCCTCCAGGGGCACGCGGCGTTCCCCCAGGGCCTGGAAGAGCTTGGGTGTTCGAATCCCCCGTTCGTAACGGATGAGCACGGAGTCGGACTCGAACTCCCAGGCGGCGTGAAATCCGGCCAGTACGTCACCCATGCGGCTCATCGTATGCGGCACGAGCCCCTCCGTCCCCTCCCCGTGCAAACCGGAGTTTCTACGCCTCTACGCGCGTCCGGCCGCCGTCGCGACGGACAAATCCGCCCGGCATGTGTCGTCCTCGCCGGCGCAGACGACCGTGCGGTACGCGCCAACGCCGATCCCCGCGAAGTTCCGCACGCTGTCCGTGCCGGGGACGAAGTAGCCGCTGTGCCCCCGGGCGTCCCGCGCGGACAGCACCCGTGCCCCGAAGGCCGCGGAGACCGGGTCGGCGCCGTGTCCGAGGCCGCCGACCTCCAGGTACGGCACGTCCTGGATCCAGTCGTCGGCGTCCCGCATCGCCCATACGCGGGCGGAGGTGTCGAGGTGGGAGGCGTTCTCGGCACGCATGCCGGGGCTGCCGGCGACCGCTATGTCGGTCACCCGGCCGGGCAGCGTGTCGGCGGCCAGGCCGCACACCACCGAGCCGTAGCTGTGGCAGAAGAGGGAGACGGGGGCCTGGCCGGGCAGCGCCCGCAGCAGCGCGTTCAGCCGTACGGCCCCGTGCTCGGCCCGGTTCGCCGTGGCCGCCTCCATGCCGAGGCCGCCGGGGGAGGTGTAGTCGGCCCAGGCGATGACGGCCGTGCCGGTGCCGGGGCGGGCCGCGCGCTCGGCCGCGTACAGCGACTCGGCCATGCCGACGGGCGCCGAGTACTTCTTGCGGTCGGTGCGCTGGAAGGTCAGCAGTTCGGTGTCCACACCGGGCACGACGACGGACACCCGGTCGGCGCGGTTCAGGTTGCCGAAGACCTCGGCGACCCTGCCCGAGCCCGCCGGGTCGAAGGCGAGGATGTGCCGGCCGGGGGCGAGCAGCGACTCGTAGTTGCGCATCCGCCGGGCCGCCTCGCGCTGCCCGGTCGGGGACAGGCGCTTGTCGTGCATGCGCGCGCGCTCCACCGACCGGGCCTGCCGCAGCGCGGAGCGGTTGGCGACGTAGCGCAACTGGACGGGGGCGCCGTTCATGTTGCCGACGGCCAGCGGATACCGGTGGGCCAGGCTCGTGCGCTGCCATGCGGTGAGCGAGGCGAAGAAGCGGGCCAGCCGGGCGGGCGTCGCCTGTGCGTCGGGCAGTCGCCGTCCGTCGATCCGGCCCTGCTCCCACGCCGAGACCGACGCTTCGAGGGCCGTCGGGCCCCGCTGGTCGCGCAGGGCGGTCCAGCCGGTGGTCGCCAGCATCACGAACACCACGGCCAGGGCGAGCAGGACGCGCCAGACGTTGAGCTGCGGGGAGGTGCCGAAGGAAGTCACTGGGAGGACACACTAGGAGAACGGGCCGTTCTCGCGGGAATCCAGTGACACGGATCACGTTTCGGCGCGGCGCCAGCTCCCGGCGAGCGCGGGCGTCACCTGGTCGAGGTAAGCGGCCGTCAGGTCCCGCAGGGCCGCGAGGCCGGCGTCGTCGCGCGCCGACCAGATCCGCTCGGTGACCCGCATCACGGCGCCGAAGACGGCCACGACCACCCGGGGGCGCGGGTCCCGGTCGATGTCCAGGCCCTCGCGGCCGGCGATCACGCGGGCGATCTCCTCCTCGAGCTCCGTCGCGCGGCGCAGATGGGCGGCGAGCAGCGCGGGCGTCGACTCGATCACCCGGTAGAAGCGCATGTGCAGCTCGAGCGGGACGAGTTGCTCGACGGCCTCGCCGATGGTGCTCCAGCTCTCCGCCAGGGCCAGCCGCAGCGCGTCCAGGGGCGCCTCCTCGGGCGGACGTGCGTGCACGGCGTCGACGAAGCGGGACTCCGCCAGCCGCGACACGAAGAACGCCGCGTCCTCCTTGGAGGCGAAGTAGCGGAAGAAGGTGCGCTGGGAGACGTCGGCGGCCTCGGCGATGTCGTCGACGGTCGTCTCCTCGTAACCGTGCTCGGTGAACAGTTCGAGGGCGGAGCGCAGCAGCAGGTCCCGGGTGCGCTGTTTCTTGAGTTCGCGCAGGCCAGGGCGGGAGGCCGTGTGTGCGGTCTCCGGCGGCGCCGACGTGCCGGCCACCTTCAAAAGTCGTCTCCTTCGTACGGTTTCCCCAGTTCAGGCTATATGGGGGAGGTCTTGTCAGTTACTGACTCGTGAATTGGTTTGTCAACTGTCAGCGGCTGTCATTAGCCTCGGCGGTATGACTAGTCAGACCACCATCGACAAACCTGAACCGGGTGACGGCAGCCCGGCGGGCTCGGCGCCCGCCAAGGGATGGCGCGGCCATCCGTGGGTCACTCTCGTCACTGTCGCGGTCGGGGTCATGATGGTGGCCCTGGACGGCACCATCGTGGCGATCGCCAACCCAGCCATCCAGGACGACCTGGACGCCAGCCTCGCGGACGTCCAGTGGATCACCAACGCCTACTTCCTCGCCCTCGCGGTCGCCCTGATCACCGCGGGCAAGCTCGGTGACCGCTTCGGCCACCGGCAGACCTTCCTCATCGGCGTGGCGGGCTTCGCGGCCTCCTCCGGTGCCATCGGGCTGTCCGGCAGCATCGCCGCGGTCATCGTCTTCCGCGTCTTCCAGGGCCTGTTCGGCGCGCTGCTGATGCCGGCCGCGCTCGGCCTGCTGCGGGCCACCTTCCCGGCCGAGAAGCTCAACATGGCCATCGGCATCTGGGGCATGGTCATCGGCGCCTCCACCGCGGGCGGTCCGATCCTCGGCGGCGTGCTGGTCGAGCACGTCAACTGGCAGTCCGTGTTCTTCATCAACGTGCCGGTGGGCATCGTCGCCGTCGTGCTCGGCGTCATGATCCTGCTGGACCACCGGGCCGAGAACGCGCCGCGCTCCTTCGACGTCGTGGGCATCGTGCTGCTGTCGGCCTCGATGTTCGCCCTGGTCTGGGCGCTGATCAAGGCTCCCGAGTGGGGCTGGGGCTCCGGTCAGACCTGGCTGTTCATCGGCGGTTCCGTGGTGGGCTTCGTCCTGTTCTCCGTCTGGGAGACCAAGGTCAAGGAGCCGCTGATCCCGCTGGCGATGTTCCGCTCGGTGCCGCTGTCGGCCGGTGTGGTCCTGATGGTCCTGATGGCCTTCGCCTTCCTGGGCGGCCTGTTCTTCGTCACCTTCTACCTGCAGAACGTCCACGGCATGAGCCCGGTCGACGCCGGTCTGCACCTGCTGCCGCTCACCGGCATGATGATCGTCGCCTCGCCGCTGGCCGGCGCGATGATCACCAAGGTCGGCCCGCGCATCCCGCTGGCCGGCGGCATGGTGTGCACCGCGGTCGCCATGTTCGGCATCTCGACGCTGGAGACGGACACCGGCAGTGGCCTCATGTCGCTCTGGTTCGCCCTGCTGGGCCTCGGCCTCGCGCCCGTCATGGTCGGCGCCACCGAGGTCATCGTCGGCAACGCCCCGATGGAGCTTTCGGGTGTGGCCGGCGGGCTCCAGCAGGCGGCGATGCAGATCGGCGGCAGCCTCGGCACGGCCGTGCTGGGCGCCGTGATGGCCTCCAAGGTCGACAACGACCTGGCCGGCAACTGGGCGGACGCGGGACTCCCCGAGCTGACGCCGGAACAGGCGCACCAGGCCTCCGAGGCGGTCCGGGTCGGTGTCCCGCCGGTGGCGCCGGGCACCCCCGCCGAGGTCGCCGGGAAGATCACGGACGTCGCCCACGACACCTTCATCTCCGGCATGAGCCTCGCCTCGCTCGTCGCCGCCGGGGTCGCGGTCGTGGCCGTGTTCGTCGCCTTCCTCACCAAGCGCGGAGAGAACGCGGAGGCGGGCGCGGGCGTCGGCCACATCTGACCCTTGCCCGCCGGGTTCTCACTCCGGTCCTGTCACCCGGTTCGTCCATCGGGGTGACAGGGTCCGCGAACCCTCCCCTGCGCCGGGCGCCGCAGGTCACAGTGGGTCACGTCCTCCGCAGGGCACGGAGGGCGTGAGGCTGCGGCGCGCTGCCGGAGGGGGGCGGCGCGCAGGCAGCACGCTCGCAGCCGGCCCGAATCGCCGTGAAGCACGCATGACAGGCCGCACGGGGGTACCCGAACCTCACGAGAAGTTCAGGGAATGGTCGGTGGCGTCGACGGCGAGCTTCGGACGGGGATCGCGCAGACACCCCCGCTCACGTGGCCGGACGTGGTCACGATGGGGGTCCCCCGAGGCGTTCAGCACTGGGGGAGGGCCGGAGCGCGCGGCGCTCGCGGGGCTCGACCCAGCACCGTTTCCGGCCGCGACGCGGCGTCACCCGTCGCCCGGGTGTTCCCACTCCCGCCCGTGACGGGTGGGGGAGAGCCGCGTCGGCCGCCGGCCGCCCTACGCGTCCCCGCCGGCCGCCCCCGGGTCCGCCGCCGTCACGTCGAGGAGCCGGTACCGGTCGATCGCCTGCTTCAGCACCGACCGGTCGACCTTGCCCTCCCGCGCCAGCTCGCTCAGCACGCCCACCACGACCGACTCGGCGTCGATGTGGAAGAACCGCCGCGCCGCCCCGCGCGTGTCCGCGAAGCCGAACCCGTCCGCGCCCAGTGACTGGTACGTCCCCGGCACCCACCGCGCGATCTGGTCCGGCACCGACCGCATCCAGTCGGACACCGCCACGAACGGCCCCTGCGCACCCGCCAGCTTCCGCGTCACGTACGGCACCCGCTGCTCCTCCTCGGGGTGCAGCAGGTTGTGCTCCTCGCAGGCCACCGCCTCGCGCCGCAGCTCGTTCCACGACGTCGCCGACCAGACGTCGGCCCGCACGTTCCACTCCTCGGCGAGGATGCGCTGCGCCTCCACGGCCCACGGCACCGCGACGCCGGACGCCATGATCTGCGCCGGGATCGAACCGCCCGTGCCCTCGCTGAAGCGGTAGACGCCCTTGAGGATGCCCTCGACGTCCACGTTCTCGGGCTCGGCCGGGTGCCGGATGGGCTCGTTGTAGACGGTGAGGTAGTAGAAGACGTCCTCGCCGTGCGGATGCTGCTCGTCCCCGCCGTACATCCGGCGCAGCCCGTCCTTGACGATGTGCGCGATCTCGAACCCGAAGGCGGGGTCGTACGCGACGCACGCCGGGTTGGTGGAGGCGAGCAGCTGCGAGTGCCCGTCCGCGTGCTGGAGTCCCTCGCCGGTCAGGGTCGTACGGCCCGCGGTCGCCCCCAGGACGAAACCGCGCGCCAACTGGTCGCCCATCTGCCAGAACTGGTCGCCGGTGCGCTGGAAACCGAACATCGAGTAGAAGACGTAGACCGGGATGAGCGGCTCGCCGTGGGTGGCGTACGCCGAGCCGGCCGCGATCAGCGAGGCCGTGCAGCCCGCTTCCGAGATGCCGTCGTGCAGCATCTGCCCGTTCGGCGCCTCCTTGTAGGCGAGCAGCAGCTCGCGGTCCACGGACTCGTACTGCTGGCCGAGCGGGTTGTAGATCTTCGCACTCGGGAAGAAGGAGTCCATGCCGAACGTGCGGTACTCGTCCGGCGCGATCAGCACGAACCGCTTGCCGATCTCCTTGTCCCGCATGAGGTCCTTGAGTAGGCGCACAAAGGCCATCGTCGTCGCGATGGACTGCTGGCCGGACCCCTTCTTCACGGTCGCGTACGTCTTGTCGTCCGGCAGCGCGAGCGGCTTCGACCGCACGACCCGGGTCGGCACGTAGCCGCCGCAGCCCAGGCGCCGGTCGTGCATGTACTGCATCTCCTCGGTGTCCCGGCCCGGGTGGTAGTACGGCGGCGGGCCGGACTCCAGTTCCTTGTCGGAGATCGGCAGGTGCAGCCGGTCGCGGAAGCGCTTGAGGTCGTCGACCGTCAGCTTCTTCATCTGGTGCGTGGCGTTGCGGCCCTCGAAGTTGGGGCCGAGCGTCCAGCCCTTGATCGTCTTGGCCAGGATGACCGTCGGCTGGCCCTTGTGCTCCAGCGCCGCCTTGTACGCCGCGTAGATCTTGCGGTGGTCGTGGCCGCCGCGGCCCAGGTGCAGGATCTGCTGGTCGGTCATGTTCTCGACCATCGCGCGCAGCCGGTGGTCGTCGCCGAAGAAGTGCTCGCGGATGTAGGCGCCGGACTCGGTGGCGTACGTCTGGAACTGGCCGTCCGGGGTGGTGTTCATGCGGTTGACCAGCACGCCGTCGCGGTCCTGGGCCAGCAGCGGGTCCCAGGTGCGGTCCCAGATCAGCTTGATCACGTTCCAGCCGGCGCCCCGGAAGATCGACTCCAGCTCCTGGATGATCTTGCCGTTGCCGCGCACCGGACCGTCCAGGCGCTGGAGGTTGCAGTTGACCACGAAGGTCAGGTTGTCCAGGCCCTCACGGGCGGCGATGGACAACTGGCCCAGGGACTCCGGCTCGTCCATCTCGCCGTCGCCGAGGAAGGCCCACACGTGCGACTTCGAGGTGTCCGCGATCCCGCGCGCGTGCATGTAGCGGTTCATCCGCGCCTGGAAGATCGCGCCGATCGGACCGAGGCCCATGGAGACCGTCGGGAACTCCCAGAAGTCCGGCATCGACCGCGGATGCGGGTACGAGGACAGCATGTACGGCGCCTTGGACTTCTCCTGGCGGAAGCCGTCCAGATGCTGCTCGCTCAGCCGGTCCAGCAGGTACGCGCGCGCATAGATGCCGGGAGAGGCGTGCCCCTGGAAGAAGACCTGGTCGCCGCCGTCGCCCTCGTCCTTGCCCCGGAAGAAGTGGTTGAAGCCCACGTCGTACAGGGAGGCGGAGGAGGCGAAGGTCGCGATGTGGCCGCCGACGCCGATACCGGGCCGCTGCGCGCGCGAGACCATCACCGCCGCGTTCCAGCGGGTGGCGTTGAGGATCTTGCGTTCGATCTCCTCGTTGCCGGGGAAGAACGGCTCGCTCTTGGTCGGGATGGTGTTGACGTAGTCCGTGCTGCGCATCTCGGGCACGGCCACGCGCTTCTCGCGGGCCCGCTCGATCAGCCGCAGCATCAGGTAACGGGCCCGCTCCCGGCCGCGTTCGTCGACTGCGGCGTCGAGGGAGTCGAGCCACTCCTGGGTTTCCTCGGGATCGAAGTCAGGAACCTGACTCGGAAGGCCGCCAATGATGATCGGACTGCGATCACTGCGATCGGATGCGGAAGCCACGCTGTTCCTTCGCTGTCAGAGGGCCGATTTCCGGGTTTCTCCCCGGGTTGCTTCCCGGTTCCTCCCCGGGTGTCTGCGCCGATTCCCCCGCTGGTTCCCCATCGTCTACCTCGCGGGGGCGATCGTCATCTGTACCGTGGGGTAACCGGTCTTCCCGTGAGGATCGGGGGCACGTTCATTCGAGTCTCGTACCCACACATGGTTCCCAAATACGCAAACGGGGCAGATAGGTGTGGTGTACGTCACCTTCGGGCTGGACGGCATGGCTGGAGTTGCGGCGACACGGCCGGGATCGTCACCGTTTCGGCGGTCCCAGACGCCGGGTACTTGCGCGATCCGTCCCGCCCGTGTGGACTACGGCCAAGCTTCGCGCACGCGCGAGGCCCAAGACATCTACCGAAACATGATCAGGAGGCAACCCGTGAGCGCGACCGCGGACCACGCGGAGGAGCGGACGAACCCTGCCGCCAGGCTGGGTTTCCAGCCCGGGCAGGTGGTCCAGGAGATCGGCTACGACGACGACGTCGACCAGGAGCTCCGCGAGGCCATTGAGGGCGCCGTCGAGGGCGAGCTGGTGGACGAGGACTACGAGGACGTGGCCGATGCCGTCGTGCTGTGGTTCCGTGACGACGACGGCGACCTGACGGATGCGCTGGTGGATGCCACCACGTACATCGAAGAGGGCGGGTCGATCCTCCTTCTCACGCCGAAGACCGGCCGTGACGGGTACGTCGAGGCCAGTGACATCTCGGAGGCCTCCACGACCGCCGGACTGACGGCGTCCAAGAGCGTCAGCGTCGGCAAGGACTGGAGCGGCAGCCGGCTGGCGACGCCCAAGGCCGCCAAGTCCAAGCGGTAGCCGCAAGGCTCCGCGACGAGACGAACCGGACCCCGGACGGACCGGCAGCCGACCGCTGTCGGCCCGTCCGCGGGACCCGACCGTCCCTGCGTAGGGTGTTTCCAGCGAATCACCCACGGAGATCCCCCTGCGGAGATCTCCCGACGAAGGGACGAACGGCACATGGCGATCCAGGTCGGCGACAAGGCCCCCGACTTCGAGCTCAAGGACAACCACGGCGCGACCGTCCGGCTGTCCGAGTTCCGCGGCCGCAAGAACGTCGTGCTGCTCTTCTACCCCTTCGCCTTCACCGGTGTGTGCACGGGCGAGCTGTGCGAGGTCCGCGACAACCTGCCGCAGTTCTCCGACCGGGACACCCAGGTGCTCGCCGTCTCCAACGACTCCATCCACACCCTGCGGGTCTTCGCCGAGCAGGAGGGCCTGGAGTACCCGCTGCTCTCCGACTTCTGGCCGCACGGCAACGTCTCGCGCGCCTACGGCGTCTTCGACGAGGACAAGGGTTGCGCCGTCCGCGGCACCTTCATCATCGACCAGGAGGGCGTCGTGCGCTGGACCGTGGTCAACGGCCTGCCGGACGCCCGTGACCTGACCGAGTACGTGAAGGCGCTCGACACCCTGTGAGCGGCGCCCGCCGCCGACGCCGGGTGCCGGTCCCCCGTGCCGACACCACGTGATTTGTCGGCTCCGGGGACTGCGGGGGGCGGGAACCCGTCACTAGGATCGACTCGTTGATCCGATATCCACGCACTACGGGGCACCCCGCCCCTGGACACCAATGGAGGACTCGTGGGAGTCAGCCTCAGCAAGGGCGGCAACGTATCGCTGACCAAGGAGGCCCCCGGCCTGACCGCGGTCATCGTCGGTCTGGGGTGGGACATCCGCACCACGACCGGCACCGACTTCGACCTCGACGCCAGCGCGCTGCTGCTGAACAGCGCCGGCAAGGTCGCCAGCGACGCGCACTTCATCTTCTTCAACAACCTGAAGAGCCCGGACGGCTCGGTCGAGCACACCGGTGACAACCTCACCGGTGAGGGCGAGGGCGACGACGAGCAGATCAAGATCAACCTCGCCGGCGTGCCCGCCGACATCGAGAAGATCGTCTTCCCGGTCTCCATCTACGAGGCCGAGAACCGCCAGCAGTCCTTCGGCCAGGTCCGCAACGCGTTCATCCGCGTCGTCAACCAGGCCGGCGAGGCCGAGATCGCCCGCTACGACCTGAGCGAGGACGCCTCCACGGAGACCGCCATGGTCTTCGGCGAGCTGTACCGGCACGGTGCGGAGTGGAAGTTCCGCGCCATCGGCCAGGGCTACGCCTCCGGCCTGCGCGGCATCGCGCAGGACTTCGGCGTGAACGTCTGAGTGACTGAGCGTCCGAGCGACTGAACGGCTGGGACGACGGCCTCGATCGTCCGGCGAGGCCACGGTCTCGATACGTCCGGCGCCGCACGGTTCACGTGCGGCGCCGGACGCGCAGGAAACCCAAGAATCATCACCCGGGGAGGGACCATCACCATGGGCGTCACGCTTGCCAAGGGCGGCAACGTCTCCCTGTCCAAGGCCGCACCGAACCTCACACAGGTACTGGTCGGGCTCGGCTGGGACGCGCGTTCCACCACCGGAGCACCCTTCGACCTCGACGCGAGCGCACTCGTGTGCAGCAGCGGCCGGGTGCTCGGCGACGAGTGGTTCGTCTTCTACAACCAGCTCAAGAGCCCGGACGGCTCGATCGAGCACACCGGCGACAACCTCACCGGCGAGGGCGACGGCGACGACGAGTCGCTGCTGGTCGACCTCCCCAAGGTCCCGGCCCACTGCGACAAGATCGTCTTCCCGGTCTCGATCCACATGGCCGACGAGCGCGGCCAGACCTTCGGCCAGGTCAGCAACGCCTTCATCCGGGTCGTCAACCAGGCCGACGGCCAGGAACTGGCTCGTTACGACCTCAGCGAGGACGCCTCCACGGAGACCGCGATGATCTTCGGCGAGCTCTACCGCTACCAGGGCGAGTGGAAGTTCCGTGCAGTGGGGCAGGGGTACGCGTCGGGGCTTCGCGGCATCGCTCTAGACTTCGGAGTCAACGTTTCGTAAAGCCGAGTACGGCGCGGGGGAGCCCCGTACACACACGATTGGGTAGCCAGTGCTTCTGAGAACCTTCGGCTGGTCGTTCGCGGTCACCGCGCTCGGTCTGGTCGCGGCGGTCTTCTACGGGGGGTGGACCGCCTTCGGCATTGTCGCGATCCTCTCCATCCTGGAGATCTCGCTGTCCTTCGACAACGCGGTGGTCAACGCCGGGATCCTGAAGAAGATGAATGCCTTCTGGCAGAAGATCTTCCTCACCGTCGGCATCCTGATCGCCGTGTTCGGCATGCGCCTGGTTTTCCCGGTCGTGATCGTGGCGATCAGCGCCCAGCTCGGGCCGATCGAGGCCGTCGACCTCGCGCTCACCGACAAGGACCGCTATCAGGAGCTGGTGACGGACGCCCATCCGTCGATCGCCGCGTTCGGTGGCATGTTCCTGCTGATGATCTTCCTCGACTTCATCTTCGAGGACCGGGACATCAAGTGGCTGGCCTGGCTGGAGCGCCCGCTGGCCAAGCTCGGCAAGGTCGACATGCTGTCGGTCTGCATCGCCCTGATCGTGCTGCTCGTCTCCGCGATCACCTTCGGTGCCCACGCCCACCAGCACGGCGGCGCCCATGCCGACAAGGCGGAGACGGTCCTGCTCGCCGGCATCGCGGGACTGATCACCTACATGATCGTCGGCGGTCTCTCCGGCTACTTCGAGGACAAACTCGAAGAGGAGGAGGAACGCGAGCACGAGGAGGAAGAAGCGGCAGCGCGTACCGGCAAGCCCAAGTCGGCCGTCAAACTGGCCGGCAAGGCCGCGTTCTTCATGTTCCTCTACCTCGAGGTCCTCGACGCGTCGTTCTCCTTCGACGGCGTCATCGGCGCCTTCGCCATCACCAACGACATCGTCCTGATGGCCCTCGGCCTCGGCATCGGCGCCATGTACGTCCGATCGCTCACGGTCTACCTGGTCCGCCAGGGCACCCTCGACGACTACGTCTACCTGGAGCACGGCGCCCACTACGCCATCGGCGCCCTCTCCATCATCCTGCTGGTCACCATCCAGTACGAGATCCACGAGATCATCACCGGCCTGGTCGGCGTCATCCTGATCGCCTGGTCCTTCTGGTCCTCGGTGCGCCGCAACCGCGCACAGGCGGCGGCCGGGGGAGACGGCGACCAGGAGAAGGCGGAGGTCTCCTCCGGGGTGTGAAATCCCTGGTCCCGGGCCGGGGTGCGCCCCCGGTGCGCCCGCGCCCCTGGTGTGAACCCGGCCCGGACGAGGAACGCTTCGAGCGGGGCGGCCGACGAGGACGACTCCTCGGGGCCGCCCCGTCGGCGGTGACGCGAAGGTGGGGCGGGAATGGGCTTCTTGGACGGGCTGTGGCGCGGCCGCGAGTCCGAGTTCGACTCGGGCAGCGCGGCGACCAACTCCATACAGCTGACCAAACGGCACAGCCAGGTCTCTCTGACCAAGCAGGGCGCGGCGACCGGCAACCTCCGCGTCAACCTGTCCTGGCGGATGCGGACCTCCGACATCTCGGGCGTCCAGCGGGAGAGCCTGCTGCGGCACCCCTTCAAGGCGCTCAAGCCCCCCGAGGTCGTCGGGCACAGCCGGAGCATGGTCAACGTCGACCTCGACCTCGGCTGCCTCTACGAACTCCAGGACGGCACCCGCGGGGTGGTGCAGCCGCTCGGCGGCTTCCTGGGTGACGTCAACGCCCCGCCCTACGTCAAGCTCAGCGGCGACGACCGCTTCGGCTCCGCCTCGGGCGAGACGATCTACATCAACTTCGACCACAGGGACGCCATCAAGCGCCTGCTGCTCTTCGCCTACATCTACGACCAGACCCCCGCCTTCGACCGGACCCACGCCGTCGTCACGCTCTACCCGAGCAACGGGCCGCGCATCGAGATCGGCCTCGACGAACGCCACCCGCAGGCCCGGTCCTGCGCCGTGGTGATGATCGAGAACGTCAAGGACGAGATCCTCGTCCGCCGCGAGGTGAAATTCGTCTACGGCTTCCAGGGCGAACTGGACCGGCTCTACGGGTGGGGACTGCAATGGGGTCGGGGGCACAAGAGCAAGGCGGAGCGCTGAGCCCGCGACCGGGCCGCCGACGCCTCCCGTGTCCGTGCCTCCCGGCCGGGACGGCTACCGGCCGAGGAACTGCGGTCCCTGCGGGGGCAGCCGGAAGTCCGGATCGGGCGCCCCGGTGACCGGCTGCGGATAGCCGTAACCGGACTGCGCTCCGGTGACTCCGGCCGTGGCCGGCGCCTGCGGATACCCGTACCCGGGCCGGCCGGCCGCCGCCGCCGGGGGATATCCGGGGGAGGGCTGGGCCGCCGCGGGCTGCTGCGGATAGCCGTACGCGGGCTGTGCCGGCACCCCGGTGGGCTGCTCCGGCGGCAGTGGCCGAGAGGCCCCCGGGAGGGGCTGCACGGCTGTCGGCTGCTCGGGGCCGACCACCGGCGGAGCGGACGCGGGCTGGGCGGAGGCGGGCTGGGCCGGCACGGACCGGGCCGGCGTGGGGTGCTCGGGCGCGGACTGGGACGGAGCGGACGGGGCGGGGGCCGGCGGAACCGGTTCGGGCCGGGGGGCCGACACGGGGTCGTCGGAGCCCTCCGACTCGTCCACCGAGATGCCGAAGTCGGTCGCCAGGCCCTTGAGCCCGTTGGAGTAGCCCTCGCCCAGCGCCCGGAACTTCCACACCTCCCCGCGCCGGTACAGCTCGCCGCAGATCAGCGCCGTCTCCTGGCCCGTCTCCGGCTTGACGTCGAAGTGGGCGAGCGGTTCGGCGTCGGCGGCCGCGGCGTCGTACAGCAGGATGCGCAGCGAGGTGATCCGGTCGAAGGTGACGCCGTCCGCCGAGGCGATCAGCAGGATCCGGCCCACGGAGGGCTCGACGCCGGAGAGATCTGTCTGGATCGTGTCGGTCAGACCCTCGGCGACCCGCTTCTTGCCGAGCCGCCAGACCTGGCCGGAGGGATGCCGGGGCTGGTTGTAGAAGACGAAGTCCTCGTCGGAACGCACACGGTCGTCCGGCCCCAGCAGCAGTGCGGAGGCGTCGACGTCGGGAACCCCCTGTCCAGGAGTCCAGCGCAGCACGGCGCGTACCGTGGTGGCTTGCAGCGGGACGTTCGACCCCTTCAGCATCGCGTGCGTCATGCCGTCATCCTGCCCTCTCGGTCCTGGTCACGACAACGCGGGGGCGGGTACTCGGCTCCTGTCCACGCGCCCCGGGTCGCCGTCGCCGACACGGCCGGGTTACCTGGAATTCATGCCCGATGGGAACCTGCGACATGGATACGTACGTACTATTACCGGCCACCTTTCGTCGATTCACAGGTTGCCCAGACACCACGGGGGAGTTTCAATGCATCATTTCGGACATATAGCCCCTGCTGTGCGGAAGCGTCTCTTTCACCAGGAGCCCTGTTCCTTCACCGCGGACTCCCCGGCCCGGGTGCTGTCCGCCGCACTGGGGGCCACGCTCTACAGCCCGGCCACCCGGCCGAACCTCGCCGACGACATCCTGAAGCAGGGTGCGCGAGGGCTGGTGTCGATGGTGCTGTGCCTGGAGGACTCGATCGACGACGCAGACGTGCCCGTCGGCGAGGCGAACCTCGTCCGTCACCTCACGGACCTGGCGGAACGGTCGGACATCGCCGTCCCCCTCCTCTTCATCCGGGTCCGCGTCCCCGAGCAGATACCCGAGCTCGTGCGGCGTCTGGGCCCCGCCGTGCGGCTGCTGTCCGGATTCGTGCTGCCGAAGTTCACCGAGGAACGCGGCATGCCCTTCCTGGAGGCACTCTCCGCCGCCGAGGCATCCAGCGGCCGCAGGCTCTTCGCCATGCCCGTGCTGGAGTCCCCCGACCTGCTGTACCGGGAGTCCCGGGTGCAGACGCTGGAGGGGATCTTCCGCGCGGTCGACAAGTACCGGGACCGCGTGCTGGCGCTGCGGCTCGGCGTGACCGACTTCTGCGCCTCCTACGGGCTGCGCAGAGGCCCCGACATGACGGCCTACGACGTCCAGATCGTCGCCTCCGTGATCGCCGACGTGGTCAACATGCTCGCCCGCGCCGACGGCACCGGATTCACGGTGACCGGGCCCGTGTGGGAGTACTTCCGCGTCCAGGAACGCATGTTCAAACCGCAACTGCGGCAGAGCCCCTTCCTCGAGGGACAGGCCGTCGAACTGCGCCAGAAGCTCATCGAGCACTCCATGGACGGCCTGCTGCGCGAGATCTCCCTGGACCGGGCCAACGGCCTGCTGGGCAAGACCTGCATCCACCCCTCGCACGTACTCCCCGTGCACGCGCTGTCCGTGGTCAGCCACGAGGAGTTCAGCGACGCCCAGGACATCCTGCGGCCCGAACGGTGCGGCGGAGGCGTGATGCGGTCCGCCTACACCAACAAGATGAACGAGGTGAAGCCCCACCGCGCCTGGGCCGAGCGGACCCTGCTGCGCGCCGAGGTCTTCGGGGTGGCGAACGAGGACATCGGCTTCGTGGAACTGCTCGCCGCCGGCCTGTCCGACTGAGGGCGGGGCGTCCGAACGCGAGGCGCCCGAACGCCGAGTGAGCGGACGCGGTGCGACCGGACGCCGGACGCCGCACGCAAGGAATCCAAGACCGACGCCCGGCCCCACGCCGCGGCGGACCACGGGAGGCACGAGTACATGACCGAGAGGGCGCACGTCGCGCACGACGAGGGGGAGTCCGGAGTCTGGTCCGGCAGCTGGGTCGCCGAGCGGCTCGGCGTCGAACTCGCCGGCGACGAGGCCCTGACCGGCCTTTTGGGGCTCGCCCTGCGCCGCAACCCCAAGCGGGCGCACCTGCTCGTCTCCAACGTGCTCGGCAAACACGTGCCGCAGTCGCCCTCCGTCGTGTACGGCCACGGCGTCGCCCTCGGCCGGCGCGTCCGCGAACTGCTCGGCGCCGAGGCGGCCGAACGCGCGGTCGTCCTCGGCTACGCGGAGACAGCCACCGGACTCGGCCACTCCGTCGCCGACGGCCTGGGCTCCGCCCCGTACCTGCACTCCACCCGTCGTGCGGTCGCCGGAGTCGCCCGGGCGGGCGGCTTCGAGGAATCCCACTCGCACGCGACCTCCCACCTCCTGCTGCCGCAGGACCCGGCGCTGCTGGCCGGTCACGGGCCGATGGTCCTCGTCGACGACGAGTTCTCCACCGGCAACACGGTGCTCAACACGATCCGCGCCCTGCACGAGCGCTACCCCCGCAAGCGGTACGTGGTGGTGGCCCTCGTCGACATGCGCTCGCCCGCCGACGCCGGCCGGCTGGAGACCTTCGCCGGTGAGATCGGCGCCCGCGTCGATCTGGTGACCACCGCTTCCGGCACCGTCCGGCTGCCGCCGGGCGTGCTGGAGAAGGGACAGGAACTGGTCGCCCGGTACGAGGCACCGACCGCCGACCCGGCCACGGAACCGACGACGGAACCCACGACGGAACCGGCCCCGGGGCCGACCGGCGGAAGCCCCGGGGCCGCCTCGCCCGGCTCCGTCGAGCGCATCGATCTGCGCTGGCCCCACGACGTGCCCGACGGCGGGCGGCACGGGTTCACCGCCGCGGACCGGGACCGGCTGGAGAGCGCCCTGCCCGGCATGGCGGCACGCATCGCCGACGCACTGCCCGCCCGGGCCCGGCGCGTGCTCGTCCTCGGCTTCGAGGAGCTCATGTACGCCCCCCTTCGCCTGGCCCAAGCGCTGGAGCAGGCCGCCGGCGGCGACGTCGACGTGCGCTACTCCACCACCACCCGCTCTCCCGTCCTCGCCGTCGACGACCCCGGCTACGCCATACGCACCCGCCTGGTCTTCCCCGCGCACGACGACCCGGCCGACGGCCCCGGCGAGCGCTACGCCTACAACGTCGCGGGCGCCGGCTTCGACGCCGTGATCGCCGTCGTCGACTCGGCCGCCGACACCCCCGCGCTGCACGCCCCGGACGGACTCGCCGCCCGGCTCGCCGCCCACGTCCCCCACGTCCTGCTCGTGGTCGTCCCGTCGTACGTCCCGCCCGCCTCGCCCGACCCGCAAGCGCCAGAAAGGCCCCCCATGCTGCCCGAGCCGCTGCGCGGCCCCGCATTCTCCTCGTACGCGCCCGACGAGGTCGGCTGGCTGCTCCAGGACCTCTCCGACGTGACCCTGGAGGCGCCGACCGAGGAGCGCGAGGAGGCGATCCAGAGCGGCGGCGCGCACTACGCCGAGTCGCTGCCCGTGGAGTACCAGCCCAGCGAGCAGTATCAGGAGCTGTTCCACGCGGCGCTGGAGTCGTCCGCCGCCCGGCTGGCGCGCGCCGTCGGCGCCGTCACCGAGGTCGTGCTCACGGAGCGGTCGCCCCGCCCCGTCCTGGTCTCGCTCGCCCGGGCGGGCACACCCGTCGGCGTTCTGATGCGCCGTTGGGCGCAGTTCCGTCATGGTCTCGACCTCCCTCACTACGCGGTGTCGATCGTCCGGGGCCGGGGCATCGACGCCAACGCCCTGCGCTGGCTGGCCGACCACCACGACCCCGCCGACGTCGTCTTCGTCGACGGCTGGACCGGCAAGGGTGCCATCACCCGCGAACTCGCCGCCGCCCTGAGCGACTTCGAGGTCTCGGACGGTGTCACCGGCTTCGACCCGGAGATCGCCGTACTGGCCGACCCCGGCTCCTGCGTGCGCACCTACGGCACGCGTGACGACTTCCTCATCCCCTCGGCCTGCCTCAACTCCACGGTTTCCGGCCTGATATCCCGCACCGTGCTCCGCGCCGACCTGGTCGGCCCGCACGACTTCCACGGCGCGAAGTTCTACCGCGAACTCGTCGGCGCCGACCTGTCACCGGCCTTCCTGGACGCCGTCTCCGCCCGCTTCCCGGACGTCACGGAGTCGGTCGACGCCCACGTCAAGGACCTCCTCTCCGCCGACCGCACGCCCACCTGGGAGGGCTGGGCCGCCGTCGAGCGCATCAGCGAGGAGTACGGCATCCACGACGTGAACCTCGTCAAGCCCGGCGTCGGCGAGACCACGCGTGTCATGCTGCGCCGGGTCCCGTGGAAGGTGCTGGCCCGCGCCGGGGCCGGCGCCGACCTGGACCACGTCCGTCTGCTGGCCGAGCAGCGGGGCGTACCCGTGGAGGAGGTCACCGACCTTCCCTACACCTGCGTCGGGCTGATCCACCCCCAGTACACGCGGGGCGCCACCGGCGCCGACGGCAAGGCGGTGACGCTCTGATGCCGGTGCTCGTCGCCAGCGACCTCGATCGCACGCTCATCTACTCCGCCGCCGCACTCGCACTGACCATGCCCGACCTGAGGGCGCCCCGTCTGCTGTGCGTGGAGGTCTACGAGAGCAGACCCCTCTCCTACATGACCGAGACCGCTGCCCAACTGCTGACCGACCTCGGTGACACGGCGGTCTTCGTGCCGACCACCACCCGGACCCGCAAGCAGTACCAGCGGATCAACCTCCCCGGCCCCGCCCCGAAGTACGCGATCTGTGCGAACGGCGGCCACCTCCTGGTGGACGGGGTCTCCGACCCCGGCTGGCACGCACAGGTGACCGCACGGCTGGCCGACGAATGCGCCTCGCTGGCCGAGGTCCGCGATCACCTGGCGAGCACGGCCGACCCGCTGTGGGTACGCAAGCACCGGGTCGCCGAGGACCTCTTCGCCTACCTGGTGGTCGAACGCGATCTGCTGCCCCAGGACTGGGTGAAGGAACTCGCAGTCTGGGCCGAGAACCGCGGCTGGACCGTGTCACTCCAGGGCCGCAAGATCTACGCTGTCCCCAAGCCGCTCACCAAGAGCGCCGCCGTGCACGAAGTAGCACGTCGTACCGGTGCCGAACTCACCCTCGCCGCCGGTGACTCGCTTCTCGACGCCGACCTGCTTCTCGCCGCCGACCGCGGCTGGCGTCCGGGCCACGGCGAGCTGGCCGACTCCGGGTGGACGGCTCCGACGATCAGCGCCTTGCCCGAGCGCGGCGTCCTGGCCGGTGAGCGGATCCTCCGGGAGTTCCTGCGCGCGTCGAGCCGGGCTCGCTGAACCCGCCGTCCGGGCCTCCGGCCCCGCCCTCGGCACCGTCCCCAGTGCCGGGGCGGCCGTCGTCGTCGGCCGGCGGCCGTATGTCCTGCCGCCCGTCGCCCCCGTGGCCCCGCCTGCGGTGGCCGGCCCCCGGCCGCAGCAGCCGCATGCCGACGAAGACCAGCAGCGCCAGGGCGGCCGCGGCGAGGATCACCTTCGAGTAGGTGGAGGCTATCCCCGAGACCTCGGACCAGTTGTCCCCCAGCGCATAGCCGGCGAGGACGAACACTGTGTTCCAGATGGCGCTGCCCAGCGTCGTCAGGGCGAGGAAGACGGGCAGCCGCATTCGCTCGACACCCGCGGGGACGGAGATCAGACTGCGGAAGATGGGGATCATCCGGCCGAAGAACACGGCCTTCGTCCCGTGCTTGAGGAACCAGGCCTCCGTCTTCTCTATGTCGGACACCTTCACCAGCGGCAGCTTCCCCGCTATCGCCACCGTGCGGTCCCGGCCGAGCAGGGCACCGATCCCGTACAGGGCGAGCGCGCCGATCACCGAACCCGCCGTCGTCCACAGCAGGACGGCGATCAGGTTCATCCGGCCGGAGCTCGCGGCGAACCCGGCGAGCGGAAGGATCACCTCGCTCGGCAGCGGAGGAAAGAGATTCTCCAGAGCGATGGCGAGGCCGGCACCCGGCGCGCCGAGGGCGTCCATGAGGTCGTTGATCCACTGCGGGGCCGCGCCGCTGTCCGCGGCCGACTGCGCTGCGATGGCTGTCATGACGACCACGCTAGAAAACCGCGGCTGAAGGGACCCTGAGGAAGACCGCAGGATCGAATGCGGTGCACCGCAGGCGAGAATTGCGGTTTTCCGCAGTGTGCGCTGCTGACGCGCCGGACTAGCCTCGCGATCATGCGAGACATGGCGCGACGTGTACTGCGGTGCGGGGTGGGCCTCATCATGGGGACCGCCACGGCCGCCGTCGAGCTGCTCTTCGCCCTGCTGGCCGGAGTGGTCCTGCTGCCGGTTGCGGCCTGGCCGGAGGGGCGCCGTGCGGTACTGCGGCCGATCCTCGCGGGCGCGCGGATCCTGGCGGAGCTGGAGCGGGGCCGGCTGCGGATGTGGCTCGACCTCCGCGTCACGCCCGCGTACGAGGACGTGCGGGTGCTGCGGTACGTCGCCTGCCACTGGGCCCTGGGCGTGCTGGGCGGGGTCGTGATGCTGACGGCCGCCGTCGGCCTGGCGTACGGCACCTTCGGGGTGTACGGCTGGCTCCTGCTGGACGGCATACGCAATCCCGGTTCGCTGGTCCTGGGCAGTCTGGGCGGCCTCTTCCTCGTGTTCCTCGCCGTGCAGGGAATATTCGGTGTGGTGGGACTGGAGGGGCAGCTGGCACGGCACTTCCTCGGCCCTCGCCACCAGGAGGAGCTGGAGCGACGGATTGCCGAGCTGTCCGCCAGCCGCGCCGCGGTGGTGGACGCGGTGAACGACGAACGGCGCCGCATCGAGCGAGACCTGCACGACGGTGTGCAGCAGCGTCTCGTCGCCCTCGGCATGCTCCTCGGCCGGGCCCGCCGCAGTCAGGACGCCGACCGCCGGGACCGGCTGCTGGGCCAGGCGCACGACGAGAGCCGCCGAGCCCTGGACGAGCTGCGCGAGGTGGCGTGGCGGATCTACCCGACCACGCTGGACGAGGCGGGGCTGCGCGCGGCCCTGGAGACGGTCGCCGAGCGGGCGTCGGTGCCGGTGGGAGTCGTGTACGAGCTCACCGAGGAGCCCGAGCAGGCCGTGGCGACCGTCGCGTACTTCGTGGTCTGCGAGGCGGTCACGAACGCGGTCAAACACGCGGCGCCGACCCGCATAAGCGTCGCCGTCAGAGTGGAGGAGGAACGGATGTACGTGAGTGTGCAGGACGACGGCTGTGGCGGGGCGAACGCCGCCGGCAGCGGACTGTTCGGCCTCGCCCGGCGCGTCGCCGCTCTCGACGGCAGCCTCAGCGTGGTCAGCCCGCCGGGAGGGCCGACCCTCGTGGCCGCGGAGTGGCCATGCGGCTGATGCTCGCCGAGGACTCGACCCTGCTGAGGGAGGGGCTGGTGCGGTTGCTGGCGGAGGAGGGCCACGAGGTCGTCGCGGCCGTGGGCAATGCCGAACTGCTGCTCAAGGCGGTAGCCGAGGACCCGCCGGACGTGGTCGTCGCCGACGTCCGGATGCCGCCCACGCACACGGACGAGGGCCTGCGCGCGGCCCTGGAGATACGCGAGCGGTGGCCGCGGGTCGGAGTGCTGGTGCTGTCGCAGTACGTCGAGAAGCGATACGCGACCGAATTACTCACCGGGGACACGGAAGGAGTCGGTTACCTGCTCAAGGACCGTGTGGTCCAGGTCGACGAATTCCTCGACGCGCTGGAGCGGGTCGCTGCCGGACGCGCCGCCTTCGACCCGGAGGTCGTCCGTCAGCTGCTCGGCCGTACGACGCACACCGACCTGCTCGCCCGGCTCACCGTACGGGAGCGGGACGTGCTGGCCGAGATGGCGCAGGGCCACACCAACGCGGCGATCGCACGGCGGCTGCACATCTCGCAGAGCGCCGTGGAGAAGCACGCCAACGCGATCTTCGACAAGCTGGAGCTGACGGGAGGTGAAGGTTATTCACGCAGGGTGCTGGCGGTGCTGCGCTATCTGGGGAGCTGAGCCGAGAAGAGCGGGCCTCAGCCGCAGCAGCCCCCGCCGCAGCAGCCCCCGCCGCCACCCGACGAGGGCGCCGGCGCGGACGCGGAAGCCGAGCCGCCGACCGCGACCGTCGACAGCAGCTTCACCGTGTCGTCGTGACCCGCCGGGCAGGCGGCGGGGGCGGAGGACTCGGCCATGGGACGGCTCAGTTCGAAGGTGTCGCCGCAGCTCCGGCAGCGGTACTCGTAGCGAGGCATGCGCACAGGTTAACCGGCAAGGTCGGCCGGTGCCCCCAGTCGTCCGAGGCGGTCAGTGACCGGTGCCGCGTTCCTCGCGGATCTGCGCGACCACGTGGGCCACCGTCTGCCGGACCGCTTCCGTCTCCGTCAGGAAGTGCCAGTAGTCCGGGTGCCGGCCCTCCAGCGTGGTGGCCGCCCGCTCCAGCCGGGCCACGGCGTCGTCCAACGGGCGCGCGTGACGGGGCTCGGGGGTGTTGCGCCCGGCCATGGCCAGGCGCTGGGCGTCGCGGACGGCGAAGCGGGTGCGCTCGATCTCCTGCTGCGGGTCCTTCTGCACGGCGTTCAGCTGCCGCAGCCGGTCGCCGGCCGCCGAGACGGCCTCGTCGGTCGAGTTCAGCAGCGCCCGTACCGTCGACAGCAGGGCGGTCGCGTCGGGCCAGCGCTGTTCGTCGCGGGCGGTCCGTGCCTCGGCCAGTTTCCGCTCGGCCTGCCGGACCGATTCGGTGGCCTGCTCCGGCACGTGCTGGAGGTCCTGCCAGCAGGCGGCGGTGAAGCGGCGCCGCAGCTCGCTGAGCACCGGCTCGACCTGCCCGGTCCGGGTGGTCAGGGCCTGGGCGCGGGTGCGCAGGGAGACCAGGCGGTGGTCGATCTCGGCGGCGCGCTCGGGCAGGCGTTCCGCCTCGGCGCGGACCGCCTCGGCCTCCCGGGTGACGCGTTCGGCCCGCTCGAGGGTCTGGGGTACTCCGTGCTGTCCCGCGCCCTGGTTCAGCCGGGTCAGCTCCGGGCCGAGGGTGGCGAGACGGGTGGCGAGGTCGTCCGCCTTCAGTCCGGATCCTCGCGCGGCGTCCAGGGCGTTGGAGGCGGCGAGCAGGGCCTGCCGGGCGCGCTCCACGGCCGGTGCCAGCCGGGCCAACTGGGTCTCGGCCTTGCCGAGGAGAGGGCCGAGGCCCTCGGCGAAGCGGTCCAGTTCCTGCTTGACCCGGCCCAGCTCGGTCTTGGCGGCGGTCAGTTCGGTGCGGGCGCGGGAGGCGGCGGACGCCTCCAGGTCGTCCCGGTCCAGATCGTGGGCGTCGACGGCGCTGATGTACTGGTGGCTGACCTCGTCGATGCGCCGGCCGAGGGCCTCGAAGTCGGTGACCGCGCGGCGGGCGGCGGGGGAGGAGTCGACGGCGGCGATCGTCTCTATCGAGATCCGCAGGTCCCGCTGGGCGGTGTCCAGCTCGTAGAAGGCGGCGGCCGCGTCGTCCTTCGCGGTCTGGGCCTCCGCCCGCTGACTCTCGGCCCGCCCGCCGAACCACCGCCGGGTGCCGCCCCCGGCGAACGCGGCGGGCAGCGCGAGGACGGCGAGCAGCGGCAGGCCCATCAGGGTGATCGCTTCGCGGACCGCACCGGGCGCCCGGCGGCGGGAGTGGTGCGGCAGGCGCTGGGCGCGCACCGCCATCGGCGGGTACGGCTGCGATGGCGTCGCCGTCACATCACTCTCCCGTGTCGTCCGTCCTGCCCGGGTTCATTCTCCCACCCGTTGAGGACGAACACACGGGCCGGTCAGTTCGCGGTTCGGACGGTGATTTTGCCGTCACCGGACCGGGCGTCGACCACGTGCGCGCTGGCGTCGTCGGTGGGCACGGACACGTCGACCGCGCCGTCACCGGTGTCGGTGGACACCTTGTACGTGGCCCGGGGCAGTGAGATCGTCACGGAGCCGTCGCTCGTGCGGGACTCCACCTGGTCCGGGACGGTGCCGAGGTCGAGCCGGACCGAACCGTCGCCGGTGTGCGCCTTCACCTGCCGGGAGGAGACGGCGGCACGCACGGAACCGTCGTCGGTACGCAGCTCCAGCGGCCCGGAGGAGTCGGTGACGTGCACGGAGCCGTCGCCGGTACGGATGTTCAGCGCGTCCTCGAACCCGCTCGCCCGCACGCTGCCGTCCCCGTCCCTCACCTTCACGGCCACGCCGCGCGGCACCTCGATGCGGTGCTTGGCCGCACAGTTGGCGACCACGCCGGAGCAGTGCATCCGCAGCACCAGCCGGTCGCCGTCCATCTTCCAGGTCACCTCGGGTTCCGAACCGACGGCGACCGACCCGGAGAACCACCGGGTGACCTCGATCTTGCCGGACGCGTGGTCGTCGGAGGCGACGAGCTCCAGGGCGGAGTCGTCGGAGTCGACGGTGAGCGTACGGCCCGGGAGGGCGAACGACCGGTGCTCGGGGTCCTTGTCGTCCGCGGCGGAGGCGCAGGCACTCAGGCCCGCGACGAGAAAGGCGACGGCGCCGGCGGCGGCGAACGCGCGGACGGGAACGGTACGGGCAGGCATGACGGTCTCCCCCTGGAACGGACGACGAGGTGCCGCGCCCGGGCCTTCCGCGGTGGCGGACGCCCCCGTTCGGCGAGGCTCTTCGACGGTACGGAGGCCGGGCCCCCGCCGGGATCCGGGCCGCTACCGGATTCGGGGTGGGGTTAACCCCCCGGCCCCGTCCCCCCGGCCGGAGCACCGCCTGAACGCGTTTGCCGGGCAGCGCCCCGGGCCATGTAGGCTGTCGACTCGTCCTGGGTGCGTAGCTCAGGGGTAGAGCGCCTGCCTTACAAGCAGGATGTCGGCGGTTCGAAACCGTCCGCGCCCACCAGGACCGGCGCCGTACGTCGGTGCGAAGGCCCCCGGAGTTCTTCCGGGGGCCTTCCGCGTGCGGTCGTGCCGTCTCGCCGGGACGAGGCCCGTCAGAAGCGCAGGTCCGCGAGAAGCGCCGGGCGACGTTCCTCAGGCGGGCCCGGGCGGGGTGCGCGGGAGCGGGGCCTCATGGGCGCGTTTCAGTTCCGACCGGGCGCGCACTTGGTCGGGGCCGGTTATCTCCGACCAGTAGCGATGGGTGCTGACGAACACGGCCAGCTCGCGCTCGCGCTGCCGGAGCTTTTCGACCTCCGCCTGGTCGTCCGCGGACCAGCCGGGCGAGGCCGGGCGCTCGACCTTGCGCCAGCCGGTGTCGTCGCTGAACCCCTCCAGCGGTTCGACGGACCAGGGGAGTCTCTTCAGCAGGGCCGACAACTCGGCCCGGACCTGATGCAGTTCCTCCTGACCGGCGAGGAGGTCACTGGGGAAATCATAGGTCGTAGCCACGCTTCAATGATACGCCTGTTCGATTTTGAGGCGCGCGTTCCCTTCTGTGGTTCACGCGAACGGGTGGCGCCCCGGCCCGGGCCCACTGTCAGATCCCTGCCCTACCGTGAAGACATGGACAGCCTGGACGAGCGGACCGGAGTGGGAGGGCAGCGGGTGAGCCTGGTCCCCTGGGCCGAGCAGGACCTGTGGCTGCTGCACAGGCTCAACAGCCCGGAGATGACCGAACACCTGGGCGGCCCGGAGAGCGAGGAACAGCTCCTGGTCCGGCACAGACGGTACGTGGAGCCGGCGTCGGGGCGGATGTACCGGGTGACCCTGGCGGACGGCGGCGAGGCCGTCGGCTCCGTCGGATTCTGGCAGCGGACCTGGCGGGACACCGGGATCTGGGAGACCGGGTGGGGCGTGCTGCCGGAGTTCCAGGGGCGGGGGCTGGCCGTGCGGGCGGCCCGTGCCGTACGGGAGGCGGCTCGTGCGGCCGGGTCCCACCGGTATCTGCACGCGTTCCCGAGCGCCCACCACGCCGCCTCCAACGCGGTCTGCAGAGGGGCCGGGTTCACGCTGCTCGGGCAGGTCGACTTCGAGTATCCGAAGGGCCACTGGATCAGGTCGAACGACTGGCGCGTGGACCTGGAGAGGCAGGACTGACGTCATGTGCCGCAGCATCAAGACCCTGCGCCCGCCCGCGCTGGCCGAGGAGGCCACCGAGGACGAGATCAGGGCCGCAGCCCTTCAGTACGTCCGCAAGGTCTCCGGGTTCCGCGCGCCGGCCGCGCACAACCAGGAGGTCTTCGACCGTGCCGTCGAGGCCGTCGCCGAGGCCACGGCCGAGCTGCTGGACGGCCTGGAAATACGGGGAGGCGCCGGCACGCGACGGGCCTCCTGACGCCGCTCGGCGCTGCCGCGCGCGGGGCCTGCCGTTGCCGCAGACCCTCCCCGTACGGCGGCCTCTGCCGCGGTCTGCCCCTAGGAGGCCTCGGTCGCGCGCGGCTGGCGGCGCATGAGGTACGCGGCGCCCGCCCCCGCGCCGAAGAGCGCCACCAGCGACACTCCCGTCGCCAGCCAGGTCGCGCCCAGCCACTGGCCGCCGAAGTAGCCGAGGGCGACGCTGTAGGCGGCCCAGGCCAGCCCGGCGAGAGCCGACCAGGGGAGGAACTCGCGGATCCGGCGATGGGCCGCGCCGGCGACGAGTGAGACGACGGAGCGGCCGGCCGGGGCGAAGCGGGCCAGGACGACGAGGGAGCCGCCGCCGCGGGCGAGTGCGCCGCCGAGACGTTCCTGCGCGGTGGTCAGCCGCCGGGAACGGGCGATGGCGCGGTCCAGCCGTGCCCCGCCGCGCCAGGCGAGGCGGTAGACGGCCAGGTCACCGGCGACGGAGGCGGTCGCCGCGCAGAGCGTCAGGACGAGGATGTCGGGCACGTCCTGCGGAACCCGTCCCGCGGCCGCCGCGCCAGAACCGGCGGCCGCGGCCGTCGCCGCAGTGATCACCAGGACCCCGCTCGGCAGCACCGGCAGGAAGATGTCGAGGAGCACCGAGACGGCCACCAGCGCATAGATCCATGGGCTGCTGACCAGCGACCCGATGCTTCCCAGACTCTCGACCACCACTACTCCCCGATACTCCCCCGTGGGCCGGGCCATGCCGCGAGACGCGGGGACGGCAGGAGCGGCCAATGACAGCCATACAGCGTACGCCCGGGGTGTGACAGAGGGTTCACAGGGGGCTTGTGTGTTCAGTGCGGGACATTCACACCGCCGTCACCCGCGCCCGCCTCCGCCCGCCGTACGCACGGCAGCGGTGCCTCCGCTTCCGGGAGGCACCGCTGCCGCGAGTGCGGGGAGGGACTGCCGTGCGTGCGGGGAAGGGAAGCGCCGCGGCGGTCCGATCAGGCCGCGACCGGTGTCTGCCGCTCCGGGGTGGACTCCTCCGGCACGGAGGAGCGCCGGGAGAGGAGGCGGTCCAGGCCGAAGGCGCCGGAACCGGTGAAGGCGAGCAGCAGGAAGGCCCAGCAGAACATGGCGGGGGCCTCGCCGCCGTTCTCCAGCGGCCACAGGGCGCCGGGCTGGTGCACCTTGAAGTACGCGTAGGCCATCGAGCCGGAGCAGATGACCGCCGCCGGGCGGGTGCCGAGGCCCAGCAGGACGAGGCCGCCGCCGACCAGCTGGATCACGGCCGCGTACCAGCCGGGCCAGGTGCCCGCGTCGAGGGTGCCGCCCGACCCCGCGGCGCCGCCGAGGACGCCGAAGAGGGACGCGGCGCCGTGGCAGGCGAAGAGCAGGCTGACGACTATGCGGAACAAGCCGAGCACGTAGGGCTGGGCGGTGGCGCTTTCGAGGCGTCGGGGCATGGGGGGTTTGCTCCTCCGGTCGGCCGGCCGGGTGCGGCCGGTGGGGACGGAACCGAGTGGGCTGCCCACGTTAGGTGTGCCTAATGAGTACTTGCAAGTTCAACATTTAGCCATAGCTTAACGCGCGGTCACCGGCACCTCACCGCAGGCGGACCAGGTGGGAGCGCTCCCACGAGCGGCGCGCGCCCCGCCGATGTGACTCATTTCATACCCACCCGGCGTCTCGCTCACGCCGCCTCAGTCCGGCTGCGCGAGCTCCCGGTCCGTGATCACCCGCAGGACGTTCGCACCGTCACGGTTCGCCCGGGCCTGCTCCAGGCGCAGTCGCGCCGACCGGCCCCGCAGGGTCAGCGTCATGATCTGGTTGCCGAACCAGGGACCGCCGGTCCTGCGCCAGCTCACCGTCGGCGGGTCGCAGCGGCCGTGCCGGGCGATGCGCCGCCCGAGGGCACGCGCCGGTGCGCTCCAGCCGAAGCGGAAGCCGAGGCGGATCGAGAGCGGCACGGAGTTGTGGACGGGGGAGCAGGTCAGCTGGGCCACCCGCGCGTCGGGCGCACGACCGGGCCAGGACGGCTCAGCCACGTAGGCGTGGTGGACGTCGCCCGACAGCACGCTCACCGTCGCGGGTGCCCCCGGCCCCGTACCGGCCTCGGCGATCAGGTCGCCGAGCGCCGCGAAGGACGACGGGAACGCGGACCAGTGCTCCAGGTCGGCCCCGCGCCGGATCCGTTCCCCGAGCCGCGCCCAGCGCGCGCCCCGCTCGCCGCCGCAGATCGCCGAGTTCCACGCCTCCACGTCGTGCACCAGGTGGGGCAGCAGCCAGGGCAGGGAGGTGCCGATGAGCAGGTGGTCGTAGGCGCCACGCCCCGCACCCGTGTCTCCGTCCTTGACTCCGGCCCCGTCCCCTGGGCCGTCGGCGGCGCCCCGCCCGTCCATGATCTGCTCGTGCAGCCAGGCGGCCTCGCCGGGGTCGAGCATCGTGCGGCGGCCCTCCTCCAGGACGCGGGCCGCGCGGGAGTCCACCATCAGCAGCCGGGTACGGCCGAAGTCACGCCGGTAGCTCCAGCGGACGGAGGCCGGATCGGCGTCGGCCCGGGCCGCGAACGCCCGGAGCGCGGCGGTGCCGTCGGGGGTCTCGCGGACGGCCGCGTACAGCGGGTCGGTGGCCAGCTCGTCCGGGGAGAGGTTGCCCAGCTGCTGGTACACCCAGTACGACATCAGCCCGCTCAGCAGCCGCTCCTGCCACCAGTCGGTGGCCCGCATGTCGGCGAGCCAGGCGGCGGAGGTGTTCCAGTCGTCGATGACGTCGTGGTCGTCGAAGATCATGCAACTGGGCACGGTGGAGAGCAGCCAGCGCACCTCGGGGTCGAGCCATGATTCGTAGTAGAGGCGGGTGTACTCCTCGTAGTCGGCGACCTGGTCGCCGGGAGGCCGGTCCAGGTCGCGGCGGCCGGAGATCCAGTGGCGCGTGGCGTCGGAGACCTCGTCGGCGTAGACCTGGTCGCCGAGCAGGAGCAGTACGTCGGGGCGGGCGCCCCCGGGGTCGGCCGCGATGCGGGCGGAGAGGGTGTCCAGTGCGTCCGGGCCGACCGCATCCTTCCCGCCGGCCGGTGGCGCGGCCCAGCGGCAGGAGCCGAAGGCGACGCGCATGCCGTCGTCGTCCGTGGGCGTGGCGATCACCGAGGGCGGGAAGCGGGAGTCCGGCGGCGGCCACACGCTCGCGCCGTCGAGGAGCACCTCGTACTCCGTCGCCGTGCCCGGCGTCAGGCCGTCGACCGGGACCAGGGCGTAGTGGTGACCGGCGACCCGGAAGGTGTCGGCCGTCCCCCGGGCGCCGTCGGCGCACCGCACCTCGGCGGTGCAGGGGCCGCTCGTCTCGACCCAGACGGTCGCGCACGAACCGTCGGCGTACCTCAGCAGTGGGCCCAGGCGCAGTCCCGCCATGATGCTCCTCTCCTCCGTCGCCCCGTACGGTACGGAACGACGGAGGCCGGCGGGGAGGTTCCGTGCCGAACGGATGGCCGACGGATGTCGACGGAGGGTCGAACGGGCAGCGGAAGGAACGCCGGAGGGGACGGCGGGCGGGGCGTCAGCAGTTCGCGAGGTAGCCCTGCAGGGCGGACTTCTCCGCCGAGTCGACCGAGAGGTCGTAGTAGTACTTCACCTGCACCCAGGCGCGTACGTACGTGCAGCGGTAGGCGCTGCGCGAGGGCATCCACGTGGCCGGGTCCTGGTCGCCCTTGGACTGGTTGACGTTGTCGGTGACCGCGAGGAGCTGGGGCCGGGTGAGGTCGTTGGCGAAGGACTGCCGGCGCGAGGTGGTCCAGGAGTCGGCGCCGGAGTCCCAGGCCTCGGCGAGCGGTACGAGATGGTCGATGTCGACGTCGGAGGAGGCGGACCAGGTGGCGCCGTCGTAGGGGGAGTACCAGCTGCCGCCGGTGGCGGCGCAGGAGGAGTTGGTGACGACGTTCGTGCCGTCGCGCTTGAGGATCGTCTCGCGGGTGTTGCAGGTGCCCGACTGCGTGATCCAGTGCGGGAAGAGGTCGCGGTCGTAGCCGGTGCGGTCCTCGGTGGCCACCGTGAGGGAGGCCAGGTAGGTGCGGGCGGTGGCGGCGCTGACCGGCGTGGGGAGGGCGGCGGAGGCGGCCGGGCCGTTGAGGAGCCCGGCGGAGGCTATGAGCCCGGTGAGCGCCGCGAGGAAACCGAGCCGTCGACGCGCGTAGAACTTCGGCATGCGAACTCCCTGTGGGTGTGGGGGTGTTGGGACGCGAGCAGGGGAATGCTCGCGACGCCGCATGGCGCACAGGTGTGCGGTCGGTAAGAAGCTAATGACGTGTGCATGGCACGTCTAGGTGTGCGGCGGGACTCGTGACGGAACCCGGGGCGGAGGCCGGGGCGGAACTCGTGGCGGACGGCGCGGGAGCGGTCCCCGCATCCCGGCGGGGGACTTTCGGCCCTCGGGACCGTGTGCGGGTTCGCGTACTATGGACGGCGCAGAAGGGGAGTAGCTCTTCGCCGGACCGTCGACATACTGCTCAGCTCGTCTGAGCCGGCGCCCGGAGGCAGGCCTCGCAAGCGGGGCGGGCCAGCGAGACCTTCGGCAAGCAGTGCACGCCCGTGCCGTACGGCACGGGCGGATCCGTGTGCTGCCGTGCCGAGGTGTCGCGCGTCGCGGAAAGGATGAAGTCCGCGCAACCAGCACTCTCGGTGGGGTGGCCCCGACCGATTGAGGAATCTTGATCAGCCTGACCGTGACGGCGCTCGTCTTCGGTGTCGTCTTCCTCGCCGAACTGCCGGACAAGACCGCGCTCGCCGGCCTCGTCCTCGGCACCCGCTACCGCGCCTCGTACGTCTTCGCGGGCGTGGCCGCCGCCTTCCTCCTGCACGTCGTGCTCGCGGTCGCAGCCGGCAGCGTGCTGACCCTGCTGCCCCAGCAGCTCGTGCACGCGATCACCGGTGTGCTGTTCCTGGGCGGCGCCGCCGTGCTGCTGATGAAGAAGGACGACGAGGACGAGGAGATCCGCAAGCCGGAGGACCAGTCCTTCTGGAAGGTCGCCGGGGCGGGCTTCATGCTCATCCTGGTCGCCGAGTTCGGTGACCTGACGCAGATCATGACGGCGAACCTCGCCGCCCGCTACGACGACCCGCTCTCCGTCGGCCTCGGTGCGGTTCTCGCGCTGTGGGCGGTGGCCGGGCTCGGCATCGTCGGTGGAAAGGCCCTGATGAAGCGGGTGCCGCTGGGGCTGATCACGAAGATCGCGGCCGTACTCATGCTGGGCCTCGGCGTGTGGAGCCTGTGGGAGGCGATCGCCGGCTGAGCGGCGAGCACCGGGTTCCGGCGGTTCCGGCGGCGGGTGTCGGTGGCGCGAGCGCCGGTCCGTTTCGGGGCCGTCGGCGTGCGCCGGTGGCGCGAACCCCGGTCTGTTTTGTACCGTGGATGAACAAAGTGGCTCCCGCCCGTTCTCCCTGACCGGCGGGCGGGGCCGCCTTGTTCCCTCCCTGCGCCTTGGAGTCTGCCGATGACGGCCACCGCCACCACCGTTCTCCCCGCCCGCGCCCTGCTGCTCGACATGGACGGCACCCTCGTCAACTCGGACGCCGCCGTCGAACGCGTCTGGCGGCGCTGGGCCGACCGGCACGGGCTGGACGGCGACGAGGTGATGAAGGTCGTCCACGGACGGCAGGGTTACGCCTCGATGGCGATGCTGCTGCCGGACCGGCCCATGGAGCAGAACCACGCCGACAACGCGCGCATGCTCGCCGAGGAGACCGCCGACACCGAGGGCGTCGTCGCGATCCCCGGCGCGGCCCAGTTCCTCGCCTCGCTGCGCGGTCTGCCGCACGCCCTGGTGACCTCGGCCGACGTGGCCCTGTCCACCGCACGGATGGCCGCCGCCGGGCTCGCTCAGCCGGACGTCCGGGTCACCGCCGAGTCGGTCGGCGCCAGCAAGCCCGACCCCGAGGGCTTCCTCAAGGGCGCCGCCGAACTGGGCGTCGCCCCCGCCGACTGCGTCGCCTTCGAGGACTCCGGCGCCGGCATCGCGGCCGCGCGCGCCGCCGGCATGCGGGTCGTCGGGGTCGGGCCGCGTGCCGGGCTGCACCGACCGGACGTGGTCGTGGAGGATCTGACGCGGGTGCGTGTCGAGGCCGACGCGGACGGGTCGCTGCGGCTGCACATCGGCTGACCGTCGCCCGGGGCAGCCTTTGACGGCTCCGCCCACGGCTCTCGCTGCGCGGTGCCTCGCGCTCCGGCGCCCGCGCTGCGGCTCCCGGTCTACGGCTCTCGTCGAGAGTACGGCTCTCGTCGACCGGCTCTCGTTGCCCGGCTGCCGCGACTACGGCTGTCGTGGTTCCGACTCGAGCCTGCGGCGGGTGTCCGGGCCGTAGACGCCGACGCCGTCGGTGTAGATGCCGCGGTACCACTGGTAGTGGCGGACCGCGTCCTCGACCTGGCGGTTGAAGTTGCCGTTGAGGTCGCCCCGGTACATCTCCATCGCGGCCAGGCGCTGTTGCAGTTCCACGACCTCCGGACCCTGGTCGCCGCGCTGCAGCGTGGGGCCGCCGTCCGGGGTGAGGTCGTCGCCCTCGGACTCCTGCGAGGCGTCGGCGCCCGGCGCGGTCGTGCTCTGCGTCGGCTCCGCCGACCGGGACGGTGTGGGCGAGGCGCTCGACGCCGACGGGGACGGCGAGGCCGAGGCGCTCGCACTGGCCGAAGGGGAAGCGGACTCGGAGGGCGAGGCCGACGCGGAGGGCGTCGACGAGGCCGAGGAGGCGCTCGGTTCCGCGCTCGGCGAGGTCTCGCTCGTCGAGGCGTCCGGCACGCTCGCCCGCACCTCGTCCGGCATCGCCCCGTCCCGCGAAGGCGTGTCGTACGAGAACAGCCCGCCGGCGTATCCCGCGGCGCCGACCACGACCACGACCGCCCCGGCGGCGCTCAGCAGTACCCCCTTGCGGCGCCTGCGCGGAGGCCGCCCGGCGCCGCCCGCGCCCTGTGCGCCCTCCGTCCCCGGCGCCACCTGGGGGAGGGGCGCGGTGGCGGACGTGTCGAACAGTCGTAGGTCGTGTGCGCTGGGCAAGCCGGACGAGGGGGCGAGGGGCGTCGGCAGTGCGGAGGTCGCTTTCGCGCCGCCGCCGGGGGAACCGGCACCGTCATCGGCGCCGCCACTGCCCCCGGCGTCGCCCCCGCCGCCGGCGCCGCCCCCGCCGCCACCAGCGGCGGCGCCCGCACCGGCCTGGGCGCCCGCACCGGCGGTGGCACCCGTATCGGCCTGGGCACCCATACCCCCACCGGCGTCGACCGCGCGCAGCGTCATGGTGGCGTCCAGGTCGGACGAGGGCGCGGGCGCGGGCCGCTCACCGGACACGCCCGATGTACCGGGCAGGCCGGGCGTGCCAGACGTTTCAGTCGTACCGGATGTTCCAGTCGTACCGGACGCGCCGGGCGTACCCGACGCACCGGCTGTACCGGTCGCGGCGCCCGAGGGGCCCCCGGCCCCGTCCAGCTCGACGTACGGCCGTATGCGCAGCGGGTCGAAGTCCTCCGCCGCTGCCGCCTGGGCCGTGCGCGCGTCGCGCAGGGCGTCGGACGCCCTGGTGCCGCAGGCGCAGGACGGCGTGTTGTCCGCCGCTCTGGGCGTGCCGCACTCCGGGCACGAGGCCCTCGCGGGCCGCTCCTGCGGCGGCTCCTTCTCCTGCTTCACGCGTTCGTCCCTCCCCTCGCGACTCCCCTCGCGAACTTCAGAGATTATGCAGATCTTCTCCACACTTTCGCGCACACGCCCCCGGAATCCCGGCTTCCCGGAGGACTGAAACGGCCAAAACTGGTCACACCGACCTGGATGGGCAGTGGCCCGGACGGTTGGACGGGCTGTGCGCATCGACACCGTGAGCGGCATGACACCGTGGAGGTCCACATGGCCGGAGACGTGCGCGGGGCGACGGAGGCGGCACCGGAGCGGAGGCCGGGGGCGCCGGGGGAGCGGGAGCAGGTCGCCGGCGGTGTGCTCGTCTCCATCGGGGCCCTGCTGCTCGGCATGCTGCTCGCCGCGCTCGACCAGACCATCGTGTCGACGGCGCTGCCCACCATCGTGAGCGACCTGGGCGGCCTGGAGCACCTGTCCTGGGTGGTCACCGCGTACCTCCTGGCGGCGACCGCCGCGACACCGCTGTGGGGCAAGCTCGGCGACCAGTACGGGCGCAAGAGGCTGTTCCAGCTGGCGATCGGGATCTTCCTGGTCGGTTCCGCGCTGTGCGGCATCGCGCAGGGCATGGGCCAGCTGATCGCCTTCCGCGCTCTGCAAGGGCTGGGCGGCGGCGGGCTGATGGTGCTGTCGATGGCGATCGTCGGCGACCTGGTCCCGCCCCGCGAACGAGGCCGCTACCAGGGGCTGTTCGGCGCCGTCTTCGGCGCGACCAGCGTGCTCGGGCCGCTGCTCGGCGGGGTCTTCACCGAGCACCTCAGCTGGCGCTGGGTCTTCTACATCAACCTGCCCATCGGCATCGTCGCCCTGGCCGTCATCGCGGCGGTCCTGCACATCCCGCGCCGCACCACCCGGCACGTCATCGACTATCTCGGCACCCTCCTCATCGCCTCCGTCGCCACCTGTCTGGTCCTGGTGGCCTCGCTCGGCGGCACGACCTGGGCCTGGGGCTCCCCGCAGATCATCGGGCTCGCGGTGCTGGCGGTGGTACTGGCCGTGCTCTTCGTGGCCGTGGAGCGCGGGGCGGCCGAGCCCGTCCTGCCGCTCAAGCTCTTCCGCGTCCGCACCTTCACGCTCTCCGCCGTCATCAGCTTCGTCATCGGCTTCGCGATGTTCGGCGCGATGACGTACCTGCCGACGTTCCTGCAGGTCGTGCGCGGCGTCACCCCCACCATGTCCGGTGTGTACATGCTGCCGATGGTGTTCGGCCTGCTGCTGTCGTCGACCCTCTCCGGGCAGATCGTCAGCCGTACCGGCCGCTGGAAGGTGTTCCCCGTCTCGGGCACCGCCGTCACCACCCTCGGCCTGCTCCTGCTGCACCGGCTCGACGAGAACAGCGCCACCGCCGAGGTGAGCGCCTACTTCTTCGTCTTCGGCCTGGGACTCGGCCTGGTGATGCAGGTGCTCGTCCTCATCGTGCAGAATGCCGTCGCCTACGAGGACCTGGGCGTCGCCACCTCCGGCGCGACCTTCTTCCGGTCCATCGGCGCCTCGTTCGGCGTGGCGATCTTCGGCACGATCTTCGCGAGCCGCCTCGCCGACCAGCTCACCGACGCCTTCCGGGGCGCCGCCCTGCCGCCCGGCGTCTCCGTGGACACCCTCAAGGCCGACCCGCGCGGCATCGGCGCCCTGCCGCCCGCGCTGCGCCCCGAGGCGATCCACGCCTACGCCTCCTCCATCACCGACGTCTTCCTGTACGCCGCTCCCGTCGCCCTGGTCGCCTTCCTCCTGGCCTGGTTCCTCAAGGAGGACCGGCTGCGCGGCTCGGTCACGGCCCCGGACGCCACCCAGACCCTCGCCAGCAACCCGGTGGAACGCTCCTCGCACGACGAGGTGTGCCGCGCCCTGTCGGTCCTCGGCACCCGGGAGGGCCGCCGGGAGATCTACCGCCGGATCACCGACCGGGCGGGCTACGACCTGCTGCCCGCGTCGAGCTGGATCCTGCTGCGGGTCAGGAAGTACGGCCGGGTCGAGCCGGCCCAGCTCGCCGAGCGCAGCCCCGTACCGCTGGCCACCGTGATGGCGGCCGCCCGCCAGGTGGAGGAACGCCACTTGGCCGTTCGGGAGGGCCCCGACCTGGTTCTCACCGGCCGGGGGCGCGAGGTCGCCGAACGGCTGGCGCTGGCCCGCGAGGACTCCCTCGCCGAGCTGCTCGGCGACTGGTGGGGCCCGGACCGCCCGACCGACCTGGTGCAGCTCGTGCACGAGCTGACCGGCGAGCTGTGCGGCTCGGAGCGGGAGCGCCCGCACGACCGGCACGCCGGGCGCAAGGGGCGCGAGGCGCAGGAGGGGCGTACGCCCGCGCGGGCCGGTTGACCACCGTGAGCCGTCAGCTGTGAGCCGTCAGCCGTCAGCCGTCAGCCGTCAGCCGTCAGCCGTGGGCCTTCGGGAGCCGCCGTCAGCGTGCAGCGGCTTGGCGAACCAGTGCTCGGCGTACGGATCCTCCTTGTACGCCTCGGTCTCGGTGTAGCCCAGGCGCGCGTACAGGGCGCGGGCCTCCACGAGGTCGCCGCGTGTGTCCAGGACGACGCGCTCGGCCCCGAGCGTGCGCGCCACGTCCTCGGCGGCCCGCACGAGCAGCGCGGCGCCGCCCCGGCCGCGCATCCCGGCGTACAGGAACACCCGGGTCAGCTCGGCGGTCGCGTCGTCCAGCAGCCGCACGCCCGAGGTGCCGGCCGGTTCACCGTCGTAGCGCGCGACCAACAGCCCTCCCCGGGGCGGTGCGAGGTCGGAGCCGGAGTACGCGGCGATCTCCCGCTCCAGCTCGTCGGGGTCGGTGGAGTGCCCCTCGTACAACCGGTACCAGCGGTCGCTCACCTCCGTGTAGTACGCGCGCCACAGGGCGGCGGCGACGGGGGAGTCGTACGGTTCCGGGGCGACGGTCCAGGTCATGACGGGCATGGTCGGCAGGGACCGGTGGACGGAGCAAGCGTATTTTCCCAGCGGTGCGCCGTCGGCGCACGCCGGGCACCGTTTGAGCGCGGCCTCGGGGGCAACACGAACGGCGAACCGGCCGCTCGGAGAGCCGGCAGGCCGAAACCCGGAAGGCATTCATGTCCACAGGCGTGATCATCGCTTTGATCGTGGTCGTCGCGGTCGTGCTCGTCGTCGCGGCCGTCCTTGCCCTGCGCGCACGGGGAACCCGGCACGGCGGAGGCCTGAAGCGGCGCTTCGGGCCCGAGTACGACCTGGCCGTCGCCCGGCACGACGGCGACACCAAGGCCGCCGAACGCGAACTGACCGAACGGCTGCGGCGGCACGGGTCGTTGCGCACGCGGTCCCTGGAACCCGCCGAGCGCGAGCGCTTCGAGGCGCGCTGGACCGCGGCCCAGGAACGCTTCGTCGACTCCCCGCGCGAGGCGGTCGCCGAGGCGGACCGGCTCCTCGCGGAACTCGCCGGTGTCCGGGGCTTCCCGGACGGCGGGCAGTACGAGGAGCAGCTCACGGCGCTGTCCGTGCACCACCCCCACCATGTCGAGGGCTACCGCCGCGTGCACCGTGCGACGCACGCGCGCGTGGACGACGCGCGGGACGGCGGCGCTACGGAGACGGAGGAGATGCGTGCGTCCATGGTCGAGGCCCGCGCGCTGTTCGAGGCCCTGATGCGCCCGGCCCGCCACGACGGCCGTGACGGGCGGGGGCGGGCCCCGGAAGCCCGCGCCGGCGAACCGGCCCCGGCGGCCCGGGCGCCCCACGCGTGGTCGCTCGGCAAGCGTCGACCGAAGGAGAGCTGAGGTCATGTCCGACACGACAGGCAAGCCCGGCACCGCCGCCGGACACGACACCGCCTCCGGCCGCGACGTCAACGCCGTCCGCGGCGACGTCCACGCCGAGCGCGGCGTCGATTCCGCCCCTGGCACGAGCCCGGGTTCCGGCACCACGGCCGACGCCCGCACCGTGGCCGATCGTGGCACCACGGCCGACCGCGGCGTCACGGCCGCCCCGGGCACCCCGGCCGCCCCCGGCACTGCGCCCGATGCCCGCACTGCTGCGGCCGATCCCGGCCCTACGTCCGATGCCCGCACTGCGGCCGGTCTCGGTACTCGGCCCGATGCCCGCACTGCGGCCGATCCGGGCACCGCGGTCGCCCCGGCCGCCCCCGCCGGGGCCGCCCCCGGGCCCGCTTCCCCGGCGACGCCCCCGAAGCCCTCTCCGGCGGCGGACCGGCCACTCCTCCCGCCGACCGACTCGGACCGGCTCGGTGAGCGGCTGCACCACGCGCTGGCCGGGTTCGTCGACGCGCCGCGTGCCTCCGTCGAGGAGGCCGACCGGGTGCTGGAGGAGATCACCGCCCGCTTCACGGAGGCCGTGACGCACCGCCGTCGATCCCTGCGCGCCTCCTGGCGGGAGCCCGGCGAGGGCGGCGGCGCGCCCGGTACGGACACCGAGCAACTCCGCCTGGCGCTGCGGGACTACCGCGAACTGGCGGGCCGTCTGATGCGCCTGTGACCGACAGGCGTCACATCACCGCTCCGCCCCGTCCGCCCGGCCCTCCCGCCACTGCCGTACGACCTCTTCGACGTCGTAGGGCTTCAGACCCAGCGGGGGGCCGGGCGGCGGCTTGAACATGACCTCGCGGATCTTGACGTTGATCTCCTCGACGATGCGCCGGACCACCCGCTCCGACGGGGCCTTCGCCGCCGCCTCCAGAGCGTCCTCCGCCTCCTTGCGCAGGGCCAGCGTGGGCGGCAGCACGGAGAAGCCCTCGCGGGCCATCTTCCGTTTGACCCACCACAGTTCGTCGTAGGTGCTGTCCATCTCGCTCGGCAGGGGCTTGCCCGCGCCGGGCAGCTCGGCGAACTCGCCGCGCGACTCCGCGTCTCGAATCTGTTTGTCGACCCAGGACTCGAAGTCGACGCCGGGTGGCTTTCGCTCGGTCATGAACCCAGTGTGCCGGACACCGCTCCCCGGGTCGATCTATCATGCGGCGGCGACAAGCCGACGGACCTCGAAGGAGCGCACGTGCTCGAACTCACCATGGCCACCGTCACCGCGGCGGACGCGGGCGCCACGGCCGGTATGCAGATGGCCGACGCGCCCAGCGAGCCGGACTCGGTGCTGCGGGTGGGCCGGGACAGGTCCGTGTGCCGGCTGGCGACGCCGGACGACTGGCTGTTCGTCTCCCGGGTCCACCTGGAGTTCCGCTGCGGAGACGACGGCACCTGGCGGCTGAGCTGGCTGCGCGGCTCGCAGCCGGACCCCTCCAGCGAGGTCCGGCTGACCATCGGCGAACACCCGCAGTCCCTGCCGTACGGCGGCACGGTGCCGCTGCCCAGGGGCGGCAGCGGCGAGGTCGTGGTCCAGGACCGCGCGGAGCCGCGCAGCGTCAACGTCGGCTTCTACCACGAGGTCTAGCGGGCCCGGCGGCCTCAGGCCAGCACGCGGGCCAGTGCGAACCCGTCGTACCCCTTGACGCCGACCGTCTGGACCGCGGTGCCGCTGAGCCGCGGGTGGCTGCCGATCAGCTCGATGGCGGCGCGGGTGCCGCGCACGTCGTCGGCGGTGTCTTGGGCGTCGGCCACCCGGCCGCCGCGGACCACGTTGTCGATGACGATCAGGCCGCCGGTGCTGGTGAGTTTGAGGGCCCACTCGAGGTAGTGCGGGTTGTTGCCCTTGTCCGCGTCGATGAAGACCAGGTCGAAGGGCGGCGGGTTCTCGTCGGCGAGCTTCGGCAGGGACTCCAGGGCGGGGCCCACGCGCACGTCGACGAGGGCGTCGAGGCCGGCGCGGGCGATGTTGCGGACGGCGACCTCCGCGTGCCGGGCGCTGTACTCCAGGGTGACCAGGCGGCCGTCGGAGGGCAGGGCGCGGGCCAGCCAGATGGTGCTGTAGCCGCCGAGGGTGCCGATCTCCAGCACGGTGCGGGCGCCCTGGATCTGGGCGAGCAGCTGCAGGAGCTTGCCCTGGTTGGCGGCGACGTTCACCGGGGGCAGCCCGGCGGCGTCGCTCTCCCTGCGGGCGGCCGCCAGGGCGTCGTCGTCCGCCGCGAGGTGGGTGATGAAGTAGCCGTCGACGTCGTCCCAGAGCTGCGACTCGCTCATGCCGTGTGCACCCCGTGTCTCCCGTTCGCTCTACTTAGCCGTTCTAAGTAGGTGCGCTAACGAATATTAGACGCGGGGTGCGGGCGCCGCAGGGTTTTTCACCGGTGTGTTCCGGGGGCGGAGGTCTCCACCGCGGGCGCCGAGCCCGGCAGCGGCCGGCCCGCCGACTCCGTCATGAACCACACCGCCACGCCGCCGACCACGGCCGCGGCCATCATGTAGTAGGCGGGCATCATCATGTTGCCCGTCGCCCCGATCAGCGCCGTCACCACCAGCGGCGTCGTCCCGCCGAACAGGGACACCGAGACGTTGAAGCCGATCGACAGCGAGCCGTAGCGCACCCGCGTCGGGAACAGCGCGGGCAGCGCCGACGGCATCGACGCCGTGAAGCAGACCAGCAGCAGGCCCAGCGCGCCCATGCCCAGGGCCACCGCGAGCAGGCTGCCCTCGCGGATCAGCAGCACCGCCGGGACGGACAGCAGCAGGAAGCCCGCGCAGCCCGCCGCGATCAGCGGCCGCCGCCCGACGCGGTCGGTCAGCGCGCCCGCGAACGGCTGGACGACCATCATCAGCGCCATCACGCCCAGCACCACGAGCAGCCCGTGGGTCTCGTCGTACTTCAGCTCGCTGGTCAGGTAGCTCGGCATGTACGACAGCAGCATGTAGTCGGTGACGTTGAAGACCAGGACCAGGCCGACGCAGAGCAGCAGTGCCCGCCACTGCCCGGAGACCATCTCGCGCAGCGGCACCTTCACCCGCGCCGTCTCCGCCTTCTCCACCTCGGCCGCGAACGCCGGGGTCTCCTCCAGGCGCATCCGCAGGTACAGGCCGACGATGCCCATCGGGCCCGCGATCAGGAAGGGGATGCGCCAGCCCCAGGACGTCAGGTCGCCGTCCGACAGCAGCGCCGTCATCAGCGTCACCAGACCGGCGCCCCCGATGTACCCGGCGAGCGTGCCGAACTCCAGCCAGCTCCCCAGGAAGCCGCGCCGCCTGTCCGGCGCGTACTCGGCGATGAAGGTGGACGCGCCCGCGTACTCACCGCCGGTCGAGAACCCCTGCACCAGCCGCGCGGCCAGCAGCAGCACCGGCGCCCAGACGCCGATCGTCGCGTACGACGGGATCAGCCCGATGGCGAACGTGCCCGCCGCCATCATGATCATCGTCACGGCGAGCACCTTCTGCCGCCCGACCCGGTCGCCGAGCGGTCCGAAGACCATGCCGCCCAGCGGCCGCACCAGGAACGCCGCCGCGAAGGCGCCGAACGTGGAGAGCAGCTGCGCGGTCGGGTTGCCCGACGGGAAGAAGACCTTGCCGAGCGTCACGGCGATGTAGCTGTAGACGCCGAAGTCGAACCACTCCATCGCGTTGCCCAGCGCCGCCGCCTTGACGGCACGCCGGACGAGCGCGGGATCGGCGGCGGTGGGCGCGCCCGCGGTACGCGGGACGGACGCGGGGGCCGTGCGGGACGGGGCACGGGAGGACGGAGCGGCAACGGGGGCGGCCGACAAAACTACGCTCGCCTGCTTTCGACGGGGACGGGGACGGGGACGGAGGCGCGGGGAACGCCGGGACCCGTACGGCGGCGCTGTCGCCGGGCCGGAAAGAGCCCGAGACGCTCGGCCACGGGCAGAAAAGCGACCATAGGCGGTGATGCGCCGCTTACGCCCGGTATGCTGTTCGTTGCACTGTGCACCAAAATCGCGTACACGCAGGGGACATGCGCGCGCCGCGCGCCGTTCCTGTGGCCGCGAGCTGTGATCCTTCTCGCTCCCGGGAATCCACCCGAGTCGAAAAGCGGGCGGCTGTCAGGTTGAGTGGGGGGTGCCCGCGTCTTCCACCGGGGACGGTGCGAGCCTCATAGGGTTCGCAGGGACGACACACGGCGTGCACGAGGACGGCACGTACGGTACGTACGGACGGTACGAACGGGGCGGGAGGCCGACGAGGCGTGGCGAATGCGGAGCACAGTGGGCGACCAGCGGAGTCCTTCGGAGCCACGGCCGTCGACGCGACCAGAGCACGGCTGCGCCTCGCACGCCTGGGTCTGTGGCTGATCACCGCCGTCCTGGCCGTGCGCCAGGTGACCGCGGTGCTCGGCACCCCGCGCGGGGAACGCCTGACAGACCTGGAGACCTGGGTCGGCGAGCACGGCGTCCTGCACGTGGAGGGATCGCTCTACGACTCCACGCAGTTCACCGGCACGCCGTTCGTCGGCCTGGTCCTCAAACCCTTCACCCGCGCCGCCGAGCAGGCCCTCGGCTGGGGCTGGACCTTCGGCTCGCTGCTGCTGGTCGTCGCCCTCGGCCTGGTCGCCGCCCGCGCCCTGCCCCAGCCCGTCGGACGCCGTACGGCGCTGCTGGCGGCGCCGGTCGCCATCAGCCTGCTGATGCTGTCCCTGCCGGTGCGCAACGCGTTCTGGCTCGGCCAGACCAGCATCATCCCGGTCCTCCTCGTCCTGCTGGGCTGCTTCGCCGTGCGCGGGGCCCAGGGCGACCGGCTGGGCGGTGTGCTCATCGGTGTCGCCGCCGCCTTCCAGCCGACCGTGCTCCTCTTCGTCCCCCTGCTGTGGTTCACCGACCGCAGACGCGCCGCCGTGTCCACCGGGATCACGTTCGTCGGCTGCACCGCCGTGGCCTGGGTGGCCATGGCGCAGGACTCCTACACGTACTGGGTGCACCACATGGCCGGCGTCGGCCTGGGCGGCGCGGCCGACGACCTCGCCAACCAGTCGCTGCACGGCGTCCTGCTCCGCCTCGGCCTGAGCGGCCCCCTGGAGATCGCCCTCTTCCTCGCGCTCGGTGCCGCCGTCGCCGTCCTCGCCCTGCGCCGCGCCGTGCGCTACGCCCGCGACGGCCAGCTGCTGCTCGCGGTCGCCGTCACCGGCTGCGCGGCCGTCGTCGTCTCCCCGGCCACCTGGCAGCACCAGCTGCTGTGGGTGCTGCCCGCGGTCGTCGGCCGGGTCGGCAAGCGGGCCTCCGACCGGTACGTGTGGCCGGTCGCCGTCGTCCTGGTGATGACGCTGCCCGCGAAGATGATGCTGCCGAACATGGAGGCGCTGTACCCGCTGCGCGACAACGTCGTGCTGCTCGCCGCGCTGGCCGCCGCCGTCGCCGTGCCCTTCCTGCCGCGCACGTCGCCCTACTTCGAGAACCCGACCCCGACCGCCTACGCGCCACCGGTCCCGGCCCGCTTCACACACGTCCCGCTGCTGCCCTTCCTGCGCCGGGTCCTCACCCGCCCCAACCTCCTCCTCGAACTGCTCCTCATCCGGGTCACCTACGCCGCCTACTCCCAGGTCCGCCTCGCGGCGACCGGCGGCAGCAACTCGGCGGGCCGGGCGCGCGCCGAGGAGCACGGCACGCAGATCCTCGACCTCGAGCGCTTCCTGCACATCGACATCGAGCACACGATCAACCACGCGGTGGTCGGTGTCGGCTGGCTGCGGGACTTCTTCGACTTCTACTACACGTCGTTCCACTTCATCGTCCCGCTGACCGTCCTCGGCGTCCTGTACTGGCGCCGCCCGGTCGACTACCGCTGGGCCCGCGCCTCCCTCGGCTTCGCCACCCTGCTGGCCCTGGTCGGCTTCTGGCTCTACCCGCTGGCCCCGCCGCGGCTGATGCCGGGGCTCGGGATCATCGACACGGTGCACGGCGTCCAGGACTTCTCCAAGCCGGACTACGGCACGCTGACCCACCTCACCAACCAGTACGCGGCGATGCCGTCGCTGCACTTCGGCTGGTCGCTGTGGTGCGGGGTGGCGATCGCGATCATCGCGCCGAGGACGTGGATGAAGGCCCTGGGCCTGCTCCACCCGCTGTTCACCGTCTCCGCGATCGTGGCGACCGGCAATCACTGGGTCCTGGACGCGGTGGGCGGGGCGGCCGTGGTGGCGGCGGGCTTCGGGCTGACGTACTGGTTCCAGGGCCCGCGGGCCAGGGCGGCGGTGACGGCGGGGACGGCGGCAGCCGCCTCCCGGCCGCAGCCCGCACCCGATTCCGGCCCCGCACCCGATTCCGGCCCCGCACCCGATTCCGGCCCCGAGTCCCGGCCCGAGCCCGGTGTCAGCAGTGGCCCCCCGACCCCGGTGAAGAACCGTACCGAGAGCTGATCCGGTACTCGCCCGGCGCCTCGACCGTCAGCCGGGTGAACTCGCCGTCCTGCGCCAGGCACCCGCCGTCGCTGCGCAGCCACGGCGACCAGGCGACCCGCACGGTCACCGCGCCGGGCCGCGCCACGCGCAGCACGAGGTCGGCGGGGCCGGTGGACACGACGGTGCCGGGCGCGGAGACGAGCGGTACGGCGTCCCGCACCCGGTAGACCTGCCAGTGCGCGTCCCGCCACACGGGCTCCAGCCACCCGGGCCGCAGCTCCGGGTCCCGGACCAGCTTCGCCTCGGCCCGCGCGGGGCCGTCCGGTCTGCCGAGCGGGGCGACGACGAAGCCGACCGCCCAGCGGTCCAGCCACTCCCGGTAGGTGGCGGCGGAGAAGGTGCCGTCGTAGAAGAGACGCCCGCGTTCCACGTCCAGCTGCCGGTTCCAGCCGCGGGCCAGGTTCACGTGCGGGGCGAGCAGGGTGGCCTCGCGGTGATTGCGGGCGGGCACCACCTCCACCCGCGTCCGGTCGGCACCGAGTCCCTCCAGCGCGGCCACGACACCGTCCGTCTCGGCGGCCCAGGCGGGCACGACGGTGGACACCCGCAGATCGGAGACGGTCTTGCCGCCCACCCACCACACGGAGTAGACGAGCGCGACGGCCAGCAGCCCCCGCGTGAGCCGCCGCACCCGGTCCGCGGTGAGCGCGGGCGGGGCGGTGAGCAGCGCCGCCAGCAGCACGGCGGGCGCGAACAGCTCCGCGAACCGCTCGACGTTCGTGCCGACCGGGGAGGCGATCAGATACGTCAGCACGGTCCCGAGCGCGTAGACGGCCCCGCTCCACCGGGCCACCCGCCAGGTGCGCGGGGCCAGCACGGTGACGGCGAGGCCGAGCACGACCGGCGGCCAGATGCGGCCGGCCGGCATGGGCTGCTCCCCCGTGAACGGGAAGAACAGCGTCGTCAGCCCGACGACGGCGGCCGGGGGTATGAGCAGCACGAGGGCGCGTCCCCAGTCCCGTACGAGCAGGAACGCGGCCCCCACGACGGCCAGGAACAGGCCGGCCACCGGCGAGGCCGTCGTCGCCAGCGCCGCGTACCCGGCGCCGAGCCACAGCCGCCGCTCCCGCACCAGCGGTACGCAGGCCGCCAGCGCGAGGGCGACGCCGAGCGCGAAGGTGGTCCGGCCCGAGGCGACGTCGCACCACAGCGCGAGGGAGGCGAGCAGCGCGGGCCACCCGGGCCGGCGCACGCCGCTCCGCACCATCAGCACGGCGGCGAGCCAGGAGGCGGCGAGCCCGGACACCACCGTGACGGTGCGCACGCCGAACAGTGCCATCAAGTACGGCGAGACGACGCTGTAGTTGGCGGTGTGCATCCCGCCGTACCAGAACAGCCCGTACGCCGAACCCCCGTGGTGCGAGGCGAAGTCGGCCCACGCCTCCTGCGCGGCCAGGTCCCCGCCGCCCGTGGCGAGAAACGCCCACCACACCGCGTACAGCGGAATGGTGGGCAGGGTCGCGAGCAGCGGCACGCGATGCCGGCGCCCGAAGGCGCGCAGTGCGTTACCCGGACGTCCGTCCCGGCGCTGTTCGGGCCGAGGGACGGTGAGTTCGGCAGGGGCCACGGTCGGGGTTTCCGTTCGAGGTCATCGGGCGTGCCCGGAGTGGACACACGTGCGAAGACGATAAATCGAACAGAAACGTTGGCCCGGACCGGGTCCGGCGCGCGCTCCCGCTCCGGCTCAGACGGTGCCGGAACCGGCCCCCTTGCCGGGGGTCCAGTCCCAGTCCACGATCTTCTCGGCGAGCTTCGGCAGCCTGTCGTCACCGGGCTTGACGTCGATGTAGAACAGCGCCTCGTCCGGGTGCTTGTCGTCGCCGCCCCAGCGGACCACGCCGCCGCACTCCGCGAGGATGTCCCGGATCGCCGTCAACTGCTGCGGGAAGAAGCCGCCCCGCACTCCCGACGGGTAGGAAGCGGGCCGGATCTGGACCGCCGTACCGGACGCCTGGTTCGACTCGGCCATGCCCTTGCGGACCGTGGAGGGGTGGCGCCAGCCGGTCACGTCGCCGCGGCGCAGTTCGTCGACCTCGTAGTGGAAGCGGCGGATCACGTGGACCAGCACGGTTTCGACGTCGCCCATGCGTAGCTGGACGCCGTCGACCGGAAGGCCCGGTACGGGTCTGGTGTAGACGTGCCCGCGGTTGTCGGCGGTCTTCTCCATCTCCCATCCGTTGCGGGACGGGACGCCGCTCAGGACGCGCTTGTTGCGCTCCTGCGCCTTGCGCACCGACTCGCGGAGCTTGTCGGGCTCCGGACCGGCCGGCCGCGCGAGGGCGGGGGAGGACAGCACCTGGGAGCCGACGGCGGCCCCGGCGGCCAGGAAGGCGGCACGGCGCAGGACGTGGCGGCGGGACAGGGGGGTGGTCACGTGTGGGTGCCCTTCTTGTGGTGTGCGATGACGAGCCAGGTCAGGACGAGCGCGCAGATGCCGAGCAGCAGGGTCGCGGGGTTGAGATAGGACGGGACGACCGCCTCGGTCACCCGGCCGTCACCGGTGCGGCAGCCGAAGTGCAGCGGCACGAAGGTCGGTTCGTAGCCGGTGACCCTGCCGTCGACGGCCTTCGCACAGGCCTCGGCCTGGGCGTGGTCGTCGAAGAAGAACAGGTGGAGCAGCCCCCAGGTGTACATCCCGACCGCCGCGTCCCAGGCCAGTACGGCCGCCGGACCGAGGAGAGTCGTGCCCCTCCGGCGGGCCCGCACCAGGCCGGTGACCGCACGGACCGTGAGCCACACCACGGCGACGAGACCGGCCAGCAGCAACAGCAGCAGGACGGCACCCTCGTGCTCGGCGTAGGGCTGGTCGCCTGACATGTGCCGTACTCCTGTCAGAGGTTGCGGGAGATGGAGTTGTACTTCTCCATCACGTAGTAGAGCCCCATTCTCTTCTTGGCCTCCTCGTAGGCGACGTCGCCGGGACCCTGGTAGCGGCGCAGGACCTCGTAGATCTCCTGGTCCGTGTAGCCCAGGGTGGGCTGGCGCAGGGCCGGTGAGTCGTCGTCGCCGCCGGGCTTGCCGTCGATGTCCCAGCGGTGGATCAGCGCGACGCTGGTCAGGGCGTACGTCTCGCTGTCGTACGCCTGCTTCCACGCGTTGTACTTGTCCTCGTCCACCGACACGTCCCGGCGCGGCTGACCCGACCCGTACCCCTTGTCCAGCGCGTGGTTCCAGGCGCCGATGAGAGTGACGGCGCGCTGCTTGGCGATGCCGGTGGAGGTGTCCCGGATGTACTGCCGGGTCGTGTTGAAGGCCAGGATGACCGCGGCCCAGGCCGCCTCGTCGTCCGGGGAGATGTGCCGCATCTCCCAGTAGGCGGTGGTCTGGATCAGCGCCTTGCGCATGTTGTGCCGGTTCGACAGCTCCGTGATCAGGTCGTCGTGCGCGGTGACGGTGCGCTCGAAGCACTTCCAGTGCTGGTACGACCGCAGGCCCCCGTCGAGGGGGAAGCCGAGGGACTCCATGTACTTGCCGACGTCGGTCTCCATGGCCGTCGTGACGTCGGGGCTGAGACGGGTGTCCGGCTTGACGCCGCGCGGCGGGTCGAAGGACCCCTGACCGCTGTCCCGCCCGGAGGCGATGTCGACGTCGATGTTGATGGAACCGCTGCCGGAGCCGACGGTCTTGGTGACGATCTGGTCGTAGGCCCAGTTCGTCGGCAGCGGGTAACCGAAGTTCCCGGAGAACCCGGAGGACATGTCGGACACGAACGACGCCGAGGCGTGCCCGGCGTCGGACACGCGCGTGCACACGTTGCGCGGGCCGTAGACGCCGACCGTGTACCGGTTGCCGTCGTCGCGCATCGCGTCCTCGATGCCCTTGAAGTGCGGCAGGACACTGTCGGTGACCTCGTAGTCGTACGCGTCGAAGTCGACGGCGAAGAAGATCCTGGTCCCGGACTTGAACCCGTGGTCGAGGGCCGCGTTGATCGCGGCCTGGCCCGCGGCGCGCCCCAGCGGATAGCTGAAGTCGCTCGCGCCCCGGCCGAAGGTCTGGTAGATCGGGAAGCAGCGCATGCCCTCGTCGGCGATGGTCTGCAGCTCCCCGGACTGGATCTCCTTCTCGGGCACCGTGCCGCCGCCCGGGACCGGGTTGGTGAGGTAGCGCCCCACGATCGTGATCCCCTCCGCCTTGAGGGCCTTGGCCCGGTCGGGGGTGATCCGGGTGACGCCGTCACAGGCGGAGCCCTTGCGGTCCTGGTCGCCGTACGACACCAGCAGCGACGCCCAGGTGGAGAAGTCGCCCAGCCCCGTCACCGGGAGCTTGGCGAACGACTGGAACGAGCGGACGGCGTCGGCGAGCGCCGAGGTGAAGGTGCCGCCGAACGACACCGGCCGCGCGTTGAGCAGCATGCCCGCGGTGAAGAGCTGCACCCAGGTGCCGGACGACCCCACCGACAGCGTGTGCGCCTTGATCCCGGACTTGGTGCCCGGCCCGAAGTTGCCGTTGGCCACGCCGTCGGCCATGCCGATCGTGTACTGCACCGCGTAGAGCATGGCCGTGGCGACGGTCCGGGAGTGGTGTCCGTCGCAGGGCACGATGTAGAAGTCCCGGCGGTTGACGAACTCGCCGTTCATCCACTGCTGGACGGCCCGGATCTGCTCGGAACCGCCGTTGACGGTGACGTACGGGTCCATGTTCAGCAGGCCCTTGAAGACCTTCGGGACCACGTCACTGCCGGGGTAGGCGAAGTCGACACCCATGTCCGACTTCAGCGACAGCACCGAGGTCTGGACCCGCTCGCTGTACGTCCCGTCGATGCCGCCGCCGTCGTACCCCTTGCAGTACAGGCCGGCCTGCACGATCCGGACGATGTTCTCGGGGGCGCCCGAGGCGTGGATGTTCGGGTACTTCGACTGGAGCGTGGAGAGCGTCGTGGGGCCGAAGTTGTTCGACAGGCCGGAGATGCCCAGCTCGTACTGGAGCGCCCGGGTCAGGGCGTACATCACGGTCCAGCTCGTCTGGCCGTTCTCGTCGAGCCGCGATATGCCCAGCTTGGCGCCGTCGTCATACGTGGTGTTGATGAACTGCTGCGCTGCGCGCACCATCTCGTCAGCCATGGGCCGGCTTCCTCTCGGACGGAGGGCGCCGCCACCCGAGCCCGAGCGAGGCCGCGCTCGACCGGCGCGGGTCGGGCAGAGGTGGTGCGTGCCCGCCGCGGTCGTGTGTCAGGGGGTGACCTGTTGCGAGTGCCTGAGGCGCACACACTTTAGGCACACGAAGATCACAGGGCCCAGGGTTCTGCTCATGGTTGGCGCAATTGCGCAAGCCGACGCGTCACTTGTGGGTGGCGCGGGCCCAGCCGACGAAGGTGGTGAAGGCGGCGGGGGCGAGGGTGAGGGTCGGGCCCGCCGGGGTTTTCGAGTCGCGGACGGCCACCGTGGCATCGAGGGCTACTTCGACACACTCGCCGCCCTGGTCGCTGCTATAGCTGGACTTACGCCACTGGACAGTCGTCGGCATTGCCCTGCTCGCCATAGCGTTCCTCCATCACCCGACGGATCAGTGCCGCCGAGTCCTTGAGGGAGAGCGCGGCGGCTCGAAGATGATCGTAACGGAGTGAACAGTCCTTGACGCTCTCCGGGTTGGCGGTCGAATGGCCGCTGCCGTACCTCTCCGTGTAGAGGATGGCCGGGTCGCTCGCGAACCGGAAGATGCTGAATGAGCCTGTGAGTCCCGGGTGTGCTCCCGCCGAGAACGGGAGTACCTGAACGTTGATCCGAGGATTGTCCTCGAAGGACAACAGATGGGCCAGTTGGCCGCGCATCGTTTCTCGGCCGCCGATCTCCTGCAGCAGCGCGGCCTCGCTGACGATCGACCAGAAGACCGGTGGGGTCTGCTTCTCGAAGATGCGCTGACGAGCGAGCCGCACGGCGGTACGGTCATCAAGGTCCGTCGGGTCGAACGTCCCGAGCACGGCCCGGACGTAGGCGTCGGTCTGGAGCAGGCCGTGGACCATGTGTGTCTGGAACGCGCAGATTTCGACCGCGTGTGCTTCCAACTCGGCCATCTGTTGGAACCAGGCCGGAAGCTGGGTGCGCATCACCAGTGTGACCAGCCGGGACAGTAACCCTCCCGTCCCCAGTGCCGCGTCCACCCGTTCGCTGAACTCCGGCGTCGGCAGTTTCCGCGCCGTCTCGATCTGGCCGACCAGCGAGCCGGTGTAGTTGACGATGTCGCCGAGCTGCCGTTGGGTCAGCCCGGCGGCCTCCCGGTGGCGGCGCAGCTCGAAGCCGTAGTAGTCGAGCGGCGAGGCGCCCGGGTCAAGGACGTTGATGTGGGTCACGCACAGCCCCCCTTCGCGCACAACTCGGTCCACTGGGGCACCGGTTGTATCCGTTCCGTAGCCCACGGTAGTCGTCCGGCGTCAGGCTCGTGCCGTGAACGAATACTTTCCCTCGGTCCTCGTGGGCCACCCCGTGGCGGACCAGTACCGGATGAGCCTCACCGCCGGCGCGCACTCGGCGGGGCACGTCCGCCGCATCGTCCGCTCGTACCTGCGCGAGTGGGACCTCGCCGAGCTGGCCGACGCGGTGGAACTCGGCGTGACCGAGCTGCTGGCCAACGTCGTACGCCATGTCCCCGACCGGCGCTGCACGGTGCTGTTGCTGCGGCAGGCGGACGCGGTCCGCGTGGAGGTGGCCGACGGGAGCCCTCGGCAGCCCGTGCCGTCCGCGTGGGTGAGCGACGACGCGGAGGGCGGCCGGGGGCTGGTGCTGCTGGAGGCGGTGACCGACAGGTGGGGTGTCGCGCCGGGCGCCGGGGGCGGCAAGACGGTCTGGTTCGAGTGCGGCGGGGCGTCCCCCGCCCCGGAAGCGGGGGACGCCCGGTGATCACACCGTTGCGGTGCGCCTGGTGATCGGGCAGGAGCCGGCCGTTGCCGTCCCTGCCGCCGTACCGAGGGAGGCGGTCCGGGCGGTGGGGGCCGTACCGCCGATCTGCTGGAGGATCTCGTCGGAGAGCAGGTCCTCCTTGCCCTTGAGGGCGTCCGCGACCTTGAGATCGGTGTTGAAGACCATCTCGGCGGCGACGTTGTCCTGGACGATGCGGGCCAGGTTGTCGAGGGCGACGGCGATCGGGTCCGAGGGGGTCTCCACGGTCGGCAGGTCGATGAGGTGGGTGTCCACCTTCGCCTGGTTCATGGTGCGGCGGATGATGATGGACGCCTGGTTCAGCTCGGCCGTGGTCCAGATCGACAGGACCGTGACGTACAGGTCGCTCCACGCCTTCTCGCCGATCAGCGTGCGCCACCGCTTCATGAGACCTTCGATGCCGGTGATCTGCGCGGTGGCGGCGAAGGTCATGTTGACGCGGATGGAGGGGTAGACCGCGGCGGCGAAGCGGTTGAACGACACCATGTCGAACGACTCGGCAGTGATGGAGGCGTCGATGAACTGGACGGCCTCACTGAGGATCTTGTCGCAGGAGTTCTCCAGGTCCAGGGGGAGGTTCGCGGTGCCGAGCTTGGTGTGCGCCGTCCGGAGCGTGGATTTGAAGGCGTTCAGCGGGGTGATCCAGCCCTTGTCGCCCGGCGCCTTGGTGACGACCATGTCGAGGTCGTGCGGATCGATGCGGTCCGCGTTGGGGATGTTGGGGACCTGGTCGCTGAGGTAGGCGGCGAGCACCGAGAAGACGCCCAGCGGAACGTGGGCGATCGACTTGGCCAGTTCGAAGTACTCCGGGACCGGATCGACGGTCTCGACCTGTGTGCCGTTGTTGATGAGGGTGAAGCGTCCGCCGACCGCGTTGTTGGAAACGACGATGACCGGACTGAGTTGCGTCGTCAGTTCGCTCTTGAGCGTCGCGTAGTTGGCGCGCATTCTCGCGTTGACGGCGCGTATCGCGTCGCGTGCCGCCTTCTCGTCGGTCGCGGTGACTCCCGCGGCGGCCGCCGAGGCGGTGGAGGCCGATTGGCCGGTGAACAGCGTTGCCGCCCCGACGGCCGACGCGGTACCCAGAAATCCTCTACGTGTTGCCATGCCCCGTCTTTCTGCTTGCTCCGTGAGTGAAAGTGCCGTTTGGCGATGTGGGGGGTGACAGCGTGGGGGGAGTCAGGGTGGGGGGACTTCAGGGTGGGGGTGGTGGGAGGCTCAGGTCAGGGACTTCTGCGACGGCACGACGACTCCGTAGAGATCCTGGACCGTGGCGAGAGCCGCCTCGTGGACCTGCTGTGCCGGGATGCCGTTCGGGTTGCCCTTCAGGGGCAGTGGCCGGGTCGCGGAGGCGTCGGCGACCACGGTCGGAGCGTTGCCGTTGAGGAACGCGCCCTGAGCGGTGAACAGGGTGCACATGTTCGTCATGAACCCCGCGACGATGACGTTCTTGTTGCCGGCCTTCTTGACCTGCTCGGCGAGATTTGTGCCGTGGAACGCGTTCGGGACGCTCTTCTCGACGACGGGCTCGCCCTTGACCGGCTTGAGTGCCGGAATGATCTGGCCCGCCTTCGACTTCAGGTCGTAACCCTTGTCGACGATGTGGATGACCGGGGTGCCGGCCTTTCGTGCCCGCTTCAGCAGCGCTTCGGCGCTGTTCACCGCCGGCTCCCAGCCGTCGAGTTCCATCACACCTTCCGTGTAGGTGTTCTGGTAGTCGACGAGGATGAGCGTCGCGTCGGAGAGAGTCGCCGGGGTCTCGCCGAGCTTGTTGAGCTCACGCAGCGTCGTCGTGTCCTTCGCGACGTTCGTCGCGGTGGTGGCGGAGGCCGACGGCTCGTCCTTGGCGGCGGCGGCCTCGGAGTCACCGCCGCACGCGGTGGCGGTGACCGAGAGGACGACGGAGACGGCGAGCGCGACGGCGGGACGGAGCGGCTTCATCAGGAGATCTCCTTCTGCGACGGGACAACGACCCCGTACAGGTCGGCGATGGTGGCGAGGGCGCTGTGGTGCACTTGGCGGGCGTCCAGCTCGGTGCCCGCGACCGGCAGCGCGCGGGTGGCGCAGGCGTCGGCGACGACCGTGGGGCGGTTGCCGCGCAGGAAGGCGCCCTGGGCGGTGAACGCCACGCACATGTGCGTCATGAAGCCGGCGAGGACGAGGTCGGTGTTGCCGGCGGCGTCGACGTGCTGGTCGAGGTCCGTGCCGACGAACGCGTTCGGCACCTTCTTGACGACGACGGGCTCACCGTCGAGCGGCGCGACGCTTGGGTGGATCGAGCCGATCTCGGCGCGGATGTCGTAAGGGGTGCCCTCGCCGCCGTCGTTGACGACGTGGACGACCTTCGCGCCCTCCTGGCGGGCCCGTGCCAGCAGTCGGGCACCGGAGTCGAGCGCGTCCTGCCAGCCGTCCAGCTCCATGACGCCGGTCGTGTAGGTGTTCTGGTAGTCGATCAGGACCAGGGTCGAGCCGGCGAGCTTCGCGGGGGCGTCGTCGAATCCGTTGAGCTGGCGCAGGGTCGTTCTGGGCATGGGAAACCGCCTCAAGTTGCTGTTCGGGGAGGGCAGTTCACCAGCGCGGTGACCTGCGCCCACGACGCTACGGATCTCCGGCGGTGTCGGCAATGTCGTCTAGCATGCAGAAACCGACACCGGTGTTGCCGAGCGTGGAGAGTTCCTTGCAAACCGTCAGCCGACTGATCGTCATCGTTCTCTTCGAGGACGTGGACCTGCTCGACGTCACCGGACCGCCGGAGGTGTTCTCCCTCGCGCGACGGGAGACGCACGAGGCGGCGGGCTACGACGTCGTCCTCGCCGCGGAGACCCTGGACCCGGTCACCACCGGCGCGGGGGTCCGGATCCTGCCCGACGTCACCTTCGACGACCTGTCCGAGCGGAGCATCGACACCCTGATCGTGCCCGGCGCGGTGGAGGTCGACGGTCAGCGCGGCGTCCATCCGCGCACCGACCCCGGCGTGGTGGACCGGGTGAGGCGACTGGCCGAGCGGACCCGACGGGTCACCTCCGTCTGCGTCGGCGCCCACATCCTCGCCGCGGCCGGACTCCTCGACGGCAAACGCGCCACCACCCACTGGTCGACGGCGCAGCAGCTGGCAGCCGAGCATCCGGAGGTCGAGGTCGACGCCGACCCGATCTTCATCCGCGAGGGCGATGTCTGGACCGGCGCCGGGATCAGCGCCTGCCTCGACCTTTCCCTCGCCCTGATCGCCGACGATCTCGGGGAGGCCGTGGCGCTGCGCGTCGCCCGGCAGCTCGTGATGTACCTGAAGCGGCCGAGCGGGCAGAGCCAGTTCAGCGTCCCCCTGGAGCAGGTCTCCGTGACGCGCCGCATCGAGGATCTGCGCCACCACATCATGCGCAACATCGCCGAGCCGCTGACCGTCGCCGACCTCGCCGCCCACGCCCACGTCAGCGACCGGCAGCTCACCCGGATCTTCAAGAACGAACTCGGCACGACCCCGCACGCCTACATCGAGTCGTCCCGCGTGGAAGTGGCCCGCCACCAGCTCGAATCCACCGACGCGACCCTGGAGCGCGTCGCCTCCGCCTGCGGTTTCGGCACCGTCGACACCCTGGTCAGGGCCTTCCGGCGCAGACTGGACACGACACCGACCGAGTACCGCCGCCGCTTCCGGACGGTCGTGAACACCCACAGCTAGGCCTGCCGCGCGCGGCACGCCACCACAGGAGGGTGGGGACGGCGCTCAGCGTCATCCCGGACGCGCCGATCCACAGGGTCCCGGTCGCGCCGAACGCGGCACCGGACGCCCCGCCCAGGAGCCCGCCGAGCGGAACACCGCCCGAGGAGACGAACCGGGCCGTCGCCGCCATCCGGCCCAGGAGCCGGTCCGGGGTGAGGGACTGCTGGAGGCTCGACTGGGCCACCACGCGGACGACGCCGCCCAGGGAGAGCGCGGCGAGTCCGACGGCACCGGCGTACAGGGTCCAGCCGGGGCGGGCCAGCGGCATGAGCACGGTCAGGGGGCAAGTGACCAGCGTGGCCAGCCAGATGACCGGGCGCTGTCCGACCCGCCGCGCCAGCGTGGTGGCCGTCGACGCGCCCAGCAGGGCGCCGCACCCCATGCCCGACAGGACGAGTCCGATGCCGAGGGGCCCCAAGTCCATGGTGCGCTCCAGGAAGACCAGCAGCATCGTCTGGTACATGACCAGGGAGAGGTTGAACAGCGCGTCCGAGAACATGATCGCGCGCAGGGCGGGACGGTGCAGGACGAAGCGCAGCCCCTCCATGATCTCCGTCCCGAGGCGGGGCTGCTCCGACATCTTCTTCGGCTGCTCCTCCCGCCTGCGGATCGTGGCCGCGAGGAGACCGGACAGGGTCATACCGGCCGAACCGGCCAGGAGCGTGGCCGGGGCTCCCACCAGGCCGACCAGCGGGCCCGCCACCGCCGGGCCGCCGATGCCGGTCACCGAGCGGACCGCCGAGAGCTTCGCGTTGCCCTGCACGAGGTTCCCGCGTCCCACCAGGTGCGGCAGGTAGCTGACGTGGGCGACGTCGAAGAACACGGTCAGCACCCCGTGCAGCAGCGCGACGGCGTACAGCAGCCGGATGTCGAGCAGGCCGGCCCACCAGGCGAGCGGGACCGTCAGGAGGGCCGCCGCGCGCAGGAGGTCGGTGCCGATCAGTACGGACCTCTTCCGCATGCGGTCGACCCACGCCCCGGCCGGCAGCCCGACCAGCAGCGAGCCCGCCGTGGTCGTCGCGGTCAGCAGCCCGACCTGGAACTCGTCGGCGTGCAGGGTCGCGATCGCCACCAGCGGCAGGGTCAGGAAGACGATCCGGTCGCCCAGCTGCCCGAGGGCGGTGGCGGCGAAGAGGCGCCCGAAGTCCGGGTCGTCGAGGAGCCCGAGCCGGGGGGACCTGGGCATGCCTATCGCCCGGCGGTGGTGCGGGCGGGGCGCTCCACCCCGAACTCGTAGACCACCTCCCGGTACCGGTCCGGGACGACCATGTCCGCCGTCTCCACGGGGCGGCGCACGGTGTCGTACATGGTCCGCTCGATCAGGAGGACGAGGTCCCCCGGGCCGACGCCGAGCAGGTTCGCCTGCTCCCGGGTGGCGCGGGCCGGGCGCGGCACCTCGACGACCGTGTCGACGACGATCCCGAGGGAACGCATCCGCTCGACCACCCCCTGGCCGGCCAGGGGCCCGGCCTCGGGCAGCGCGACCGGGGTCCCCTTGGTGAGGGCCAGGGGCTCCCAGGACTCGGAGAGCTGGACCGGTTGCCCACCGGCCAGGAACTCGTACCGCGTGGTGACACAGGGGTCGCCGGGCGCGATGCCCAGCCGCTCCGCGATGGCCTCCGGCGCGGGGACGCCCGCCCGGCTCTCCGCGTCCCAGGAGTCGGCCCCGCCCCGTTCCCGGGCGTCGGCGCCGCGAGGGCGCCCGCCCGTCCGTTCCCGGTGCCGCGAGCGGACCAGACGCAGGCGCTCACGGGGGCTGCGGACGTACGTGCCCGAGCCCGCACGCCCTTCGAGGAGCCCGTCGACGACCAGCAGGTCCACGGCCCGCTGCACGACGTTGCGCCCGACCCCGTACTCCTCGGCGAGCCGCGCCCGCGACGGCAGCCGCTCCCCGGTCTCCCACTCTCCGGCGAGAACCCGCGTCCGCAGCACGTCGGCCAGTGCGAGGTAGGGCGCCTGACGGGGCATGGGTGGACCTCCGGTCGCTTCCGGTCGTTTCGGGGATGCCGGAAAGCTACTGCACGGCCCGAAAGCTGATGCAGCAGCAAGCCCGGCGGAGCCACCTGCAGCTGCGGTCGGTGTTCACCTTCCGGCGTCGGAAACGAGATCAAAGCTTGATCCCCGTCGATACAACCGTCGGTAAACGTCGCGTTCCTCACGTGTACTTCCGGAACTTGACGAGGCGTTGTCCTTTTTCAACCCGTTGACGTGCCGTTTCGTTGAGGCATTAGTTGCTTCTGGTAAATCTTGTGAACGTAGTGGGTGGGGTGCGTCGGGAATGTGGAATCGATTGCGGGGCGGGGCGTCGGGCTTGGTCGCGGTGGTGTGTGCGGCGGTGATCGCCGCGGTGGTCCCGGGACCGGTGGCGTACGCGGCCGACGAGGAGGCGCTGGCTGCGTCGGCGTCGGAGGGGCAGAGGGCTCTTGACGCGGCACGGGAGTCCGGTGAGCGCGTAGAGGTGACGGGAGAGCGGACCGAGCGGACGACGGTCTTCGCCAACCCGGACGGTGCCACGTTCACGTTGGAGGAGTCGGCGGTTCCGGTGCGCGTGCGGGCGTCGGGGGGTGGCTGGCAGGCGCCGGACGCGACGCTGGTGAAGCGGGCGGACGGTTCGGTCGGTCCGAAGGGCGCCGCGGTGGAGATGGCGTTCTCCGGCGGCGGAGACGACGCTCCGCTGGCTCGGATCGAGGACGAGGGCCGTTCGCTGGCCCTGGACTGGCCGGGTGGGCTGCCTGCTCCGCGGCTCGAGGGTTCGAGTGCGGTGTAGGGGGAGGTGCTGCCGGGTGTCGACCTGAAGGTGACGGCGACGTCCGAGAGTTTCCAGCAAGTGCTGGTGGTCAGGACGCCCGAGGCGGCGGCGAGTGAGGAGCTGAAGAAGCTCACGTTCGGTCTGGACACCGAAGGCCTGTCGGTGCGTGAGGGCGCGTCGGGTGCGCTCGCGGCGGTCGACGGCAACGGTGCCACGGTGTTCCGGGCGCCTCCAGCGCGGATGTGGGACTCGGCGGGCCGGGCGGCGGATGCCGGCGGGGCCCAGCAGCAGTCGAAGCCGTCACCGACCGGGTCCACACCGTCGACGTCGTCGGCGCGGGTGTCGCAGGCGGTGGGCGAGGACGGACCGACGGGTGAGCCGGCGGACCCGGCGGAGGCCGCGCCGTCCGGTTCCGGTCTGGAGCCGGGTCAGGGCGACACCGTGGCCCAGATGGACGTCGAGGTGGGCAAGGGCAGGCTGTCGGTCGTCCCGGACGCGGACATGCTGGCCGAGACGGCCGCGGACGCCTTCCCGGTGTTCATCGACCCGACGGTGACGTGGGGCGAGTCGGAGCGCACCCTGCTGCGCAGTGACGGCTACGAGTCCTACGGCTGGGGCAACGGGGACGACGACCGGGGCAAGGGCGCGGGCAAGTGCGGTTCCTGGAGTGGTTACTACTGCGGTCCGGGCTATGTGCAGAAGCTGTACTTCGAGTTCTCGCCGTCGAAGCTGCGGGGCAAGAAGGTCCTGGACGCCACGTTCCGGGTGACGGAGCCCTGGGCGTTCCAGTGTGATCCGCGCTGGGTGGATCTGGTTCGTACGAACAACATCTCCTCGTCCACGACCTGGTCGTCGCGGCCCAAGGAGCTGGACTGGATGGTCGACCGGTACGTGTCTGCCGGGCGTGGCTCGCTGTGCGACCCGGACTCGCCGGACGCGCCGATCGAGTTCAACGACAACCCGGAGGAGAGCAACGAGAACCTGACCCCGACCGTGGCGAGCTTCGCGGCGGGCAAGTTCTCCCGGCTGACCCTGGAGGTCCGGGCGCACGACGAGGGCGACACCTCGGCGTGGAAGCGGTTCAAGAACGACGCGGTCCTGGCCGTGAAGTACGTGGGTCTGCCGGACAAGCCGTCCGCCGTCGGCATCCAGGGCGGTGGGAGCAGTACCGCCCCGGTGTGCGACAAGCGTGAGGCCGACGCGTCGATCGTCTCGTACCCGGCGCCCACGCTGAAGGCCACCGCGCAGACCAAGGCGGGCGGCAACGACGACACCGCCCAGCTGCGGGTGTACTTCGACCTTGACGTGAAGAACGCCGACGGCTCCTGGACGGACGTCAACCCGGGCAACGGCTCCCTCGGCCCGTCGACCGGGTACGTCGACGACGACAGGGCGGTGTCCCTGAAGTGGTCGCCCCTGACTGACGGCAAGCTGTACCGGTATCACGCGTGGACCTGGTCGTACTACGGCTCCAGCCATCTGAGCAGCGCCGCCTCGGACGGGTTCTGCTACTTCCGCGTCGACTCCACCCGGCCCAAGGCCCCGCAGGTGACGCTCTCCTCTCCCTACACGGAGTGCACGACGAACGCCTGCGCGGCCTCCGGCGGTCCCGGTGAGGTGGCGACGCTGACGTTCAAGCCGGCGTCCGGTGACACGAACGTCTCCTACCAGTACAAGGTGTCCTCGCAGGCGGAGTGGTCGGCCGAGCTGCCGGGCGCCACCGCCACGGCGAAGATCACACCCACTCGCGGGGGCCTGCAGCGCGTGTACGTGCGGGCGAAGGACACGCTGGGCTGGGGCGAGCAGTCCGTGACCGACTTCCTGGTGGACTCCGGTGCGGGCCCGGTCGGCCAGTACCACTTCGACGAGGCCACGGGAGCGGCGGTCGACTCCGCCACCGTGGACGGCCGTGACGACGCGGCCCTGAACGGTCAGGCAGCACGGGACGATCGCGGCCGCCGCGGCCTGATCACCCATGACGCCGAGGGCAACGCGCTCGGGACGCCCGTCACCGACCAGGGTCTGACGCTGGACGGCACCACCGGCTACGCGGCCACCAGCACCGCCGTGGTGGACACCCGCGCCTCCTACACCGTCTCCGCGTGGGCCATGCTCAAGCCGGGTGTGACACACAACCAGACGGTACTGGGCCAGAACGGCAGCTTCTACAGCGGCTTCTACCTCACCTACCGCGAGGCCGAGGGGGCCTGGACGCTGAGTACGTCCCCCAAGGACGCCGCCGACGGCAACATCACCGAGCAGAAGGTGACGGCCACCCAGCCCGCCGCAAAGGGTGTGTGGACGCATCTTGCGGCCGTGTACGACGCGGACAAGAAGCAGATCCGGCTGTATGTGAACGGCCGGCTGCAGGGCAGCGACACCGTGTCCGCAGTATGGGCGGCAGAGGGCGGTCTGCAGATCGGCCGCGTGCTGTGGCGGGACACCTACACCGACTACTTCGCAGGCTCGATCGACGAGGTAACCGTGTGGCAGCGGGCACTGACGGACGAAGAGATCGCTGATGCGACCCGGCTCATGAACTCGCCGAACTACGCTGCGGTGGAACTGGTCGCGGACTGGTCGCCGGAGCGGGGCAGCGGCACCACGGTCCCGGACGCCTCCTCGGGCTATGGCAGGTCGCTGACCCTGGCCGGCGGGGCCGCGCTGGACGGCGGGGCGATCGTCCTCGACGGAGTGGACGACGCGGCCACGGCCTCCGGCCCGGTGGTGGACGACACGGGTTCGTTCACGGTGACGGCGCTGGCGGCGCTGGACGCCGACAAGGTTCTCGCCAAGCCGGTCGGCTACACCGGCCAGGTCGTGGGACAGCGCACGGCGGACGGCTCGGCGTGGGGCCTGTGGTACAAGCGGACGGGCAGCGCCACGGTCCTGGACGAGGACACGCTGGAGGAGAAGACCGTCCCGGAGGGTTTCTGGTACTTCGGCCGGTTCGACGCCGACGGCACGTTCAGCGGGGTGGCCTCCGAGGAGAGCGCCGCGGTGGACGGCATGGTCCGGCTGACGGGTGTCTACAACACCGGAGACGGCACGGTTCGTCTGTACCTCGGCAGCGTCGTCAACGGTGACGCACAGGCGTTCACGGCGAAGGCCGGCTCGGGCGACCTCGCCGTCGGCAAGGGCAGCACGGACGGGACGTGGCAGCACCACCTGCCCGCCCGGGTCGCCGACATACGGCTGTGGACCGGCGCGATGGCGACCGCACAGCAGATCGACGAGACCCTCGCCGACTGACGACCGGTGAGCCGGGGGTGAGGGCAGTCGTCGCGGCGTCCGTCCTCACCCCCGGCGCGGGCGGACGCCGCGCCGAACGGGCCCACGGTGTCCGGGCCTTCTTCTGCACACAAGGAACTGGGTGGGACGAGAACCATGGCATTTGGCATAGGCACCTCAAGAAGATGGGGTGGAGGGACCCGGCACCGCACGGGGCGATTGTTGGCGCAGTCATTGGCACTGGCGTTGATCGTGCCCACGGGGCTGGCGCAGGTGGCGCAGGCGGTGGAGCAGGACGGGCTGGGCCGTCCCGACGTGCCCGAGTCCCTGGTGACCAAGGTGAAGCCGTTCGACACGGCCGGTGCGAAGAAGGCGCGGGCGAAGGCCGCCGAGGAACGGAAGGCCAACGCGGAGCAGGCGAAGCGGGCGACGGCCGAACGCAAGGCGGACTGGCCGGGCGGGGGCACGGCGACGGTGCCACTGAAGCCGAAGGCGGACGGCACGGGCAAGCCGGCCGGTGTCCCGGTGACGCTGAGCCCGGTGGCCGGATCGAAGGCGTCGGATGCGGCGTCGGGCGAGGCCCGGGTCACGGTCATGGACCAGAAGGCGGCCCGCAGGGCAGGCGTCACGGGCGTGCTGCTGACGGCCGAGGCAGAAGGCGCCGGCACGGCGAACGTGCGCGTGGACTACGGCGGCTTCGCCTCGGCGATCGGCGGCGGCTGGTCGCAACGGCTGCGTCTGGTGCGGCTGCCGGCGTGCGCGCTGACGACTCCGGAGAAGGAGGAGTGCCGCAAGCAGACGCCGCTTGCCTCCTCGGCCAACGACCTCGGCGACCAGACGGTCTCGGCGAAGGTCTCCCTGGGGGAGGCCTCGGGCGGTCCCTCGACCCAGTTGTCGGGGGAAGCGGGCAGTACCGCGTCCTCCGGGGCGACGGTGCTGGCGGTCACGGCCACGTCCGCGGGTTCGGGGCAGTCGCCCAAGGGCGCCGGTGACTACTCGGCGACGAAGCTGGCGGAGTCCTCGTCCTGGCAGGCCGGGAGCAGCTCGGGCTCGTTCACGTGGTCCTACGACTTCACGATGCCGCCGGCCGCGGCGGGACCCGTGCCGCCGCTGTGGTTGTCGTACGACTCGGGCAGCGTGGACGGCCGCACGGCGACGACGAACAACCAGACCACGTCGGTCGGCGAGGGCTTCTCCCTCACCGAGTCCTACATCACCCGCGCCTACGGCTCGTGCGACGAGGACGGTCACGACGACGTCTTCGACCAGTGCTGGAAGTACGACAACGCGACACTGGTCCTGAACGGCAAGTCGACCCAACTGGTCAAGGACGACGACAGCGGCGTCTGGCGGCTGGCGAACGACGATGCCTCGAAGGTGACCCGGTCGACCGGTGCGGACAACGGTGACGACAACGGCGAGTACTGGACCGTCGTCACGGGTGACGGCACCAAGTACGTGTTCGGCCGGAACAAGCTCGACGGTGCTGCCGATCAGCGGACGAACTCGACGTGGACGGTGCCGGTCTTCGGCGACGATTCCGGTGAGCCCGGCTACGGCGGTGGTGACGCCTTCGCCGACCGCGACCTGGGCCAGGCCTGGCGCTGGAACCTCGACTACGTCGAGGACACCCACGGCAATGCGGCGACCTACTGGTACACCGCGGAGTCGAACTACTACAAGAAGAACAAGGCGACCAAGGCCAGCGAGTCCTATGTCCGTGGTGGGCACCTCGACCGCATCGAGTACGGCCTGCGCAAGGGCGCCCTGTTCACCGACAAACCGGACGCCAAGGTCACCTTCACCTACGCCGAGCGCTGCACCCTCTCGGACTGCGGCAGCCTGACCAAGGACACCGCGGACAACTGGCCGGACGTGCCGTTCGACGCGATCTGCGCCAAGGACGACGAGGAGTGTGACGCGGCCGGCCCGTCCTTCTTCACCCGCAAGCGCCTCACGGGCATCGACACCTCCTCCTACAACGCCGCCAGCAATGCCTACGACCCCGTGGACTCCTGGGACCTGTCGCAGACGTACCTCGACGGCGGCGACATCGGCGACAGCTCCGACCAGGTGCTGACCCTTACCGCGCTCAAGCGCACGGCGAAGGCCGGCGACACCGGCATCACCGTCGACCCGGTCTCCTTCACCTACCAGATGCGGCCCAACCGGGTCGACGCCACCGACGACATCCTGCCGCTGACCCGCCCGCGGATCTCCACCATCACCTCGGAGACCGGCGGGATCACGGAGGTGACGCTGTCGTCCCCGGAGTGCGTGCGCAGCGAGGTCCTGAACGCGGCCCCGGACTCCAACACACGATCGTGCTATCCGCAGTTCTGGCACATCAACGGGTCCGAGGACGCGGCGATCGACTGGTTCCACAAGTACCGGGTGACTGCGGTCGGGGTACATGACGCGCAGGCCATCAACCCCGCGGTGGAGTACGCCTACTCCTACAGTGGTGCCGCCTGGCACTACAACGACGACCCGTTCACGCCCAAGGACGAGCGGACCTGGTCGGACTGGCGCGGCTACCGCCAGGTCACCGCCTACACCGGCAGGGTCGGCGAGACTCGGTCCAAGACCGTCTCGCTGTACATGCAGGGCATGCACGGCGACAAGAAGAAGGACGGCTCCACCAAATCCGTCACCGTGCCCCCGCTGATGGACACGGACATCGACTTCTCCGCGCCGTACGACAGCGACCGGTACAAGGGTGCGCTGCGCCAGCAGGTCACCTACAACGGCAGCCAGCCCATCAGCAGCGTCTTCAAGAACTACACCTACAGGAACACCGCCACCCAGAGCGTTCCGGACGCCGCCGACCACACCGCTCTGTGGGTCCGTAACTCCTCGACCTACACCAGCACCTACCTCACCGGTACGAAGACCTGGCGCACCCACGTCACCGGCCAGAAGTACGACGACCTCGGCATGGTCTACGCCGCCGACGACTTCGGCCAGGCCGGTCTCGGCGGTGACGAGACCTGTACGCGTACCTGGTACGCCCGCAATGCGGATCTCGGCATCACGAGCCTGGTCTCCCGCACCCGCACCGTGGCCAAGCAGTGTTCGGTCACCGAGACCGCGCTGAGCCTGCCCGCGACCAGCACCACCGCCGGTGACGTCCTGGCCGACACCGCGACCGTCTACGACAACGCCGGCGCCACGACCTGGCAGGCCACACAGAAGCCCACCAAGGGCGAGGCCACCTGGACCGGCCGTGCCACCGGCTACTCCGCGACGGCCGGCAGTGACGGAGAGCGCCTGCCGTCGGGCTGGCAGACCGTCACCACCACGACGTACGACGCCCTGGGCCGATCCCTCACCGTCACGGACACCGCGGGGCACAAGGCTTCCACCGCCTACACGCCCGCCGACGCGGGGCCCCTGACCAGGACCACCTCGACGGACCCCAAGGGCTATCGAGCGGTCAACTTCCTCGATCCGCGCCGTGGGCAGGTGGAGCGCAGCTACGACATCAACCTCAAGAAGACCGAGCAGCGCTACGACGCACTCGGCCGGCTGACCGAGGTGTGGTTGCCCAACCGCTCCAGCGCCAGCCAGAGCGCGAACGTCAAGTTCACCTACCACATCGACAAGGCCAAACCGTCCTGGGTGTCCACCGCCACCCTCGCCAACGACGGAAGCTACAGCACCAGTTACACCCTGTACGACTCCCTGCTGCGCCCCCTGCAGAAGCAGGCGCCGACACCGCAGGGCGGCCGGTTGCTGACGGACACGCACTACGACACCCGCGGGCTGGCGTACGAGACGTTCGCCGACATGTTCGACAGCGCCAGTGCGCCCAACGGCACCTACACGCGTGCCGAGTACGGTCGCGCCCCCACCCAGACGGAGGTCGTGTTCGACGGTGCAGGCCGCCCGACCACCAGCACCTTGTACGTCGGCGGCGTGAAGAAATGGGCCACGACCGCGAGCTACACCGGTGACTCCACGGCCACGACCGCTCTCGACGGCGGTTCTGCGCGGCGCACGATCACCGATGTCCGAGGTCTTACGGTCGAAACCCGCGACTACGCCGGTGAGAGCCCGGCCGACGCGGACTTCGGCACCGGCCCCGGCGCCTCCTACACATCGACGAAGTTCACCTACACCGCCGGCGGCAAGCAGAAGACGATCACCGGTCCCGACGGCGCGAAATGGTCCTACGGCTACGACCTGTTCGGTCGCCAGACCAGCGCCGACGACCCGGACAAGGGCCGGACGAGCACCGAATACAGCGCACTCGACCAGATCGTCAAGGCCACCGACTCCCGCGGGAAGTCGGTCCTGAGCGCCTACGACGAGCTGGGCCGCCCCACCGGCACCTGGGCCGGCTCCAAGACGGACGCCAACCAGCTCACCGGGTACACCTACGACACCCTCCTCAAGGGCCAGCTCACCGACGCCACCCGCTACGTCGGCGGCAAGACGGGCGCCGCCTACACGCAGGCGGTCACGGCCTACGACACCATGGGCCGTCCCAGCGGTACCGAGCTGCGGCTGCCGGACAGCGACCCGTTCGTCAAGGCCGGCCAGCCCGCGACGCTCGCGTTCGAGTCCCACTACAACATCGACGGCACGCTGAAGCAGACCAAAGACCCCGCGCTCGGCGGTCTTGCCACCGAAACCGTCGGCTACGACTACAACGCCCTGGGCAACCTCACCGGCCTCGGCACCTACCTGACCGACATCGACTACTCGGCCCTGGCCGAGCCGCAGATGCTGACGCTTGGCACCGGTGACGACAGCGTCTACGTGGCCAACACCTTCGAGCCGGGCACGGGGCGCCTGACCCGCAGCTACACCCAGGACAACAGCCACTCCTACCAGTTGCAGGACCTGCACTACAGCTACGACCAGGCCGGCAATGTCACCTCCATCGCCGACCCCACCACCCTCGGTGGCATCAGCAGCGCCGAGATCCAGTGCTTCACCTACGACGCCCACCGGCGTCTGACCGATGCCTGGACCCCCGCCTCCCAGAAGTGTGCCGACGCCCCCAGCGCCGGCTCGCTCTCGGGACCGGCCCCGTACTGGACCAGCTACACCTACAACGACGCCGGCCAGCGCACCGCGGAGACCGAGCACACCGACGGCACGGCGAGCAAGACCACCTACTGCTACACCAACACGGACCAGCCCCACACGCTGACCGGTACCACCACCAAGACCGACTGCGCCGCCCCCGAGCGCACCTACACCTACGACACCCTCGGCAACACCACGGCACGTCCGGGCGTTGCCGCGGACACCCGGCAGAACCTGAGCTGGTCCGAGGAGGGCAGGCTCACCCGCCTCACCGAGGACGACCAGTCCACCGACTACGTCTACGGCGCCGACGGCGCCCTCCTCATCCGTGCCACCGAGGACGGAGAACGCGTCCTTTACGCCGGCGCGACGGAACTGCACCTCCGCGCCAACGGCACCGCCTGGGCACAGCGCTACTACGCGGCCGGTGACCTCACCGCGGCCATGCGCTCCAACCAGACCGGCACGGAGAAGGTCACTTTTCTCGTCAGCGACCACCACGGCACCTCGAACCTGAGCGTCGACCGGGCCGACCAGCAGCTCAGCAAGCGCTACAGCACGCCCTTCGGCGAGGACCGGGGAAAGACGCTGTACGGGCCCTGGCCCGACGACAAGGGCTTCCTCGGCAAGACCCGGGACACCAACACCGGTCTCATCCACGTCGGCGCCCGTGAATACGACCCGGGCATCGGTCAGTTCATCAGCGTCGACCCCTTGCTCGAAGCCGACAAGGCACAGACACTCAACGGCTACAGCTACGCCGCGAACAACCCCACCACCCTGTCTGACCCCACCGGCACCAGGCTCGCCGACTGCGACGGAGGCTGGGACGAGTGCGGGCCCGGGGGGAACGGCGGCATCAGCGACCAGCACTCAGTCGCCGACAGCGGCAGCGGGACGGCCGGTACGGGCGGGACCAACACCACGGCGACGACGTACGCGAGTGACGGTCAGCCCGTCGTCGACGGGATCCGAATTCCTTCGGAGAAGGAATTCCGTGCCATGGGGCTCGCCGGCGGCTATCCCGAGTCCGCTACCTACAACCAGATGCTGACCAAGTGGGCGGACCGCAAGTGCTACAACCGGGCCCCCCAGGTCCAGGGCTTCTGTGACACGGCGGCACGCGCCGGCGTGCTGACCGACCCGCACAGCAGCGCGAACGACCCGTGGGGCGTGAAAGCCACCTGGCACTGCATCACGGGTCGAGGCGACTGCGGTGAAGCAATCGTCTCCGACGTCATCACCGTGGCCACCATGGCCTTCGGATCTGTCGGCAAGTCCCTGTCCGCCCGGGGTGCATCACGTTCTGTCGCCTCGGAAGCCGAGGAGAGCGCCGTAGCGCTGCTGCTCAGAGATGCCTGCAGTTTCGATCCCGCCACGCCGGTTCTACTGGAGTCGGGCGAGACCAAGCCCATCGGAGAGATCGAGGAGGGCGACAAGGTCGCCACCGGTAACCCTCGAACCGGTGACCGCGAGGGCTCGAGAACGGTCACGGCGCTCATCGTGCACCGCGACAACGACCTGGTGGACGTCACCGTACGCACCGCCGACGGCGAAACGTCGACGATTCAGGCGACCTCTCGTCACCCCTTCTGGGACGACACCCTCCACGCCTGGGTCCGCGCCGCCGACCTGCAGGCAGGCCACTTGCTCAACACGGCCACGGACGCCCATGTCTCGATCGCCGAGGTCAGGAGCCGGCCCGGCTCGGCCGACATGTACAACCTCACCGTTGCCGATCTGCACACGTACTATGTGTTGGCGGAAGCTACCCCGGTTCTGGTTCACAACTGCAAGACCGGGGTAAGTCTTTCCGGCGCACGACAGGTGAGCGGTCGCTTCCCCAAAACTGCCGACCCTGGAGAGATACTGTTCCGCCAGAAGGAGGACGGGACGGTCACTGCATATGCCAGGTACGATCAGGACGGTGTAATCTCCCAGCGCGCAGACTTGGATCCCGCCTCTGCCCCGCATGCCGGCATACCGGCTCCGCATATTCTTGACATGAAGAAACATGTCAACCCGAAGACGGGGCAAGTGTTCTACAACTGGGCGAAAATGCCACGTCCGCTGCGTCCTGAAGAGGAGTTGTGTGGCTGTCGGTGAGCGTTGGTCGTTGGACTCTCCGCAAAAAACAGCCAGGTGGTCGAAGGTAGATTAGGTGGCTGGGCTGGGTGCCCGCCTGAAACGGTGGGCACCCAGTCTCAGTGAGTGCTCGCGATCGCGTAAGTGGATCGAGGAGTCGGCACTCGTCGGGATTGACCGAGGGGATATCGTGGACGATCCGACAGAGTTCCCCAGTATCAAGTCCTGGGTGGATGAGTGGGGAGGAGGCGTTGATTACGTCGACTTTGTGAAATTCAATGGAGATCTGGCTGTGCTGGCGGCATTCTCTCGGATTCTCTGGCCTCGCTTTGTGGAGGTGGAGGGGTGTGTGCTGTGGGATCGTGTCTACGAAGAGTCAAATTTTCGTCTCTGGTATGAAAACCTCGCTGGTGAGATTCCCAGAATTGAGGCGACATTGAACCAGGTGAGAGTCTGGCAAATTGCCGAGTCGGGCGATGAGGATCAAGGGGCGCTAGAATTTATTGCGGCCTGTATCGCTGATTCTTGGAGAGCTTCTTTGTCTGCGAGTTTCCCTGAACGGGATTTCGATGTCCGGGTGGCGGAGACAGAGGATGGCCCGATCGTCACCTTCTCCTCGGTTGCCTCATAAGGATATGGCGCGGCGGTCTGATCGCTCTTCCGGCTCTTGAGGCATGGGCCTCCTTCAACGGAGCCGGACACGCGAAGGCGGCGGTCCCGGGGATCAGGGGGCCGCCGCCTTCGGAACGGGGGAGCGGGGTGAGGGCCGGGTCAGTACCAGCCGTTGGCCTGCCAGAAGCTCCAGGCGTCGCAGGCGCTGCCGTAGCGGTCCTTCATGTAGTCCAGGCCCCACTCGATCTGGGTCGCCGCGTTGGTCTTCCAGTCGTCGCCCGCCGAGGCCATCTTCGAGCCCGGCAGGGCCTGGACCAGGCCGTAGGCGCCGCTGGAGGCGTTGGTGGCGTGGATGTTCCAGTCGCTCTCGTGGTCGACGATCTTCGAGAAGCACTGGAACTCGGCCGAGTCACCGATCATCTTCTTCGCGGTCGCCTGCGCCGAGGAGGCCGGCGTCGCGGCCTGGGCGGGCCCGGCGGCGATCAGCGAGCCGCAGGTGGCCGCGGCCAGGGCGGCACCTGCGAGGGCCTTCTTCGGGGTGGCGGCGGAACGGAGGAGGGAAGCGGCGGTCAACGGAGGGCCTTTCTTCGGGGACAGGGGCGTCGGCGCACACCGGCCCGGCATGCGTCGGCGCCGCTGCCCGGGAGGGCGTCGGCGCCTGGCGACCGGTTCAGAGAAGCAGGCGGGCCGGTCGTCCGCAATCGTCCCTTTTGCTAAGCGTGGTCGTAGACGGAGCGGGCGCCCGCCGGTCCGGGGTCGGCACGGCGGGTACGCCGACCGGCCGTCGCCTACGACCCCGCTTCGTAGGTGAAGCGGCTCACGTGGGGCGGCTCACCTCGTCGCCCTTCTCGAACGTGACCGGCGTCTCGAAGGCCGCCCTGCGGGTCGCCCGGCGCAGCGCCTTCAGGAGCGGGGTGCCGAGGGCGAGGGTCAGGACGACCGTCATGGCCGCGCGGCCCCCGTCCCAGCCGAGCGACGTGGCCAGGCAGTAGGCGAGGAAGTGGGCCAGGTTGGCGGGGAGCGACGCGTCCGGGTCGAAGGCGATGTTCGAGGCGAGGGTGTTCATGAAGGTCCAGCCCGCGAGGTTCATCACCGTGCCGTAGGCGAAGGCCGCCAGGAAGCCGTACGCCGCCAGCATCAGCAGCTCCGCGCGGCCACGCAGGCGGTCGGGGCCCGGCAGCAGGCCGGCGCCCATCGTGAACCAGCCCATCGCCAGCATCTGGAACGGCATCCACGGCCCCACCCCGCCCGTGAGCAGCGCGGACGCGAACATCGTGACCGAGCCGAGCACGAAGCCGAAGCCCGGACCGAGGACGCGGCCGCTGAGCACCATGAGGAAGAACATCGGCTCCAGGCCGGCCGTCCCCGCGCCGATGGGGCGCAGGGCCGCACCCGCCGCCGCCAGTACGCCGAGCATCGCCACGGCCTTCGGGCCGAGGCCCGACTCCGAGATCGTCGCCGCCACCACCGCCACCAGCAGCACCAGCACGCCCGCGAACAGCCAGGGCGCGTCCTGCGCGTGCGCGTTCAGCGAGGCGTCCGGCGGGGCCAGGAAGGGCCAGCCGAAGCCCGCCACGCCCACCGCGCTCACCAGCACCAGGGCGGCGACCGAACGGGGGCCGAGGCGCACGGCGCGGGCCTGGCGCTGGGGAGGGGGGCCGCCGGTCACGACAGGGCCTCCCGTACCTGGGCCACGGTGAGCCACTTCCGCGGCGCCAGCACCTTGGCGACCTGTGGGGCGTAGGACGGGGAGGCCACCACCACGTCCGCCGCCGGGCCGTCGGCGATCACCTCGCCCTCGGCGAGCAGCACGACCCGGTGGGCCAGCTCGGCGGCCAGTTCCACGTCGTGCGTGGCCAGCACGATCGCGTGGCCCTCGGCGGCCAGGGCGCGCAGGATGCCGGCCAGGCGGGCCTTCGCCGCGTAGTCCAGGCCGCGCGTCGGCTCGTCCAGGAGGAGGAGCGGCGGGCGGGCGGTCAGGACCACGGACAGCGCGAGGGTCAGGCGCTGGCCCTCCGACAGGTCCCGGGGGTGGGTGTCGTCCGCGACGCCGGGGAGCAGGTCGGTGAGGAGGGCGCGGCAGGTGCCGGGAGTCGCGTCCGCGTCCCGGTCGGCGGCCGCGCACTCGGCGGCGACCGTGTCGGCGTACAGCAGGTCGCGCGGCTCCTGCGGGACCAGGCCGACCCGGCGTACGAGGTCACGCGGGACCGTGCGGTGCGGTACGGCGTCGCCGGTGCGGACCGAACCGGCGGACGGTTCGACGAGGCCGACCAGCGCGGAGAGCAGCGTGGACTTTCCGGCGCCGTTGCGGCCCATCAGGGCGACCGTCTCGCCGGGGGAGACGGTCAGGTCGACGTGGCGCAGGGCCTCGACGCGGTCGCGGCGCACGGCGAGGGAACGGACCTCGGCGGCGTACGGGGTGGGGGCGGCGGGGGCCTGCGGGGGCGTCCGGCGGCGGCGCCAACGGCGGGCGGGGGCGGGCCGGAGGGCGGGGGGCTCCAGGAGCGCGGCTGCCGTCGGCGGCGGAGTGTGGTCCGGGATCTCGCGGCCGGCCAGCCGGTCGCGCAGCTCCGACGCCCGGCGGCGGGCGTCCCGGATCGTCAGCGGCAGCGGGGACCAGCCCGCCAGCCTGCCCAGGTCCACCACCGGCGGGTACACCGGGGAGACGGCCATCACCTCCGCCGGGGCGCCGACGAGCGGTGCCTCGCCGGGGGCCGGGAGCAGGACGACCTGGTCGGCGTACTGGATGACCCGCTCCAGGCGGTGCTCGGCCATCAGGACCGTCGTACCGAGGTCGTGGACCAGGCGCTGGAGGACCGCCAGGACCTCTTCGGCGGCGGCGGGGTCCAGGGCGGAGGTCGGCTCGTCCAGGACCAGGACGTCGGGGTGCGGGGTGAGGACCGAGCCGATGGCGACCCGCTGCTGCTGGCCGCCGGAGAGCGTGGCGATGGGGCGGGAGCGGAGGTCGGACAGGCCCAGCAGGTCGAGGGTCTCCTCGACGCGGCGGCGCATCACGTCCGGGGCGAGGCCGAGGGACTCCATGCCGTAGGCCAGTTCGTCCTCGACGGTGTCCGTCACGAAGTGGGACAGCGGGTCCTGGCCGACCGTGCCGACCACGTCGGCGAGTTCGCGCGGCTTGTGGGTGCGGGTGTCGCGTCCGGCCACGGTGACCCGGCCGCGCAGGGTGCCGCCGGTGAAGTGCGGGACGAGGCCGCCGACCGCGCCGAGGACGGTGGACTTGCCGACGCCGGAAGGCCCGGCGAGCAGGACGAGTTCGCCCTCCGGGACCTCGAAGTCCACGCCGCGGACGGTGGGTTCGCTCGCGCCGTCGTAGGTGACCGACACGTCCTCGAAGCGGATCACGACGGCTCCTTCACGGCGGTCTTCGGGGCGGGATCGGGGGCTGGGGCGACGAACGCCGGGAGCAGGCCGAGGAGTACGGCCGCCGCCGGCCAGAGGGGAAGGGTGGGCGCGGTCAGCGGGACCACGCCCGGGTGCAGCGCCGCCGGGTCGCGGGCGGCGGCGAGGAACAGGAGCGCGGCGACCGCCACGCCGGAGGCGGTGACCAGCCAGGCGCGGGCGTCCCAGCGGTCCGGGCGGTAGCGGGTGCGGACCGTCCGCCGTCCGCCGAGCCACAGGCCCCCGAACGCGGCGGCGACGCCGGCCAGGAGCACGGGGATGCCGTACGTGCCGCCCGCGGCGGTCAGCAGCCCGTACGTCCCGGCACAGATGCCGAGCAGGCCGCCGAGGGTGAGGGCGGTGGTGGTACGGCGTACGGGGGCCGGGACCTGGGCGGTACGGCCGTAGCCACGGGCGTCCATCGCGGCGGCGAGGGCGACGGAGCGTTCCAGGGCGCCCTCCAGGACGGGGAGTCCCACCTGGAGCAGGCCGCGTACGCCCTTGTCGTGGCGGCCGCGCAGACGGCGGGCGGCACGCAGGCGCTGTACGTCGGCGATGAGGTTCGGCGCGAAGGTGAGGGCCACGACGACGGCCACGCCCATCTCGTACAGGGCGCCGGGAAGGGACTTGAGGAGCCGGGAGGGGTTGGCGAGGGCGTTCGCGGCGCCGACGCAGACGAGGAGGGTGGCCAGCTTCATCGCGTCGTACAGCGCGAAGGCGAGGCCCTCCGCGGTGACCCGGCCGCCGAGGCGGACGCCTTGCGCCCAGTCGGGGAGGGGGACTTCGGGGAGGGTGACGAGGGTGTGGGTGCCGGGGACGGGGGAGCCGAGCAGGGTGGTGAAGAGGAGGCGGATCAGGAGGACGGTGAGGGCGAGTTTGACGAAGGCGCCGTAGGAGCGGGACCAGGGGGCGTGGGGGCGGCGGGTGATGACGACGTAGGCGGAGACCGTGACGAGGAGGGCGAGGAGGAGGGGGTTGGTGGTGCGGGTGGCGGCGGTGCCGAGGGCCAGGGCCCAGAGCCACCAGGCGCCGGGGTGCAGGGACTCCCGGCGGTGGCGGAGGGGGGTGGGGGCGCTTGCCGGCGCTGACAGGGTGCCTCCCCCAGAGGGGGCACCCCCAGCGCCCACCCTCCCCCACGCTCGGCTTCGCTCGCGCGGGGGGACCCCCATCGCCCCGGCGGCACGACTGCCCGCAGCATTAACGGCCTGCATTCCTGCGCCGCCTTGACTGCCAGGTTGCCGCGGCGGCCAGGGCTGCCACGACGGCGATGCCCGCGTAGAGGCCGATCGACGGGCCGTCGTCGTCGCCCTCGTCCTCCGCGGCCTTCGGGGCGGCCGAGACGCTGGAGTCCTCCTGCGACACCTGCTCCCCGCAGCCCGACTTCGGGTAGCCCGCGATCGCGCACAGCAGGGCGTTGGTGTTGTAGCGGAGCGGGCCGGCGACGGCGGCCAGGGCGTCGGCCGTCGTCGCGTCGGGGGAGACCTGGGCGCAGGCCGTGCGCGGGGCGGGCGGGGTCTCGCCGGAGGGGGCGTCGGGGGCCGTGCCGAAGTCGAGGACCAGGGCCACCCGCTTGCGGCCCTCCTCGGCCGGTGTCTTGGCGCAGATCGACGCGAAGTCCGCCGTACCGCGCGGCTGGGCCGCGTCGCCCGAGTTCTCGCTCACCGCGAAGCGGAAGCCCTGGACGTCGCCGTCGGAGGGGCGGGTCGTGGACGGGCCCTGGGTGGCGTAGACCCACGTGCCGCCGTCGCGGTCCCAGAAGGACCAGTACCGGTACCCGGCGGCCTGCGCCTGGCCCGCGGTCCCGATCAGGAGGAACGCGGCCAGGAAGAGCAGGACGAGGCGGCGGGGGGTCACGGCTGCTGCTTCTTGTTGCGGTTGCTCAGCAGGAAGCCGATGCCGATGCCGAAGACGAGGCAGACGCCGACGAACCACCAGACGCCGAAGGGGGAGTCGTCGTCCTTCTCCGCCTTCTCCTCGTCGCTCGCGGTGGCCGTGTCCTTGGCCGCCGTGCCCTGCGGAGCCGGTCCGGTGGCGTTCAGCTTTGCCACCAGGTCCGTGCCGCCGAAGTCGCGGGGGTCGGTGCCCGTGGCGTGGGCGGCGAAGATCAGCTGGGCGTAGGCGGCCGGGCCGCTCTCCGCGGCCCACGTGGCGGCGTTCTTCTCCAGCCAGGCCAGCGGCTCGGCGGCCCGGTCGGCGCCGCCCTGCGCGGCGAGGGCGACGACGGCGTCGGCGGTGTTGCCGTAGTCGGGCTGGTCGGCGGAGCCGCCGAGGGCGGAGACGAGGTGGCCGTCCTCGGCGAGCGCGTCGGCGAGGTACGCGGCGCCGTTGGCGGCGGCCCGCTCACGGGTCGGCCGGTCCGCGTCGGAGCAGGTGGCCGCCTTGGACTTCGCCCCGGACCCGGCCTCGGTGACCAGGCCCTTGCCGAGCGAGCCGAGGACACCGGCGGCGGTCGCGTCCGCGTTGGGGAGCAGCTTGCCGTCCTTGTCGGGCTGGAAGGCGAAGGCGCCCGCGCCCTTGTCCTTCGCGCAGGGCAGGGCGAACGTCAGCAGGGCGTCGTAGGGGGACTTGCCGCCCTTCTCCACGTCCTCGGGGTCGGTCTCCGCGGCCGTGAGGGCGCCGATGACGACGGAGGTGGAGTTGGCGTCGCTGGGGGTGCCGGGGCTGTAGCCCCAGCCGCCGTCCTCGTTCTGCACGGACTTCAGCCAGCCGAGGGCGTCCTCGACGACGTCGCCGTGTCCGCCGACGGCCCACAGGGCCTGGACGGCGGCGGCGGTGTTGTTGCTGTCGACCATGGTCTTGGCGTCGCAGGCCCCCGCCGGGTCGGCGCGGAAGGGGGCGAAGGCGCCGTTGGCGCACTGCTGGTCCGTGAGCCACTTCACGGCCTTCGACGACGGGACGACGCCCGCCGTGTCCTGCGCGAGCAGCGCGAGGGACTGGCGCCAGACGCCGTCGTACTGGGGGTCGGTGGTCCCGTACAGCCCAGGCGGCGTGGACGGGGGCGCGGAGGCGGACGGCGACGGACCGGCGGCGACCGCGGGCGCGGTGGCGGCGCCGAGCACGGCTATGGCGGCCAGAGCCGCGGCGCTGCTGCGACGGCGGACGTTCATGATCGGCGGGTGCCTTTCCCTGTGCGGGCCCGGCAGCACGGGGCACCCCCGGCGGCTCGGCCCGTATGCCTCGACGGTGCCCGTGCACCGGCGGGCGCCGGGCACGTGAGCCGGTCACATCCGCACGGGGCAGTCCGGCTCACCGCCCGCGAGCCCCAGGGGGCCTCGGACGGTTCACGGTTGCGGGTCAGCGCCGGAATTGCACCGGCTTCCCCCCGTACGGGTGATGACGACGCCGCCACTTTACCCGCCCGCGCAGTCCGGGCCGAGGGGCGGCCGGGCGGGAGAGGCGGCCAGGGGGATACCTTCCGGGCATGGGGATGGGGAGACTGATCGGGGCGGGCCGTACGGCCGACGTCTACGAGGCCGGTGCGGGGTGGGTGCTGCGGCGCGACCGGGAGGGCATCGGGGACGCGGTGGCCGAGGGCGCGTTGATGGAACACGTGCGGGTGCACGGTTACCCGGTGCCGCGGGTGCGGCCCGGCGGCCCCGACGCGCCGCGTACGGACCTGATCATGGAGCGGCTGTCCGGGCCGACGATGCTGCGGGCCTGCCTGGACGGGGCGTTGACGCCCCCGGACGCGGGCGGCACGCTCGCCCGGTTGCTGCGGCAGTTGCACGAGGTGCCCGCGTACCGCTCCACCGAGCCGGGTGCGCGCGTCCTCCACCTCGACCTGCACCCGGACAACGTGATCCACACCACCGACGGGCCCCGGGTGATCGACTGGTCCAACGCCGAGGAGGGCGCACCCGGGCTGGACTGGGGCACGTCCGCGGTGATCCTTGCCCAGGTGGCGGCCGGTGGCGGCCCGATGGGCGAGCCCGCCGGGGTCATGCTGGCCGCGCTGCTCGCCGACCCGTCCGCCCTCACTCCGGAGGGGCTCGCCGAGGCGCTGCGGCGACGCGCGGCCAACCCGACCATGAGCCGGGACGAGGTGGCCGTACTGCCCGCGGCCGAAGAGCTGATCCGCTCCCACCTGCGCTGAACGGCGGCCCTCAGGGGCGCGGCGTTCCCTCTCCGGGGCCGGTCGTGGCCGTTCCGGGTTCCGTCAGGGCGATCAGGCGGCAGACCGTTTCGATGTCGACGCGCACCTGGGCGAGGGAGGTGCGGCCGGCGAGCCAGGTGATCAGGGTGGAGAGCCAGGTGTGTTCGACGACGCGGACCGCCGACAACTGCTCCGGGGTCGGGTTGTCCAGGCCGCCCATCGCGTCCAGGATGATCGCAGTGGTCTGCCGGGAGACCTGGTCGACCTCCGGGGAGACGCTGCGGTCGGCGAAGGTCAGGGCGCGGGCCATCGCCTCGGCCAGCCGGGGTTCGCGCTGCAGGGCGCCGAAGGCGCGCATCAGGGTCTGGGCCACCCGGTCCGCCGCCGTCTCGCCGGTGGGCGGGCTCTTGCGCAGGGTGGCGTGCAGCCGCTCCAACTGGTCGTGCATCGTGGCGACGAGCAGGTGGACCTTGGAGGGGAAGTAGCGGTACAGGGTGCCGAGGGCGACCTGCGAGGTCTCCGCGACCTCGCGCATCTGGACCGCCTCGAAGCCGCCCCGGCAGGCCAGTTGCGCCGTCGCGTGCAGGATGCGGCCGCGGCGCTCCCGCTGCCGCTCGGTGAGGGGCGGGGCGGCGGCACGGTGGGCCGGGCCGTCCGGCAGCTCCGTCTCCGTCGCCGGGTCGTCCGCCTCGGTCACCTTCTCCCCCTCTCGCCCGCTTCCGGCGCGATCGGCCGTGATCCGCCCGTGGTCCGCCGTGATCCCGCCGTGGCGCGAATCACCTGATCCACTCGTCACAGCCCGGCTACCTGCCGGTAGATTCGGAGCCTCTGACGATCAAGTCTGTAACTTGTTCCAGATTAACCTCCCGACGTAGTGTCGCGGGACAGCGCAGTGAGAAGGGGGCCCAGAGTGACCGCCGAGGCCAGTCGGACGGGTCCCCGTCCGGAGTCCGCAGCCGACGGCTTGCCACCGCTGCGCATCGCACTCCTCACCTACAAGGGGAACCCGTTCTGCGGCGGCCAGGGCGTCTACGTCCGCCACCTCTCCCGCGAACTGGCCCGCCTCGGCCACCGTGTCGAGGTCATCGGCGCCCAGCCCTACCCCGTGCTCGACGTCCTCGACGGGCACGAGGACCGGCTGTCCCTCACCGAGCTGCCCAGCCTCGACCTCTACCGCCAGCCCGACCCCTTCCGCACGCCCAAGCGCGACGAGTACCGCGACTGGATCGACGCGCTCGAGGTCGGCACCATGTGGACCGGCGGTTTCCCGGAGCCCCTGACGTTCTCGCTGCGCGCCCGCAGGCATCTGCGGGCCCGCCGCGGCGACTTCGACGTCGTGCACGACAACCAGACGCTCGGGTACGGGCTGCTGGGGGACGTGGGCGCGCCGCTCGTCACCACCATCCACCATCCGATCACCGTCGACCGGCAGCTGGAACTGGACGCCGCCGACAGCCGGGGGCGCCGCTACTCGGTGCGCCGTTGGTACGCCTTCACCCGGATGCAGAAGCGCGTCGCGCGCCGCCTGCCCTCCGTGCTCACCGTCTCCGGCACCTCCCGCCAGGAGATCGTCGACCACCTCGGCGTCCGGGACGACCGCATCCACGTCGTCCACATCGGCGCCGACACCGACCTGTTCTCGCCCGACCCGTCGGTGCCCAGGGTGCCGGGCCGGATCGTGACCACGTCCAGCGCGGACGTGCCCCTCAAGGGCCTGGTCTTCCTCGTCGAGGCGCTCGCGAAGGCGCGCACCGAGCACCCCCGGGCCCACCTCGTCGTCGTCGGCAGACGGCCCGCCGAGGGGCCCGTCGCGCAGGCGATCGAGCGGTACGGCCTCGAAGGCGCCGTCGAGTTCGTCAAGGGCATCTCCGACGCCGAACTGGTCGACCTCGTACGGTCGGCGGAGGTCGCGTGCGTGCCCTCGCTGTACGAGGGGTTCTCGCTGCCCGCCGCCGAGGCCATGGCCACCGGCACCGCACTGCTCGCCACCACCGGCGGGGCCGTCCCGGAGGTCGCCGGACCCGACGGGGAGACCTGCCTCGCGGTGCCGCCCGGCGACGCGGACGCGCTGGCCGCCGGGCTGAACCGGCTCCTCGGCGAACGCGAACTGCGGACCCGGCTCGGCGCGGCCGGACGCGAACGGGTACTGAAGCACTTCACCTGGGCCCGCGCCGCCGAGGGCACCGTCGCCCGCTACCGCGCGGCCATCGGCCAGCGTCCCGCCGCCACGGCCACCCAGGAGACCGTGCCCGCGACCCCGACCCCCCGTGACACCGGCGTCTACCCCGAAAGCAGGGCCACGTGCTGACCGTCGACTTCTCCCGGTTCCCGCTCGCCCCGGGCGACCGCGTCCTGGACCTCGGCTGCGGCGCCGGCCGGCACGCGTTCGAGTGCTACCGGCGCGGGGCCCAGGTCGTCGCGCTGGACCAGAACGCCGAGGAAATCCGCGAGGTCGCCAAGTGGTTCGCGGCGATGAAGGAGGCCGGCGAGGCCCCGGCCGGCGCCACCGCCACCGCGATGGAGGGCGACGCGCTGGCCCTGCCCTTCCCCGACGAGTCCTTCGACGTCGTCATCATCTCCGAGGTGATGGAGCACATCCACGACGACAAGGGGGTCCTCGCCGAGATGGTCCGCGTCCTCAGGCCCGGCGGCCGCATCGCCGTCACCGTGCCGCGCTACGGCCCCGAGAAGGTCTGCTGGACCCTCTCCGACGCCTACCACGAGGTCGAGGGCGGCCACATCCGCATCTACAAGGCCGACCAGCTCCTCACCCGCATCCGCGAGGCCGGTCTCAAGCCGTACGGCACCCACCACGCACACGCCCTGCACTCGCCGTACTGGTGGCTGAAGTGCGCCTTCGGCGTCGACAACGACAAGGCGCTGCCGGTGCGGGCGTACCACAAGCTGCTGGTGTGGGACATCATGAAGAAGCCGCTGGCGACCCGGGTCGCCGAGCAGGCGCTGAACCCGCTGATCGGCAAGAGCTTCGTCGCCTACGCCACCAAGCCGCACCTGCCGCCGGTGGACGCCGCGTGACCTCGCCCCGCACCCCCGGCACACCTCGCACCCCGCGCACCGAACACCTCGTCCTGCCCGGCGTCCTCACCGCCGACGAGGCCGCCGCGACCGTCCGCGGCATCCTCGCCGTACAGCGCGAGGACGGGGCGATCCCGTGGTTCCGGGGACACCACCTCGACCCGTGGGACCACATCGAGGCGGCGATGGCCCTGGACACGGCCGACGAGCACGAGGCCGCCGAGCGGGCGTACACGTGGCTGGCCCGGCACCAGAACCCGGACGGCTCCTGGTACGCCGCCTACGCCGACGGGGACTTCACCGACGTCACCGACCGCGGCCGCGAGACGAACTTCGTCGCCTACGTCGCGGTCGGCGTCTGGCACCACTACCTCGCCACCGGCGACGACACCTTCCTCGACCGGATGTGGCCCGTCGTCCACGCGGCCGTCGAGTTCGTGCTGCGCCTCCAGCAGCCCGGCGGACAGATCGGCTGGCGCCAGGGCGACGACGGAACGGACACCAAGGACGCGCTGCTGACCGGCAGTTCCTCCGTCCACCACGCCCTGCGCTGTGCCCTCGCCATCGCCGAGCAGCGCGAAGAGCCGCAGCCCGACTGGGAGTTGGCGGCGGGTGCGCTGCGGCACGCCATCCGCCGGCACCCGGAGCGGTTCCTGGACAAGGGCCGCTACTCGATGGACTGGTACTACCCGGTCCTCGGCGGCGCGCTGACCGGCACCGAGGCCAGGTCCCGCCTCAAGGAGAGCTGGGACCGCTTCGTCGTCCCGGGCCTCGGCGTGCGCTGCGTCGTCCCCAACCCGTGGGTGACCGGCGGCGAGTCGGCCGAACTCGCGCTCGCCCTGTGGGCGGTGGGCGAGTCCGACCACGCCCTGGAGATCCTCCAGTCCATCCAGCACCTGCGGGATGCGGACAGCGGCCTGTACTGGACGGGGTACGTCTTCGAGGACGAGGCGATCTGGCCCCGCGAACTGACCACCTGGACCGCCGGGTCGCTGCTCCTCGCCGTCGCCGCGCTCGGCGGCCACGAAGCCACCTGCCAGGTCTTCGCGGGCGACCGGCTGCCCAGAGGGCTGGACCCGGACTGCTGCGTCTGAGCGGCCCGCCGGGAAGCGGTCGGTGACGGCGCGGCCGGCCGGTGCGTCCCCGTCGGCGACGGCGCGGTCAGTGGCGGCCGAGGCGGTTGGCGACGGCGTGGCCGACGAAGAGGTAGACGACCGCGGCCAGTCCGTAGCCGGCGACGACCCGGGCCCATGCCTCGTCGAACGTGAAGAGGTCGCGCGACCAGCCGGCCAGCCAGTCGGCCGCGTCATGGACGAACCGCACCAGGTCGTTGGCCCGGTTGGCGTCCAACAGGTACATCAATATCCACAGGCCGAGGATGAGGGCCATGATGTCGGCGACGATCGCGACGGCCCTGCCCGCGGAGTTCGAACCGTGGTATCCAGACATGCCTTGCGTATGGCCGCGCAGGGCGGGAGGAAACCTACGCCGACGGCCCCCCGCCGGAACAGGGTCCGGACGGAGGGCCGTTGAGGCTTCGGAGGGGCGGACGCGGTCAGCCGCGCTGGATGCCCGAGGTGTCCTGGAGGACGCCGCGGCGGCCGTCCTGGGTCTGGGCGACCAGGTGGGCGCCGCGCTGCTCGACGGCCAGGTACCAGGTGCCCGGGGCCAGCTCGGCGATCGGGGTCGGCGAGCCGTCCTCCGCGAACAGCGGACGCGGCACCGGCACGGCGAACCAGAACGGGGAGAAGTCCCCGGCCGGCTGCGCCTGTGCCTGCTGCGGGGCCTGCGCCTGCTGCGGGGCCTGCGGCTGACCGGGCTGCGGCTGCCCCGGCTGTGGCTGGCCGCCGAAGGACGGACCCGGCTGCCCCGGCTGGCCGCCGTACGGCTGCTGCTGGGCGCCCGGGTAGCCGTAGCCGCCCTGGGGCTGGCCGCCGTAGGGCTGCGGCGCGGCCGGACGGGCGGCCGGGATCAGGGTGCCTTTGAGGGCGGGGAGCAGCGGGGTGGCCACGGCCGCGGCGGCCATGACCAGCGTGGCGACGAGGGCGAGGATCAGGCCCGTGCCGGCGCCGACGTTGTCCAGGCCCCCGTCGTTGTCGAAGGCCCCCGCCGGGTCGAAGATGTTGCCGAGCGCGCACCAGGCGGCGAACACCGTGAACGCGATGCCGAACTGGCCGAGGTCGAGACCGGCCACCTTCTTGGGCTGCGGCACGGCGTGGCTCAGGACGACGAGCACGGCGCCGATGACGCCCGCGAGGACGACACCGAGCACGACCGGGCCACTGCCCCACAGCGTGGGGATGTCGGCACTGTCCGACACACCTTCGATCGAGTAGATGTCGAGGAACGACGCGATCAACAGCAACACCGCTGCTCCGATCACCACGCCGTCGCCTCGAGTGAGGGAGCGGATATTCACTTCAGGTCCTTCGTAGGTCGTCTCGTCGTCGGTAGAGGCGTCGCTGTCACGATGGCGCCGAAAGGTTCCGGTGTGAAGCGCGGGGGTGGCCCCTCATCGTACGGACGACACTATCGTCCGGAGCTCGGGGCTGTCCGCAGGGATCGGGACACCGGTCCTCACCCGCGCAGGAAACTCACGATTCCCTCAGACATCCCCTCTGCCGCCTTCTGCCGCCAGCTGCCGCTGGTCAGCAGCGCCGCGTCCGTGCGGTCGCGCATGTTGCCGCACTCGATGAACACCTTGGGAACCGTTGACAGATTGAGACCGCCCAGGTCGGTGCGCGTGACCAGGCCGGTGCCGTCGCCGAGGTAGTTGGACGGTGCGGAGCCCGTGACGCGCACGAAGGCGCCCGCGACGTTCTTGCCCAGTTCGGCGGAGGACGCCACGATGGCGCGGGTGTCGGCGGCGCCCTCGTGCACGGAGCCCGGCATGATCACGTGGAAGCCGCGGTTGCCCGCCCCCGACCCGTCGGCGTGGATCGAGATCGCCGCGTCCGCCTTCGCCTCGTTGCCGATCCGGGCCCGCTCGTCCACGCAGGGACCGTACGAACGGTCGCCGTCCTGCGTCAGCTTCACGGTCGCGCCCTGTTTCTCCAGCAGGTCGCGCAGCCGGTGGGCCACGTCGAGGGTGAACTCGGCCTCCGGCCAGCCCGCGTTGGTGGCCGTGCCCGTCGTGTCGCACTCCTTCCAGTGCGTGCCGACGTTCACCTTGCGGTTGATCTCGGACGCGTGCTGGAAGTTGGCGGGGTTGTGGCCGGGGTCGATGACGACGACCTTGCCCTTGAGAGGGCCTGAAGCGGCGGGCCGGGAGGCGGACGGCTTCTTGGACGTGGGGGCGGGGGAGGAGCCCGCGGGCTTGTTGCCGTCGGCCTCGCCCGGGGGCGCGGAAGCACCGGCGGACGGCGTCGCCGACGTCCGTACGGCGCCCGCGCGGTCGGCGCCGCCCCCGTCGCCGTCGTCCGGGCCGCCGACCGCCGCGTAGACCCCCCACCCGAGCAGCGCCCCGGGCACGAGCGCGGCGACCGCCACGGTCAGGGGGCGGCGCAACGGGGAGCGGCGGGGCTGGGGAGGTTCGAAGTCCGGGCCTGTGTACGACACGTCAGCGACTCTAACCGCGCCCTCAGATCCCCGGACCCGTTCGCCGCAGGACGCGCAGCGAGTCGGTCGCCGAGACCTCGGTGAACGCGCCGGACGCCAGCGCCCTGAGGCAGACGCGGTACGGGGCCTGGCCGGTGAACTCGTCGGCCGGGTCGGGGAAGACGTCGTGGATGACCAGCAGGCCGCCGTCGGCCACGTACGGGGCCCAGCCCTCGTAGTCGGCGGTCGCGTGCTCGTCGGTGTGGCCGCCGTCGACGAAGACGAGACCCAGCGGGGAGTTCCAGACCGCGGCGACCTGCGGCGAGCGGCCGACCAGGGCGACCACGTGCTCCTCCAGGCCCGCCCGGTGCAGGGTGCGGCGGAAGGCGGGCAGGGTGTCCATGACGCCCAGCTCGGGGTCGACCGTCTCCGGGTCGTGGTAGTCCCAGCCCGGCTGCTGCTCCTCGCTGCCCCGGTGGTGGTCGACGGTGAGCGCGGTGACCCCGGCCCGGCGGGCCGCGTCCGCGAGCAGCAGGGTGGAACGCCCGCAGTACGTGCCGACCTCCAGCAGCGGCAGCCCCAGCCCGCCCGCTTCCACGGCGGCGGCATACAGCGCGCGGCCCTCGTGCGCGGGCATGAACCCCTTCGCGGCCTCGAAAGCGGCCAGGACGTCGGGGGAGGGGGAGGAGGTGGGGGCCGCGGTCATGGGGGCCTTTCGGTGCGTCGTGCGTCGTGCGTCGTGCGTCGTGCGTCGTGCGTCGTGCGTCGAACGTCGATCGTCGGGTGTCGAACGTCGATCGTCGGGTGTCGCACGTCGTGCGTGGTGCCCGGTGCGGGGATGTGCCGGTGCCCATGCTGCCGTACCCCCGGCCGCTTGCCGCGACAGGGGGTACGGGGGTGGGCGCGGGTCAGGCCGGGACCGTCTCGCCCGGCAGGGAGAGGTCCAGGTCGACCGGGCGGTCGCCGCCGTGGGTCGCCGCGTGGGCGAGCGGGGCGTGGCCCGCGGCACGGGCGGCCAGGACGTACGCGCCCCGGGCGGGCACGGCGACGGCGTAGCTGCCGTCCCCCGCGGAGAGGGTCGAGCCCGCCTGGCGACCGTGCCGGTCGATCAGGGTCACCTTGGCACGGGCGACGGGAACGCCGTCGGCGGCCAGTACCCGGCCGCGGAAGCCGTGCGCGGGCTCCTCCCCGGCGCCGGCGAGGGCCTGCTCGGCGCGGGCCAGGTTGGCGTCCTCCTCGCTGCTCGCGCGCAGCTGGGAGACCCTCGCGGAACTGCGACGCGGGAGGAAGAAGGCCAGCACCAGGCCGACGGCGACGGCGGCGGCCGCGATCAGGAAGGAGACGCGGAAGCCGTGCATCGTCGGGACGGCGACGCCGCCCGCGTCGGTCGACGTGTTGGCGAGCACCATGCCGATGACGGCGCTCGACACCGACGTACCGATGGACCGCATCAGCGTGTTGAGACCGTTGGCCGCGCCCGTCTCCGAGGCCGGGACCGCGCCGATGATCAGCGCGGGCAGGGAGGAGTAGGCGAGGCCGATGCCCGCGCCGATCAGCACCGAGGTGACGACGGTCTGCCAGGCGGCGTTCATCAGGCCGAGGCCGCCGGCGTAACCGATCCCGATGATCACCAGGCCGATGATCAGGGTGGTGCGCGGGCCGTAGCGGGCGGACAGACGGGCGTAGACCGGCGCCGTGAACATCATCGTCAGGCCCAGCGGGGCCACGCACAGGCCCGCGACGACCATCGACTGACCGAGGCCGTAACCGGTCTCGGAGGGCAGCTGGAGGAGCTGCGGCAGGACGAGGGAGATGACGAAGAAGGAGACGCCGACCATGATCGAGGCGAGGTTGGTGAGCAGGACCTCGCGGCGGGCCGTGGTGCGCAGGTCGACCAGCGGGGCCGCGACGCGCAGCTCCATCAGGCCCCACAGGAGCAGCACCACCACGGCGGCGGCGAACAGGCCGAGCGTCGTGGGGGACGACCAGCCCCAGTCGCTGCCCTTGCTGATCGGCAGCAGGAAGAGGATCAGACCGGCGGACAGGCCCAGCGCGCCCGGCAGGTCGAAGGACCCCTTGGCGCGCAGCGGCGACTCGGGTACGACCAGCAGGGTCAGGGCGATGGAGAGGGCACCGAGGCCGGCGGCGCCGAAGTACAGGGCGTGCCAGTCGGTGTGCTGCGCGACCAGGGCCGCGGCGGGCAGTGCCAGACCGCCGCCGACGCCGATCGAGGAGCTCATCAGCGCCATCGCCGAGCCGAGCCGCTCACGGGGCAGCATGTCGCGCATCAGGCCGATGCCCAGGGGTATCGCGCCCATCGCGAAGCCCTGCAGCGTACGGCCGACGATCATCGGGATCAGCGCGTCGGTGAGTGCGCTGAGCAGCGCGCCGACGACCATCACCGACAGGCTGGCGATCAGCATGCGGCGCTTGCCGAACAGGTCGCCGAGTCGGCCCATGATCGGCGTGGCCACGGCTCCGGACAGGAGCGTGGAGGTCAGGACCCAGGTGGCGTTGCTGGGTGAGGTGTCCAGGAGTCGGGGCAGGTCCTTGATGACCGGGACAAGCAGGGTCTGCATCACCGCGACGACGATGCCCGCGAACGCGAGCACCGGGACGGTGGCCCCGCTCGCTCGCCGCACGGGCTCGTCGGTCGTCGTGTGGGACATGGGGTGGGGCCTCCGGGCCGGGAATCGGTGAACGCGTGATCGCGGGTACGTGCAGGCTGAACCTCGTGCGCCCGGGCAACTATTCCGTTGCTTCGAGTCCCTAACTAATTCTTGACCTTCTCTTGGGAACACCCCTGCACGCGGTTCACCGGCCGGTCGCCCCGTGCCTCGGATCCCCGTCGCCTACGACTCAGGTCCTAGGGCGGCCCGGGACGGGCGCGGGACCAAAAACCGATGCAAGGGGCAGACCCGGGTTGAGACCATGACACCCATGCTCGAAGCCACCGGCCCCACCGCCACCCCGACCCGCCGCGTATCCGCCCGCCGCACGCCTCCGACCTGGCTGGTCGTGGCGCTCGCCTGCGCCGGACAGTTCCTGGTCGTGCTCGACGTGTCCGTCGTCAACGTCGCCCTGCCCTCGATGCGCACCGACCTCGGACTCGGCGCCCAGGGCCTCCAGTGGGTGGTCAACGCCTACGCCATCGCCTTCGCCGGGTTCATGCTGCTCGGCGGCCGGGCCGGCGACCTGTACGGGCGCAAGCGGATGTTCCTGGTCGGGCTCGGGCTGTTCACCCTGGCCTCGCTGGGCGGCGGGTTCGCCCAGGAGAGCTGGCAGCTGCTGGCCGCGCGGGCGGTGCAGGGCCTCGGCGCGGCCGTACTCGCCCCCTCGACGCTGACGCTGCTGACCGCCGCGGTGCCGGAGGGCGCGGCCCGGGCCCGCGCCATCGCGACCTGGACCGCCGTGGGCGCGGGCGGCGGGGCCGCGGGCGGTCTGGTCGGCGGCGTCCTGGTGGACGGGCTGTCCTGGCGCTGGGTGCTGCTGATCAACGTGCCGGTGGGCGCGGTCGTGCTGGCCGGCGCCGTGCGCTGGCTTACCGAGAGCCGGGGCGGCGAGCGCCGCCGCCTCGACCTGCCGGGCGCCCTGCTGGTGACCACCGGACTCGCCACGCTGGCCTACGGCATTTCGCAGACCGAGTCCGAGGGGTGGACGGCGGGCGCCGCGCTGCTGCCGCTGCTCGCCGGCCTCGTCCTGCTCGGGCTCTTCCTCCTGGTCGAGGCGCGGACGGCGGCCCCGCTGATCCCGCTCGCACTGCTGCGGCTGCGGTCGGTGGCGTCGGCGAACGTGGCGATGCTGGTGTCGGGCTCGTCGATGTTCTCGATGTGGTTCTTCATGACCCTGTACACGCAGAACGTCCTGGGCTACTCCCCGCTGGAGGCCGGCCTCGCCCTGGTGCCCAGCTCCTTCGCGGTGATCCTCGGTTCGAAGGCGGCCCCGCGGTTCCTGCCGGTGCTCGGAGCCCGGAACGTGGCCGTGCTCGGCGCGCTCGTCGCCGCGGTCGGCTTCGGCTGGCAGTCGACGATGACCGCGGACGGCGGCTATCTGACCGCGATCATGATTCCCGGCGTGCTGATGATGCTGGGCGCGGGCCTGACGGCCACCCCGCTGGCCTCGCTGGCCATCTCCGGTGCGGCTCCCGGGGACGCCGGACTGGTCTCCGGGCTGATCAACACCTCGCGGACGATGGGCGGTTCGCTGGGCCTCGCGGTGATGTCGACGATCGCGGCGGCCCGCTCCGGCGGCGAGCACGCGGACCCGGCGGCCCTGACGGACGGCTACGCCCTGGTCTTCCGCACGGCGGCGGCGGTCCTGGTCGGGGCGGCCGTACTGATGTGGGCATGGCTGCCGAAGACACACGCGAAGGACTGAACGAGCCCAGAAGGAAGCGCCCCGAAGGGGCGCGGGGCCGTGTCCGTGTGCGGCTCCGCCGCGGGGCGCGAGCAACCCCCACCGGCCCGCGGCCGACGAACCACCGCAAACCACCCTCCCTCGCTCAAACCCACCCCCGCTGCCGAGCCGCGCGCAGCGCCTCCGCCCGGTTGCGGGTACCGGTCTTGCCGATCGCGGCGGACAGATAGTTGCGGACCGTGGACTCGGACAGATGCAGCGCCGCGGCGATGTCCGCGACCGTCGCACCGTCCGCCGAGGCCCGCAGCACGTCGCACTCCCGGCCGGTGAGCGGACTGGGACCCGCGCTGAGCGCGGCCGCGGCCAGCGCCGGATCGACGACCGTCTCACCGGCCAGCACCCGGCGGATCGCACCGGCCAGCTCCTCCACCGGGCCGTCCTTCACCAGGAAACCGGCGGCACCCGCGTCCATGGCCCGTCTCAGGTACCCGGGGCGGCCGAACGTGGTCAGGATCAGTACCCGGCAGCCGGGCACCCGCTCCCGCAGCTCGGCGGCGGCGTCCAGGCCGCTCAGGCCCGGCAGTTCGATGTCGAGCAGGGCGATGTCGGGGCGGTGCGCGAGCGCGGCGGCGACGATCTCGTCCCCGGCCGCCACCTGGGCGACCACCTCGATGTCCGCCTCCATCCCGAGCAGCAGCGCGAGCGCGCCGCGCATCATGCCCTGGTCCTCGGCGAGGAGGACACGGACGGGGCGGACAGGGGGAGTCTCGTCGGTCACGGGGCAAGGTTAGGACGCACCGGCCGTGCGGACGCACGAAGGCCCGGACGGCGGCCGCACCGAGGGTTCGCCCGACTGCCGTGCCGACGGTCCCGACTGCCGTGCCGACGGTCCCGACTGCCGTGCCGACGGTCCCGCCTGCCGTGCCGACGGTCCCGGCGCCGTACCGAGGGTCCCGGGGCCGCCGCCCGCCCGGCAGCTACGCCATTGCGCCCACCGGCCGTTCCTCCTCCCGCACCGGAAGCTCCGCCGTCACCGAGAAGCCGCCCCGCGGCTCCACCCCCGCCGTGAGCGAACCACCCGCCGTGGCCAGGCGTTCCGTGAGGCCGGTCAGGCCCGTGCCCGGACCCTGCGTCTGTCCCGCCACGCCCGTGCCGTCGTCCGTGACCGTCAGCCGCACCCGGTCCGCACCGCCCGAGACCGCGATCTCGCAGCGGCTCGCGCCGCTGTGCCGTACGACGTTGGTGACCGCCTCCCGCACCACCCACCCCAGCAGTGCCTCAGTCTGCGGCGGCAGCGGCGGGCCGGAGCGGCGGACCACCGCCTCCACGTCCGCCGCGTCCAGTGCCGAACGGGCCCGGTCCAGCTCGGTGCCGAGGCTGCCCTCCCGGTAGCCGGTGACCGCCTCGCGGACCTCGGTCAGCGCCTGGCGGCCGACCGACTCGATGTCCGTGATCTGGGTCAGCGCCGCGTCCAGGTCCCGGGGCGCCAGCCGGCGGGCGGCCTCCGACTTGACCACGATCACCGACAGCGTGTGCCCCAGCAGGTCGTGCAGGTCGCGCGAGAACCGCAGCCGCTCCTCCGCCACCGCGCGGGTGGCCAGTTCCTCCCGGGCGGCGCGCAGTTGCCGTACGGCGTCGGACAGGCTCAGGATCGCGGCCGTCACCATCGTCGAGAGGAAGGTCCCATAGGCGATGCTCAGGCCGGTCCAGCCGTCCTTGACGCCGGCCACGACGCCTGCCACCACCGCCAGCGACCAGCCCCACCGGCCCAGCCACCGGCCGCGCAGCGCCGCCCCCGCGGCGAGGCCCAGCAGCGGGAAGAACAGCAGCCAGCTGCCGCCGTACGCCAGCGCCAGCGCGCAGGTCACCACCGCCATCGCGGCCAGTGCCAGCCGCGTGTTCAGCGACTCCCGCAGGGTCTTGTGGAAGGAGCGGAAGGCGACGTGGATGTAGAGCGAGTTGAAGACGATCAGCCCCGCGCCGCCGATCCACGGGTTGGCGCTGTCCCCCTGGAAGATGTTCGCGAGGCTGCCGAGGCCCATCAGCAGCCACGGCAGCAGGGTGAACCCGGTCGGCGGCGGGCCGACGCGCTCCGGCCGTTCGCCGCCCTGGGCCGGTTCGGATTCGGGCTCGGGCTGCCGTGCCAGCTGCCACGCGTCCAGGCGGTGCGACATCCTGCGCAGCCGCCCTCGGGTCCCGGTCATGGCTGTCGGCTTCCTTCCGCTCGGGCGCACCGGGCGCTCAGTCGTTTCCCGCGCCGCGGCGGTAGGACAGGACGGCGTAGGCACCGAACGCCAGCAGCCATCCCGCGAGGACGAGGATTCCACCTGCGGGCGGTGCCTGCCCCGTGGCCACCGAAGTGCCCAGCTGCGCGAAGCGGTTGGCCGGTGTGTACGACGACACCGTGCGCAGCCACTCCGGGAACAGCGCCAGCGGGAACCACAGGCCCCCGATCACCGCGAGGCCCAGGTTGGCCACCATGTTCGCCACGCCCGTGGTCTGCCCGGTCAGCCGGTAGCCGTTGCCGAGGCCCAGCAGCGTGAACGGTACCGACCCGAGCCACAGCAGCAGCGCCAGCGCCGCCCACTGCCAGGCGTCCAGCCGTACGCCGTTGACCAGGCCGCCCGCGCCGAGGACCGCGGCGATCGCGGGCAGCACGGTGACGGAGGCGGTCAGGGCGCGGCCCGCGACCACCTGGTGCGGGGGCATCGGAGTCACCCTCAGCTGCCGCAGCCAGCCGATCGCGCGGTCCTCGGCGACCCCGCCGCCGGTGTTCAGGGCCGAGCCCACCGCGCCGTACGCGGCCATGCCGACCATCGCGCCCGTCTTCCACCCGCCCGCGTCACCCCCCAGGTTGGTGAAGAGCAGATACATCAGGACCGGCATGGCGATGCCGCCGATGACGAAGCCGGGATCGCGCAGCGTACGGCGCGTCTCCAACCGCAGGTAGTCCATCGTCCCGCCCTTCATCGCACGCTCTCCTTCGTCTTCGTCGTCAGGGCCAGGAAGGCGTCGTCCAGGGACGCCGGGGAGACCTCCAGGCCGCGAATCGCGCCGAGTTCCGCGAGGGCGATCACGGTCGCGTCGGAGTCGTCGGTGCGCAGCAGCGCACGGTCCCCGCGCACCTCCAGCGAGCGGACCCCGGGCAGCAGCGTCAGGTCGTCGGTGGGCCGGCCGGCCAGGGCGAAGGAGACGCGGCTGCCGCCCGCCGCCCGGCGCAACTCGTCGCCGGTGCCGTCCGCGACGACGCGGCCCCGGTCGACGAACAGGATCCGGTCGGCGTGCGCGTCGGCCTCCTCCAGGTAGTGCGTGGAGAAGAGGACCGTGCTGCCACCCCGGGTGTAGGCCCGCATCGACTGCCAGAAGGCGTGCCGGGCCTCCACGTCCAGGGCCGCCGTCGGCTCGTCCAGGACCAGCAGGTCGGGGCGGCCGGCCAGCGCGAGGGCGAACCGCACCCGCTGGACCTGGCCGCCGGACAGCCGGTCCACGCGCCGCCCGGCCAGCGCGGCGATCCCCGCCAGCTCCAGGGCCTGCCCGACGGGCATCGGCGCCGGATAGCGGCCGGCCACGAAGGCGACCAGCTCGCCCACGGTCACCCGGGGGACCGCCCGCGCCTCCTGGAGCATGGCCCCCACCCGGCCGGTGCGCACGGCGCCCTCCGGCGGACCGCCGAACAGCTCCACCGTGCCCGCGTCGGGCGCGCGCAGACCGAGCAGCAGCGCGATCGCCGTCGACTTGCCCGCGCCGTTGCGGCCGAGCAGCGCGACGGTCTCGCCGCGCTCGATGCGCAGGTCCATGCCGTCGACGGCGCGGACGTCGCCGTACGCCTTGGCCGCTCCCGCGAAGGAGACGGCGGGGGTGGTGCCCTCTGTCGGTGTCATGCCGATGACGCTACGGAGCCGGCGGGGGCGTCGGCAGATGCGGTTGTCCGGAGATCGGCAGGACAAATGTCATGGGCGGCGGGCTTCCCGTACGGTGACCGGGACAGCAGGGACGCGTGGGAGACGAGCCGGGAGAGCCATGCCCATCGACGCAGCCGGGGCGCTCGCCGCCGCGCCCCGGGTCCGCGAGATCGCCTGGGACCACAAGGACGTCCAGCTCTACCACCTCGGCATCGGCGCGGGCCGGCCCGCCACCGACCCCGGCGAGCTGCGCTACACCCTGGAGTCCCGGCTGCACGTGTTGCCGAGCTTCGCGACGGTGGCCGGCGGCGGGGCCCCGGGAGTGATCGGCACCCTGTCCGTGCCCGGCGTCGACGTCGACCTCGCCCGCGTCCTGCACGCCGGGCAGCGGCTGCGGCTGCACCGGCCCGCCGTCCCGGTGCGGGGCAGGGCGAGAGCGTCCTCGCACGTCGTCGCCGTGTACGACAAGGGCAGCGCGGCCGTCCTCGTCCTGCGCACCGAGGTCACCGACGCCGACGGACCGCTGTGGACCGAGGAGGCCGAGGTCTTCGTCCGCGGGGAAGGTGGCTGGGGCGGTGAGAGGGGCCCGTCCGGACGCCCCTCGCCACCGCCCGCCGAGCCGGCGGACCACGTCGTCGAACGCGCCGTGCGCGAGGACCAGGCCCTGCTCTACCGGCTCTCCGGCGACTGGAACCCCCTGCACGCCGACCCGGAGTTCGCCGCGCGCGCCGGCTTCGAGCGGCCCGTGCTCCACGGACTGTGCACGTACGGCGCCACGCTCAGGACGGTCGTCGACACGCTGCTGGACGGCGACGTGACCCGGGTGCGCGCGTACCGCACGCGGTTCGCGGGGGTGGTGTACCCGGGGGAGACGCTGCGGGTGCGGATGTGGCGGACCGCCCGGCCGGACGGCGGTGGGGCGGACGGCGGCGGGGCGGGGGAGGTGCGGGTGGCCGTGAGCGTCGTCGAGCGCGGTGACGCGCCTGTTCTCGCCGAAACCGTCGTCCAGTACGGCTGACGACGGGTCGCGGGTCGGGTCACGGGTCACGGGTCACGGATTACGGATTACGGGTCACGGGTTACGACAACGGCCCCGTCCGTCGGATGCGACGAACGGGGCCGGAGCCGCGTGCTTTCGTGTGTGCCGTGTCCGTGCCGTCAGGCGGCCGTCCCGGACTCCTCGGCAGGCTTGCGGTGGCGTCCCTGTGGGGTCGCCTCGCCCTCCTGGCTGGAAACCGGCCCACGGTGCTTGCCGTGACCGGTGTCGATCCCGGAAACGTCGGCACCGGCGGCCTGCATCGGCTGGGTCGTGCTGGCGTCGTTCATCGGAAGGAATTCACCCCGTCAACATGATCTTTCCTACAGCCGGGCGAGTCTAACCGGCACACCTCGGGACGGATCCAGGCGGCCACGCCAACCGGCACTACTTCGTTACAAGCCGTGCCAGCGGGGCCTGTTGCAGCGGTACGGGGCGCGGCTGGGCGGGGGCGGGAGCGTCCGCCGTACCGGGGTCGCCGCCGGACTCGCCCGGAGCCGCTCCCTCCGGATTCCCGGGCCGCTCGCCGTCCGCGCCGCTGGCGCCACCCGCACCGCCAGTGCCGTCGGCACCGCCAGTGCCGGCCGCACCGTTGGTGCCACCCGCACCGTTCATGTGACCTGCACCGTCCGCGCCGTTCGTGCCGTCCGCGCCGCCCGCGTCGGCGGTGTCCGGTGCGAGCAGCCGGGCCACCCCGCACGGCGACCGCGGTGTGGAGCAGGGCAGCCGCAGCTCCCCGTCCGGCGTCCACAGCCCGGCCCCCGTCAACCACCCCTGCGGCGCCGGAAGATGACGCACCCGCCGTTCGGCGGGCCGCCACACCCCGACCCAGCTGCCGAACGCGCCGTCCACGCGCAGGGCCACCGCGCAGCGTTCCGGGGTCAGCACCTGCCCCGGCTGGACGGCGAACGGTGTCACGACGCAGTCCGGCATCCGCAGGCACTCCGGGAAGCGCACCGGCAGCGTGCTGCCCAGCACGCCCCAGCCGAGCCGCTCCCGCCCCGGCGAAGGGGCGTCCGAGCCGATGAGCACCAGCCCGCTGTCGGGGTCGGCCAGCAGCAGCCGGTCGTCGCTGTCCGGGGCGATCTGCAGCAACGGCGACACCTCGCCGTCCCCCTCCAGGTCCACGACGACCGCCTTGGTGCGCCCGCCGGTCTCCCGGTCCAGCGCCAGCATCCGCCCCGCGCGGTCCAGCCAGGCCCCGCCCGAGCAGCGGCCGGGGATCTCGGCCACCCGCTCCGGCCCGAAGGCGCCGCCCGCGATCTGCCACAGCACCGTCGCACGCGGACCGGCCGCGAGGGCGTACGCCCGCTCGCCGCCCGGAACCGGCGGCAGCAGCCGCAGCCCCGTGCCGTCGGCCGGGCACTCGACCGCGCCGAGCGGCAGCTCGCCGGTGCCGGGCCCGGTCGGGTACAGCAGCGCGAAAAGGTGCCGGCCGGCCGCCACCCGGTGGACCAGGACCCGCCCGTCGCCCATCGGCTGCACCTCGGTGCCGGGCTCCTCGGGCTGGTTGCCCGGCAGCGGCACCGCGTACGGCTCGGGACCGTCCAGGGTCCAGCGCTCGGGGTACCAGGCCGCACCGCCGCCACCGCCGCTCCGGGCGAGACGCGCGGCGTAGGCACCCTCCGCGGTGATGCTGCAACCCACCAGCGGGACCCCGCCGTCGCCGGGGTCCGCCGAGGGCTCGATCGCACAGGCCGTCATCGTTCGGTCACCTCCGGCGACGAAGCTAGTTTTCGCACGCACGGGCGTGGGACCGACGCCGGTCCCCATCACACATACGTGTGTCACAGGAACGATTCGCCTGAGGGAAGGGCACGGTGTGTGCTGGGCCGGACCGGACGGCGGGTGCCGCAGAGGGGCGCGGACGAGGGGTGCGGCAGAGGGGTGCGGCTGCGGGTACAACGGCGCAGAACCTCCAGGTAGCCTTGCACGCGTGCCCCGTCTGTCAGAAGTCATCGCCGCGCTGGACAACCTGTGGCCCGCCGAGCGGGCCGAGTCCTGGGACGCGGTCGGCACCGTCGTGGGCGACCCCGACCAGGAGGTCACGCGGGTCCTGTTCGCGGTGGACCCCGTCCAGGAGATCGTCGACGAGGCGGTGAAGCTCGGCGCCGACCTGCTCGTCACCCACCACCCGCTGTATCTGCGCGGGACGACGACGGTCGCGGCGTCCACCTTCAAGGGCCGCGCGGTGCACACCCTGATCAAGAACGACATCGCCCTGCACGTCGCCCACACCAACGCCGACACCGCCGACCCGGGCGTCTCCGACGCGCTGGCCGGCGCCCTCGACCTGAACGTCGTACGGCCCCTGGTGCCGGACCCGAGTGACCCCGAGGGGCGCCGCGGTCTGGGCCGGGTGTGCGAGCTGCGGCATCCGCTGACGGTGCGCGAGCTGGCCGCCCGCGCCGCCGAGCGGCTGCCCGCCACGGTGCAGGGCATCCGCGTCGCCGGCGACCCGGACGCGACCGTCCGCACGGTCGCCGTCAGCGGCGGCTCCGGCGACAGCCTCTTCGACCACGTACGGGCGGCGGGCGTCGACGCCTTCCTCACCGCGGACCTCCGCCACCACCCGGTCTCGGAAGCCCGCGCCCACAGCCCCCTCGCGCTGCTCGACGCGGCACACTGGGCCACCGAGTGGCCCTGGTGCGAGCTGGGCGCCGCCCAGCTCGACGAGATCTCCGACCGCAACGGCTGGGACCTCAGGGTCCATGTCTCCAAGACGGTCACCGACCCCTGGACCGCCCACGCGGCGTCCGCCCCGACCTCTAGCGCAATGGGAGCCCCCAACTGAAAGCCGCGCCCGCCGACCAGATCCGCCTCCTCGACGTCCAGGGCCTCGACACGCGGCTCCAGCAGCTCGCGCACAAGCGCCGGTCCCTGCCCGAGCACGCCGAGATCGAGTCGCTGACCAAGGACCACACCCAGCTGCGCGACCTGCTCGTGGCCGCGCAGACCGAGGAGAGCGACTGCGCCCGCGAGCAGACCAAGGCCGAGCAGGACGTGGACCAGGTGCGCCAGCGCGCCGGCCGCGACCAGCAGCGCCTGGACTCCGGCGCCGTCACCTCCCCGAAGGACCTGGAGAACCTCCAGCGCGAGATCGCCTCCCTCGCCAAGCGCCAGGGCGACCTCGAGGACGTCGTCCTGGAGGTGATGGAGCGCCGCGAGTCCGCGCAGGAGCGGGTCGCCGAGCTGACCGAGCGGGTCGGCGCGGTCCAGGGCAAGATCGACGACGCCACCGCGCGCCGCGACGCGGCCGTCGAGGAGCTGGACGGCGAGGCGGCCTCGGTGACCAAGGAGCGCGAGGTCGTCGCGGGCTCCGTCCCCGAGGACCTGCTCAAGCTCTACGACAAGCTGCGCGAGCAGCAGGGCGGCGTCGGCGCGGCCAAGCTGTACCAGCGCAGCTGCCAGGGGTGCCGCCAGGAGCTGGCCATCACCGAGCTGAGCGAGATCCGGGCGGCGGCGCCCGACACGGTCGTCCGCTGCGAGAACTGCCGCCGCATCCTGGTGCGCACGGCCGACTCCGGGCTGTAGGGCCGGTCCGGTGGCCGACCAGGCGGAGCGTCCGGTCGTGGGACCCGCGCGGGAGTTCGTCGTCGAGGCCGACGGCGGGTCACGGGGCAACCCCGGGCCCGCCGGCTACGGCGCGGTGGTGCTGGACGCGGCGACCGGGGAGACCCTGGTGGAGGCCGCCGAGTACCTCGGGGTCGTCACCAACAACGTCGCCGAGTACCGGGGCCTGCTGGCCGGCCTGCGCGCGGCGAAGGAGCTGGACCCGGACGCCCGCGTGCACGTCCGCATGGACTCCAAGCTCGTCGTCGAGCAGATGTCGGGCCGCTGGAAGATCAAGCATCCCGACATGAAGCCTCTGGCGACCGAGGCGGCCCGGGTCTTCCCGCCCGGCCGTGTGACGTACGAGTGGATTCCCCGCGCGGACAACAAGCACGCCGACCGCCTGGCCAACGAGGCGATGGACGCGGGTGCACGCGGCGAGCAGTGGTCGCCGTCCGAGTCGACGGCGGAGCTCGACGCCGCGTCCGGCGCGGCCACCGCCGGCGTGGGGTCACGGACGGCCGCCGACACCGACGTCCGTGCCGCGAAGGCCGTGGCCTCGCCCGGCTGGGGACCCCCCGACATGGGCGCCCCCGCCACCTTCGTCCTCCTGCGGCACGGGGAGACGCCGCTCACCCCGCAGAAGCGGTTCTCCGGGAGCGGGGGCAGTGATCCGTCCCTGTCGGCCGTCGGCCGGGAGCAGGCCGAGAAGGTCGCCGAGAGCCTCGCCCGGCGCGGCACGATCGAGGCGGTCGTCGCCTCACCCCTGGCCCGCACCCGCGAGACCGCCGGCATCGTCGCCGCCCGCCTCGGCCGGGAGGTGGCGGTCGAGGAGGGGCTGCGGGAGACCGACTTCGGAGCGTGGGAGGGGCTCACCTTCGGCGAGGTGCGCGAGCACTACCCCGCCGACCTGGACGCCTGGCTGGCCTCCCCGGACGCGGAACCCACCGGCGGCGGCGAGAGCTTCGCGGCCACCGGCGCCCGGATCGCCGCCACCCGCGACAAGCTGGTCGCGGCGTACGCGGGCCGCACGGTACTGCTGGTCTCCCATGTGACGCCGATCAAGACCTTCCTGCAACTGGCCCTGGGCGCCCCGCCCGAGTCGCTGTTCCGGATGGAACTGTCGGCGGCGTCCCTGTCGGCGGTGGCGTACTACGCGGACGGCGGCGCCAGCGTGCGCCTGTTCAACGAGACGTCCCACCTGCGCTGAGCAGTCCGGCCGCCTCGCGGGCGAGCCGCTCCACGCGCGCCCAGTCGCGGTCGGCCACCGCGTCCTTGGGCAGCATCCAACTGCCGCCCACACACCCGACGTTGGGAAGCGCCAGGTACTTTGGAGCGGAGGCCGGCGTAATGCCGCCGGTCGGGCAGAAGCGCGCCTGCGGCAGGGGCGCGGCGAGCGCCTTGAGATACGCGGTGCCGCCCGCCGCCTCGGCCGGGAAGAACTTCATCTCCCGCACCCCGCGCTCCAGCAGCGCCACCACCTCCGAGGTGGTCGACACCCCCGGCAGGAACGGCACCCCGGACCCCCGCATCGCCTCCAGCAGTACGTCCGTCCACCCCGGGCTGACCAGGAACCGCGCTCCGGCCGCCACGACCTCCCCGACCTGCTCCGCCGTGATGACGGTGCCCGCGCCGACCACCGCGTCCGGCACCTCGGCGGCGATCGCCCGGATCGCGTCGAGGGCGACCGGCGTCCGCAGCGTCACCTCGATCGCGGGCAGCCCCCCGGCGACGAGCGCCCTGGCGAGCGGCACGACCTCGGCGAGGTCGTCGACGACCACGACGGGGACGACGGGCGCGAGATCCAGCACCGAGGCGGCGGGGGAGGAGGGCAGCGGAGAACTCATGCCCTCATCGTGCCGCCGAAACGCACGCTCTGCAATCGCCGTTGCAAGACATGCAACGGCGGTCGGTGATTGGCGAGGTCAGTGCACCTCGTCCACGAGCACGTCCAGCGACCACGGCTTCCCGGCCTTCGCGGGCCGCTCCGCCTCCACCTCGTAGCCGAGGGCACGCAGCGCGTCCACCAGCTCGGCCGGCCCCTCGGGCGAGGTGCCGGACGCCAGCAGACTCCGCACGATCCGCCCCTTGGTCGCCTTGTTGAAGTGGCTGACCACCTTCCGGGTCGGCGCGTGCAGCACCCGCACGGTCGCCGTCCGCGAGGCGACCTCGCCCTTCGCCTTCCAGGCCGCCGCGTACGCCGCCGAACGCAGGTCGAGGACGAGCCCGCTCCCGGCCGCCTCCGGCAGCACCTCGGCCATCGGCACCCGCCAGTGCGTGCCCAGCGCCCCGACGCCGGGGAGCTTCACGCCCATCGAGCACCGGTAGGAGGGAATCCGGTCGGTCACCCGCACGGCACCCCACAACCCGGAGAACACCAGCAGCGACCTGGCCGCCCTCCGCTTGGCGGCGGCATCCAGCGAGGCCAGGTCCAGGGCGTCGTACAGCACCCCGGTGTAGATCTCCCCGGCCGGACGGGCACCCGCGGTCAGCAGCTCCGCGTTCTTGGCGACCTCGCCGCGCAGCCCCTCGCTCAGCCCGAGCACCTCGCGCGCCTTCTCCTCGTCACCGGCGCACAGCCCGACCAGCTCGCCGAGGACGGCCTCCCGGGCCGTGGTGAGCGCCGGCAGGGACAGTGACCCGGTCTTCAGCGGGGCACCCCGGCCGGACGCGGCCTTCCCCTCGGACGGCGGCAGCAGGACAAGCACACGTACTCCTTCACTTCGCGAGCCCCCGGGCTCCCGATCAGGGTACGGCGTGCCCCTCCCGCGCCCGCTCGACGGCCCGTACGAGCGCCCCGGGGTCCTCGGCATGGCACCGCACCACCCGCACCTCCCGCCGGCGCCCGAAGAAGGAGACGTGGGTGACGGGCCCGGCGAGTTCGACGGTGACGGAGGTCTGGGACCCTACGGCGAGGTTCAGCTCCCCGTCCCTCGGCTCGTGCGTCGTACGCAGCTCACGCCGGACGGAGGCGATCCGCTCCAGCGGTATCCGCACGTCGACGTGGACGGCCCGCCGAATGCGCAGCGTCCCGGCGTCCGGGTCCAGGACGTGCGGTCGGACCACGGACGCGGCGTGCAGCCCGATCACGATCACCACGGTGTACACGTCCAGCACCAGCACCACGTGGTGCACGGCGGGCCAGTCCCGCAGCAGCACGGACATCATCACGGACTCGACGACACACACGAAGGCGAACCCGCCCATCATCGCGCCCTGCCCCCGCGCGTACCCGAAGACGGCGCCGCCGCCCGCCGCCCCGTGGGTCCGCCGCACCGCCCACAGCCACAGGCTCGCCAGCAGCCGCAGCTCGTGCCGTACGAGCAGGTGCGCAACCGCTGCGAGACCGGTGCCCCTCATGACCGCCGTCCCCGGGCGGCGATCTCCATGGCCTGCCGGACCGCCTCCGCCTGGGCCGGCGCGAAGTCGGCGTACAGGGCGCGCAGGAGGCCGTGGCCGTTGTCGAGGTCGAAGCCCTCCTCGGGCAGCAGCTCGGCGGGCACGGAGTCGGCGAGGACGCGGGCCGCCTCGGCCACGCGGGGGTCGTCGGCGTCGGCGTCGGCCAGCTCGTCGAGCAGCGCATAGGTACGGCGGGCCCGTGTCGCCGCCTCCGGCGAACCCAGGGCACCGCGCATCGCCTCCAGCAGCCCCGCCCGCTCCTCCGGCGCGACGGTGCTCTCCAGCAGCACCAGCATCTCCCGGTCCCGCAGGGCCATCGGCGAGCCGGACATGTCCCCGATCCCGGCGAACAGCTCGGCCAGCTCCGGCGACACCGGCCCCTCGGCCGGTATCCCGCCCTCCGCCTCCAGCAGCTCGCGCAACCGCGCCCGGCGGTCCCGGATCGCCGCCTCCTGACGCGCGAGATCCGCGTCCAGTTCCTCCAGCACCTCGGCGAGGTCCTTCCCGGCCTCTTCCGCGAGCACGTCCCGCACCTCCGAGAGCCCGAGCCCCAACTCGGTCAGCCGCCTGATCCGGGCCAGCACGACGACATGCCGCAACGTGTACGTCCGATACCCGTTGGCCAGCCGCTCCGGCTCGGGCAGCAGGCCCTGATGGTGGTAGTGCCGCACGGTCCGCGTGGTGACGCCGACGGCACCGGCGAGTTCTCCGATCCGCATGACCCCAGTAGAAACGTTGACGTTGCGACAGGGTCAAGCGCGGCGGTTCGCCTCCCGGACACCGACGCCGATCCTGTGCCGCGATCGAGGGAGCGGTTCCCGATCTCTCGGACAGGTGATCAGCCGATGCCCCAGCCTGGCGAGCGACCGAAGGAGGGGCGTGACATGACTGCCATGGCACACGAACCGATCACGCGGGACCTCTTGCTGGAGTGGTTTCTCGACCTGGACACCCCGGAGGGGTTCCGGGCGGAGCTGATCGAGGGGGAGATCGTCGTGACACCGCCGCCGGACGGGGACCACGAAGACTACATCGGGCTGATGGTGAGCCAGGTGCACCGGCGGTCCGTCACCGACATGCAGTTCTCCGGCAACAAGGGCCTCAAGCTGGGGAACGCCGACGGACTCATGGCGGACCATGTGATCCCCGACGGCACGTTTGCGCCCAGAAGGTCCAGGCTCTACCGGGGGGCCGAGCCCTGGACGCCTTGCGACGGTGTCTCACTGGTGCTGGAGGTGCCTTCCGGCAAGCCCGAGGCCGACCGCGAGGCCAAACGCCGTGCCTGTGCGCGCGGCGATATCCCGTTCCACCTGTTCGTCGACCGCCAGGAGTCGTCGATCACGCTGTTCAGCGATCCGGGCCACGACGACTACCGACAGCACTGCACCGTCGCCTTCGGAAAGTCGCTGACCCTCGCCGCCCCCTTCTCCTTCGACCTGGACACCACCGACTTCCTCTGAGCCCGTCGGACGGCCACCCCCGCGCCCGGTACCATGGTCCGCACGGCAGACGAGCCGGGCGGGCGGCCGCGTGGAGTCCCTCACGGGACTTCCCGAGGAACGTCCGGGCTCCACAGGGCAGGGTGATGGCTAACGGCCACCCGGGGTGACCCGCGGGACAGTGCCACAGAAAGCAGACCGCCGGAGGCTTCGGCCCCCGGTAAGGGTGAAACGGTGGTGTAAGAGACCACCAGTGCCCAGGGCGACCTGGGCAGCTAGGTAAACCCCACCCGGAGCAAGGTCAAGAGGAGCGCCGTAAAACGCGCTCTGCGCGGACGATCGAGGGCTGCCCGCCCGAGTCCGCGGGTAGACCGCTGGAGGCCGGTGGCAACGCCGGCCCTAGATGGATGGCCGTCGCCGACGGGACCGCGAGGCCCCGTCGGAACAGAACCCGGCGTACAGCCCGACTCGTCTGCCGCCACCTGCGGCTTTGCCTTGGAAAGGGCCTCTGATCTGGGACGGAGGCTCTTTCCGGTCTTTCGGGGGCTTGCCGCGTTACGCGGCGGAAAGTCCCTCGGGAGTCCCTCGGACAGGGCTGAAAGTCCCTGAAAAGTCCCTGGAGCGGAGGGCGGACGACGCCTCTGAGCTGGGTGTTCGCGACAGCCGTCGGAGCGTGACGCTGACGTCGCAGACTTCGGGGTGATCCTGGACAGGGGGGAATTACGCGGCCTCGACGTTGTCGGTCGTGGCGGTCCGTGCCGCTGTGCATGAGGACGCGGCGCCCAGTGGGTCTGCACACGGTAATTTGAAGTGGGTCTTCGGGCACCGGCTTTCTATGCTGGCGTACTCGGAGAACGGGGGGCCAAGGTGGGCAGGGGTCGGAAGAAGATCGGACGGACACCTCCTCAAGGGTTGGGCCGACGACTCGCAGGTATGGACATGGCGAGTATGCGGGCTCTGCTTACTGCAGCGGGCGCCAGTCCCGGAACCCGGCACAGATGGGCGTCGGTCGGCTACCTCCTTCAGCGGCTGCTGGCTGCGCCGCCAACCGGGCGGTCTTCCGCTAAGGCTGTGGCCGTGGGCGGGCTACTGGACGCGTGTCGCCGGGAGGCGCCTTGGCTGGCTGGACTGGAAGACTTCATTCCGGCGGATCCTCGTCAGGTTGTGCGCGCGCGGCTCGAGGACGAGGTGCTGCGGCTGGCTCCGGGGCAGGTGGAGAGGCCGGTGGCCGACGTCACGCGGTGGAAGACGGTGGCCCAGGCGACGGACTCGGTCTTGGTGCCCGAGCTGGGGTTCGGGATCTCCGAATACGTCGAGGTGGGGTTGCGGTACGCCGATCTTGCCATTGGGGCACTGGCTGCATCGTGGCCCGATGGGGACGTGCCGACAGAGGGTCCTGCAACGTTGAGTGACCAGGAACTCGCGGCGGCGCAGGTGCTTCTGAGCATGCCAGTGGACGCGATGGTCGCCCCCTCCGAGACACTGCGGGCAGCGCTCGACTGGGCTACCGCACAGCAGGGAGAGCCGATTTACGATCCCCATTCCCCGCAGAGTACGTTTGGCAGGTACCTGGCCGTTTCCCATCAGCAGTCCGACGGTGGCGCAGCGAGGTTCTGGCTGCCGCTCGGCTTCCTGCCCGAAAGCCTGGGGCAGGGCGTCGTTGATCTCGCTCGGCACGCTGCCTCGGCGGAAGCGAACGTCAGCCTGCGCTTTGCCCAGCTCACAGCTGAACGTGCACGCCGAGCTCTGTGGCGGTTCTCGGACAAGATTCTCGGCCCCCCTGACACAAGCACCGGCCCGGCTGTCTCCCCCCGCGACGTTGTGCAGTGGGTGGTGATGTTCGGCCCCGCCAGGGCGTTGCTGGTACAGCTCTTCACGCGCCCTCATCTGACGGATGCTCCCTTCCGGGAGGATCCAGTAGTACTGCGGATCAGCGAGCGTGCCCGTGCCCATCCGGACGAAGAGGTTCGTGTGCCGCTGCCCGGTGGGTCCCTGACCCTTCCCGCAGGGACGGAGGTTGTTCCGCTTATCCTCGTCGCATCTGCCGGACATCTGGTTGCGCCCCAGCGACCGGGCCTTGCCGCCATGTCCCTTGAGGATCTGCTCTGGGTCTCGACCACCGCCGACAGCGACACGGATCTCTATACCTTTTGCCGTGAGCTTGCCGCGCCGAACAGACCACACATGATCGTCTGGGAGGCGTTTGACCTATGGGAGTGGTGGCGCGGCAACAACAAGACGTTCTTCAGTGGCGGCAGGGCCCCGGACGTTATGATGGTCAGTCCTCACCACAGCGCCGCTGAGTGGGAACGCGGCGAGCGCCTGCAGGAGCTGGAGCAGGCGCTGGCCTTGCTCGCCCTGCCGGGCATCGACTCCTGGGATGCCTTGGACCCTATCGGGCAGGGCCCATACGGGATCTACGAGTGGCACCGAGCGCATGCGGATGAGCGGTCGGATGAGGTAACCCAGTTGCCAGACCACGACCGCCCTGACCTGTACGGCTGGCGGATCCGGGCCGGCACCCCAGCTGTGGCCGTACGTTCCGCGCACCCGGCTTGGAGCGACGACCATCACCGACTTCTCCACGACCTCGCAGGCTCGTACGCCTTCGGCTTCGAGCAGGTGAATGATGCGTGGAATGCGGCGCATGACGAAGCCTCGCCGGTCGGCTACGTCCTCGAAATGCGGCCCGTTACGCCGGACGAACGTGATCGCGCCGAATCCATCCGGGTCGGATCCGTCGAAGCACAGTCCAGTGCGTACGGCCGCGTGATCCATGCAGAGTTCCTCGTCGACTGTGAGTTGCTCGCCGAGCAGACCGATCATGACGCCGCAACTACGCGGGATGTCATGGCGCAGACGATCAAGTCTGTTCTGGAACAGAGTGATCTGCCGCCGAGGACGGTCGACACGGTGGCAACGGCCTGGCACACTGCTTCGCCCACACTTGCGATCCGCATCATGACGGCGCCGGTAAGCCGTCCACACCTTGCCCACCCGTGGCAGGTAGACGCCCACCTGGTGGGCATGGTGGACCAAGAGGTGGCCAGTGCTGTGCAGGCAGCGGGCGTCGCACCCGGAACATACGTGGGCACACATGCCAAAGAGCTTGACCGTGATGTGCTGGCACCAGCCGCGTTGGACGCTCTGAACCGTCGCCTCGCCCAACACTCCTCCGACGACCTTGTCACCATCGGGATGCAACAGATCGAACGCACCTTGGCGACGAAGAACCAACGATTCCGCGATCTCGAACAGTCCTCCCGCCTTCTCTCGGTGGCCTGGGACCCACTGGAGCGCCAGGCAGAACTTGAGCAAGAACATCTGTGGCTGAGGCGGAGCAACGAAATCGCGATCGAAGCAGCCCTGCGCGCTCAGCCCACTGGAAACCGCCGCGTGGATCAGTACGCATGGATGGAGATCACCGCTGCGGCCGCCGCCTATCTGGCCGCGACGATGCGGAGCGAAGCGATCCATCATCAAGTTCGCCCCACCGCACTGAGAATCAGCGATGCATATGAGATCACTGAGATCACCGTGGTGACCGACCTGGCCGATGCCGATGCCGATGCCGATGCCGATGCCGATGCCGATGCCGAGTCGGGAAGCGCGGGCTCCCGGGTGTTCGATCTGGACCTCAGCGCGTTCAGACGGGCACGAGCGGCTCACATGCTCGCGGCTCAGGCGATGTCCGGCAGCCACGATCAGACTGACGAGGTTGACGCACCCGCCGGAGTCGTTGACGAGGTACAGATCGACGAAGTCGTCGATCCAGCTGTTGATGCCGCCATGCTTGCCGCATACGGAGCATCAGTGAGCGATATCTTGCAGGTCCTGTTCTCTTTGGCCCACTGGCCGCTGGAGCCTGACGATCCGGATGCAGTGGCCGTCCCCGCAGACGTCGTACGGCAACATCTGCTCGACACGTTGCGTCTCGCGGAGGAACCTGACGGACATGCCCGTATCGCTGCTGCTCAGGGGGTCCTCACCAGTACATCCTCCGCGCTGCAGGCTGCCGACTGGAAGCCCTGGCATGCGCGCAGCAGGCAGAAACGACTCGTCGTCCAGCCCCTGGCCGAACTCACCGATGGGCGGCTCGTCGTCGGTCCGCAGCTCTGCTACGCGAGTGCAGGTATCTACGGCAACTTCGTGGCCCAAGGAATCCTGCCTTGGACACAGCCTCCGCCCCCGCGCCGGGTGGCAGACGCTTTGGAGGCGGTTCGCGACCGCAAGAACAGAGGCCTCGAGACCGAGGTGGCACAAACGCTTCGGGCAGCTGGCTACGTGGTCGAGGAGCGCATCCGGGAGCAGGATCCGCAGCGCCTGGGGGTCCCCTCGCTTCAGACCGAGATCGATGTGGTCGCTGGGCGCGGGGGCGACTCGGTCATCTGGCTGATCGAGGTGAAGGACCCAGCCGACGTGCACGTGACACCGGAGATCCGACGGCATCTGGACCGTTTCTACGTAGACGACCGAAAACCGTGCTATGCGACGCAACTCCAGCGGAAGCTCGACGACCTCGCACCCTACGCCAACGAGGTGGCGGCGGTCCTCGGCTTGCCGACGTCAGCTGAGCCGCGTGTGGTCAGGGCGATCTTTGTCACCCGTGCGCCGGTGCCGGCGGGATTCGTCGGAGGCCCCTTCACATTCCACCCGTTGAGGGATTTGGCGGCTGCTCTGGACGGCGCCACCAGCCAGCCGCCGGGAGACGCGGACCAGTGACGCGGCCGGACGCTAAATCGCGGCACTCCTTCAAAGCCCCTCCCCGCTCAGCAGGATCGCAGGCATTCCCCGCGTCCAGTCGTCCCCCTTCGCAGCGAACTCGCTGGCTGGGCGGCCTCGCTCCGTGTCTCCACGACACAATTACTGGCCGGTGGTTCCGACCGAGCATGGGTGGCCTTGTTTGCTCACCGCTGCTGCTCGCGGCCATGCCCCTGGCCCCTGGCCCAACCTCCCAGGCCAGGAGAACTCGATCTCAATGGTGCCGACGCAGACGCCCACGGGGCAGGTGGGCGAAGGCACCTTCACAGTCATGCCGAATCGGAGCTCTTTTCACACGATCACGGGCGCGGCAAAGGTGCCCAGTACGGAAGGTAGTTCGCCCAGCCCTCCCGGCAACTAACACCCTCCAGCCAGCGTCGGACATCTGGATAGGGTCGCGGTACCCGAGCCGGAAAGGTAGCCGCATGGACCCCGAGATCGTGATCGCGCAGACGACCAGTGACGACGAGGAGCAGGCGAAGACCCTCGCCAGAGGCGCTGTCGAGAGCAAGCTGGCGGCGGGCGTTCACATCGAGCGCAGCCCGGGCTGGACCGCGAGCCTACGCCTGCTGCAACCCGCCGCATCCACCGAAGAGGTCCCCGCACGGCTGGAGACGCTGGTCGACAGCGCCGCCAGGGCATACCTCGGGCTTGGCCATGCAGCTCCGGTCCTACTCGTCCACGCCGCGACCGCGCCCAACGCCGTACTGCATGTTCTCCCGGCCCTGCCGACAGAGCTGTGGCAGCGGAGCCTGACAGCGGCCTGGGCTGCCACAGCGGCGATCATCGCGACCTACGCACCGACCCAGTCGGCACCAGAAGCGGAGATCCGTGCGCGTCTACCCGAGCTCTCCCGCGAGGATGCGCTGTGCCGGGCAGCAGAGCACGGTGACGAGCACGTCTTGAAGTTCACCGACACCGCCGTCGAGTCCTACGACCGCACGGGCGACCCGGCGTTTCTCGCCACGACCAGCCTGGCTGGCGAGCTCATCGACCGGCCCTGATGCGGCTAGAAGGACGGAGCCAACTGGCGCCCAGGTTGAGTGTCGGCAACGCGAATGTCGGAAAGCGACAGCTCAAGTCCTCACGTCAGGGGAACTTGCCTACATGGTCTCGGGGACCGCCCGCTGCGGTAAACGCGGACCATGCCGTGGGGTCAAGCCCGGCGGAATTCCGCATCTTCTGATAGCCGCGATTACCCATAACGGCCATGGAAGGGCCTCCTTGAGGAGTTGGATCAGCGGTCGCGGGAGTACGCGACGCGGGGGTCAACCGGCCGGACCGCCGATGTGGAGACGGCGGCGGCGGGGACCGGCACCCTGCCCGGGATTCCGGCACGGGCCGGGCTGGCGGCGAGCGCGGCGGCGCTCAACGGAGACGGGCGGGCGGGACCACGACCGCGCTCACGGCCGGCGGTCGGCGTGGCAGCAGGGCGGGGCCGAGCCGTCACCTCTTGAGCGAGGCGGGGCTGCACTGCGACCTGGAGCCCCGAACGGTGCAGGGCCACCGTGGCGGCGGCGACTTTCCCCAGCGCCTCGACGCGATCGGTGGTCGCGGGGAGCGTGTAGATGTCCAGGCTCGAGTTGTGCCGCCAGCCGTCCTCCACCAGCGCCAGCCCGCTGAGGCCGGAGACACGGTCGTCGAAGGCTGCGACGATGCCGAGCTGCGGGTGGTCGGCGAAGGCGACGTCTGGTTCACCGAGCGGACCGCGGTCGCGTACCTGTGCCGTGTCGGGCGCCGATGCAGGGTCAAGTGCGACGTCCACATCGACCTGGTAGCCGGCCTTGCGCAGCAGCTCGATGGCCCGGCTCGTACGGCCGTGTCCGTCACGGTTCTGGTCGGCCAGCGCGTACAACGTCGGCTGGTCGGGGACGGGATTGAAGTCGAATCCCCTGAGCATCCAGGTGCTGGCCGCGAGGTTCTTCGGGTTCGCGGCGACGATGCCGTGGACGGGGTGGTGGCCGAAGGCCAGGTCGGGCAGCACGTCGTAGTGGCTGGGCATGGCAGATCCATCCGAGGCGGGTGCGGTTACAGGTGCGGGCGACGGGCGGATCAGTTCTGAGGGTGCGGTGCACGGAGGACTCCTGGATCGCGGTCGGTCAGAGCCGGGGAGCGGATGAGGAACTGGCCGGCGGCGGCGCGGCCCGCGCGGAAGACTCCGGCGGCGGACCGGTCGGGAGCACGCGCTGGCCGACCGACGGCGAAGAGGCGAGAGCGACCCTCGCCCGGGATGGAGCGGAGTCGGGCGGGAGCACGGTGGCGGCGCGCGCCTCGCCGGAACGTTCCTGCTCCTGGCGTGTCGGTACGCCAAGCTGGTCCAGGCAGGCGTCGACAGCGGAGAGGAGATCCGGCACGCTGCCGCCGTGACGCGCATGCGGACCGTCCGGCTCGGAGTCGTAGATCACCTCGTAGACGGCGGGCTCGGCGGACCGGTGGCGCGTGACCATCCAGCTTTCCGGGGTCTCGGGGTGCTCGGAGGGTGGCTCCTGCGGGGGCGAGATGATCAGCGAACTACCGTCGGGAAGCTCGGCGTGGACGATGTAGTCGCTGAGGCCGTACTCGACGGTGCACTCCAGTCCGCGCTGCCCGAGCGTGGAACAGAGGGCGGACTGAAGGGGGCGCGGATCGGACTCGGCGGTCGGGGGCGGGACGTCGTGGTGCATGGAGTTCTCCGTTGCGAACGCCCCGTCCGACGGTGTGAGCCGCCGGGAGTGTGGGGCTGAAGGAGTGCGGTGGTCCATGAGGATCCGGTGATCGTGCGGTTTGGTGCTGCCGTGACTGCGTGCTAGGGATCACCGAGAGAGACCGGGAGCCGGCGGATGCGGTGCCGGGGCCTTTATGGGTTTCGTCAACCCGTGGGGGATTGGGTTTCGTAGAAGGTTCCGTCGCGAGCATCGCGAAGAGCACGTCGGCTCGTCGTCTGGCGAGGCAGAGCAGAGCTTGGGTGTGGCGCCTTCCCTGAGTGATCTTCTTGTCGTAGTAGGCCCGCGAGACCGGGTCGGCCAGGGCCGCGAAAGCGGACAGGAAGAAGGTTCGTTTGAGCTGCTTGTTTCCCCGACGGGAGGGCTGTTCGCCGCGGATAGCCGAGCCCGAGCTGCGGGTCGTCGGACCGAGTCCGGCGTAAGCGGCGAGGTCCGCTGTGGGCGGGAAACTGCTGCCGTCGCCGACGTGGATGAGGATCCTGGCTCCGGTCCTGACGCCGATACCGGGCATAGCCGTCAGACCTTGGAAAGAGGGTGAGCCTCCAGCAATTCCTCGATTCTCGTGGCGAGGAGTTGCGCTGGTCGAGGACGGCTTGGAGCGAGCTGGCGAGGCTGGGGACGATCAGGGTGGCGGCGTCCATGCCGGGGACGACGACGGTCTGTTCGTCGAGCGCGGTGAAGATGTCCTCGACCAGGCGTTCGGCCATCCTCGGAGCCTTCGGGCGCAGTTGAAGCCGACCTGGGCGTCGGCGGCTACGGCTGTGGGACCGCGGCATCAACGACACCAGCAGCGCCGGCCGCTGGCACAGCAAGCGCTACGGGCACCTCGCCCGAGAAGTCAGGCTCACCCCGCCCGCGCGGGCCGCCAAGTTCGTCGGCCTGTCTCACTGCCCGCTGGCCGACGCCGAAGGCTGGTCGGAGGTGATCGTCACCCTGGACGTCGAGGCCGCCGTCCAGCTCCAAGCCACCGTCAAGTCCGCCGCCCCGTGGCACACCGGCAAGGCCAGCTATTGCTTTCCCATCATCTGCGAGTGCGCGCCCGTCCCCCGCCGCCAGCACGTCACCCCGTTCTTCTTCCGGCAGGGGCCACTGCTGTGCGGGCTGTGCCTAGCCAAGTTCCGGCCCGACGACGACATCGCACTGCCCGCGCAGGCGACCGAGGGCGACGCGTGATCCCCGCCGCGCACTGGACGAAGGGAGGCGCCCCGTCCTGGACGCGAATAGGCCTGGGCTGAGCGGGCCTTCGGGCATACGTCGACCGCCTCGGCCGCAACCTCCTCGAAGGACTGATCGTCCTCAACGATCTCTTCCAACGTGGCATCGTCGTCAAGGCCCTGGACGGCTCGCCACCAGCGAGCACACCGAACGCTCACTCATCCTCGGCCTGGCCGAAGACCGGCACCGCGACATCGTGAGGACAACGAAGCACGGCCTTGACTCCGCCCGCGCACGCGGCCGTGTGGGCGGCCGACGCCCTGTCGTGGACGACGACAAGCGGCGCGTGATCCTCGCCCGCCGCACCGAAGGCCAGTCAATCCGCCAAATCGCCGCCCCCGTCAAGGTGTCCGTCGGCGTCGTACACAAGGCCTCAACCTCGCCCCCGCAGCGACCACTTGATGTGCGTTTGGTAGGGATTCGACCCTAAAGTGAAACCTTGTTCGCCTTGCTGCTCTGCTGCCAGAACCGCAGCAATGAGGGGGCGGTTTCTTGTGGTTTGTGCACGTTAGGGGAGTGTCCGCCGCCCTCGATTCGGATGAATTGGGCGCCCAAGTTGTGCGCCATCGCCTCCACCCTGGTGGGCTCCCAAGTTTCATCTGGTGTACCTGACACCACGGCGATTGGCACCAGAGTTCGGGCCAGCGCTTGCGACGAATCTTGCTCACTCAGCATGTGCTCGGCAGCTGCTGCGAGTTGATTTGGGCTCGTTCGGAGCCAGCGTTTTTCCAGGAACAGTGACACGTTTTCGGGTACTGATACCTCGGTGTTCTTCACGTGGGGCCAGATATCAGCCATCGACATGGTTCCGATGACGGAAAGCAGAAGCCGTAGGCGCTCTTGTTGCCATGTAGAAACAGCTCCTGGGCCAAAGTTGATCAGAGTGAGTGAAGACCAGAGCCTCTTGTCACCGCCCGTGTTGATCACTGCGGCCCGAGCAGCGATTCCCCCGTAGGAGTGACCGACCAAGTGCACGGGGCCGTCATCCAACGCTTGAACGATGGCCACTAGATCCAGTGCGAGATCGTCGCGTGTGTACGAAGAGCTGGCAGATGCCTCGCCAGATTCGTACTGGCCGCGCCCGTCGATGGCGACGACGCGCATGCCGCCTGCGTTGAGGTGCGGAATCAAGGTCAAGAAGTCTTCCTTGCTCCCCATGAAGCCGGGCACGAGCAACGCGGTTCCGTGCTGCGTCGCCGGTGCAGGAACGTCGGCGTCGAGCGCCGCAAACGTCCCACGTGACGTGTCCAGCTGCACGGAACGTGCGCACTCAGGCAGATCAATGCTCAGAAGCTGACTCATGGTACGGCAGCCTAATCGCATCCGCGGGCCTCATTGGTGCCCGTCAGCTTCGCGGGGCAGGGGGGTCGGGTGTTGGACCAGACCGCTGCTCCGGGAGGCCGAGCTCTGGCTCGTCCCTGTGCCAGCCGCCGAGCCGGCCAACCCTCTTCCAGACCTTCGGCTGCCTATTTCGCATCTGCTGTCTCTTGGTCTCCCAAGTCAAGGCGTCGCGCTGATAGATCTGCTGGGACAGTGCATTGACTTCCTTCTCAAGCGTACGCAGGTGTTCCCCGATCCTTTGGATTCCGTCATTGCTATCCATTAGAAACAAGTAGGCGATGACAACTATCAAAATGATCGCCAGCAGAGTCCACAGGCCAATTCCGTTTCCGAACATTGCTGCGATGAATCCCGCCAGACCAGCGTATCCCGCGACCTGATTTCGAGCAGCAATTCTCTGGACCACCTCGGATCGCAGCGAATCGTACTCACGCATGCGCAGTTCGATCAGTTCGCGTACGTTGTCGTCCGTCGTTCGCTCCATGCCACCTCCACATCCGACATGATGATGCCCCTGCGAGGTGCCGCCAACCCCGGAGCGGGGTCTCGATGCGTCGCGTCGATCGAACTTCCTGCTGGAGCAGGCCAACAGCGCAGTCGATGCGGATCCGCCACGGCATCTGACCCGGCACGAGCGTGGTGCGGGCGCCGCCGTCGATGACGTCGATGGTCACCAGCGCCCTCCACATCGGTGCTGATGGACCAGCGTTCCTGGACCGAGGCGCACATCGAGACCCGCTCCAGTACAGTACTGGGCGCACCATCCGCGGTTCGGCTACGAGCCCCCTACGGAAAATTCCAACCCACGGCCTTTGGCCGCCATGCGGGCGTCGGTGTCGAACAGGTCGCGCTCGGCCGCGTGGAGGATGTGCTGGGTGATGAAGCTGCGACCGGCGACCTTCCACAGGCCCCGGCCCTTGGTGAGGGCGGAGACGGCCTGGGTCTCGACGCCGGTCAGGCCGAGGAGGGACGCGGCGGCGGCGAGTTGGTCGGGCTCCTGGCGGTAGATGATGCGGGTGGAGCAGTCGGCCAGCAGGCCCTCGGCCAGGACTCGGCCGCGCGACCCGGCGTCGCCCGCCGAGAGCAAATCGCTGAGCCGGTGGATCACCATCAGGTTCGCGATGCCCAGCCCTCGGGAGAGCTTCCACTGGCTCTGCATCCGCTCCAGCAGCCCGACGTGCCGCATCAGCCGCCACGCCTCGTCGTAGATCACCCAGCGCCGACCGCCATCGGGATCACTGAGGGCTGATTCCATCCAGGCGCTCGCGCACGTCATCGCGAGCACCAGTGCCGTGTCGTCACCGGAGCCGCCGAGACGGGAGAGGTCGATGGACAGCATCGGTGTGGTCGGGTCGAAGGACACGGTGCTCGGGGCGTCGAACATGCCGCTCAAGTCGCCGTGCACGAGACGTCGCAGGGCGTGGGCGAGGTCCTGGGCGGCTGAACCGAGGTGCCCCGCCTGGTGGCCGAGGGCCTGGTCGAGGCGTTCGGGGGAGCCAAGTACGTGGGCGATCTCGCCGAGCAGCGGCACCGTGCCCCGGGCGGCGGCGTCAGCGACGACCAGATCCAGGGCCAGGTCGAGGGCGGTGTGCTCCATCGGCAGCAGGTCGCGCTTGAGCACGGTGCGGGCGAGGCTGGCCAGCAGCAGCAGACGGCGCTTGCGAACCTCCGTGAACCAGTCCTCCTCACTCACGGAGGCGGGGCGGGCCGGGGCGTCCAGCGGGTTCAACCGGCCGGGGAGCCCCGGGCCCAGGGCGATGCTGTATCCGCCGAGGGCCTGCGAGACACCGGTCCACTCCCCCTTGGGATCGCAGGGGATGTAGATCCGGTAGCCGTGGGCGATCGACCGGGTGGCGATCGACTTCGCCAGCGCCGACTTGCCCATGCCGATGATCCCGGCCAGAACCGCGTTGGGGTTGGTGAAGCCCTCCACACGGCCGCTGTTGTAGAGGGAGAACGGGTCGAAGCAGAAGGCCGCCTCCGCGTGCACATCGCGGCCGATGAACACCCCTTCGGCGCCCAGGCCGCCCTCGGCCACGAACGGGTACGCGCCGCTGGCCGTGGCGGTGGTCATCCGGTGGGCGGGCAGGGCGAGTGTGCCGCCGCGGGCGGAGGCCGGACCAGGGCGACCGGCGAGCGGATAGGTGGGCCGCAGATCCGGGTCGAGGGTCTGCTCGGCGCGGTGCTTGGGCGGGTTTCCGGCGAGGCGTGCCTGGCGGCGGGCTTCGGTGAAACCGGCTCGGGCGGCCCGCTGCTCGGCGCGTGTCGTCTTACGGGGCACGAACAGAGGGGAGGCGCTGGCGAGGGTACGGGGCATGAGCGTTTCTCCAGGTGAGGGGTGGGTCAGCGGCGGAGGAGGCCGGTGAACGGGGCGTGCAGGTCGGCCGGGGTGGTGCGCCGCCGCACGAGATGCGCGGTGCGCTGGTGGCGCTGGCAGATGGTCAGTTCCGGCGCCCCCTCAGGACGGCCGACTTGGCACGCCGCCGGTTCGGGAATCTCGCCGGAGTCCGGCCGGGGCGCCGCGTGGTAAGCGGCGTGGAGGTGCTCGGCGGCCTGCCAGATGCGGGTGCGGGCGGTACGGAGCTGGTCACCCTCGACCGCGACGAGCTGCCCGGTGCGACCGGCGTGGGCGTCGAGCAGCCCGTACAGCGAGACGAGGTGGGCATGCAGGGCGTCCAGCTCGGCCCGGCTGGTGACCAGCGGGCCGCCCGGGATGTTGAGTGCCCGGTGGAAGTCGAGCGCGGCGGTGGCGAAGGGCACGAAGTCCTGCGCGGTCGGGCTGGCGGTGCGGGACATGAGGGTGGTCTTTCGAAGGGAAGGGTCAGGCAGCGAGCGCGAGCGGCAGGGCGGCGGCGGTGAACGCCTCGGCCTGCTGCCAGGTCAGCGGCCGGAGATCGAGCTGGGCGCCGACAGCGGCGGTCTCCACGACGGCGCAGGCGGTGCGCAGCTCGTCCTCGGTGTCGGCCGAGACGGTCAGCAGACCGGTCAGGGCGACGTCGGCGTGCCCGGCGATGAGCTGGCGTTCGCGGGACTTGATGTCCTGGTACTCGATCGAGTCCGCCTCGGAGTCGACCTGGCCGCGCCGGGCCCGTTCGGCGGCGTCGGCGATCACGCTGGACTTCTTGCGCTGCACGTCGCGCAGGGCGGCGTCGAGGTTCTTCGGCTCGTAGGAGAGCGACAGCGTGCGCCGGACGCCGCCGGTGAAGAGGAGCTGGTGCAGGAAGCCGGCGCTGGTTTCGGTGCGCGGCCAGTTCTCCACCCAGTAGGTGGCGTGCACGGCGGAGTCGGTGGCGATGTGGTCCGCCTTCTCGACGACCACGACGGGGCCGGCGGCGGCGGGCTCGGCCTCGGGGCGACCGGCCGTGGACCAGCGGTCGAGTGTCGCCAGCGCCTTCGGGTCGTAGGAGGTGCGCACCACGGCGGCGATCTCGCGGGCGGTGAGCCAGCCCGTCGGGGTGAGACCGGCGGTCCGCGCCGCCTGGTCGAACGTGGAGGTGAGCTGGGCGAGGACGCTGAAGGCACCGGTGAGACCGCCGCCGGCCTGGTTGATCAGCCGACGGGCCGTCTTGGTGTCCAGGGACACCGCGACGTACGCCTCGTGCGGGGCGGCTGCGGGACCGGCGCTCTGGATCAGCTCGTTGTAGATCGCGCCGGCCATCGGGGTGTCGGGGCGGCCGTGCTCTTCCCAGTAGCGGCGCAGCGCGTCGCCGGAGTCGGGGATGGTGCGCTCGATCACCTGGATGCGGGCGATCTGCCCGGTACGGGCGAGAGCTGCCAGCGCGCGTCCCCAGCCGCCGACGTTGGCCTGCTGGGTGCCAGGGTCGAGCAGGGCGTAGGCGCGGGAGGAGACCTTGACCACCGCGGTCAGAGTCCCGGTGTGCGGGTTGTGGACGGCGCCGTACTTGCCGTCGGGAGCAGTGGTGACGCGCAGGCTGGCAGCGGTGCCGGGAAGGTGGAGCAGTCCCTCGCGGGTCGGCCGGCGAGAGGGCCGGGTGAGCCAGACGAGCTGGCCTCGCATCCGGCGCAGCGCGTACCGGACGACGATCGGGGCCCAGTCCGCCAGAGCACGGCCTCGGTGGCGGACGAAGACGAGCAGAGCGATCACGGCCCACAGCGGGATGAGCTGGAGGGCGCCGACCACACCGCGGGCGAGGATCACGGCGAGAAGGAGAAGGCCGGTGAGCCCGGCGACGACCAACTGCGGGATGGACAGGCCGAGCAGGACGCCGCGCCTGCTGCGGTGCGGGAACTTCACGGTGGGCGTGGAGGACTGGTGCTTGCCGGACATGGTGGTTCCAGACGGTGAGAGCGGGCGGAGGACGGGGCGCGCGGCGCTCTTCTGGACGTCATGGCGAAACCTTCCTGCTGGTGGGAGGCGGGGGCGGGCCGTGGAGTGCGGGCCCGCCCCCGGGGATGTGGGTCAGGAACCCGACGGCGGCTGGGTGGGATACACCCAGTTCGTCGGCGTCACGGAGCCGGTGGCCGACGGACTGGACCCGGACGCCGGAGTGCCCGAGGCCGAAGGTCCGGGGTCGGCCGGCGGCATGGAGGTCATGTCGCCGCCCGGAGCCGATGCGGCTGCGAGGTGACCGGAGCCGCCCGCGACGCCTTGGGCAGCCGATTCGGACCCTTCCGGTTCGTCCTCACCAGGACGTGTGATCAGCGGCGGGATCCCGGGGCGCTGGATCAGAGCCCGGCCCTTGTCGCCGCTCGCGTCCGGGTCTTCGCCGTACCGGAAGCGGGTCTGCTGCTTGGGCGGCCCGGCGTCGATGCCCTCCTTGCTGAGGTTGCCGCCGGAGGGGTTGATGCCGGAGGCGACGCCATCGGTGCCCGCGCCCGGGACCTGGTTCGGACCCTGCGGAGCGGGGGCGCCGGTACCGGCCCGCAGCGCGAGGCTGCCTGCGGTCTTCGCGGCTCCTGCGGCGACCGCCATGCCGGCGACACCGGTGCGGTGCATGTCGTCGTGGCCGCCGCCGTCGCTGGCCCAGTGGACGAACTTGTACGTCGCGTAGGGGCAGAGCAACACCAGGACCATCACGACGATGCCGGCCATCGCGTCGGACAGGGCCGCCATTCCGTCGCTGGCGTCGGTCTTGCCCATGGCGGAGACGCCGATCAGGAAGACCACGGTCATCAAAAGCTTGGAGACGATCAGGGTGCCGGTGGCCTCGATCCAGCCGCGCCGCCACCGTTTGGCGACTTCCCAGCCGCCGCCCGCCCCGGCGAACACCGCGAGCGCGACCATGATCAGGACGCCGACCTTGCGGGCCACCATCACGCCCCAGTAGAGGAAGGCACCGATCGCGCACCCGAAGGCCACCAGCGCGGGCACACCCCAGCCGAGGCCGTACATGGCCCCCATCTGATCAACCTTGATCACACGACGGATCGCGTCGTCGATCGAGGTGTTGGCGGCTTTGAAGAGGCCGTCGGACAGTGCGTCCACCACGGTGATGGCGACGGTCGTGAAGGCGATGGCGGAGAAGCTGAAGAGGACTCCGGTCATGGTGCCGAACGCCGCCTTGGCGAGGGCACGTTCGTCTCGGCGCCAGGCCGCGGTCATGAGCTGGAGGCAGAAGATGCCGACGGTCAGGGCGAGGCCGATGGGCAGCAGCAGCTCGTAGTTGTCGCGGAACCATCCGGCGTTGAGGTCGATGGCCGTCGTCTTGTTGACGGCCTTGGCGGCAAGGTCGGCCGCGCTGGACGCCAGCTCGCCCGCCGACTTCGCGATCCACGCGCCGAGACCGTCGGTGACGGTGCCAGCGGGGTTGGTGGCGAAGTCGACAGCGCCGCACACCTTGTCCATCAGCGGGAAGTCGCAGACTCCCATGGGTCGTACCTCCGTTCTGGGGCGAGGGTCAGGGCGCGACGGACGGCATGACGCCGACCAGGGCGCAGGGGTGGTTGGGCCGGCACTGGACCGCGAGGGTGGTGGAGCGGCTCTCCGCGCCGCCGGCGGCCGAGCCCTTCCAGCGAATCGACTGCTTGCCGGAGACCGTGACGGCGTAGACGTACGCCTGGGTGATCGCCCCGGGATCGTCCTGGAGGGCCTGGGTGAAGGCGTTCGGGAAGTGCCCCTCGTTGATCTTGGCGGTGGCGACCTGTTTGTTGGCCGCCATTTCCTTCCACAGCACGGCCGAGGGGACCGCCTGGTCGACGGAGGCCGGGTCGGCGTACTTCGACTCCGTGGTCAGCCAGCCGCGCAGCGCCTTGCGCAGCTCGGGCTGCGAGTACGCGCGGGTGTCGTACGACCACAGCGCTGCGGCGGCGGCCTTCCCGTACGTGATCGGGTCGTGGGTTTTCGGCGGAACGGGCAGGGCGTGGGGCCGGGTGTGCGGCCCGGACGGTGCCGCGGGCGACGAGGATGCCGTGGGCGAACTCGGCGGTGGGGAAGCGGTATCGGAGGGGCTTCGGCCCTCGCGGGTGAGGTAGGCGGCCAGGCCGGCGAGGGCGACGAGCACCGCCAGGACTGCAGTGCCGAGCAGCGCCCGGCGGCGCACGCGAGATGCGCCGCCGGGGTGCGTGGAGTGCTGAGCCATCAGTGGACCTGCGTCCCGAGCGTCGAGAAGAACGCCACTACACCGTTGGCCGCACCGAGAAGAAGGGCCGCGCCCGCGCTGACCAGCACGCCCTTCTTCCCGTTCGCCTCGGCCTGGTGACCACCGGAGTGGTGACCCCAGGCCCACACGCCCGCACTGACGGCGAGGGCTCCGACCACGGCGATGAGTCCGAACAAGTTGATCGAGCCCATCACCTGCTTGAGGACGTTAAGGCCAGGGAGCCCGCCCTCGTTGGGCTTGATTCCGGGGTCGTAGGCGAGCTGTATGACCTGTTCAGCGAGATACACGGGAACTCCAGTTCGAATGAGCGCACGCCAAAGCCCGGAGGAGCGAACCAGCGGTGCGAGGGGAGGTGAGGAGGGGGAGGAGCGCCGGTCAGACGACTCGGCGGGCCGCGAGAATCCGCGATTTCCAGGACGCGACGGTGGTGATCCGTACGACGTCACCGGTGTGCGGGGCGTGGACGATCAGGCCCTGCCCGATCGCCATCCCGACGTGTTCCGGTACGGCGGCCGTCCCCTCGGTGAAGAGGAGGTCGCCCGGCTTGAGGGCATCGACCGAGACGGCCTTGCCGTCCTTGACCTGTGTGTACGTGGTCCGCGTCAGGGTGACCCCGGCGGCCTTGTACGCGCCCTGCATCAGGGAGGAGCAGTCGCAGCGGCCCATCGGGTTCTTGCCGTGGGAGTCGGTGCACGTGCCGCCCCACTGATACGGGGTGCCGAGCTGGCCGAGCGCCCACCGGATCGCCGTCTGTACCTTCGGCGGCGCGGAGGCGGGGATCTTGTACTCGTCCGGCAGGGCGCCCGCCGGGATGGTGCCGAAGTCCGTCCCGTCGCCGTCCGCCGAACAACCCCCCGCGGAATCGGGAGAGGGGCTGCCGGTGTCGGCAGAGCCGGACGGCGATGAGCTCGGCGATGCGCCGCTGGCCTTCTGCAGCAGGGGCTCGATGGCCTTCTGCAGGGCGGTGGCCAGCGGCTCCCATTTGGCGTACGCCTCCGGGAAGCCCGACTTCTGTACCGCCTGCGCGGCCTGGGTGACAGAGAGGGACTGCCAGCCGGAGACCTTCTTGAGCCCCTCGTAGAACTTCGTCGAGGCGTGCACCGGGTCGAGGATCTGGCTGGCCGTGCCCCAGCCCATCGACGACCGCTGCTGGAAGAGACCCAGCGAATCGCGGTCGCCGTAGGTCAGGTTCCGTAGGCCGCTCTCCTGCAGAGCGGTCGCCAGTGCGACGACCTGCCCTCGGGCGGGGATGTTCATCGCGACGCCCGTGGCCTGGATCGTCTTGGCGTTCGGGACCTGCTCGGCAGGCGCGTCCAGGCCCGGTACGGAGACCGAACCCTTGTCGCCGCCGTCCAGGATGGCCTTCACCTGCTTGGCGACGGCGGAGGCGTCCACACCCTGTGCACCGTCGGTCGAGCACGAGGCCGAGGCGGTCCCGGCACCGATGGCAAGGACCGGCAGTGCCAGCAGGAGTGGTCCGGTGGCGCACAGACCGACGAGGGCTCCCGTCGTCTTCTTCACGGACGCCGCCGTTCAGCACGACGGCGGTGCGGACCAGGCGACGGAGGTGGGTTGGAACGCGGGTGTTTCAGGGCATGCTGCATCGAAGCGGCTCCTTGGTGTTCGTAGGAGGCGCGGTGCCGACTTCTCGTGCAAAACCGTCGGCACCGCGCCGATGTGCGTCCGCCTTTCGGCCGGCCCGGGTCAGAGGAGTTGGTAGCTCCAGGACGCCGGTTTCAGGTCACGCGCGGCAGCCAGCCGCGCTCGTAATCTCAGGCAGTGCACAGGGGCCTCCTCACGGCGCTCGCGGGCAGATGGGCAACATGCCTCCGACGCCGCCCGATTGGACGAGACAGCACGGATAAGCACAGCTCAACGGGGGTGGAGCAGCGCTCCTTCCCGGTGGCACGGCGAGACAGTAGACCGGGATTCCGGCCGCGCCAAACGACTGCCATCCAGGGGCCCGAAGCAGGGGGCCACCTCGTTAGGCGCGGCCGGAATTCGCCGTTAACCTCCGCTGCAACCTCGCACCGGATGCACGCCGTTGAGCGCTGTCCGGAGCAGGTCCAGACTCCGCCGTGCCCGAAGAGAGGCCCTCCCCATGAGCTACACGCTGCACCGAGGCGACGCCCTGACCGTCCTGAAGTCCCTCCCGGACGAGAGCGTCCAGGCGGTGATCACCGATCCGCCCTACAACTCCGGGGGCCGCACCAGCTCGGACCGAACCGGCCGTACCGCACGTGCCAAGTACGTCACGAGCAACTCGGCGCACGACCTCGCCAACTTCCCGGGCGAGAACCGCGACCAGCGCTCCTACCGCTCCTGGCTCACCGAACTTCTCACCGAGGCGTACCGGGCCTCGACCGAGCACGCGGTCGCGATGGTCTTCACCGACTGGCGCCAGGAACCGACCACCTCCGACGCCCTGCAGATGGCGGGATGGACCTGGAGCGGCACGATTCCGTGGATCAAGCCGTCCAGCCGGCCCCGCAAGGGCGGGCCGAAGCAGGACTCGGAGTTCATCGTCTGGGGCGTCAAGGGCTCCCTCGACAGCACCCGCGACCTTTACCTGCCTGGGCACTACATCGCCTCCCAGCCCCGTAAGGGCCGGGTTCACATCACCCAGAAGCCGGTCGAGGTCATGCAGCAGCTCGTCCAGGTCTGCCCCGAGGGCGGCACCGTGCTCGACCCGTTCACCGGCAGCGGCTCCACCGGGGTCGCGGCCCTGCGCGAGGGACGCCGCTTCGTGGGCGTCGAGCTGTCCGCGCACTACGCCGACGTCGCCGAGGAGCGGCTGCGGGCCGAACTGACGAAGGACGACTTCGAGCTGGCCGGACCGGAGGCATGATCGTGAGAGCGAAGAGAGGCCAGGGCCGGCGGCCCACAGACGCCAAAGGGGCGGCTGGAGCATCGACTAACCGATGCACCAGCCGCCCCTCCAGTTACGTCAGGCCGCCTCAAACGCCCGCCGGATCAGCGGCGCCGCCTTCTCCAAGTCGGCTGCTGAGACGACGCGGACCTCCAGGTCGCCGGTCCCGAGGTGTCCGATACCGCGCATGTCCCGGGTGAAGCCCTCCTCCAACTCGACCGTGTCCGGGTCGAGTCTGAGGTACACCAGGATCGCCTCGTGCTTCGGACGGAAGATCACCGACGCCACGTTCACCAACCGCCGGTAGGCGATGTAGTGCCGCAGCGGCGCCACCTCCACCTCCCCCCATGCCGTGAGCGCCTCGTCTAGCTCCGCGTACAAGTCCCGCAGACACTCCGGAACCGTCCCGACGCTGGCCGGCGAAGAAGCCGCCGGAGCAGCCGGTACGCCGTCGACCGCCGATACCCGCTCCCGGCCTCGGCGAGTCGAGGCAGCACTCGGGAAGCCGGTCACGGAATCCACGAGCAACAGCCCCAGAAGGCCGCCGTCGAAGATCCGGTAGCGCACCAGGTCGATCCGCTCGGGCAGCCTCTGCACGGCCACCCGGTCGTGGTGCGAGAAGCCAGCCGCGATGCAGATCATCCGCGGACGACGCCAGTCGACGGACTCAGCGGCCTCCGCCCCCAGCACCTTCCGCACGAGCGCCTCGAACTCGTGGTGCGCCGACTCAAGCCAGGCCAGGTACGACACCGCCTGCGACATCACGCCGCTGTCCGAGCCCTTCTTGAACTCGATATTACCGACCGCAGGAGCCCGGATACCGGCTCTGAACTGCGACGATTCAAAGACTACATGTCCGTGACGCTGAGTGCACCGGTCGGTGTCGTTCAGTGGGTCGGGCACTAAAAAATTCTGAATTTGAGCAGGCGGGCTCCATGGTCGCCGTAGCCTGCGGGTCGGACGTTCGTGGTCAGCGGGGCCGTGGGGCGAGTTCGAGGGCGGTGAGCCAGCGGTCGAGTGCGTCAACGGCGTCCTCGTCGACCGCACCGCTGATCCATGCCTGCGCCCGTTCCCAGGCGGGCTGGGCGTCCGCCAGTGCCTGGTGGCCGGTGTCGGTCACGACGACACGGGTCGTTCGCCCGGTCGCCGAGGTCTCCGCGGCGCGGATGTAACCGAGTTGGGCGAGCAGGTCGAGGTTCCGGCTGATCGTGGAGCGTTCGATGCCGAGCCAGCCGGCGATCTCCGACGGGCGGACGGGCTCGCCTGAGGCGGCCATCTCGGAGAGCACTTCGACCTGCGGCAGGGTGAGTCCCGACTCCCGCAACTCCGCCTCGAAGCGCCGCGAGACGAGGCGGTGCAGCCGCGCGATGCGCCTGCCCAGACACCGGTCCGCCATCCACAGGGCTTGCCGCTTCGCTTCTTCCGACCCTTGGTGTTGCATATGCACCTCCTCGTGTACTGTAGCCGACGCAGCCAATGTTGTAGGTACACCACATGGAGGAATCGTGTCGGACTTCAACGAGTTCTTGAAGCGCAACCAGGTTTTCGCGGCGAACGTCGACCTCGCCCGGTTGGCGATGCCGGAATCGATGCCGGAGCGCCTGCCGCTGGTACTGGTCTGCGCCGATCCGCGGGTCGAGCCCGCGGGCTTCCTCGGGATCGGAACCGGGGAAGCGGGAGTACTGCGGAACACGGGCGGACGGGTGGACGGCCGGGTGATCGAGGACATCGCGTATCTGGCGGTGCGGCTCGGGGTCAGGATGGACGTCGCGATCGTGCATCACACGCAGTGTGGCACTGGCCTGCTCGCCGACCCGGCGTTCCGCCGCTCTTTCGCAGAGCGCACCGGCGGCGACGACGCCGTGCTCGCCGAGCGCGCGGTCACGGACCCGGTCGCGACCGTGCGGCGCGACGTCGTAAAGCTCCTCGCCGACCCGCTGATGACCGGCGAGGTCCTCGCGTCTGTGTCGGGATACGTGCTGCGGCTGGAGACCGGGCTCGTCGAGACCGTCGTCGAACACGTCGTCGAGACCGCCGCCGAACCCGTTGCGCCGGCCGGCAGGTAGCCGAGCGGGGGGGGCGAGCGCCGACGGGTCAGTCGAGGATCGTCGCCGCCTGCCAGGCGCCTGGTCGCAGGCCCGTCGCGTTCAGGAAGAAGAGCGAGAAGTTCGACGAGTCCGGGAACCCGAGTTCGCTCGCACATCGCGCCGCGGTGACGCGTTCGTGGGCCAGCAGGCGCTTCGCCTCCAGCACGATCCGTTCCACGATGTACGCCTTCGCGGTACGCCCGGTGACCTGCTGCACTGCCCGGGTCAGGGTGCGCGGGGCGAACCCGAGCGCAGCCGCGTAGTAACCGGCGTCGTGGTGGGTCCGGAAATGCGCCTCGACGCTGGAGCGGAACAGCTGGAACGTCGGGTTCGCCGAGCGTGCCTCGGAATGCGGGAGCTCGACGCGGGTGATCAGTGCGGACAGCAGGATCGCGGGCAGCTCCGTCGACGGATCCTCGGCCAGGGCGGCCGCCTCGAGCACAAGATGCCTGCGTGCCGCGTCAGCGAACGGCCAGACCTCGGCGGGCACCGGCCACCGGGCGACGAGATCGGGAGAGGCGACCAGCTCGCGCGTGCGGTGCGTTACCGGCGCGGTCGGGACGAAGAGCACCAGGTGTCCCGCGACGCGGGTGATGTCGTCCCAGCGGTGCACTGCGCCGGGCGGGATCCACACCGCGGTCCGCGCCGAGAGCGGGTGGGAGACGAAGTCGACCGTGACCTCGCCGTCCCCTTCGTCGACGAGAGCGAGGACGTGGAAGTCGGCTCGTTGTGTGCCGCCGTCGTTGATGTCCCGGAGCCGCTGGAACGTCATCACCTCGACTGACGAGGCCCCGCGCTCGGCGGGCTGATAGGTCATGTGCCGGATCGTTGCCACGAGTCCAGTTTTCACCATCGGCCGTCCAGTCGTGCCGATGTCTCGTTCTGCGCCCGGCGGTCCAATGGAACCAAGGCAAAACCACCCACAAAGCGAGACCGAAGGATCCCCGAATGACGAGCACACAGCACCTCTCCCTGCCCGCATACGACCATCGCAGGGGCACGGGTCCGACCCTGGTCTTCCTGCACTACTGGGGCGGGTCCGCCCGCACCTGGGACCTGGTCGTGGACCGTCTGCCGGGCCGCGACACGCTCACGGTCGACTTCCGCGGGTGGAGTCGTTCGAACACGCTTCCCGGGCCCTACACGCTCCGCCAGCTCGCCGATGACACCCTCGCCGTCCTCGCCGACGCCGGAATCGACGACTACGTCCTCGTCGGGCACTCCATGGGCGGCAAGGTGGCGCAACTCGTCGCCGCGACGCGACCCGCCGGTCTGCGGGGGGTGATCCTCGTCGGATCCGGACCGGCCAGGCCGGCCGCGGAGATCACCGCCGAGTACCGCGAGTTCCTCTCCCATGCCTACGACACCGAGGAGTCCGTCGCCGGCGCGAGGGACACCGTCCTGACCGCCACCGACCTTCCGGCACGGGTAAAGGCACAGATCGGCGCGGACTCCCGGGCCGGCGCCGAGGCGGCGCGCACGGAATGGCCGCTGCGCGGCATCGCCGAGGACATCACCGAACACGCCCGCATGATCAGCGTCCCGGCCCTCGTCATCGCCGGCGAAAACGACCGTGTCGAACCTGCCGACGTGCTGCGCCGCAACCTCCTCCCCTACCTCTCCGGAGCGGAGTTCGCGGTGATTGCGAACACCGGGCACCTCATCCCGCTCGAAGCCCCCGACGAACTCGTCGACGCGATCACCGCGTTCGCACCGGCGGCCTGACCGGCGATCTGCCCCAGATCTTCCTCAAAACGGCTCCGCACCATAGAAGTTGCCCATCGGGCAGCCGTCACCGTTCCATCCGACGCGAAAGGCACGACCATGACCGACATGACCAAGACCGCTGCCAAACCCACCATCGTCCTCGTCCACGGCGCGTTCGCGGACGCGTCCGGCTACAGCGGACTGATCTCCGGCCTCGAAGCCGACGGCTTCACCGTCGTCGCCCCGCCCAACCCGCTGCGCGGTCTCGCGTCCGACGCGGCGTCCATCAGAACCCGCGTCGCGGCCATCGACGGCCCCGTCGTGCTCGTCGGCCACTCCTACGCCGGCGCCGTCATCAGCCACGCCGCCGACGGCCTCGACAACGTGATCGGGCTGGTCTACCTGGCCGCTTTCGGCCTCGATGTCGGCGAGAGCTGCCTCAGCGCACAGGACGGGTACGCGCCGTCGCTGCTCGCCACGGAGAACGCGCCGACCCCGTACGACGCTCCCGGCGCCCCGGGCGGCCCCGATCTCTACATCAACCCCGGCCGGTTCCGCGAGGTGTTCTGCGGCGACTCCTCCAACGAGCTGGCCCGCGCGATGCACGCGACGCAGCGGCCGCTGTCCGCCTTCGCGTTCACCGAGGCCGCCACCGTCCGCGGATGGGACCGCAAGCCGACCTGGTACCTCGTCTCCAATGACGACAACTCCATCCCGCCGCAGCTGCAGCGGGACATGGCCGACCGGATGCACGCGCACACCGAGGACATCGACGCCTCCCACACGGCCTTCGTCGCACATCCCAAGCGCGTCGCCGACTTCGTCGAGCGCGCCGCCAAGGACTTCGCAGAGCGCGTCTGACCCGCCGGGGGGCCGGGCGCCCCCACCCTCACCTCCGGCGAACCGCACCACTCCACCAGCCGCACAGGTGGCGACCGCACATCCCCGGCAGGGCGATCCGCCGCCGCTCCACGTGCCGTGCGCAGCACCTCCAAGGCCCGGCACGCCTCAGCGCGTCGCCGAGACACCGAACCGATCGAGGCGCCGCACCAATCGGTCCCGCACCGGGCCAACCGGACGAAAGACACACATCATGACCACAGATGCAGGCTTGTCCGTCTTCGAGCAGCTCGACCTGCCCGACACGAGCCTCACCCGGGACACCTACGCCTATGTGGACCGGATCTCGCCCGCATTCGTTCTCCACCACAGCGTTCGCAGCTATGTCTTCGCTCGCGCTCATGCTCACAACCAGGGTCTGCGCGCCGGCAGCGACTACGACGACGAGTTGCTGTTCCTCAGCTGTGTTCTGCACGACATCGGCCTGACCGAGGAGGGCAACGGCGACCAGCGCTTCGAAGTCGACGGCGCTGACACCGCCGCAGCATTCCTGCGCGAGCACGGCGTCGAGGAACGGCGTATCGCCATCGCCTGGGACGCCATCGCCCTGCACACCTCGGACGGCATCGCCGAACGGAAAGGCACGGAGGTCGCGCTGGCCCAGGCCGGAATCGGCACCGACATCCTCGGAGTCCAGCGCGAGAGCCTGCCATCCGGCCTCGCCGACGATGTGCACGTCCTGCTCCCGCGCCTGGACCTGGCCTACGCGCTCAGCGACGCCATCCTCACCCAGGCCAAGGCCAAGCCTCACAAGGCGTCTCCGATCACCTTCCCGGGCGAGCTGCTGCGCCGTCATCTGCCCCACGGCGCCTATCCCTCCTGGTACGACCTACTGGCCTCGGCCGGCTGGGGCGACAAGCCGGTCGGTCTCACCGCCCGGCGCCGCGCTGAGACGCCTCAGCAGGTGGGGACCCTGTTCATGGAGTACCTGGAGGCCGGGGACGTCGAGGGTCTGGTGTCACTCTACGAGCCGAACGCCCACTTCGTCCCTGCCCCCGGGACTCACTTGACGGGCACCGACGCCATCCGCACGGCCATGCAGCAGATGGTCGACAGCGGCTCCCGCCTCAACCTCGAACTGCGAGACATCCGACAGGTTGACGACGTCGCCCTGGTGTCGAACAACGCCATACTCACCGGAGCCGGACCGGAGCCGGTGATCTCCACCACCACCGAGATCCTCCGACGACAGCCGGACGGCGGCTGGGCCCACGTCGTGGACGACCCGTTCTTCAGCTGACCACATCGGGGGGCTGCGCCCGGGCGCGCAGGCCCCCTGGCCGCAGCGCTGAGCGGTTTCGCCCTGTTCGCAAACCGCCTCGTCGATATCACCAACCTCGCTAGCGCGCGTGTTCGAGCCGGGACGGCTGCCCGAGGCCGCCATCCGCCACGAGGCATCTGCCTCGGTGTGATCACCCGTCGCGAGACGCGAGTTGGGCTTCGAGGTCTGCGACGCGGCGGTCTTGGAAGCGGAGGTTGGAGCGGGCGGCCTTGAGCCGTTCGTCGAGGGTGCGGTTGGCGGCAGTGAGCTGACGGACCCGTTGCTTGAGGGCGATGTTCTCGGTGGTGATCCGCTGGATGGCCTCCTCGGTCCATTCGGCCTCCAAGTCCCGGACTTGACCGAGGAGTTCGCCGATGCGGGTGCGCTGGGTGAGGATCTCGACGTGGGCGGCTTTGAGGGCGTCCTCGGCGTTCAGCGCGCGTTCGCGCCAGGTCGCCTCGCGTTCGTTCCCCTGCGCGACGAGCATCCCCGACCGCCATTCGCCGACCTGCGTCATCGCTGCGGCGACCGCGGCTCTGGCCTCGACGTTGTCGTAGAGGAAGGTACGTGAGACGTCCGCTCGGCGGGCGACGGCGGCGACACTGATCTGGGCTTTCTCGCGTCGGAGCCGGGCGATGGCCTGGTGGACGCGTTCAAGGGCAGCTTCGGTCCTGCGGCGGCGGGCGGCCAGGGCCGACGCGGTGCGGGGTTCGGGAACGGTGGTGGTGTTCATGCGGCTTCCTGTTCGGGGTCGTCGCCGTCGACTGTGCACGTATCGCTGTACTCGTCCGGCTCGTCGCTGCCCGCGTCGGCGAGGTCGGCGGCACGGAAGGCGGTGGACCACACGCGGTGGAAGTAGTCCTGGGGTTTGCGCAGGTCCAGGGCGAGGGCGTCATCGAGGAGGCCGAGGCCGGCCAGGGCCTTCTCCAGGCCGTCGATGGCACGGGCAGTGGGCTCGAAGTAGCGGTGGAGGTAGTCGGCGGTGGCGTCGTCGGGGGCGCGCTCGGCCAGCAGCCGCCACTGTTCGCGCTTGCGCCGCCAGTAGAGGAGGTCGGCGCCCGAGAGGACGAACTTGTCGCAGTTGTGGCAGTCGAGGTTGAAGGGGCAGGCGCCGCCGTTGACGACGGGCTGGAAGGTGCAGAATCCACCCTCGGCGGGAGTGCTGCGGCGGGACAGATCGATGGCGAGGGCCTGGGCCTGCTCGTGGGTGAGCGGGGTGGTCTCGCTGGTGAGGAGTTCGCCGGGATGAGCCGTGCCGGGGCCGGCGACCCACACGTGCTGGAGGACGTCGTCCAGGTCCGACTGGGTCAGGTGGACGTAGTGCTCGGCCATGCGGTCGGAGACGTGGCCGAGGTAGCGGCGGATGTGCGTCAGGCTCGCGCCGTGCCGCAGCAGCCGGGTGGCCAGCGTGTGCCGGGCCTGGTGGGCGACGTAGTGACCGCCGAGGTCCAGCTCGGCAATCCAGCTGCGAAAGCCGGTGTGGAACCAGGTGTAGGACAGGGCGCGGCGGCCGTCGGGGTTGAGCATGTCGGTGGGGAACAGCGCCAGCTGGGCGCGCTCGGCAGCAGCGGGCGGGCGGCCGGCGTGCCGGTCGGCGTAGTGGATCAGGGTCTTTTGGCGGCGTTCTTCGAGCCGGTGAAGCAGATGGTCGGGGATGCGGACGGCCGCGTTCAGGTTGCCGACCTTGGTCTGGTCGTGCCAGAGCAGGGGCAGCCCGCCGTAGCGGCCGATGCAGTCCAGGCGGAGCTGGATGACCTCGTTGGCGCGCCGACCGGTGACGATGATGGCCTCCCACATGTCCCGCAGGCCGCGGTCGTGAGGGTCGTGGCCGGAGGCGAGCTGCCGCAGGTTGGCCTCGTCCGCCAGCGCCCGGGCGACTTCGTCGGGGAAGGGGTTGCGGCTGCGGGGCGTGCCCGGACCGCCGACCGGCATGGCGGCGATGAAGGCGCGGTCCAGGCCGATTCTCTCGGCGCTGCCGCTGTCCAGCGCGCCGCGCAGCAGGGCCCGGCCGTAGTTGAACACCATCCGTCGCGAGTTCTCGGTCACCTTCGCCCTTTTGCCGTCCAGGCGGGCCTGGCCGCGGAAGGCCAGGCCGAGACGTTCGCGGTTGCGCAGGTCCGCGACGAAGCGGTGGACGTGCTCGCCGCGCAGAACGGACGGGTCGTGGCCCCCGCCCGGCGCCTCCGCCTCCAAAAACGCGGACAGTTCGGCGCCGGCGCGGCGCACGAAGTCCACCGGCTGCGCGCTGCGCGGACAGGTGGGCGAGCGCAGCACCTCGGCGATGTGATCCCACAACAGGTCGCGCAGCCACCGCTGAGAGATGCAGGTCAGGTCGACGTAGCTGGAGCGGTGGAGGAAGCGCACCCCGAAGTGCTCGGTCTCGATGTAGCCAGCATCCCGGGTCTCGGAGGGGATGAAGTAGATCTTCCGCAGGGCCTCTTGGATCTCCCGGACCATGCGCTGGTGGTAGGCGCGGCGGAAGACGGACGCATCCAGGCCGGCCAGGGAGTCCACATCGCGGCGCTGGCACTCGTCCGCGAGCGACTGCACCCACGTCAGGTGCCACACGGCGACAGGCTGCAGGCCGTGGACATACATGCCCCATTGCAACTCCGCCCGCAGCAAGGCCCGCAGCCCGCGCAGGTTGACCGTTCCGGTGCGGTGCACCGGCAGCTGTGCGCGACACCAGGCACGGAAGGCGACCTCGTCCTTGCAGGCCACCGGGACAGGACGATCACGGCGCTCGTAGGTGGCGAAGAAGTTCTTCGCCAGCGTCGCCCCGCCCGGCCGCCCGGCCCGGATGTAGCCGCGCTCGTGCGCACCGCACAACCCCAGCGGCGAGGCCGCCAGTTCGTCGCAGACGTCCGCACGGCACTCACCGTAGCCCGGCAGCGACGGCTGGTCGGCCAGCCACCGTTCGAACTCCCCCTTATCCCCGCTCGTGATGGGGTGCCGCTTCAGATGGCCAAGCCATCGGTTGCGGTGCCGGAAGCACAGCACCAGCTGCAGGCTGAACGCCGGCCGCTGCGGGCATATCCGGCACATCATCGCCTCCGGCATCTCCGTGGCCGGCAGTGGCTGCGCGGTCCGCAGGAACTGTGCCCGGTTCATGCCGCGTGCCTCCGCCTCCTGCCACTGCCCGGCGTGCACCGAGCACATCGCGTAGCGCCGCCAGCGGGGCCGTTCGCAGTGGGCGACCATGCAGCTCCACGGATAGACCGGGTGCGTCGGCGGGATCTTCAGCACCCCGCCGCGCAGCACCGGGTCAAACTCGGGCCCGTTGATCAGCGCGGTGAGCACCTCCAGCCGGTCCCGTCGCGTGCGGGCGTCCTGCTGAGGCAGCAGCGATGGCGCCGTCACTTCGCCTCACCCCAGACCGTACGCAGGGCGGCGTCGAAGACCGGGTCGCGGACATCGACGTGCCCATAGACCTCATCCACCATCGCGGCCGAAGCCCAGCCGCCAGCGTCTCGGGCGATCATTGTGTTGCCGTCGGCGGCGTCGAGAACCGCAGACGTGAACGAGTGCCGGAAGGCGTGGGGTTTCACCAGCCCCAGACCGGCGCGCTTCCCGGCCCGGCCGAGCATCCGCCGGGCCCCGACCGGCGCCCACGGCTGTCCCGTATCGGCGCCGTGCAGCTGGACCAGGAGCATGCCGTGCCCGGCGCCGCGCGGGTACTCGGTGGTGACGTACTCGAAGTAGGTGTGCACCATCGCGGGGCTGACCCGTTTGATCAGCCCGCCGGTCACGATGCCGTGCTCGACCCGCCAGGGGTGCTTGCTCTTGGCCTCGGCCCGGTTCGGATTACCGGGCCGGTGGCAGACATGCAGGTGAGGGGCGCGGCACTCGCCGCAGGCCGCGTCCTCCCGCAGGTGCAGGTCGACCAGATGAAGTCCGCAGAGCTCGCCGATACGAAGCCCACCGTCGGCGAGCCAGGTGACCACCAGGCGGTCCCGGGCGGCGTTCACCGTCTCCAGCAGCCTCTCCCGAGCGCCCTCCGGAAGCATCTTCGGATGCCGGCGGTGCGGCCCCTTCGGCGCCAGCGGGTTGGTGGGCAGCGACGACTTGACATGCCCGAGGAACGAACGGCACCGGTCCACCCGCGACGGCAGCCGCGACTTGTCGAGCTTCTTCCCGAGTTCGCCGTTCACGCCGAGGGAGGACTGATGCAGGTAGAAGCCCTTCAGACAGGCCGCCGCGGTCGACAACGCGGAGCGGCCGTAGGGACGCTTGCCGACCCGCCACGGCTCGCCGAGCGGCATCCGGACCTCGGCACCGACCATGCCCATGTACCGTTCCAGGTCACGCAGTTGGACCTCGGCGAAGGCCAGGCACTCCCGCTCCATCCACCGCAGATGGTCCACCAGCAGATACGCGTACGTCCGCTGCGTTCCCGAACCATCATGCAGACGCAGGAACCGATCCGCCTCTCCATGAACCGTCCCCTCGGGCCACACGATCGTCCACGACCGCCGCCCGTCCTTCCGCTCGATCTGCTGGACCCTCAAGTCCCCGACCACCACGTGCCGTGCCACTCGTCCTCCGCACCGACTCCAGAACATGACAGACGTCCCGGACACGGTCGGTAAACAAGCCCAGGACGTGCTGGTCACAGTCCCAGACGGACATCACGGGCAGGACTACCTGCGGTCGGTAAACTCGATCACCACCGGGCTGCCGTTCTCGTCCAACCCCAGGGTGTCGATCCGCCCTCGATGCCAGGGGCCGGTCGGATACTCCGACGCCAGGAACCGGACGCCCAACATCTGCTCCAGACCAGCCTCGACCCGCCGCTGCAGCTCCACCTCCAGCGCCACCGTCGAACTGGACAGCTCGACATCCCGACCGTCCGCGTCCCGTCGGAACATCATCAGCTCGGCCACCCCAGCGCCCCCTCCCGTGATCGCTATAGAGGGCAATCAAGAGGACGCTGCGGGTATTCCGCGGCGGGCAGCGGGAAGGGCGGGCAGCTCGACCATGGGATTGGCCGAGTGCAGGACGCCGACATCGCCTCGGGGCGAGAGCCGAGCCCGCGGGGGAGGCGGTGACATGAATCCCGACTGGCGAGAGCTCTGATGGTCTTGTCAGTGTTTGTCCGTATGGTTGACCCTCTCCAGTGTTACTGGGGGGTTGCTTTCCAGTACAGGGATGGGTGCCGCGTAATATTCTCGGGGCGCCTGTGGCGTCCTAATCGATCCAGTCATCCGAGGTGGACGCCGGATTCTTGATCTTGCCAGAGGTTGTGTGATCTCCTGGTGCTCGTTCTTCTCGTCCGATGGAGGTTGGCGCAGTGCGCAGGCAGCACTATGGGGTGCCTCTGGAGCGGAGCGACTGTCTGGAGCTCAGGCGTCACAGGAACAGTTGCAAGCCCGAGAACTTCGGCAAGTGGCTCCGTGGCTTCGGTGCTGGCAAGCGTCTGGCCGTCGACCTCTTCTCTGGAGCGGGTGGACTGAGCCTCGGACTGGAGCGAGCCGGGTGGACGGTCGCAGCCGCGGTCGACTTCGACGAGCGCGCGCTCCAGACGCACGCTGCGAACTTCCCGGGCATGAGTCTCCGCATGGATCTGGGTAATCCTGACGAGCGTGACAGGCTCGTCGAGATGCTGGCGGCCGCCAAGATCGATCTGGTGGCCGGAGGCCCGCCATGCCAGCCGTTCAGCAGGGCTGGCCGGAGCAAGATCCGCAGCCTCGTGGAGCATCACGGCCGCGACCCCCATGATCGACGCAAGGAGCTGTGGAGCGCCTACCTCGACGTCGTGAAGCGCCTCCGGCCGCGTGCAGTCCTCATGGAGAACGTGCCGGACATGGGTCTCGGCGACGACTTCTTCGTGGTACGCACCATCGAGGAGCAGCTGGAGGGCCTCGGATACGCGACGCAGGTCCGTCTCGTCGACGCGTGGAAGTACGGCGTTCCGCAGCACAGGAAGCGACTGATCCTGCTCGCGAGGAACGACGTCGAGCGCTTCTCGTGGCGGCAGGAGCTGGAGCACGATCAGCGGACCACGCTGCGTGACGCCATCGGTGACCTGCCGGTGCTGCCTGTCGTGCCCACCGAGCGTGTCGGGCAGCGCGAACTCCCGTACGAGGAACCGTCCGAGCTTTCCAAGTTCGCTCAGGACATGCGTAAGTGGGCGCGCAAGGACCGGGTGTGGGACCACATGACCCGACGGGTCCGGAGGGACGACGCGGAGATCTTCTCCAGCATGGACTCCAAGACCCTGTACTCGCAGATCACCCCGGAACTGCAGCGCTACAAGGCCGACCACTTCACGGACAAGTACAAGAAGCTCGACTGGGCGGACCTCAGCAGGTCGATCACCGCACACATCGCCAAGGACGGCTACTGGTACATCCACCCGGACCAGGAACAGCCGCGCACCCTCACCGTGCGGGAGGCCGCGCGAGTGCAGACGTTCCCGGACAGGTTCCGCTTCGCCGGCACGCGCAGTGACGCCTTCCGCCAGATCGGTAACGCTGTGCCGCCCCTTCTTGGCGAGGCTGCCGCGGAGGCCCTGCTGCCCGTGGTTGACCAGCAGCCGACCGACGGTGGACTCCAGCCCCACTGGCGCACGGTGCGAAGGGATCTGACTGCCTGGGCCGAAGCGCGGCGTGAGTCGGAGGACTGGTACCAACTTCCGGGCAAGCAGATGTCCGGCTTGCAGGCCGCCGTCGTAGCCATACTGTCCGGGACCCGGATCCAGCCCGCGCAGCTGGCGGAAATGGTTGAGGCCGTGCGGGGACAGACGTCCCTTAGCAAGGCCGCGCTCGAGACGCTTACTGCGGCGGCGCCCTCCGAGGCAGCGAAGGCCCGGGTCGCCCGGCTCACCGCGGTGATCGATCAGTCGAGCGTCTGGGCCGACGAGGAGAAGGTCCGCGAGCAGTTGAAGCTGAAGCCGGCTGAGGCGACGGTGTACCGGCTGCTGGTCGGCGAGGACCTCCTGTGGGTCGGGCAGGGGGCGCTGCGTGTGGCCGCCCGTCTGCACGGCAGTGATTCGGATCGCACGAACAGGCTGAGCGACGGTCGAGTGGATCTGGTTAAGCTCGTCGGAGCCGGCGAGGACGCGCCTCTGCGTATGGCGGCGCTCCGGCTCATCGGAAGCAGCTTCTGCCGGGCCAAGGAGCCGCTCTGCGAGGTGTGCCCCCTGAGCAAGTACTGCGTCGCCAGGGAGAGGGTCTCGGGCGACCTGTTCACGGACGCGTTGACCGGTACCCACGGACGGGAGACGGCGCCGACCCAGGCTCGGAAGCCCGTTCGCACAGCTGGGCGACGCTGAGCGCAGCGCGCTCGACGTCCGCCCGGATCTCGCACTCCCAGACACGGACTACGGTCCACCCGGCGGCCTCGGCTGCTGCGGTGTTCCGCTGGTCGCGCTCCTTGTTGGTCTCGATCTTCGCCTCCCACAAGGCGGCGTTCGGGCCGCGGAAGGTCTTCGGGCCGTGCACAGGACATCCGTGCCAGAAGCACCCGTCGACGAACACCGCCACGTCGTACCTGGGCAGGACGAAGTCCGCCGTGCAACGGGCAGCCACCTTGCGCTGTAGACGGAACCGGAGGCCGAGCCGGTGTACGGCACGCCGGAGGGCCACCTCCGGTTTCGTGTCGCGGGCGCGCCGACCACGCAGATGGCCGCTCAGCTCTGTGCTGACCCACTCCGCTCCCGTGGTGTCCTCACGTGCTGCCATGCCTCAGCCCCAGCCCGTCGTCGGCCTACGAGTGCGAGGGTGCCACACTCGTCCCATGCTTCGTGAACCTGCGGAACTCCGTGTCGACGATCAGGGCCGCGTCGAGCTCCCCATCGGCCTGCTCGCGGAGGCGGGCATCGCACCCGGGGCGGATCTCCTGGCCTTCAGCGACGGAGACGGACGGATCGTGCTCCGCCGCGCCGAGGACGCCATGAGGGACCTGCTCGCGCGCGGGGAGCTCTGAGGGCCGGGACGAGTCGGACCTACGGTCCGGGGACGAACCCGAGTGAAAGCGCCTCGTTGCGTGCGTGCAGTGCCTGTACCGCCTGCGGCTCGGGAACCTCCTGTTCGAGCTCGAGCCGCCGACCGACGTACTGCGTGAGCTGCCGCTGCGATGGATCCAGGTTGTGCGTCTCCTTCGCCCATCGCTCTATGGCGTACCACTCGTCCGCTGGGACCGACGTCACCTCGTCGCTCGCCCCGCGATCGCCTTCCGCTCCGCCCGCGAGGGCCTCGTCGTCCAGCGGGTGATCACGGAGCTCGGCCTTCAGAGCGTCAGGCACGGACCAGGGCACGCGGGAGACGGCGTCCCAGCAGGCGGGCTTCTTGGCCCACTCGCCCACGTGGTTGCCCTCACGTGGCTTGGTGACGACCCGCATGACCCGGGGACACAGATCGTCGATCGCGGCTTCGAGGGCCGACGAGACCCTCTGTTCACGCCAGATCCTGTCGAGATCGATGCGCTGTTCCGTGGCCAGCGCCAGACGGGCCATGGTGTAGGTCGTGATCATGCTCTTGTAGCTGCCCGCCTCGTGGTTCGCCGCGACGCGGTCGACTGCCTTGAAGAGGACTGCCATCGCGATCACACGCTGGCAGTAGCGGACGTCGACCCGAGGGGGCGCCTCGCCGATCCGGTCCATGAACGCGACGAAGTTCTTCTGTGCACCGCGGCTGACGCTGAACGGGAGGAGACTCCAGGAGTTGACGTACTTCGCGAGGTCCGCCTTTGTGAACTTCCGACTGGTCGGGTTGAGCTTCTTGAAGGCGCGCTGCTTCGCCGGTGTCCGGGCCTTGGCCACCTCGTCGGTGTACTGGCCGCGCGCCCTCTCGTAGAACCAGTGGGTCTCCTGGCCACTGCCGTCCGTCGCCGGCGCCCACAGAGATCGGGTGATCCGCTGGACGGCCACGTGGTACGCGTGGTTCGAGCTGAAGTCGACGAGCGTCACGCGGTTCTGGGTGTTGGAGTACTCGGAGATCATCGGGACGATCTCCGAGAGCCGCTCGGGAGAGACCTGCGTCAGCTTCATCTGGACGGCTACGTGAGACAGGTCGGCCTTGTCCCGGCTCGAGGCATAGTGCAACGAGGCCGTGGTCTGACCACCGTTCACCACCTGGAGTCCGTGCACCCGGGAGATGCTCGTGGGGGTGCCGTCCGGGCCGTGCACGAAGTCGACCTGGGACGCGGTCGCCGTGATGCCGTTGTTGTACGCCAGGAACCTGCCCGGTGAGTTCAGCAGGGTCTCCCTGATTCCCCGGTTGACCGATCCGCGGGCCTGCAGGAAGGACCGGACGTTCAACTCGAGGAGTCTGGTCCCGTACTCCCCGTACAGTTCGGCCAGTCTCTGGCCGGGGATCACGGCCATGGTCACCGAGTGGTCCGGCTCACTGCTGGGGGCCGAGACACAGGGCAGCGGAGGGTCGAACGAGACCACGATGGGCTCGCTGATGCTGCCGGACGTCTCGTGGCGGTGCAGCCGCGCCAGGTCCCATACCTCGTGGGTCACGGGAAGGCCGTCGAACTCGGTGGGCGGGAAGGAGGTGCTCGTGCCGACGCGGTTGCTGAGCAGGAAGAGCCGGATCCTCCGTACCTCGGTGAGCGCCTTCTCCACTGCCGCGCACATGTCGTACACGTCGAAGGACTCGTCGATGTGCTGACGCAGGCCCTCCCGGCACCGGCGGACGAACGTCAGCAGGCGCCTGAACGCGGTCTCCGCCTGCCCCTTCGTGAGTTTGGACTCCAGCGGGTCGAGGTCGAAGTCGGTCACGAAGAGGTCGAGGCACTCCCCGGAGTCCCCGATGCCGTATCCGTGCACGAGATGACCGTGGGCCGAGTGGTAGGCGGTGAACGTGTTGGACACGATGCCGGCCCGTTCCAGGTCCTCGAACACGCGCCGCGTGAACGCCTCCGGGGTGGTGGTCCCCTCGGCGTCGGCAGTGGCCTGGACGTCCGCGACGACGTCGTAGGCGTACTGGGACAGGTCGAGCTCAGGCATGCGGTCCCCCGATCAGTGAGGTCACCTCGTCGGTCGTGGCGCGATGGTGGTCAAGTCCCGAGGTGCTCACGTGGTACGAGCACTCACCGACCCCCTCGGGAAGATCTGTCTCGACGAGTCTCGGGAAATTCTCTCCCACGTGCCAGAAGCGCAGGTCGCGAACGGTGTAGCGAGGCTCCTCGTAGGCGGCTCGCTGGCCGGGGAGATAGCCGGCCTGCACGAGACGACCGTCGAAGGCGGCTCGGACGACAGGGCTTGTGAGCTGCTCGCGTATGCGGTCCACCAGGCGGTTCAGACTCTCTCCTGCTCCACCCCGCCGTTCGTCGAGCATCGCCAACGCCAACAGGAGCGCAGGCGTCCCGGCGTCGTCCAGCTGGCGCTCGCTGGCGATCCGGATGCTGCGGGGCCGTTTGGCGGTGCTGGCCTTCGCCTCGACGGCGACTCCGGGTAGCTGGAAGTCCTGGTTGGTTCCGCTCGGCCCCGTCCACGCGTCGACCGCCTCGGCCGGTCCGACGACGGGCAGGATGTGGTCGCGCAGCACCAGGAGCTCGCCGACAAGTCCACGACGGGCCTCAGGGCCGAGACCGTCTCTGCCGACGGCGCGAAGGAGGTCCTGCCACCGCTCGAACCTCTCCACCGCTGCTGTCAGGGCTGCTGCGGCCCCAGGGGCCTCTCGGACCGTGTCAGCCACGTCAGTGACGAGAGGGTTGAACACCTCGCGCAGCTCGTCGGCGGTGAGGACCACCTGGAGCTCGTACTCGAGACGTGACACGGCGCTCACGTTCATCTCCAGCCCGGCAGCGCGAGGCAGCTGGCGCACGGAGCGCACGATGTGGTCGGCGGAGCGGGCGTCCGCCCTGAGCACGAGCATGCGCTGCTGCGCCGGATGGGAGACGGAGAGGAAGACGTCCAACGGGGCGTCTGGGTGCAGGCGGATACGGGACCTGCCCGGGGCCCCCTGGGGTGCCTCCAGGTCACGCCACTCGGCTTCGGTGACGGTCACTCCCCGTCCTCCTCGTCGTCAAGGGCGTCAAGGCCCTCCTTCTGCCAGACGGCGTTGACCACGTACTCGGTGTCGGACTGGTGCTCGGAGCGAGGAAAGCTCACCTTGAAACCGACCAGGGGCGGCCGGGCAGGACCGTCCTCGGTCGCCGGCCGCTCGACCAGGTAGACGAGCAGCAGTGCCTGGTCCGCTCGGCGCTGCCAGCGGACGTGGTCTCCCGAAGGCGACTGGGGCACCCTCTCCCGCTTCTTGATGGCTGCGGCTTTCTGGGTCGCTTTCAGGGCGGCGTCCACCTGGTCGGGACCAAGGTCGAAGCGGTACTCGTCGGGAGGGCTGAGCAGTCGGCGGATCGTGTACCGACCGTCGTTGTCGACGTCGTTGAGCGCCGCGCGCTCCACAGGACCCAGGCTGTAACCAGAGATGTCCAGCGGGTCCTTGGCTGCTTGCTTGCCGACCAGGACAACCGTCCACTGCGGGAGCTCACCTACGGCTACGCACTGTTCGATGTACTTCGCGATGAAACGGGGGCGGACCCTTTGGGCCATGCGGTCGGTCTCGTAACGCGTGAGGAAGTCCACGATGGCGTCGGAGGGCACCTGCTTCCACGTCACGTTGGCCCCCGGTGTCGTCTGGTCGCCGGTGGCCAGGCCATCGAGTCTCCGGACGAAGTCTCCGAGTACTTTGAGGTTGTGTTCCGGGATCCCGTCGGAGACATTGAAGATCACCGTCTCCGGCCCCTCCCCGGAGTAGCTGAGCATGACCTTCGTACCCTGGCGCATCTTGTTGGCAGCCGTGACAGCGAGGCCCAGAGAGGAGGCGCGGACCTTAAGACCGAAGTACCTCGGACTGAGGTTCAACGCTGCCATTTCCTCGACCTCTCGACGCAGTTCGTCGGTCGCGGCGGTCACCTCGATGTACTTCGCCTGAAGATCGGGAGTGGTGTACAGACGGCAGAGATCCTCGTGCCCCGGCCGGTATCCGAACCAGCGTCCCATCTGGAGCAGGGTGTCGTACGTGCTGGAAGTGCGCAGGTAGTAGCTGACCGTCAGCCCCTCCAGCGTGAGACCCCGGGAGAGCTTCTGGCCTCCGATCGCGATGACCGAGAGACCGGTCCTGCGGTGCTCGTAGTAGTCGAGTGCGTCGCGGGAGGCGCCGTTGACCGTCTTGACCACGATCTTCCGTAGCGCGGGCATGAGCTGGCTCGACACGTCTTCCCAGGTGACGCGTCGGGCCTCGTCCGCGGGGAAGTGGTCCGTGGTGGGGACGAAGTCCCGCTCCCACAGGGCCCGGAACTCGGCCATGCGCTGCTGTGCCTGTCCGTACCGGTCACGGAGCGAGTCCACGAGGAGCCGCAGGTAGTCGTCCACTTGGTCGCGGACGATCCCTTGGACCGCCGTGAAGCGGGTGACGTGCACCAGCATGGAGTTGTGCACCTTCGTCTGTCCGCGCACCCGTCGTGCAGCGCTGGCGAGGACGAACGAGGCGATCGCCTCCCGGAGGGACCGCGGAAGGTCGTCGGAGGGTACGAAGGAGGATTTGTGCTTGGTCGGGATCCAGCTTTCGGCGTCGTTCACGGCACGTACGAGCGGAAGCGGGGGCACGTCCTCCTCGTCGTCGTTGTCGACCTGGAGACCGAACACCCTCTCCGGGCCCAGGTAGTTGGTCGGCGAGGGAAGGGTGCGGATAAAGCTGTCGGGGAAGAGGTCGGCGCCGAGTTCGGCGTGGTCGACGTCGGGGTCGATGTAGATGTTGGCGAACGGGGTGGCGGTGTACCCGACGTACGCCGACTTCTCGAAGCTCTTCATGAGCTCGCGGATCGCGCCGTTGGTCTTGGTCGGATCCGCGTCGGGATCGCGCTCGGTGTTGATGGAGGCGTTGTCCGCCTCGTCGTCGATGACGAACAGCGGGATGTCGCGTACGACCTTGTTCCCGCTCTCGTCCTCCGTGCCCTGGACCTCGGTCACCCACGTCCGCAGGTATTCGAGGATCTTCCAGTGCTTCTTGACGACGAGGACGACCGGAAAACGGCCGAGCGGGAAGTTGACGGCGTTGGCCGCCTGCCGGCCGAAGTCGCCCTTCTCGGAGCTGTTGGTGGGGGACGCGATGTCGAGCTTCTTGGCGCCCGGCATCCTTCCAGCGCCCATGAGACGGGACTTACCGTTCTGGTTGGACCGTTGTTGGTGCTGGGTGTCGAAACCCAGGAGCCCCTCGTCGAGACGTAGTTGGGTCTGGCTTCGGAGGTCGTTGTGGATGCCGGCGAGGATGACCACAAACTGGTACCCCGCGTCCACGGCCTTCGCGGCGAGTCCGATGTACTGGCCTGTCTTGCCCGACTGGACCTGTCCGATCACCAGGCCCGTCCGGCGCCACGAGCCGACACGGCGCGGGTCCTCGAGCTGGCTCAGGACCTCGTCCGTGCTCTGGTCCAGTCGGCGCACGACGAGCGGCGGGAGGTTGCGGACGTCCTCCAGGTAACGGCGGTAGCGTTCCCAGAAGTCCCAGGCCCGGTCGTTCTTGGCTTCGGGCAGCCAGGGCTCGTGTCCGCTGTCGCTTTCCAGTCCGGATGAGCCCTCCTGGAAGACCGCCGTCAGGACCTCGATCTCCTTGGCCAGCTGGTCACGGTCGAGGACCTCTCCCTGGCCGGCCAGCATCCCGAAGATGACGGTGACCGCGTTCTGCACCTCGTCCGGCGTCGGCTGGCGGTCCTGCGACAGTAGTGCGAGAACCAGGCGACGGGCCTTGGCAAGGGACTCGAGAGAGTCCTCGGGTGTGGAACTCACAGCAGACCTCCGGCTGGGCGGGAACGTCATGGGGCAGGCTAGGGGCGGGCACTGACAACGGGCTCACCCGTTCCAGAAGCCCTGCATCTGGTCGAAAGGGGGCATCGTCCGGAGGCGTTCGCGAGCGGCCGCAGGTGAGCGGCCGTCCGAGACCAGTGCCTCGTAGATGCGTTGTGCGACCTCCGTGGCCTCGGCGTCGGCAGGCCCGGGGCCCCCGAAGGGCTCGGGGTCGTCGCTGGTGTCAGTCTCGTGCATCACGCGCAGGGCGGTGACCGGCACCGTCTCCTCAAGCAGACGGATCAGGGCACGTACGTCATCCGAACCGGCACCGCCAGAGCGCAGAGCTGCCTTCACCAGAGGGTGGCCCCGGTTGATCCGGCAGGTGACCTGGTCGTCGACACGGCGAACGTTCCACGCGTACACGAGCGGATCCCCGTGTGTGCGCGCAGCGATCTGCCCCCGGTGTCGAAGCACGTCGGCGGCCCTTCTCCTGGCCTGCAGGGCGATGCGCCGTAGATGAGAACGCAGTGCGACGGGCGGGACGACACTGGACTTCCGGACGTCGACCCCCCATTCGGCATCCGTCTCGGCGGGGATGTCCACGGCGATCCGTGCCAGGTTGTACTTCTCCTCGCGGCGCAACCCGCGCTGTCCGAGCCAGTCACCGGCAAGGATCAGTCGGTCCCGGCGGTACACGTAGAACCCCTGCTGGTCGAGCCACCCACGCGGGCCGCCGGCCTTCTCGTACTCGTCCGGGGCGAGCCTCTGGGCGCTGGGGAGGACGAACGCTTCCACCCGTACGGAACCCGCTTCCAACCGCAGACGCTCGACAGGCAGCGGTTGTACGGACGGATGACGGGACAGGAACGGATCCCAAGGCTCGACGGGGCTGCCCGACACACGCAGGTTGCGACGTCGACTTCCGGTGAGGAACCTGCCGAAGACCATGCCCAGGTGGGACTCCGTGCGGGCGGCCTCCGCGTAGAACTGCTTCTGGGTCCGCTCGTCCTCCACCGTCACCGCGTCGACGTGGTAGCCGTTGAGGCGCCGCCACAACACGACGGTGCCGTGGTCCGCTTCACCTCGGATCCTGTCGAGCAACTCGCTGGTCGTCTCGTCAGCGCCGCGTAGCAATCGCCACTCGCCCGACCTCTCGACGACGTCGAGGTCCCACGTGCGCACGTGCCATTCGCCGGCGGTGGCGGTGGCGACGGTGAGCTGCCGGGCCTGTGAGAACGAGGCTGACTTGAGGCCGACGCCGAAGCGGCCCAGATCCGTTGCGCTTCGGGGCGTCGCAGGGCCTCGCGCGGCCACGGTCATGGCAGTCACGAGCTCGCCGGCGGTCATCCCGGCACCGTCGTCGGCAACGGCGATCCAGGAGTCCTGCCCGGCCCAGGTGAACTCGACGTCGATCGTGGACGCACCCGCGGAGATGCTGTTGTCCACGAGATCCGCGATGGCGGCAGGCAGGGAGTACCCGAGCGAACTGAGCGAGGCGACCATGCCCGCCGGCTCCGGAGCTGCTATGTCGTACGTCACGCCGAATATCCAGCCTGTTTCCGGTTTCTGATACTGGTTGCGATTATCCACGTATGCCGTTCGGTCCCTGAGCGGGTGGTCGAGTGGGGTGTCCTGCCGACGCGAGGCCACGTGCAGGTTCCATACGCCTCTTCGTGTGCTGCGGAAAGGTGCCGCGGCTTGTGAAGCGACAGAGGGTGGTGCCGTTCTACCGGAACCGTGGGCGCCACCCCACTATTGGGGACACCTGGAGCGCATCCATGTGTACTTGGCACCGGCCCACGGGAAGCGATCTCTTCACCACGTTGTAGTGCAACCCCTCGGTAGGGAGATCGGGTCTCGTCAGGGCTGTCACCAAGGCGTCGAGGTCTGGAGGGGTTCCCAGGGCCTGTACGTAGCGGAGAGAGGTGGCGTGCATGTCCGGTGCCGGGAGAGGGCGAAGACCGAGTTGTTGGGGCGTGCCGACACACCAGGTCCAGTCGATCGAGTCGAACGGTGGCCAACCGGCCGGCAGCTCGGCTGCGGCCGTGGCCGCCCGCAACTCTCCTCTTACACGGTCCAGCTGCCGGGCAGCGGAGGTGACCCAGTTCTCGACCTTCATGACCTCATGCAGGGAAAGTGCTTCGATCGGCCACTTGATCTCGAGGCACAGACCAAGACGCCTGGCCGGGTCCACGACGACCACGTCCAGATCACCAGCAGACCTGCCGTCGGTCCTGACCACCGGGACCCGTTCCGCGACCAGGGCGCCGGGCGTCGTGCGCAGCCAGGCGGCCCATGCCGCTGCGCGCTCGCCCTGTTCCCTGCCTATGCGACCGAATTCCCCGGAGGCATGGGCGGCCGAGCGAAGCATGATCGGGTCCACGGCCCTCGGAGTCACGAGGGGCGGGCAGACGATGAGGACGTCGCCGTGCCGGATCAGCGGGGAGGTCCTGCACGAGCGCCCGGTCCGGTAGGTGAGTCTTTCCACAACCAGAGCGTGGTGCGCCTCCGAGACGTCCGGGCACATCTCCGCGAGAACGGCCATCAGCCGGGTGTCAGTCAGGTGGAAGAGCGTCGTCTCCAGCCGGGAGAGCCTGTGCGCCGTCTGCTCGCACAGGGAGGCGATTCCCATGATCACTGCCAGGACGCTGATCATGTCGCCGGCGGTCATCCCTTCACCCAGGGGGAAGGAATCAGGCACCTGTCCTTCGGGCACCGACTGCCGGTATGCCTCGATCGTCGTGGAGGCACGCTGGACGGTAGCGCGCAGGACCTCTGGTGGCGGGCTGGTCCGGGAGTCGACAGGCCGAGTGGAGATCCATCGGCGCTCCGTCTCGGACAGCTCCGGTAGCTCTGTGGGACGTGCGTCGCGTTCGAGGAACATGTCGGCTACCTCGGCCGATGCGTTCCAGCGGTGGCGTATCCGGAAGTTTCCCCTGGTCATCCGTACCTGGTATCCCCCGCTCCGCACGCCGGTCTCCACTAGGTCCAGCCGTTGGGCCGCCGCCGCGGCGAGGACGATCTCGGCGGCGTCCTTCTCCGAGCACGTGCCCGTGCCGACGGGGTAGTCGTGGTGCCAGGCGACGAGCTGGGCGAGGACGCTTTCCCACGGCAGGTCCGTCATCATTCCTGTGCTGATCTCCATCGCGCGGACTTTCGTCGCCGTCCGGAGAAGGTCGTAGATCCGCTCCGGTCCGGAGCTCCAGCCACGTAGTGAGCGGACCTGGTCACGAGCGCTGGTGATGGTGTCCAGCAGGTCCAGTTCGGGTTTCACTCGTGCTCCACTTGTGGACGATCGGCGTTCGACGGGCCCTGCGACGTCTGGCGGGGCCGGGGTGGGGAGGGCAGAGGACGGGCCCTCCCCACACCGGACATTCACAGGGTGGGGTCCCAGTACCCCACTTTCGAGCCGTCCGGGGAACCGAACAGGTGCCAGCGGGAGAGATTCCTGTTCCAGGACTGACAGGCCGTCTCGGGGAGCTGGAGGCAGCCGTGGTCGGCACCCTCGTTCGTGATCATGCAGTTGGGGTCGTACAGACAGGAGTCGTTGTCGACGGCCCGGCTCACGACCGCGTCGAGGTTCTGCTCGAGTACGGTCCGCATGGCACCGAGGCTGAACTCACTACCGCCGTTGGGATAGACGGCGAAGGCCAGGTCGTACGGGAACAGGTACTCGGACAGACTGGTCTCGCTGTACCCACTGTCGACTGCCAGCGCCCGCAGGAGCTGATGCGACAGGGAGTGGAGCAGACCGAACAGCTCGTGGACGGGCAGGTCGGGATGTCCCGGTGCCGGGCGGGTCTCGTGGGAGAGGGCCTTGCCGTCGCTCGGACCGAGCTGGTGCACCAGCCACTGGGCGACGCCGCCAGCGTCGTCGAGGACGCGTCTACTCACGAGCTCGTTGCGGACCAGCCAACGGCTCACCCGTTCCCTGTCCACCGGGAAGAGCAGCGCCTCCGCCTGTGTGGGGTGCGCGTAGAGCAGAGTCCTCTCGGGGGTGCCCCGTGAGGCGCGCCCCCGGTAGGGCACGAGATCCGCCTCCTCGGGGCTGAAACCCGTCCGGCTGTAGCCGATCGCGAGGTAGGTGATCGGGAGATCGCTCACCAGACAGGTGTCCAGGCCGAGGCCGGCAGTCGCAAGGACCTCGGGGTAGCGCTCGTAGAGAGCGCGGCGCTCGGCGTTGCGCGCCTCCCGTTGGAGGCGGGGGACGCCCAGGCGATCCAGGTTGAGGACCCGACGGTAGGTGTGCAGCTCGGCGGCGAGCCCCCGTGCGTCGTCGCTCTCGGTGTCGAGTCCGAGAGCCTTGCCCACCCGCTCCTTCAGATGGTCCACCTCGACGGGCATGAAGCGCGCCCGCAGTGCACGCGCCTGGTCGTGTAGACCGGCCTCCTCCATCACACGGATGCTCTCGACGACCTCGTCGGGGACGTCCACCGTGTGTCCGTCCGTGAGTCGCCGGAACTCCTCCTCGGTGATCTCACCGAGCCACCAGCCGAGCACGGCGGCCGTGTACAGGGGGTTGCCCTGGCGGGTGGCCTCTTCGGTCGTCGTCACGTTCACCAGCGTCAGGCCTTGGCCCACATGCGCGGTTCCCGCCGTGTGGAGCAGGGGGTGCATGAACTTGTCCGGGTAGCTGCAGGACGAGTTGCTGCAACTCCACTGCACACCCAGTGGGAAACCGCAGGTCATGCACTCCCAGCGGAAGTCACGGAACCGGCTTGCACGGTCGTCCAGCCTGAACCGGGTGTGTCCCCTCGGGCACTTGCTCGGCGGGTACATGGGCGACATCTCGCCGCACCTGTGTGCGAACACGAACTGGAGCTGCCGGTTGCCGACGGCGTTGCCGCACGCGGGGCAGGCCGGCGGCCAGTCGTCCGTTCCCGGCCGGGGGTCACTGGCCGACCAGACGTGTCCGCACCCGCCACTGGCACAGCGCACCACCCGGGGCCAGATACGGCAGAAGACCTTGCCGGGTACCACGACCTCGTAATGGCGGTCGGCGAGCCGGTCCTCGTCTCCGGGAAACTCGGGTGCCCGGTCGGAGCCGGCGGCGAACGCACGGCCGGCGGCCCGCCACCTGCGTACGAACCGCATGGCCTCTTGGACCAGATGCTCGCGGTCGAGCGAGGGGCCGTCGAACTCCTCGTCCCGTCCGAACTGCACCACCTGGGCGGTGTAACCGCCGCGGTGGTCGAAGGTCTGGCCGGGACGGTACCGGTAGAGGACCTGGCCCCGGTCGCGGGCCATGTCGTCGTTCCTCGGGTTGAACGCCATCACGACCTCCTGCCGTCGGACACGACGTGGAACGGGATGCCCTCGGAGACATCTCGGAGACTCGTCATGGGCCGGTGTTCGAGACCCAGGTAGTCGCCTGTGGCGCGGTATCCGCGGTTGTTGCCACCGGAGAGGCCGGCAGAGGCCCCGGCGGAGCGGAGGCTGGCCAGTGCATGCTCCACCATGTCCTCGAGATCACTGTGGAGCTCCTGGCCCTCCGGGCGGTCCGACTGGAAGACCGTGTGAAGTGCCGCCAGCAGTTCGGTGAGCTGGACGCCCTCGAGCCCTCCGAGCGATGGATCACGGAGCGCGGCCTGCATCTTCGAGAGGTCGTGCAGGTGCCCTGGCCCGTTACCAGCCCGCCACCAGTCCCGGTTGCCGATCTGGAGCAGGTGGCCCATCAGTATCCCTGGGAGGGTCTTGCGTACGGCGAAGCGGCTCCAGCGGTTGATGGCCACCGGCTCGACCATCCGGTCCAGGTACTCGTGGAACTTGCCGTGGTACCGGTAGTGAGACCGGTCCCGCTCCCTCACCGGGTTGAAAAGCATGAAGACGAGGCCGTGGTACGCACGGCCGACCCGCGACGACGCCTGGATGTACTCGGCCATGGACCTGGGCATCCCGTTGAACAGCATGAGGTTCAACCGGTCCACGTCGACCCCGTGGCTGACCATGCTCGTCGCGACGACCATGCCCGTGCTGCCGTTGGTGCTGCCCAGGTCGTCCAGGACACCACGCACCTCGTCCAGACGCGTCTCGCCCTTGAGCTCGGCTACGCGGAGATCGGGGAACCCCTCCCTGCGCAGAGCCTCGTTGACCTGGGTGTCCAGCGAGCGCCGGATACGACCGAAGTCCACGAGGGTCGTCGCATACGTGAGGCTCGTGCGGTACAGGTCGACGACTGCGCGGAGCTCCTCCTCCGGCCAGGCTTCGAGAGCCGGAGGAAGATCCCGGCGCTGGTCGAGCTTCCACAGAGCCCGGTGTGCAGACGTCAGGATCCTGACCAGCGTCATCTCCGCCGTACCCCGTGTCGGCATGACTCCGACGAAGCGGCGCAGGGGAAGCTCGCGGTCGAGGCGCCAGTAGAAGCTCTCGTCGAGGTCCGGGCCGGGAAGGGGTACCACCACCGACCGCAGGCCGAAGAGGTGTTCGCTCTGGCGGTCCTCGCCACGGATGGTCGCGGTGGTCGCGACCACCTTCATCCGGACGGCCCGTCCGTCGGGGCGCTGCCGGGCTGTCAGCGTGCGCTGAACCTCCGCCAAGAGCCCTTCGTAATGCCCCGAGAACGCACCGAGTTCCTCGTTCACCATGTGGAGTTCGTCGATGATCTCCAAGGACGGGGAAGGGTCGTAAAGGGGGGCCGGCAAGGACGTGGGAGGCGACTTCGGATGGCCTGGGGCATGACGCTCGTGGCACTTGCCGCCTCGACCGAATCCGTGCGGAGTGCACCAGCAGTCGACGTCCCCGAAGAGCGCGCCGAACCGGTCCGACAGTCCGATGTTCGCGAGCTTGTCCAGAGTGCCGACCACGACGGTGGGGAGGTAGCGGTAGATCTCGGTGTCCACCACGACGATCGGGAGGACCTTGCCGCACCGTTCGTTGCCACAGACGTGTTGCAACCTGAGGCGGTGGGGATCGGGCGGCGGGATGCGCACCGACCGCTCCCTGCAATAGGGGCAGTCATGCACCAGCCGGAACGCGTGCCGCTCCGTCTCGCTCGACCGAAGGCGGTCGAGCGTGCGGTCGGCGGTCAGGGAGTTCGGAGTGTTGCCGCCGCCGGCGTAGAACCCGATGAAGAACGGCCACCCGGGGTCACCGCCGATCTCCTTGAGCCTGTCAGCATTCCGGTCCCGGACAGTGTCCGCGGCAGCGACGACGTCGAGTTGCCGCTGCGTCTGCTGCAAGGTGAGCAACCTGAGGGGGAATCGGCACCAAGCCGAGACACCGACCGTCTTGCCCCTGGCGCGGTCGTAGAACATGCACACCAATACCAGTCCGAGGTACGCCTCGGTCTTGCCGCCTCCGGTCGGGTACCAGACGACGGTGGCTGCCTCTGTCGGATCCACGCCTTGGTCGTCACCCCAGAGCCCGGGGGAGAAGAGGTGCTGCGGGTGCTCCCGCCAGGCCAAGGCGCCGAGCTGGCTGACGATGGCCACGAGCTGGAACAGCCGCCATCCCCGACTTGGCCGCTTCCGAAGCCGGTTGAGCTCCGTCATGGACTCGTTCGCGAGCTGGAAGGCCAGCAGCAGACGCCTGTCTCGTCGCAACCACGCGATGCCGTCGCGGAGACGAGAGACCTCGAGCGCGGCGGCCCGTCGGTCGGCATCCTTCCGATCGGCCAGTCCGGGCCTGTCCTTGAGAGCTGCCGTGCTCCATGCCGGCGAGTCCAGGTACGCCTCCATCTCGTCGGCGAGATCATCGAGAACCGGGAGCGGGTCGGCCGCAAGCGCCTCGTATCCCCATCGTTCGTCGGTCCGTGGCACGGCGCGGTGGGTGTCGTGTTGCGGAACGGGCACACTGCGCACACCCACGAGGCGTCCGTCAGGCGGCCAAGACTCGACACCGCAGTTGTTCGCGTACGCCCCGAGCTCTCCGGAGTAGCGATAGGCGTCCGCACCGAGGTCCATCGTGATCGGCAACAGACGGTCGCCTTCGACTTCCAGGCCCGCGCGGAACAGGGCGTTGTCCCTGGCCTCGTCACGGCGAGTACGACCGGCGTTGCTGCCCCGACCTTGGACGGTCACGACGGGGTCCTTGGCGAGGTTCTGGAGTGTAGCCGTCACACGGAGCCGACCGGAGGCAACCAACCTTGACGTGACGACCACGCGTGCGGCGGGGGACGGCACCACGGGGTCCCCGCCCACCTCCCGGGCCAGCCACTGTTCGAAGGCATCGTCGTCCGTCATCGCGCTAGGAGGAACCAGGCGTTCTCTGCGGTCGTTCCCGACGCGACGGTCGATCCGCGGGTCGCAGAGAGCCAGCTCGACGGCCTCCGTGAAGGCGTTCCGGAACTCGGCTTCCAGGGTCTCCCGCAGTCCAGCCTCCTGCCCCAGGACGATCTCCACAGGGCCGACCGTCACGCCCAGTCGCTTGAACAACGGAGCCAGCCGGTACGGCTCCTCGCGCTCGCCGGCCCACTCCAGCTGCTGGACTCGGGTCGGCAGCGCCGAGTAGTAGAAAGAGGCTTTGGCCTTGACCGTGACGGAGCTGGCGTTCTCGGCCTCGAACTCGAATCCGAGGCTGTCCGGAGTGGTGCGTCCATACCGTGGAGCGGCGCCGCCCGGCTCGACGGTGTGGGGGCCGAGGCTCTCCATGAAATAGCGGGCACTGGGAGGTTCGCCCAGGCATACGTCGCCTTGGGCCTCTCCGGTCGCGTCGCTGACCACCGCGCTCACGAGGTGCTCGACGAGCGCTGTCTGCTGGGCGACGCTCGGCTCGAACGGGGGAGTAGTCACGGCGCCTCCCCAAGAGGCTGGGCGTGTGCCGCCGGAAGGGGGGAGGTGCTGCAAGAGGATCTGACGAGGCAGATGCCGTCGCTCGGAAACTGACGACGGGGGAGCCGAATCGGCTCCCAGGCGCGTGCCGGGGATGGTGAACATGCCGAACCGGCCCGCAGGACAGGGGTGTCCACGGGGTCTCCATGGTCCGCGAGTCAGAAGCCGCCATGGCACGACGCCATGGCCGGACGTCTTCTGCTTCTCCGGACCTGAGCAGCATGGGCTCAGGTGAAGCGAAGCCACAAGCCGTTAACCCAAATTGGTCAAGTCTGTCTCGAACGATTCGACTTCCTGCCTGAATTGATCGAACGCGCCGATGGGCTCCTGCTCGGAGCGGTCGATGCCCCGTCCCCTTCGACCGTGAACGGGGCTGTCGGCCTCTGCCCCAGGGGTTGGACTGCGCCGCTCTCTCCTGGCCGCTTCGGCTCCCGGTCTTGGCCGTCGCATGTCGTCAGCTCGGGCTCGCGTCCTGTACCTCGACGGTCCTGTGCGTCATGGGAACACGGGGCTCGCCAGCGTGATGGTTCCGAAGGCGCGTCTGATACCACAGATGCGGCGGCCGCGCCAAACCTCCCGTTCTCCGGATCCTCGTGGTGCTTCCAGCAGCTACCCACACGCGTTCCCGCGTAGATGGCTGTGAATACGGGACATCCCCACCATCGGCAGCGTTTACCCGGAGATACGAGATGCGCAACCAGCCGGAACCTGTCATCGAGGCAGCCTTCCTGAACGTCCAGAACGCCGCGATGTACATGGGCATCACGGTGAACACGCTCTACGTCTGGCGCCACCGCCGGCAAGGGCCGCCCAGCTTCCGGATGGGCCCTGGCGGAAGGGTCATGTACCGCCGGGACCTGCTCGATGAGTGGCTCAGCGAACAGCAGCAGGCGGACTCGCGGTCGAACCCGGCCCTGGACCCGCTGAACAGGGCCCCGCGGCAGCGTGAGCGTCGCCGGGCTGTCTGACCTGGGAAATCGGGTCAGAAGAGTTCAGCAGCACTCGGAATTTCATGCACACGGAGATCGTCTGTGTGTCTGATCGCGGCGCAGGTGGCACCGAGAGAACCGCGCCCAGGCCAAGGAGAAGACGCGCATGGCGGGCTACATCGAGGACCGATGGCTCAGGAAGCGGCCGAACAAGGAGACGGGCAAGCGCGAACGTACTGCGCTATGGGGCAAGTGCACGCGTTACCGCGTCAAAGGGATATCGGGGATCCGTGATCGGTCCTTCGATACGGTCGCGGACGCCAAGGCGTGGCTGGCCGAGGCTCAGACCGACGCACGTCGAGGAGACTTCGTCGACGCGCGAGACGGTGCGATCAGCCTTCGCGAGTACGTCGAGAAGCACTGGTGGCCCTCCCAGGTGCACCCCGCTCAGACGCTGGAAAGTATGAGGCACCGGATCTGGGGGCAGGTGCTGCCGCAGCTCGGAGATCTGGAGCTCAGGGACATCGGCGTTGCGGAGCTGCGCAAGTGGTCGGCCGGCGTGCAGAGGGCGGTGGCGTCGAGTACGGCCTACGTCGCGTGGGTGTACCTCAAGGCGATCATGCAGGCCGCGGTTGAGGACAAGCGGTTGTACCGCAACCCGTGCAAGGGCAACAGCTCGATCAAGCCGCCGAAGAAGCCGGAGCGCAAGGCTCGCGCCTGGGAGCAGGATCGTGTCGACGCCGTACGGGAGGCACTGGCCGACCGCTACCGGATCATGCTCGACCTCGGCGTCGGATGCGGACTTCGGCAGGGTGAGGTGTTCGGCTTCAGCCCGGGTGATATCCATGGCGACTTCGTGCATATAGAGCGGCAGATCCTCATGTACAAGTCGCAGCTATACTTCGGCCCGCCGAAAGGTGGCAAGGAACGCGACGTGCCTCTGCCGAAGGTGCTCGCGAAGCGGCTCCTCACCCACCAGGAACGCTTCGAACCGATCGACCTCACCCTCCCGTGGCTGGATCCCGAGGAGCCCGACCTCGCCCGCGAGGACAGGCGCAAGGTGACCGTCCCGCTGCTCGTCTACACCGGGCGGCGCGGCGCGATCAACCGCACCACCTGGAACACCAAGGCGTGGAAGCCCGCGCTCGCCGAAGTGGGAGTCATCCCGCCGCTGCCCGAGCGGCAGCCGGGCGAGAAGCCGTCGCGCGTGTGGGAGCCGAGTCGTGAGCACGGCTTCCACGTCTTGCGTCACACGTACGCCTCGGTGATGCTCGAAGCCGGTGAGTCGATCGTCTCGCTCGCGAATTGGCTGGGGCACTCCGATCCGGCGTTCACGCTCCGGACGTACACCCACTTCATGCCGCAGGCCGGAGCGCGAGGACTGTCCGCCATCGAGGCATGGTTCACGGACTCGGCCGAAAGTCCCTGAGAGGTCCCAGAGGACGAAACCAGCCGCCGGATCCCCGCAAACATGCAGGTCAGAGCGTGATCGCTCCCTGAGTGGAACAGAACCCGGCGTACAGCCCGACTCGTCTGCCGCCCACCGCCGCCCTCCGCGGCTCGCCCGGGTAAGGTCGCCCGGCCTGTGCCGGAGGCCCTTTCCCCGGGCCGACCGTGAGTGATGCCACTCCTGTGGACCGGTCTGGTACTGGGCGCGGCGGTGGTGTCGGCGTAGAGGGGAAAGAACTGGTCGAGGCCCACGAGGCCCACGAGGCGCAGGATGCGCAGGGTGTTGTCGGGGCCGGCGGCGAGGACCAGCGTGGCATGGGCCGCGGTGGCTTGGTCGTGGGCGGCGATCTTGAGTGGGCTCCGCCCTACCAGGCTTGCGGCGACCTCATGCCGCGTCGTCGTCGGAACGACGGCGGAGCCAGACGGGCAGGCCGTACCAGCACAAGGCGAACCACAACATGACTCCACCGACCAGGAGTTCGGCGAGAACGCCCGGTACGACGACGTGGAGGAGGAGTAGAAGGGTGCCGCCGATCGTCAATGCGAGGAGCACCATTCCGCACACCATCAGTCGGCCCGCAACCTTGACGATGTGGGCCTTCATTCGCTGCCCGGACAGAAGCCGGTGGATGGACACCGGCGCGATCAGTGCACCGGTACCCGAGGCGCCGAGTACCACTGTGATCACGTAAACGACGTGGTCGAACGTCTCCAGCCTGTGGAAGTACGGCGTGAAGGCCACGCTGAGCAGGAAACCGAAGAGAATCTGCACGCCCGTCTGCGCGACTCTCGTCTCCTGCAGGATCTCGTTCCACTTGCGATTCAGACGTTCTCGCTCCGGCTCTCGCGGTGACTGGGCTCTGTGCTGTTCGCCTTCCCGGCAAGAGGGGCACTCGTGCTGCGGGGCGTGCGACGCCGACGGGCCGGCCAAGGTCATGGCGTTCCTCCTCCTCAGAGACCCTAAGGTGCCCGTCCTCAGCGATTTCACGTCGTCATGGAGTTCGAAGTGCCTTCGGATCCCCGGTTGAACGCCGGATGAGGCGTGCGCGGAAGGAGCACCGAACACCGCCAGGGCAAGTCCGATGACGACGACCGTCTGGTTCCGTACGCCCATCGGTTTGCCGCCAGTTGTCTCGAACATCTCCCTGGGACTGGCAGCGCCGGCCCGTGCGAAACGGGGCGCGAAGATGGTGCTCTTTTCGGCCATCTTGTCGCCAATACATCTCATCTCGAACACCGCTTTTGCCCGGGCGGCTGCGCTGAAGCGGCCTAGAGCCGGAGGTGGTCCGTCCACAAGTTCAGATATCAGGGGCGGGCCATGTGCGGGCTGCTTCACTCTCCGTGCACGCGCGGTGTCTGCCGTGGTCTGTGCACCCCTTGCGTAGTCGCGGGCGGGTGCAGCAAACGGGCGGTGGGCAGGACGGGTTCTGAGCCCTTGATTGGTCTCGGGCACGCTCGACGCCCACGTACGGTGAGGGCGGTTCGCCGCGCCGCGCGCCTGTCACGGGAAGTGTCGGAGTTGCCGGCGACTGGTCCCAGGGTGTGGCAAGATCGGCCGAAATGTTTCCCCTAGGCAACAGTTGAAAGCTGCATGCTCACCGCCGCCTCCCTAGAGTTCGGCCGGCGGTCCGTGAACGGCCCCCGTCTGGAGGGCGTGTGCTGCGTTACTGGAAACGAAGACGATCGAACACGGAGGGCCAGGACGGAGGTCGGGCGAGGGAGCGAAGTGGAGAGCTGAGGGCCTTCGGGCTCAGCCAACGCGAGATCCAGGCCGTCGCCCGACTGATCGGACACACTCACCACCTCCTGGCGCAGCGCAGCGGCAGCGACGACGACACCCTCCGCAGCGCGAGCGGAGCCGAGTTGTTGTCGCTGCTCTATCCCCGCATCGGTCTCGTGATCGCTCGTGGCGGCAGCGGAGCAGCGATGCAGGTCGCCGAGATTCGGCACGTGGAGGCGGCGATCCTCAATCTCGAGTCGTACGGCGGTCACGAGACGGTCCTGTGCGAGGGGTACACACTCCTCGCGAGGTTGCAGGAACTCGCAGGTGAGGCCTGTGAGGCGCAGTTGGTCGACGGTGTCCTGGCGCTTCCCGGTCAAGCGCCACACATATCGTGCTCGTAACTCGTTGCCGGGGGTGGGTGGAGCGACCGCGCAACTCAGTGTCGGGTATCGACCTGCCGGACAGCCGCGTCCACGGTATCGGCGAGCGGTAGGTGGTCCGCGGTGCCGGTGATCTTGAACAGGCGCGTCACCGCCGGACGGAACGGTCCGGCCACGGCGAACGGCCGGCCTTCGGCGGTGTGTCTCTGCTGTGCCTCCAGGAGTAGGTTGAGAAGGCTCGAGTCGGCGAACTCGGTTCCCGAGAGGTCGACCACTGTCATGGCGGCGTTCGCGCGCAATGCGCGGGCCACGGCCTCATGGAGCTCGTTGACCGCGTCGACGTCGAAGTCTCCGGCGACCGCCACCACGAACGCCCGTTCGCTCTCTCTGGCTGTGACCAGCTGTTCGTCGCTCATGCTCCGCACTCTGCCAGCTCGAACGCCAGGGCTCCAAGAAGGCTTCGCGGCGAAATCGCTCCGGGAGGGTGTGAGGGACCGCCGCGGGTACACGTCCGTCGTCGATGCGGGTTGCTCGGCCGCCCGGTTTGGGTGATAGTTGTCATTCGGCAAGTGACGCGCTCGTCAGATGTGAGGTGAAGGGCCGGTTTCCGGCCCGTCCATGGCTACTCTCCCAGAGGGTGTCGGTATGACCGCCGCCGGTGCGGTGGGTCCCGCGGGCGCACCCTTTCCAGTGGTGGTCATGGACGAAGCGGGCCGCGTCGTCGAGCTCAACGACGCGGCCTCGGCTCTCCTGCCCGCCGCGCGCATCCATGAGCCGCTCTCCTCGCCCGCGTGGCTCGCATCCGCCCATCACGCCGTAGAGCACCGTGAGCCCAGTGGTGAGGTCGGTGATCGCTACTTCTCGGCGCAGAGGACCAGCCTCGCCGACGGCGGAACGGCGTGGTGGCTGGTGGACGAGACAGCCTACCGGTCGGTCGCCGCAGAGCTCGCCACGGAGCGAGAGCGCACCCGCTTCCTGGCGGAGGCTTCCAGCGCCCTGCTCGCTTCGCTCAACCTGGACCGCTGCATGGAGGTGACGGCGACCCTGGCCGCCGCGCACCTCGCCGACGCCGCGCTGGTCATCGCCCCGACCCGGGCACGGAAGCTGCCGGTGGTCGTCTGTGACCATCTGGGACACCTCTCCCGGGCCACCGTGTCCAGCAAGCCGGAGGCCGTGCCGGGACTCGCCGAGGCGCTGCGCGGTTTTCCGCCGGTGCCCTCGCGGTGGATAGATCCCGCCACCGCCCCGGACTGGCTCGTCCCCGAGGGCTTCGGAAGAGTCGGCTCGCTCGCCATCACGCCCCTTCCCGGACACGGAGTGCCGGCCGGTGCGCTGATCCTGCTGCGCCGGGCGCGGCAGACCAGCTTCACCGAATCGGAGGAGGCGTTCGCCGGGCTGTTCGCCGCACGGGCGGGCGCCGCGATGTCGGCCGCGCGACTGTACGCCGAGCAGAACGTCGTTGCGGACACCCTGGTACGTGCCCTTCTCCCGCCCTCACTGCACCAGGTGGAGGGCGTGGAGTTCGCCGGCGGTTACCGGGCCAGCGTGGAGACCGAGCTGATCGGCGGTGACTTCTACGACGTCCACCCGCCGGGCGAGGACTGCCCCGAGACCCTCGCCGTGCTGGGAGACGTGGCGGGCAAGGGGCTGGAGGCCGCCGTCCTCACGGGCAAGATCCGCAACACGCTGCACGCCCTGTTGCCGATGGCCGACGACCACGCCCGGATGCTGCGGCGGCTCAACGACGCGATGCGCGGCAGTGACCGGGTGCGTTTCGCCACACTCGTGCTCGCCTCCGTACGACGTGAGGACCGCGACGTACTGCTGCGACTGACGTCGGCCGGCCATCCGGTGCCGTTGATCGTGCGCCGGGACGGCCGGGTCGAGGAAGCCGACACCGGGGGCACGTTGATCGGAGTGCTGCCCACGATCAGTTCCCGCACCACGCACGTGCGCCTCGCCCCGGGCGAGACATGCCTGCTCTACACCGACGGCGTCACCGAGGCCAGGGGAGGTCCTCTCGGCGACGTCATGTTCGGCGAGCAGCGCCTGAAGCGCGCCCTGGCCCAATGCGCCGGCATCCCCGCCGCGGCCGTCGTCGAACGCGTCCAGATGCTCACCGACGAGTGGATCGGAGAAGGCCGCCACGACGACATCGCCGTCCTGGCCGTCACCGCACCCCGCGGAGCGCATCTCAGCGCCGTGGACGGGACGACGCGAGGCAGGTACACCCCATGACGACCACCTCCGGCTCCGGCCGTGACGGGGAGCCCGTTCGCCACCGTGTGGCAGCCCGGCTCGCCGCTCCCGAGCGCGCGGAGCAGGCCGTGGAATGGACGGACAAACTCTGGACGGCCGTCCGGGCGGCCGACGAGTACTCGGCTCTCGACGTGATCGACAACGCGCTGGGGGCCGGGTTGGCGGCGGAAACCGTGCTGCTGGACGTGATCGGCGCCGTCCAGCACAAGGTGGGTGTCGAGTGGGCCGCCAACCGCATGAGCGTCGCCGACGAGCACGCCGCCACCGCGATCAACGACCGCGTCATCGCGGCCCTGCCCAGGCAGCGCCCGGCCACCTCCCGCGGCAGGCTGACCGTCGCCTGCGTGGACAAGGAATGGCACGCGCTGCCGGCCCGCCTGCTCGCCGAGACGCTGCGCCTGCGCGGCTGGCAGGTGGGCTACCTCGGGGCCCAGGTGCCCACCGCGCACCTCGTCAGCCAGATCCACCGCAGCGGGGCGACCGCCGTGTGCCTGTCCGCCGCCCTCCCCACCCGTCTGCCCCTGGCACACGCCGCGATCACCGCCGTGCAGGCCGTCGGTACGCCGGTCATGGTCGGCGGCCTCGCCTTCGGCACCGACGGCCGTCACGCCCGCAGCCTGGGGGCCGACGCCTGGGCACCCGAGGCCCGTGCCGCCGCCGACCGGCTCGCAGCGGGTCCCTTGCCCCGGCCCCGGCCGCCGCACCAGGCCGTCGACGACCTGCCGCACCTGGCGGACCAGGAGTACACCATGGTCGCCCGCTCCGCGCGCGGCCTCGTATGTGAGACGTTCCAGCGCCTGGAGCGGAGCTTTCCCGCGATGCGCTCCTACGACGAAGAGCAACGCGAACGCACCGCGGAGGACCTCGCCCACATCGTTGACTTCCTGGCCGCCGCCCTCTATATGGACGATGCCGAGATCTTCACCGGTTTCCTCACCTGGACCGCCGAAGTCCTCACCGCCCGCGGTGTCCCGGCCCATTCCTTGCTACCGGGCTTGGATCTGCTGGAGGAACAGCTCCACGACTTCCCTCGCGCCCGTGCCGTCATCGGCACCGGTCGCGCCGCGCTCGCCACCCGATCCTGACCCCCTCGAATCCGGAACCAACCCGTGCCCACGACCCCTGAGACAGAACCCCTCCGGACCCTGCCCTCCACCGATCCGTACACACTGCGCCCGGCCCTCGACGGCGACTTGGACCACGAGGTCGGCGACGAGGTGCTCGACCGGGCGCGGAAGGCGCTGAGAGGCTGTGAGGGCGTGCGGAGCCTGCGACTGAACTGCCGAGGACTGGAAGTGGCCGACTCCACGGGTCTGAGCGTCTTGTCGCAGCTGCGTCGCGACGCCCACGAGGCGGGCGTCCGCTTCCACCTGGACGACACGCGTCCAATCCTCGAGCGTCTGCTTCGCAGCACCGGAACTTACGACTACCTCACGTGTACCTCCGCGGCCTGCCCGCCCTCGGACGCCGAAGCGGCGATCGGGACGGGGGAAGGGGGATCGGGCGGTTAGCCGTGGGAGAAGGCTGTCGGGCTCGGCTGCCCGGCGGCAGCCGGACCGCGCAGCGACAGGGGGACGGCCCTCGTGGGAGGATATGGTTTACGGGCGCCCTGGCCGCGGTCACGGGAAGGCGGCCGGAGCAGAGGGCGGTGCGCACCAGCCGGAACCCCGGAAGCGGGGATGTGCAACCAGTTCAACCCGTGATACGGGGATGATCATCCCAACGGAGTGTTTCACGCCATGAACTCGCCAGCCACCCCGCCCTCGCCCCGGTCCTGGGAAGCGGCCGAAGCGGCATGTGAAGTCATCGAACTCCTCGAGGTCCTGTGGGAGCGCGGTCGCGATGCCACCCAGGTCACTCCGGTGTCCTCCTCGCAGCTGCGGGTGCTCTACAGCCTTGAGCGGCAGGACGGCATCAACCTGCGCGCGCTGGGCGAGATCCTCGGGGCCTCCCCGCCGTCGGTCAGCCGCCTGTGCGACCGGCTGCAGGCGATCGGCTTCGTGGAGCGGACCCCGAGTCCCGTGAGCCGCAGGGAGTTGATGCTCCACCTGACCGCGCGGGGTGAGACCTATCTGCGCGAGCTCAGGGCCCGGCGTGAGGAAGCGCTGCGATCGCTGATCGAGACCATGCCTCGCCCTTCCCGGGCGGCCCTGCTCAAGGGGTTGTCGGCCTTCCGGGACTCGGTGGAGGGCACCGCGCTGGTCCGCCGTACCGACCAGGCCGACAGAACGGCCTGAAGCGCCGGTCGGGCAACCTCCCGTCTCCGTATCGGTTCCGCGACCGGTGGGCCCACGCCTCTGGAGCGAGCGCACGGAGTAGTCGGCCAGGCGAAGGGTGACGTCCTCCGGTGTCGGGTGAGGCTCGAGGCCAGCACATGCGGCAGGGCATGGGGTGCGCCGGCGCGCAGTGCCCGCGTGACCGCGGCGAACCTGTTCACGAGCTCCTGTTCTCCGGCCCGGGCAGGAGTCACCGGATGCCGCTTGCCTGAAGTGTGCGTCGCCTGCCGGAGTCACGGTGGTGACGGGGCTTCGACCTGGGGAGCCTACGTCCTTGTCCGCGGTCCGGCCCGTCCACCCGGCCCCGGCGGCTCAGTGCGCTCCGGGGCCTTCTTCCGCCGCGTTGCCGGCCGTGGGCGTCGCACCCGGCGGCTCACCCGTGGGCGGCCTCGGGCGCCGCTGTGACGGTACGGTGAGTGGCAACGCGTGCCGGGCGAAAGGGATGCGAAAAAACCGCCTACGGAGTGGGTGGGCGAGGCGGCGCAGTCCGGAGTTCCGGGTTCCCGGCTCGTCCCCCGGACGACCGCGCGCGTTGTACGGCTTCGGGCCGCGCGGAGCCGTCAGTGCAGATCGGAGTGCCCGTTGATCACGATGACGTCGTCCGACGGCACCGTCGGGGACGCGCGGCGTGCCGCGACAGCTTTCGCGGCCCGGGAACGGCCGGAGGCCGATCTCGGTGCTCTGGCGCTCGTGGTCTCCGAACTGGTCGCCAACGCCTCCCGGCACGCCGGTGGCGCCTTACCGTGTGCAGGGACGGTCAGGCTGTCGTTGTGGACGTCGATGACCGGAGTCCCGCCGTACCGACCGCCCGCCGGGCGAGGCCGACGGGCTCGGCGGCCACGGGCTGAACATCGTCCGTGAACTCTCCGGTCCGGTGGAGATACTTCCCCGCGCTCACGGCAAGACGGTCCGGGCCCGATGGACCGCCGGTCGGCAGACGCGCGGCACCGCCACGGAGTCGGACTCCGGCAATCTCTCAGGTCTGGTCGGGCACGAACCGTAGTCGCTCGTGCTGCCTGGCGGGCAGTTCGCGACCGGGGTCCTGATCCCCGGATCGGTGGCGGTCGGGTGCGGGGGAGACGAAGTAGTCGCTGTCCTTCGGCCGGTTCGTCAGGCCCCTGGGTCTGGGCGCCGGTTCGAGGTGCGGTATGTACTTCGAACACTGGACGTAGGCTTCGTCCACGGTGAGGTGGACCCACAGGGCGGGCTTCCGGCTCTGGGCAGTGTCGGTGGGCAGGTGCGGGTACCGGCGTCGCTGCTCGGCGTCACCGACCACCTGGGCGGTTCCGTTGACGTGGAGCCCTATGTGGTGATGGGTGAAGTCGATGAAGAGCAGGCCCAGGTGCGGGTTCTCGACAATGTTGCCATTGCCGGCGTGGACTCCGTTGCCCCGGTATTCGGGGTACGTCAAGGTGCGTGCGTCGAGAGTGACGACGAAGCCGGGAGGCCCGGCCCGGAATCCGGTGTCGCAGTTGCCGGCCGCGTCGGCGGTCGACAGGAAGACCATGGTCTGCCGGCTGATGAAGTCGAGCATCTGCGCCGTCAGTTGCGGCCGCACCTGCCGGTCGTAGAAGTCGGCGGCACGGTCGCCGGTCCGCAGATGGCTCTGAAGGAGGCGTTCGCCGGCGGAGCCGGGGCCTGCTGGCAGGTCGTTCATGTGTAGTGGTCCTCTTCCTGCTCCTGATGTGCCGGCTCCAGCGGATCGTCCAGTACCGGGACGCCCGACGAGTCGTGGTGGATGCGGGAGGCGGGCATTCCGCACCGCCGGAGTGCCTGACGCGTGGCAGCGATCATGCCGGGAGGCCCGCTGACGAACGCTTCCGCGTGGTCCCACGAACCGGCCGTGGCGATCACTTCGGGGAGGAAGCCCTGGGCGCCGGGGACGTGTTCGTGGGAGACGGCGGCCCGGGCCGACAGCCAGTGGTGGCGTTGCGCCATGCGAAGCATGTCGTTGAATCCGTAGAGCTCGTCGCCCGTGCGTGCCCCGACGAAAAGAGTCGCACGCCGTTCCGGCTGTTCCCGGTCGGCCGCGAGCTGCTCGATCAGTGCTCTGATCGGAGCGAGACCCGTGCCTCCCGCCACGAACAGCAGATCCCGTGCGGAGGCGTTCGAAAGCAGCATGTCGCCCTCGGGAGGACCGAGGTGCACGACGTCGCCGACCCGAGCCCGGTAGACCAGCGCGTGGCTCACGTGGCCGCCGGGCACATGCCGGATGTGGAAGGTCAGGGTCGAATCGAGCCGCGGGGCGTTGGCGGGGGAGTAGTGCCGCCACACACGGGGCCGCCACGGGGTTTCCATGCTGACGTACTGGCCGGCCTGATAGGGGTAGGCGGGCTCCGTCACCACAGTGATCTCTGCCAGGGCGTTGCCCAGGTGGCGGTGCTCGACGATGCGGGCCGCCCAGACCGCAGGGCGAAGTCGGGCGTCGTCGTCCGCGGCGAGAATCATCACCTCGGACGCGATCCCGTAGGCGCGCTCCCAGGCCCGAGCTGTCTCCGGCGTCCAGGCCGGCCCCGCATAGCGGGCGAGCGTCTCCAGCAGGCACTCGCCCACAGCCGCGTAATGTGCCGTCACGGTCCCGAACTTGCGGTGATCGCGGCCGAGTCTGGAGCAGAAACGGGCCAGGTGCTCGGGGGAGTCGACGAGATCCACGATGCGTAGAAGAGCCCGCAGAAGACGGTCCCGCTGCACGTCCATGTCCTCCGGGAAGAGGCCGCGGACGCCGGGATGGCGCATGAACAGGATGGCGTAGAAATAGACGGCCAGGTCTTCGGCCTGCGGCTCCACCACCGTGAGGCTGCGGCGGACGAGATCGCACTCGTGGGGGCTCAAGGGCTGGGGAAGAGCGGCTGCCGCCGGCGAGCCACCGCGACAACCCCCGACGTGAGAAGGGACGGTGTCCGGTGTCACACGGCGCCCCGCCGGTCGGTCGGCAGCGGTCTGACCGTCGTGTTGCCGCGCTGACACCGCACGTTGCTCTCGTCTCCCATTAGTGCCGGCTGACTGGAGATCTCACTGCTGATCATTTGTTCGACCGCAACGTTTAGTGCATGAGCGGCACGTCTGGCAAACGAGTGACGCGCCTGAGCCAACACTGAGCACGATCATGCCGAACCTCGTCGCGCGGGGCATCCCGCCCCGTTGGCCTGCGGCACGAGTGGACGGATTCCGCTAGCATCGCGGTGCTTCGCTCCGCATCCCAACGAGAGCTGACCGTCACCATGGCTGAGACCGCCTACCTGTTCGTCCTGCCCGACCCGCAAACCGGCCTGGGGGCGCCGGTCGTGGCGGTGGGTGAACTCGAGTGCATGGATACCCCCGCCGTGCTGGCGTGGCTGCACGCCCACGATGTCACGGCGAGCAGTGACCTGCTCAGGGTGCTTCCCCAGGAGGCGGACGGCAGTATCCCCGAAGCTGCGGAACGCCTGCCCATCCCTCTCAGTGCGGAGGAGGCCGACCGGGTGCGCGGGGCTTGTGCGCCCCGCTCGACCGCAGAAGTCGAGGCGGAACTCCGGGCTTTTCGCCATACGAACGACGACCGTGAGCGTATGGTCAGCCAGGCTCTGGCACGAGGTGTCCCCGCCCATCGCATCGCGCAGCTCACGGGCCTGGATCCCGCGGAGGTCGCCCAGATCGCCGGCGCCTGACGGGTGATGTCCCGCCGCTCGGCCGCTCGCGGGCGCTCAGGGGCGCCCGTTCCAGTCGAGGCACACGACCAGCGCGTCGTCGTCCAGCGGGGTCTCTCCCCGGTACGTCGCGAGCTCGCGCAACACGGCTTCGGGCACCTGGGCGGGCGGAAGAAGCCGGGTGGCGTTCAGCGACCGAGCGAGAGCTCGTTCTCCGTACGTCTCGCCGACGGAGGAGGGGGTGTCGTACACACCGTCGCTGCTGATCAGGAGACGGTCACCGGGAAGCACTTGGAAGTGCTCGCACTCGTACGGCGTGTCCTCGAACATGCCGAGCGGCAGCTGGGCTTCGAACGGTACTGCCCTCACGAGCTTGTCCCTCAGCTGCCAGAGCCGGGGCGACCCCGCGTCCACGGCCTGGACGTCGCCGGTCGCGAGATCGAAGCGGAGCAGCAGGACCGAGACGTAGGCCGTACCGCGGTACTGCGCGTATATCGCCTGGTCGGCGAGGCATGCCTGATCGGCCAGGCCGAGTCCGGCGCGTCGGGCGTTGCGCATGGCGTTGACGGCCAGGTTGGTCAGAAGGGCGGCCTGGATGCCTTCGCCCATGCCGTTGGTGACGGTCAGGGTGAGTTCGTCCGCGGAGGCAGACCAGTCGAAGTTGTCCCCGAAGATCGAATACGCGGGTTCGAGGTGGCCTCCGAGGGAGAACTCGGGGCGGGAGCAGGCTCGCCCCGGCAGCAACTGCCACTGCATCTCGGCGGCCAGTGTGAGCCGCGCGGCCCGCCTGGCCAGCACGTACAGATCGGTGTCGCGCTCCGCGACGAGGATCTCGTGACCCAAAACGTCACAGATGTGCTGTATCTCCGGGATCAGGGCCTCGGCGTAGCGGTCCTCCGGCAAGGTGACGGACAGGACTCCCATACGGTCGCCCCGAACGGTCACCGGGAGATGCACGGTCACCGTCTGCTCGTCGGGGTCGGCACGCACGTACGGCTCCTGGGACCCGAACGCCCGCCCCTGCGGGCTGGCGTGGATCATGACGGGTTCCGTGGTGAGGGGCACGGGCTCGACTGCCTGCAGTGACCTCATGCCGTAGTCGACGAGGCGCAGCTCGGCGCGCACGACGCCGTAGTGCTGCACGAGGGCCGCCGTGACGACGTCGAGCAGGGCGTTCGGCGTCGCCCCCCGCAGCGCGTGCTCGACCGCGGTAAGTCTGTCCACGCTGTCCTGCTTTCCCTGCGCACCGGCCCCCCGGACGTCGCAGGCGGTGCCCTCTTCCACTGGCTGGCCCGAACAGCCGACTCCGCTCATTCTACTTCCCGCTGCCCGTCATGTCGTACGGCACGACGGCCCCCTGGCGGCGAGGGGTCTCACCGTGCAGTCGGGCAACGGTCCTCCCGCGACCGTCACGCAGAGCTCGCCTGGGCCCCGGGATCCCGATCGGCGGAAAGGACGACGAAGCGAAGGCGAGCAGCCACGTGAAAGGCACCGGGCGCCGCACGTCGGAGCGCCGGCGGGGCGTTCCCTCAGGCCGCTGAGGAGGAGGTGTCGGGGAGCAGCAACTCCGCGTCCGACGCCGCGCGCACCTCGTCCACCGACACCCCCGGAGCCGCCTCCACCAGGCGCAGCCCCCGCGGGGTGACGTCGAGCACGGCCAGGTCGGTGATGACGCGGTCGACGACCCGGCGGCCCGTGGCGGGCAGGGTCAGCTCTTCCACGATCTTGGGGGAGCCGTCCCTCGCCGTGTGCTCCATGACGACGATCAGGCGGCGGGCGCCGTGGACCAGGTCCATCGCGCCGCCCATGCCCTTGACCGTCTTGCCGGGGACCATCCAGTTCGCCAGGTCGCCGCGGGCCGAGACCTGCATGGCGCCGAGGACCGACACGTCGATGCGGCCGGCGCGGATCATGCCGAAGGAGAACGCCGAGTCGAAGGAGGAAGTACCGGGGACGGTGGTCACCGTCTCCTTGCCGGCGTTGATCAGGTCGGGGTGCTCCTCACCGGCGTACGGGTACGGGCCGACGCCCAGGATGCCGTTCTCCGAGTGCAGCACCACGTGCACCCCGTCGGGCAGGTGGTTGGGGATCAGCGTGGGCAGGCCGATGCCCAGGTTGACGTACTGGCCGTCGCGCAGTTCACGGGCCGCGCGGGCGGCGAGGCGGTCGCGGTCCAGGGGCATGGTCAGTTCTCCTCGGCGACAGTGGTGGTGGCGATGCGCGGGCCGCGGACCGTGCGGCGTTCGACGCGCTTGTCCAGGGACGGGTCGGCGGCGACCACCCGGTCCACGTACACGCCCGGCAGGTGGACGGCGTCCGGGGAGATTTCGCCGGGACCCACGATCTGTTCGGCCTCCACGACCGTGACGCGGCCCGCCGTCGCGCAGAGCGGGTTGAAGTTGCGTGCCGCCGCGTGGAAGACGCAGTTGCCGTGCCGGTCCGCGACCGCCGCCCGCACCAGAGCGAAGTCGGCTGTGATGGCCTCCTCCAGCAGGTAGCGGCGACCGCCGAACTCCCGGACGCTCTTGGGCGGGGAGGCCACCGCGACGCCACCGTCGGGGGAGTAGCGCCAGGGCAGGCCGCCCTCCTCGACCTGCGTGCCCACACCGGCCGGTGTGTAGAACGCCGGGATGCCGGCACCGCCCGCCCGCAGCCGCTCGGCGAGCGTGCCCTGCGGGGTCAGCTCCACCTCCAGCTCACCGGCGAGGTACCGGCGGGCGAACTCCTTGTTCTCCCCCACGTACGAGGACGTCATCCGGGCGATCCGGCCCGCCACCAGGAGCAGGCCGAGGCCCCAGTCGTCGACCCCGCAGTTGTTGGACACGACGCGCAGCCCGCTCGCCCCGCCCCGGGCGAGGGCGCCGATCAGGGTCGACGGGATGCCGCACAGGCCGAAGCCGCCGACCGCGAGTACCGCGTCGTCGGGGATGTCCGACACCGCGTGCGCGGCCGACTCCACCACCTTGTCCATGCCGTTTCTTCTCCGTCCGCGTCGGGGTGCTGCTCGCTTTCCACCCTTGCGGCGACCGTCGTCCCCGGCCATGTGTGTCCATGCCATGGCCGGGCGTTCAGGAGCGGCGACCGGTCACATGCCGCCCGTCGCACGGCGCCCCTATCGTTCCGGCAACCACGCGCCGCTTCACCTTCCAAGGAGCCGGTCATCATGCGTTTCACAGGCACAGGCACAGGCACACCCGTTGTCAGAGGCAGAGCGCTCGGTGGCGCCCTCGCCCTGTGCGTCGCTTCGGCCCTGCTCGTCGGCTGTTCCTCGGCCGGTACCGCCGGCACCGAGGCCGACGGCTCCGGCGGCGACGCACCCGTCAAGGTGGGCCTGGTGTACTCCCGCAGCGGGCTGCTCGCCGCCTACGGCAAGCAGTACGCGGAGGGCTTCAAGGCCGGCCTTGCCTACGCCACCCACGGGACGAACAAGGCCGGCGGCCACCCGATCGAGGTCACCGAGCAGGACGACGCCGGCGACCCGGCGAAGGCCGTCGCCGCCGCGAAGTCCCTCATCGGCAAGGGGTACAAGATCCTCGCCGGTACGACCGACTCCGGCGTGGCCCTCCAGATGGCGCCCCTGGCCGCCCAGAACAAGGTGCTGTACATCAACGGCGACGCCGCCACCGACGCGCTCACCGGCGTCAACGACTACACCTTCCGCTCCGGCCGCCAGTCCTACCAGGACATCCTCGCCGTCAGCGCTCAACTGGGCGCCGCCAACGGCAAGAAGGTCACCGTCCTCGCCCAGAACTCCGCCTTCGGGCAGGCCAACGTCGCCGCCGTGAAGGACGTCCTGGGCGAGAAGGGCGCCACCGTCGACTCCGTGCTGGCCCCGCCCAGCGCCACCGACCTCACCCCCTTCGCCCGCCAGGTCAAGGCCGGTGAGCCGGACCTCGTGTTCGTCGCCTGGGCCGGCGCCACCGCACCCGCCCTGTGGACGGCACTGAACCAGCAGGGCGTACTGGACGCCGGCAAGGTCGTCACCGGGCTGGCCGGCACCGCGTCGTACCCGGTCTTCGGTAGCGGAGCAGCCAAGATCTCCTTCCTCGCCCACTACTTCCCGGGAGCCGGCGGCGGCAACCCGGTGGAGAAGGCGATGCTCGACGGCATCACCGAAGCAGGCGGCACCCCCGACCTGTTCAGCCCCGACGGCTTCACCGCCGCCCAGATGATCGTGCACGCCATCGAGTCCGGCAGCGCCACCGACACCTCCGCCATGGTCGACGCGCTGGAGGGCTGGACCTTCGACGGCCCCAAGGGCGAACAGCAGATCCGCGCCGAGGACCACGCCCTGCTGCAGCCCATGTTCACCGCGCGGCTCAAGGGCGGCGGCGCCGACGCGAAGCCCGAGCTGACCGACACCGTCCCGACGGCGTCGGCCGCCCCGCCGGTGCGGAAGACGGCGGGCTGAGCGGATGGCCACCCCCGACACGACTTCCGAGCGGGCCGCGGACGCCCCCGGCCCCGCCCCGGCGCCCGTGCTCCGTCTCCGCGACGTCGGCTGGACCGTCGGCGGCGCCACCATAGTCGACTCCGTGTCCTTCGACGTCCACGACGGCGAGTTCCTCGCCTTCATCGGCCCCAACGGCGCCGGCAAGACTTCCCTGTTCAACCTGGTCAGCGGCATCAGCCCGGTCTCCCGGGGCACCATCGCGCTCGACGGTGCCGACATCACCCGCGAGGCCGCCTACGCCCGGGCCCGGCGCGGACTCGGACGCACCTTCCAGACCTCCAGCCTCTGGCCGGGCATGACCGTCGCCGACCACGTCGAGCTGGCGGCCCAGGCCGCCGAGGGCGGCTCCTACCGCGTCTGGCGCCGCGCCGACGGCTACCCGCGGCAGGTCGCCGACGTGCTGGCCCGCACCGAACTGGCGCACCGCGCCCACACCCCCGCCGACGTCCTGTCCCACGGCGAGAAGCGCAAGCTGGAGCTGGCCGTGCTGCTCGTCGGCGAGCCCCGGCTGATGCTGCTGGACGAGCCGATGGCGGGCGTGAGCGCCGAGGAGGTGCCCGCGCTGACCGAGCTGATCCGCTCCCTGCACCGCGACGAGGGCCGCACCGTGCTCATGGTCGAGCACCACATGGACGTCCTGCTGGACCTCGCGGACCGGCTCGCCGTCATGCACCACGGCACGCTGCTCGCCCTGGACGCACCGCAGGCCGTGATGGACGACGCCACCGTGCAGCAGGCCTACCTCGGGGAGGGGCTGTGAGCGCAGCCGCACCGTCTCCCCTGCTGACCGTGCGCGACCTCCAGGTCGTCGTCGGCGGCCGGCACATCCTGCACGGCGTCGACCTCGACGTCGCCGCCACCGGCACCACCGCCCTGCTCGGCCGCAACGGCGCCGGGAAGACCACCACCGTGCGAGGCGTCCTCGGCCTCGTCCCGCGGACCGGCAGCGTACGGCTGGACGGCGAGGAGACCACGCACCTGCCCACCCACGCCCTGGTCCGCCGGGGCATCGGCTACGCCCCCGAGGACCGCGGCGTCTTCGCCGCCCTGTCCGTCGCGGAGAACCTGCGGCTGGCCGAGCGGGCCGGGGCGGGCGAACCGGCGTACGACCTGGTGTACGAGCTCTTCCCCGAGTTGCGCACCCGCGCCCGGCAGCCCGCCGGCACCCTCTCCGGCGGCCAGCAGCAGATGGTCGCCATCGCCCGCACGCTGCTGAACGGCAACCGCCTGATCGTCGCCGACGAACCCACCAAGGGCCTCGCCCCCAAGGTCGTCACCGAGGTGGCCCGGGTGCTCGAGCGCGCCGCCGAGGCCGTGCCGGTGCTGCTGGTGGAGCAGAACCTCGCCGTGGTGCGCCGCCTCGCCCGGCACTGCGCCGTGATCGCCGACGGCCGCACCGCCCACCGCGGCCCCGCCGCCGACCTGCTCGACGACGCGGACGCCGCCCGCCGGCTGCTCGGCGTCGGGCACGCGCACCGGTCCGAAACCGTCCCGAGCCAGGAGGCGGAAGCCTGATGTCCACCGTCGTTCTGCTCGTCCTCACCGGACTCGGCCTGGGCGCGCTGTACTTCCTGGTCGCCTCCGGCCTGTCGCTCATCTTCGGGCTGATGGACGTGCTCAACTTCGCGCACGGCGCGCTGATGTCCGTCGGCGCCTACGGCACCTGGTGGGCCGCCTCCGGTCACCTGCCCGGCGCCGGTTCCGGCGGACTCGGCTTCGTCCTCGCCGTCGCCTTCGGCACGGCCGTGGGCACGGTCGCCGCGGTCGTCCTCGAACTCGCCGTCATCCGCCCGCTGTACACCCGTCCCCGGGAACAGATCCTCGCCACCGTGGGCGTCGGCCTGGCCGTGCCCGCGCTGCTCTCCGCGATCTGGGGCGCCGACGCCAGGCCCTTCCCCTCGCCCGACGCCCTGTCCGGCACCTTCGGGCTGCTGGGCGCCCGGGTGCCGCTCAACCGGCTGGTGCTGATCGCCGCCGCCGTGCTGGTGCTCGTCGCGCTCAAGGCCTTCCTCGGCCGTACCCGGCACGGGCTCGTCGTCCGGGCGGGCGTCGAGGACCGGGCCATGGTCACCGCCCTCGGCATCGACGTACGCAAGGCGTTCACCCTGGTCTTCGCCCTCGGCGGGGCGGCGGCCGCCCTCGGCGGCGCGATCGGCGGCCTCTACTTCGGTTCCGTCGATCCGGAACAGGGCACCTCGCTGCTGATCTTCGCCTTCGTGGTCGTCGTGACGGGCGGCATGGGCTCGCTCACCGGTGCCGCACTGGCCTCCGTCGCGGTCGGGCTCGTCCAGCAGTTCGCCAACTACTACACCACCGACGGTCTCGGCGACCTCGCCGTCGTCGTCCTGCTCGCCGCCCTGCTGCTCGTCCGGCCGCGTGGGCTGACCGGGAGGCTCGCATGACCACCGCAACCGAGCCGCGCGGCACGGTCCGCACGGCGGACCCCCACCTCGCCGGCCGCACCGGCCCGGTGCGCCGGGCAGCCCGCTGGTGGCCGGCCCCGATGCTGGCCGTGCTGCTCGTCGCCCCCTACAGCGCGCTGCCGCTGCCGGGACTCCTCGACGGCCCCGTCGGCAGCCCCGGCAACCTCCAACTCCTCGCGCTCTGCCTGGTCTTCGGCGCGCTCGCCACCGGCTACGACCTGCTCCTCGGCCGCACCGGCCTGCTCTCCTTCGGGCACGCGCTCTACTTCGCCGCGGGCACCTACGTCACCAACACCGTGATGCTGGAGGCGGGCCTGCCGTTCGCCGCCTCCGCCGTACTCGGTCTGCTCGCGGGCGTGGCCCTGTCCGCCCTGCTGGGCGCGGTCAGCCTGCGGGTGAGCGGCATCGGGTTCTCCATGGTGACCCTCGCCTTCGCGCAGGCGGGCTCCATCCTCGTCCAGCGCGACCCGGGCGGCGTCACCGGTGGCGAGGAGGGCAGGGCCGCCCCCGCCGACCGGCTGCCCGCCTCACTCGTCGGCATCGACCACACCGCCAACCTGTACTGGGTCGCGCTGGCCTACCTGGTCCTCGTCCTGGCCGTCGTGCACTGGGCGGTGCGCTCGCCCACCGGCCGGGTCTGGGAGGGCATCAAGGAGAACGAGCGCCGGGTGGAGATGCTCGGGCTGCGGCCCTACGGCTTCAAGCTGATCGCCTTCGTCCTCGCGGGCACCCTGGCCGCGCTCGGCGGCATCGTCTACCTGCTGCTCACCGGCGGCGCCACCCCGCAGACCACCACCTCCGACTTCACCCTGTCCCTGCTGGTGATGGTGGTGCTGGGCGGCTCCGGCACCCGCTGGGGCCCGATGCTCGGCGGCGTCCTCTACACCTGGGCCGACCACCGGCTCGGCGACCTCGCCGGTTCCGGCGCCGTCGCCGGCCTGCCCGCCGTGCTGCGCGTGCCGCTGTCCCAGCCGCTGTTCCTGCTCGGGGCGCTGTTCGTCGCGGTGATATACCTGCTCCCCGGCGGCGTGGTGCGGCTGCCCGCGCGCCTGCGCGCCACCCGCACCAAGCGTGCCGCGACCGACCGCGAGGAGGCACCGTGAGCCGGTCCGTGGCGGCGCGCCGACCCGGCGGGCCCGGCCACGCACGGCCCCGGCCTCCCGCCGTACCGGGAGTCGCGGGTGCCGGCGACGCGCCGCCGTGCGCGGAGCGGCGGGCCCCGGCCGTGCGCTGCCCGGCGGCCCGGACCGCCTCCGTTTCGCCCAGCACCTCGCGGGCCGCTCCGCTCCGCCCGCGACCGACCGACCGCAAGGAGGCTCCCGCACCGTGACGGACACCCCGGGACACGAACCGACGGACCCCACGACCGGCCTGGCCGCCGACAGCCCCGGTTTCCCGCCGTACGGGTCGCCCTCGCCGTACGAGGAACTGCGGGTGCCCGTGGCCGGCGGCGAACTGGCCGTGCTGCGCTGGCCGGCCACCCGGCCGGGCGCGCCGGTGGCACTCGCGCTGCACGGCATCACCGCCAACGGCCTGACCTGGGCCCGCGTCGCCCACCACCTCGCCGGCCGTGTCACCCTGCTGGCGCCGGACCTGCGTGGCCGGGGCGCCAGCGGCACCCTCCCCGGCCCGTACGGCATCGCGGCGCACGCCGACGACATGGCCGCCGTGGTGCGGGCGCTGGACGTCGGACCGGTGGTCCTCACCGGCCACTCCATGGGCGCCTTCGTCGCGGCCCTGACCGCCGTACGCCACCCGGACCTGCTCTCGGCCCTGCTGCTGGTGGACGGGGGCGTGAGCTTCCCGGTCCCGGCCGGGCCGAGCCCCGACGCCATCGTCACCGCCGTGATCGGACCCGCCATGCGGCGCCTGTCGATGACGTTCCCCGACCGCGCGGCCTACCGCGAGTTCTGGCAGCGCCATCCCGCCTTCGCCGGTGACTGGTCGCCGTGGGTGGACGCCTACGTCCAGCGCGACCTGGTCGGCGAGGAACCCGAACTGCGTTCCCCGTGCCGTCTCGACGCCGTCCGCGTCGACGGCACCGACCAGCTGGGCGGCGCGGTGGCGGACGCGGTGCACCGGCTGCCCCGCCCGGCCGAACTGCTGTGGGCGGAACGCGGGCTGATGGACGAACCGCAGGGCCTGTACGACCAACAGCGGCTGGCCGCCGCCGGTGTCGACCGCACCCCGCTGCGGCCCCGGCCCGTCCCGGGCACCAACCACTACACGATCGTCGTCGGCGACGAGGGCGCCCGTGTGGTGGCGGGGCGCCTGCTGGTTGCGGCGGGCGTCAGCTGAGGGACAACAGCCGCAGGCGCAGGGCGAGTTGCAGTTCCAGGGCGTTCTCCGGGCTGTTCCAGTCCGGGCCGAGGAGGGCCTGGACGCGGTCCAGGCGCTGCACCACCGTGTTGATGTGCACGTGCAGCTCCTCCTTGGCCCGGGTCAGGCTCCCGCCGCAGCCGAAGTAGGCGCCCAGGGTGCGCACCAGCTGGGTGCCGCGCCGGTCGTCGTACTCCAGCAGCGGCCCGAGGGTGGCCCTGACGAACCCCTCCACGTCGTGGTCCTCGCCCAGCAGCACCCCGAGGAAGCCGAGTTCGCCCGCGCTCCCGCCGGCTCCCCGGCGGCCCAGTACCTTGAGCGCCTGCAGACAGCGCGCGGCCTCGGCGTGGGCGTCGGCGAGGGCGCGCGGTCCGGCGGCGGGCCCGGCACCGGCCACCGTGACCGGGGCGCCCACCAGGTGGGTGAGCTGCTCGGCGGCGGCGCCGGCCGCGTCGCCCGGCGTGGCCCCGCCGTCCGGGAGCAGCATGACCGTACCGGCGTGTTCCGCGCTGACACCGTCGCCGCCGAACAGGTACTGCACGGCGGCGCCCGCCAGCCGGTCGCGCACGTCCGGGTCCGTCGAGGCGACCAGCACCAGGTGCGGACGGTTCAGGTCGATGCCGAGATTGCGGCCACGCGCCACCAGACCGGCGGGGTCGCGGTCGGGCGCCGTGAGCAGGTCGGTGATCAGGTCGCCGCGCACCCGGTTCTCCGCCTCGGCGACCGAGCGGCGCAGCAGCAGGAGCAGCGAGGTGACGACGCTGCTCCGCTCGAACAGGCGCCGATCGGGGCCGTCCAGGTCGGGGCGCCCCGACAGCACCAGGCTGCCCAGCATCTCCTGCCCGGCCAGCACCGCGCACACCCAGCGTCCGTCGTGGACCACGGCATGGGCGGTGGCGCGCGACTCCTCGGCGGCCCGCACCAGGGCCGCGGCGTCGTCGGTGCCGTCGGTGCCCTTCGGGTCGTCCGTACCGCGGGTGCCGTCCGTACCGCTCGTGCCGGCCGGCGTGCTCCCGCCGGCGCCCCCGGTGCCGTGCGCGGTCGGAGTGAGCGGCCATCCTCCCGCGTCGAACACCGTGACGTCGCCCTCCAGGAGGTCCGCGACGGCCGCGGCCACGTCTGCCACGTCACCGCCCCGCAGCACCAGGTCGCTGAGCCGGTCGTGGGACTCCTCGGCCCGCTGCATGGCGGCCGAGCGCTCCCGGATGACGGCGTTGGCCTCGGCCAGTTCGGCCAGCGCGACCCGCGCGTCGGTCATGGCCTTCGCCGTGTCGATCGCGATGGCGGCGTGGTTGGCCAGCGAACACAGCAGGGCCACCTCGTCCGGGGAGAAGGTGCGCGGCGTGCGGTCGGCGGCGAACAGGGCGCCGATCACCTTGCCGCCGCTCCCGGAACCCAGCAGCAGGGGAACGCCGAGGATCGCGACCAGGCCCTCGTCCAGGACACCGGCGTCGATGCTGTGCGTGTGGTGGAAGCGTTCGTCCGTGCGGTAGTCGGGCGTGGCGTAGGGCCGCGCGGTCTGCGCGACCAGGCCGCCGAGGCCCTCGCCGAGCTGCAGCCGCAGGTTCTGGAACAGCTCGGACACGGAGCCGTCGGTGACCCGCATGAAGGTGTCGCCCGCCTCCTCGTCGGGAAGCGTCAGGTACGCCGTGTCGGTGCCGAGCAGCATGCGGGCGCGGCGCACGATGGACCGCAGTACCGCGTCCAGGTCGCGCAGCGCCGCGAGGTCCCCGGCGGTGTCGAACAGGGCGGTGAGTTCCGCCTCCCGGCGCCGGTGCTGCCGCAGCGCACTGCGCACGCGCAACGCGGCCTGGGTGGCCTGCTCGATCTCCGCGAGGTCGTCGCCGTCGACGCCGCCGCGCCGCGCCTCGGTGGCGACGGTGCCGAAGTCCTCGGCGGGGGCATCGGAGGCCAGGAGGTCGAGGAGTCGGCGCAGGTGGGCGGCGACGGACGTGTTCTTGGGCATGGGCGGACCATTGTGAGGAAGGCGGGCGGCTCCCGCAAGGGCGGCGGCGTGAGAGGCAAGAGGCAGGGTGGGGGTCGGGACGTGCGAGGCATGTCAGGAGGGGGCGGGAAGACCGCCCCCTCCTCTCGCTCCCTCCTCCAGCCCCTCCTTCTTGCCCACGGTGGTCAGCGGCGGCTCAGGTGGAGGCGGTTTCCTTCGGGTCGGCGGCCGGACGGGCCGCCGTTGCGGGCCCGGCCGGCCCGACCGCGGCCAGGTCCGTGCCGCGGGTCTCCCGGGCGGCGACGACGGCGATCACGGTGACGACCGCCGACAGTGCGACGTACACGGAGATCGGGACGGAGGAGCCGTAGGAGCCCAGCAGCGCCGTGGCGATCAGCGGTGCGGGGGCGCCGGCCGCGACCGACGAGAGCTGGGCGCCGATGGAGGCGCCGGTGTAGCGCATCCGGGTGGCGAACAGCTCGGAGAAGAACGCGGCCTGCGGGGCGTACATCGCGCTGTGGAAGACCAGCCCGACGGTGACCGCCAGGACGAGCGCCGGGAACGACCGGGTGTCCAGCAGACCGAAGAACGCCCACGACCACGCGCCCACACCGATCGCGCCCACCAGGTAGACCGGCTTGCGGCCGACCCGGTCGGAGAGCGCGCCGAACAGCGGGATCAGGCAGAACTGCACCGCCGAGCCGATCAGCACCGCGTTCAGCGCGGGCTGCTTGTCGATGTCGAGGTGTTCCACGCAGTACGTCAGGACGAAGGCGGTGATCACGTAGTACGAGATGTTCTCCGCCATGCGGGCGCCCATCGCGACCAGGATGTCCCGCCAGTGGTCGCGGACGACCGCGACGAACGGCAACTGCTCGGCCTGCTGCTTCGCCTCCCGCTCCTTCGACCTGGCCAGCGCCTCCTTGAACAGCGGGGACTCGTCGACGGACAGCCGGATCCACATGCCGACCATGACCAGGACGCCGGAGAGCAGGAACGGCACGCGCCAGCCCCAGGAGTTGAACGCGTCGTCGCTGAGCACGGTGGTCATCAGGGAGAGGACACCGACGGCCAGCAGATTGCCCGCCGGCGCGCCGCTCTGCGGCCACGAGGCCCAGAAGCCGCGGCGCCGGGCGTCGCCGTGCTCGGACACCAGGAGCACCGCCCCGCCCCATTCGCCGCCCAGCGCGAAGCCCTGGATCAGGCGCAGCGTGGTGAGCAGCAGGGGAGCGGCGACGCCCAGCGTGTCGTAGCCGGGGACGCAGCCGATCAGAGTGGTCGAGCCGCCCATCATCAGCAGGCTGATCACCAGCAGCTTCTTGCGGCCCAGGCGGTCGCCGAAGTGGCCGAAGACGACGGCGCCGACGGGGCGGGCGGCGAAGCCGATGGCGTAGGTGAGGAAGGAGAGCAGGGTGCCGGTGAGCGGGTCGGACTCCGGGAAGAAGACCCGGCCGAAGACGAGGGCCGCGGCGGAGCCGTAGAGGAAGTAGTCGTACCACTCGATGGTGGTGCCGACGAGACTGGCCGCGACGACCTTGTGGAGGCCGGCCGGTTTCTTGGGGCTGCCTGGTTCGTTCACGGCGGTGTGAGCGCTGGCCATGTGTGTCACCGTCTCGGGGCGATAAGGGTCGGATCCGCCGGGCTCGGGGGACGTCGGGGACGGTCGAGCGGGTCCGGGGGAGTGGGCGGTGGGGGGTGGGTCGAAGGGATTACTGCCGGGGGCGGACAGCGGTGGTTCGGTGGGTTCTCAGCGGTGGTGCCGGCGGGCTCCCAGGTGGTGCCGGCCGGCGGTTTCTCAGTGGGCCGTCCAGCCGCCGTCCAGCGGCAGCGAGGAGCCCGTGACGTAGCCGGTGTTCTCGGCGCACAGCCACAGGGCGGCCCCGGCGACCTCGGCCGGCTCGATCAGCCGCTTGATCGCGGTGCGTTCGAGGAAGACCCGCTCGACCACCTCACCCGCCGGGATGTCGTGGGCGAGCGCCTGGTCCGCGATCTGGTCCTCGACGAGCGGGGTGCGGACGTAGCCGGGATTCAGGCAGTTGCTGGTGACGCCGTGGGCGGCACCCTCCAGGGCGACCACCTTGCTGAGCCCTTCCAGGGCGTGCTTGGCCATGACGTACGCCGACTTGTAGGGGCTGGCCCGCAGGCCGTGCACCGAGGAGATGTTGACGACCCGGCCCCACTGGCGCGCGTACATGTGCGGAAGGGTGCGGCGCACGATCCGGAACGGCGCCTCCACCATGACCCGCTGGATCAGGGCGAAGCGGTCCATCGGGAACGCGTGGACGGGGGCGACGTGCTGGAGGCCGGCGTTGTTGACCACGATGTCGGCGTCGTCCGGCAGGGCCTCCACCGCGTCGGGGTCGGCGAGGTCGGCCACGATCGCGGTGCCGCCGGTCGCCGCGGCCACGTCCTTGGCGGCCTCGGCGACCAGGTCCACGACGTACACCTCGGCACCCGCCGCGGCGAAGGCCTCGGCACAGGCCCGGCCGATTCCGCCGGCGGCCCCCGTGACCAGGGCCTTGCGTCCGGCCAGGAACCGGTGGGTGGGGTGACCGGGCGGGGCGGTGCCGCCCGGGCCGGGGCGCCGGTCCGGGCCCTCGGCGGGGTTCTCGGTGCTCTCCATGGCGGATCACCGTAGGAAGGATGGGTGGCCTCAGACACGTGGGACCGTCACACAATCGCGGGCCGTGGGATGGTGTCGTCCACCATTCCCTCCCTCTGCCACAACGGCGTCGTCGGCGCCATGGTCCCGACCACCACCGTGCGGGCGCCCGGTCCGGCTGCCGCGCCCATGTCGCGGTCGCCGGCGCGGTCGTACGGTCCGCTCCCAGCACGCCGGTACATCAGCGGGCGGGTGGTGTCCGCCGCCGCGTCCGCAGCAGTCCTCCCACCCCACCACTCACGGGAGTCACCCGCATGCGTTCCTTCACCCCGCGCGGCGCCTTCGCACGCTGCACCCTGGCCGCCGCGCTCGCTCTCACCGCCGGCCTGGTCACCCTGTCCCCGCTCGCCAGGTCCGCCGCCGCGGCCGACGGCCTTCAGCAGGTCACGAACTTCGGACCCAACCCCGGCAACCTCGCCATGTACGAGTACGCGCCCGCCGACCTCCCCGACAACGCCCCGCTGGTCGTGGCGATGCACGGCTGCACCCAGTCGGCGAGCGACTACCACTCCCACTCCGGCTGGCGGAAGTTCGCCGACGCGTGGGGTTTCGCGGTCGTCTATCCGCAGACCGGCGCGGCCAACAACAGCCTGTCCTGCTTCAACTGGTTCGACCCCGCAGAGGACGCCCGCGGCAGGGGCGAGGCCGCCTCGGTCGTGCAGATGGTCGAGCACGCGGCGGCGCAGTACGGCACCGACCGCGACCGGGTCTTCGTCACCGGCCTGTCCGCGGGCGGCGGCATGACCGCGAACCTGCTCGCCGCCTACCCCGACGTGTTCGCGGGTGGCGCGGTCGACGCCGGCCTGCCCGCACAGTGTGCGACCAGCCTGGCCGCCGCGTCGGGCTGCCAGTACGGCGACCAGCACCTCACCCCGCAGCAGTGGGGCGACAAGGTCCGCGACTCCTACCCCGGGTACGCCGGTCCGTGGCCCAGGGTCGCGATCTGGCAGGGCACCGCCGACCAGACGGTCGCTCCCGTCAACGGCACCGAGCTGCGCGACCAGTGGACCGACGTCTGGGGCATCGGCCAGACCGCCTCCGGCACGCGGACCCTGCCCGGCGGCACCACGGAGAGCACCTACGACGACTCCGCCGGCCGTCCCGCCGTCGCCCTCTTCTCGGTCCCCGGCATGGCCCACGGCCTCGCGGTGAGCCCCGGCACTGGCACCGACCAGTGCGGAAGCACCGGCACGTACTACCTCAACCACATCTGCTCCAGCTACTACACCGGCAGGTTCTGGGGCCTCGACACGGCCCCCCGCGACGGCGACGGCGCGCTGCCGGCCCCCGCCGGGCTCACGGTCACCGGCACCACCGACACGGGCGCGTCACTGTCCTGGAGCGCGGTGAGCGGCGCCGCCTCGTACGCCGTCTACCGGGACGGCACCCAGGTCGGCTCCCCGACGGGCACGTCGTTCACCGACGCCGGCCTGAGCGCGGGCACCGCCTACCACTACACGGTCGCCGCGATCGACCCGTCCGGTGCGGCGGGCACGCGGTCCGGAGCGGTCACGGCGACGACCACGGGCGCCGCACCCGCGTGCTACACGGCGACCAACTACCACCACGTCACCGCCGGGCGCGCCCACCACAGCGGCGGCTACACCTACGCCAACGGCTCCAACCAGAACATGGGCCTGTACAACGTCGCCGTCACCCACACCCTGAAGGAGACGTCACCCGGCTACTTCGTGCTCGCGGACGGGGACTGCTGAACCGCCGCGTCGAGCCGGCCGCTGAGACCCCGCAGGGCCGGCTCGACGCGACGATTGCCCCTTCGCGCAGCCGGTACTGCTCGGGAGTACCTGGCGGCAGGGGGAGGTGGTCGGGTAGGAAGTTCGAGACTGCACGGCATCGGAGGAGCTTCCTTGTACAGCCATCAGAGCGCCAGGACGGGCGGGGCCAAGAAGGACGCGCGTGCACCTCACCGGTCCGGTCCGGCCCTTCCCGGACCACTGCAGGGCCTGCTGGGCCTTCAGGGGAAGGCCGGCAACGCGGCGGCCGTACAGCTGGTCCGTCAGTCCGGACACTCGGAGCCTCGGCCGCAGCGGCACCGGCAGACCGCCGCCGGGTTGGGCGTGATCCAGCGGCGGGTGAGCCTCCGGGACGCGCAGAATCCGCAGAGCACGCGGGAGCTCGGCAACGAGGAGAGCGTTCGGGCGTTCCTCGGGCAGTACCACGTCTCGATCCTCGAAGGCGTCAAGACCCGCATGGGAGCCAACCTCGGTCTCGGGGCGTCAGGTCGTGTGGAGTTCGCGGCGGTTACCGTGATCAAGGGCCTCCTGGCCGACGAGAAGAACCACGTCTACGAGGACAGCAAAGCGGGCGCGGAGGAACTGGTCGACGTCATCTGCGCCCGCGTCATCAAGGCCCTCGCGGAGCCGCAGCGGGCGCCCGGTCCCGCCACTCCGAGCGCGATGCTGCGGCAGATGAACCAGCGGCAGTCGAGTGGCGGCGGTCCCGGGGCGTCCCAGGGCGGGCCGAGCTCCGGTCCGCTCGCCGACGTGCTGGCGAAGCTGGCACGGCAGAAGATGGGGGATCACACGTCGGACAGTCCGTTCCTGACGGGACTGGGCAAGGGGGCGCAGTCGGCCGTCACCAGTCGCGCCGCGGTGTTCACCGAGCCCGCGCCGAGTGCGGAGAGCGTGACGGAAGGGATGCGCTGGGCAGCCTGGGTCGCGCTCGAGGGCGAGGACAAGGTGCGCCAGGTGGTCGAGCGGGCCGCGCAGCAGGCGAGCCCGGAGGAGAGCCAGCGGCTCATGGCTCAGTTCGACGAAACGCTGGAGTCGAAGAAGCGGGAAATGGAGGGGACCGTCCTCGGCTCCGTGGCGACGAGCGGGGCGGTGGGGCAGGTCGCGAACGCCATCCCGCACCCCGGCATCAAGGCGGGGGTCAAGCTCGGGTCGATGATCCTCGGTGGGCTGGCGACGGCCAAGAAGTTCGGCGACGGCGCGGACGCCGTCCAGAAGATCGAGCAGTTCAGCCCCCAGACCTACGGGAAACTGCGGAGCGCCCGTGACCAGGCTCTGAACCAGGCCGCCGACGACTATGTGAAGCGGAGCCACGAGAACACGATGGAGCAGATGAGGGACTTCGGCCCCTTCGGGTGATCCCCGGGCACGCCCGTACGGCTTCGCAGCGCACCCGGAGGAGTGCGCGGTGCCGCGCCGGCGCCGCGGCACCCGGGCGCTTCACCCGCGCCCCCGCAGTCACGCGCCTCACCCGCGCCCCCGCAGCCACGCCCTCACTCGAGCCCCGGCATCACCCGCTCCGCGATCAGCCGCAGCTGCGCGTTCACGTCGGCCGCCCCCGCCAGGTCCCGGCCCGTGAACGCCCTCACCAGAGCGCGGTCGGTGATCGCGCAGATCACGTGGTTGACGCCGCTGGGCGCGATGTCCCGCTCGATCTTCTCCCGGCACTCCTCGGGCGTGCCCGCGACGGAGAGGCGGTCGGCGATCTCCGGGGTGGTCAGTTCGATGCCGCGGGCCAGGTCGCCGGCGCCGATCGCGTCGATGACCGGCTTCAGCTCCGCCGGGTCGACGCCGTTGCGGCGCAGTTGCTCCTCGGGCATGGAGGAGGCGTAGATGCCGACCATGCTGCGCGCCGCCTCCTTGGCGGTCGCCGAGTCGGGCCCGGTGGCGAAGACCACCCAGGCCCCGATGTCCAGCGAGCGCCAGTCCTTGCCGGCCCGCTCCGCGCCCGCCCTGATGTGCCGCACCGCGTACTCGTAGGCCTCGCGGGTGTAGCTCAGGGCGTGGTGGCAGCCGTCCGACAATTCCCCGGCCGCCTCGAAGGACTTCGGTCCGCGCATCGCGCCGAGCTTCAGCGGCAGCCGGTCCTGGACCGGACGGGCGAACGTGAACAGCCCGTCGTAGGAGAAGAACTCGCCCTCGTGCGTGATCGCGCCCTCGTCCAGGAAGGTGCGCATCACGTGCAGGGCTTCCTTGACCCGGGACAGCGGCCTGGTGCGGGACCAGTCGATGCGGTACTGGGCCAGCAGGCCGAAGTTGCCGCTGGACAGGACGCCTTCGGCACGCCCGTCCGAGAGCTCGTCGAGCGTGGCGAGGGCCTGGGCGATCAGGGTCGGCTCGCGCAGCGTCACCGGGGAGACGCTGGGGCCCAGGCGGATGCGGTTCGTGCGGTCGGCCGCCGCGGCGAAGAGGAGCCAGAGGTCCTTGTGCCAGGTCTCGTCGGCGGCGTAACAGGCGTGGAAGCCGAGTGCGTCGGCGAGCCGGATCGAGTCCAGGGACTCGGCCAGCGGGTAGTCGGGGAGCATCGCGTAGCTGAACTTCACGAGCGACCAACTTCCGTCGTGGGGAACGGTGCTCTGCCTCCACCGAGGATGTGAGGTCGCGCCGCGGCTGTCCAGAGCCTGAGTCTCGAAACTTTCGGAAGCTTTCTTCGCTCTTTCCGGCACCTCCTGTCGGATGCTTCTGTCGTCGGTGTGGTGGTGCGGGTTGTGGGCGGGATGAGCTGCAACTTCCTTTCACGCGGGGCTTCCTCCGGCATGGCGAAGGTTTCGAAACTTCTACCGAAACTGTTGACGCTTGACGAGTGCAGGCCAACACTGGCGCCGTTGTCCGCACCTCCGCAGGAGAGGAACACCCCCCATGAACCTGCTCGTCCAACCGAGGCGCCGCAGACGAGGCCCCGTCACGTTGCTGATCAGGAGTGCGTGGGCCGTCGCGCTGGCCGCGCTCGCCGCGCTGATGCTGCCGGGCACCGCCCAGGCCGACACGGTCGTCACGACCAACCAGGAGGGCACCAACAACGGCTACTACTACTCGTTCTGGACCGACAGCCAGGGCACCGTCTCCATGAACATGGGGTCCGGCGGTCAGTACAGCACCTCGTGGCGCAACACGGGCAACTTCGTCGCCGGCAAGGGCTGGGCCAACGGCGGTCGCCGGACCGTGCAGTACTCGGGCACCTTCAACCCGTCGGGCAACGCGTACCTGGCGCTCTACGGATGGACGTCCAACCCGCTCGTCGAGTACTACATCGTCGACAACTGGGGCACCTACCGGCCCACGGGCGAGTACAAGGGCACCGTCACCAGTGACGGCGGCACCTACGACATCTACAAGACGACCCGCGTCAACAAGCCCTCCGTCGAGGGCACCCGCACCTTCGACCAGTACTGGAGCGTGCGGCAGTCGAAGCGGACCGGCGGCACCATCACCACCGGCAACCACTTCGACGCGTGGGCGCGGGCCGGGATGCCGCTCGGCAACTTCAGCTACTACATGATCATGGCCACCGAGGGCTACCAGAGCAGCGGCAGCTCCAACATCAACGTGGGCGGTACGAGCGGCGGTGGCGGCGACAACGGCGGTGGCGGCGACAACGGCGGTGGCGGTGGCGGCGGGGGTGGCGGGTGCACCGCCACGCTGTCCGCCGGGCAGAAGTGGGGCGACCGCTACAACCTCAACGTGTCCGTCAGCGGGGCCAGTGACTGGACGGTGACGATGAACGTGCCGTCCCCGGCGAAGGTCATGTCGACCTGGAATATCAGCGCGAGCTATCCCAACGCGCAGACGCTGACCGCCAAGTCGAACGGCAGCGGCAACAACTGGGGCGCCACCATCCAGGCCAACGGCAACTGGACCTGGCCCTCCGTCTCCTGCAGCGCGGGATGACCCCGCCACCGCACGCTCAGAGAGGAGGAATCACTCGTATGCGTACCGGATCACGTGCCTCGTCGCGCCCCCTGCGCACCCTGGCCACCGGTGTCGCCGTCACGGCGCTCGCCGCCGCCGGCACCGCCTGGGCCGGGAGCGCCGCCCCGGCCCAGGCCGCGGCCTGCAACGGCTATGTCGGGCTCACCTTCGACGACGGCCCCTCCGGCAGCACCCAGTCCCTGCTCAACGCGCTCCGGCAGAACGGGCTGCGGGCCACCATGTTCAACCAGGGCCAGTACGCCGCCCAGAACCCGTCCCTGGTCCGGGCCCAGGTCGACGCCGGCATGTGGGTCGCCAACCACAGCTACACCCACCCGCACATGACCCAGCTCGGCCAGGCCCAGATGGACTCCGAGATCTCCCGCACCCAGCAGGCGATCGCGGGCGCGGGCGGCGGGACGCCCAAGCTGTTCCGGCCGCCGTACGGCGAGACCAACGCGACGCTCCGGTCGGTCGAGGCCAAGTACGGGCTGACCGAGGTGATCTGGGACGTCGACTCGCAGGACTGGAACAACGCCAGTACCGACGCGATCGTGCAGGCCGTCTCACGCCTCGGCAACGGCCAGGTCATCCTCATGCACGACTGGCCGGCCAACACCCTCGCCGCGATCCCGCGCATCGCGCAGACCCTGGCGAGCAAGGGGCTGTGCTCCGGCATGATCTCGCCGCAGACCGGCCGTGCGGTCGCCCCCGACGGCAGCGGTGGCGGCGGGGACGGCGGGGGAGGTGACAACGGTGGTGGCGGTGGTGCCTGCACCGCGACGCTGTCCGCCGGGCAGCGGTGGGGTGACCGCTACAACCTCAACGTGTCCGTCAGCGGGGCCAGTGACTGGACGGTGACGATGAACGTGCCGTCCCCGGCGAAGGTCATGTCGACCTGGAACGTCAACGCGAGCTATCCCAACGCGCAGACGCTGACCGCCAAGTCGAACGGCAGTGGCAACAACTGGGGTGCCACCATCCAGGCCAACGGCAACTGGACCTGGCCGACCGTGTCCTGCAGCGCGGCCTGACCGGGCCGTGACCGGACCCTGACCGGTCCGCACCCGTGACCGACTCCCACGGGTGCGGACCTCCGGGCGGACCGCCAGAGGCTACTTCCGGGGCCCGTCGGACCTCCGTGCGTGTTCACCTGCCCTGCGAGCGTCCCGCCACCCGGGCCAGGTGCCGGCCGAAGACCTCGCGGGCCTCGGGCGTCAGGGTGCGCAGCGCCACCAACGCCGTGATCGCGACGTCGCACAGCTCCGCCTGCACGTCGTCCCAGGTGTGCGTGACGCCCTTGCGCGGGTTCTGGCCGGTCGCGCCGATCACCGCCTCGGCGACCTCGCCGACCTCCTCCGACAGTTTCATCATGCGCAGCAGCAGGCCCTCCCGGCCGCGGACGGATTCGTCCGCCTCCAGCCACTTCCACAGGTCGTCGACGGTGCTCCAGAGGTCGGCTCGCGCGCCGTGCGGGTGATCGCTCATGGGGAGCAGCGTGCCACGGGGACGGCCGGGTGCGGTCAGTCGAACAGCGGTTCCTGCTGTCCCTCGGCGGCCTTCCGCAGCCGCCTGTTCCGCGCCCCCACGACCACCGTCGTGGCCGCCGCCGTCGCCGCGAGCGCGGCGGGGACCATCCAGTTGCGGTTGACCGCGTGGCCGAGGGCGTGGTCGAGGGAGAGCCGGCCGGGGCCCGAGACCGCGAGGCCCGCCGCCGTCAGGCCGAGGGACGCCGCGTACTCGTAGCCGCCGGCCTGGGCGAAGAAGCCGTTCGGGGCGTGCACCGCCGCGGCGCCGGCCATCGCGCCGACCGCCGCCGCACCCGCCGCCGGGGTCGCCAGTCCCAGGGCGAGGAGCATGCCGCCGCCCGCCTCCGCGAGGCCCGCCGCGGTGGCGCTGGCCCGGCCGGGTGCGTAGCCCATGGCCTCCATGGCCTGGCCGGTGGCCTCGATCCCGCCGCCGCCGAACCAGCCGAGCAGCTTCTGCGACCCGTGCGCCGCCAGGACGCCGCCGGTGCCGAGCCGGAGCAGCAGCAGGCCCAGATCACGCCGGTCGAAACAGTTCACGTCGGCTCCCTCGTACGCTGTGGGTGGCTCACCCGCCCACCGTCGCCCCTCCGCGCCACGCGGGCCCGTCACGGGCGGCGTTCGGGTGGCGGGGGCGCGGAGCCGGTGTGACGCTGCCGCCATGACGATTCAGACCACGCGACTCAGCGACCCGGCCGTCCGCGCCTTCGTCACCGCCGTCAACGCCCACGACCGCGAGGCCTTCCTCTCGCTGCTCGCCCCGGACGCCACCATGGCCGACGACGGAGACGACCGGAACCTCGACCAGTGGATCGACCAGGAGATCTTCTCCTCCAACGGCCACATGGAGGTCGACAACGAGTCGAACGGCGGTCGCGCCCTCATCGCCCGCTACCGCAACGACACCTGGGGCGAGATGCGCACCCGGTGGGACTTCACCGTGGACGAGGAGGGCCGGATCGCCCGCTTCGAGACCGGGCAGGCGTAACTGGGAAAAGAAACAGAACAGAAGCGGAAACGGTGCGGCAGCCGTTCCGCCCACCGGTGCGACCGGTGTGGTGGAACGGCTGCCGCCTCCCCCCTCGGTATGGCCCATGGAGCGTTGTCGAAGGGTCTTGTGAAAGACCAACGCTTCAAGTGTGAAGTTCTGGTGAAGGAGATTTGAGCATACGTCCTCCACCGGCCGCAATACCGCGGATTGTGAAATTCCGATCGTGTGAACGGGTTCAGCCGCGCCCCACGTACGGCATCGCCGTCGCCAGGACCGTCGCGAACTGCACGTTCGCCTCCAGGGGCAGCTCCGCCATGTGCCGCACCGTGCGCGCCACGTCGGCGACATCCATCACGGGCTCGGGTGCCGTCTCCCCGTTGGCCTGCAGCGCGCCGGTCTGCATCCCGGCCGTCATGTCGGTCGCCGCGTTGCCGATGTCGATCTGGCCGACCGCGATGCCGTAGGGGCGGCCGTCCAGCGACAGTGACTTGGTCAGGCCCGTCAGCGCGTGCTTGGTCGCGGTGTACGCCACCGAGTGCGGGCGCGGCGTGTGCGCCGAGATCGAGCCGTTGTTGATGATCCGGCCGCCCCGCGGGTCCTGCTCCTTCATCTGCCGGTACGCCGCCTGCGCGCACAGGAACGCCCCGTTGAGGTTGGTGTCCACCACGTGCCGCCAGGCGTCGTAGGGCAGTTCCTCGACCGGCACGCCCCCGGGGCCGAACGTCCCCGCGTTGTTGAACAGCAGGTCCAGACGCCCGAACCGGTCGCGCACCGCGCCGAACAGGGCCGCCACGTCCTCCGGGCGTGACACGTCGGCGCGGACGGTGAGCGGTGTGCCTCCCCCAGTGCCTGAACGGCCTGGGAGGTACCCCCAGCCCGCCGGTGCCACCGCGGCCGTCTCGGCCAGGGGCTCGGGACGGCGGCCGGCCAGGGCCACCGACCAGCCGGCGGCGAGCAGTTCGACGGCGACCGCCCGGCCGATGCCGGAACCGGCGCCCGTGACGACGGCCACCTTCCGCGTGCCGGTGCGCCCTTCGCCGACGCGTTGCTCGTGGCTGCGTTGCTCGTCGGCGCGTTCCTCGTCGCTCGTTCTCACGGTGTTCATGACTCGGCAGCGTACGGGTCGCGGAACATGCGGAACTCATTCGTCCGACATGTGATCGCCATGTCCGCGCCAAGCCCGGGTCGCTCCCGGCCCTTCGAATTCCCCTTGCAACCACCGCAAGGGGAGGAACGGATGACACCCGCGAACCACCAGGTCCCGACCCCGGTCCCGACCCCGGGCTCGGCCCGGTCGCAGTCCTCGCACGCGCCCGAACTCCGTGCCGCCGCCCGCAGCCTGGGCCGCCGCCGCTTCCTGACCGTCACCGGCGCCGCCGCCGCGCTCGCCTTCTCCGTGAACCTGCCGGCCGCCGGCACCGCGAGCGCCGCCGAGCTGGACGCCGCGCAGCTGACCGCCGACCCCTTCACGCTCGGCGTCGCCTCGGGCGACCCGCAGCCCGACTCCGTACTGCTGTGGACGCGCCTGGCCCCGGTCCCGTACCAGGCCGACAGCGGGCTGCCCGCCAAACGCGTCGAGGTGAGCTGGGAGGTGGCCCTGGACGAACGGTTCCGCCGCGTCGTCAGAAGGGGCCGGGCCACCGCCCACCCCGAGTTCCACCACACCGTGCACGTCGAGGTCGGCCACCTCGCGCCCGGCCACGTCTACCACTACCGCTTCCGCGCGGGCCGCTACGTCAGCCCGGCCGGCCGGACCCGCACCGCGCCCGCGCGGCACAGCCGGGTCGCCGACCTCACCTTCGGCCTCGTCTCCTGCCAGAAGTACGACCAGGGGTACTACACCGCCTACAAGCACCTGGCCCGGGAGGACGTCGACGTCGTCTTCCACCTCGGCGACTACCTCTACGAGTACGCCGTCAACGCCACCGGCGGCTCCCGCGCCTACCCGGCCGGCACCCTGCCCGCCCACTTCAACCACGAGACGGTGACGCTGGAGGACTACCGGCTGCGGTACGCCCTCTACAAGTCCGACCCCGACCTGCGGGCCGCGCACGCCGCGCACCCGTTCGTCGTCACCTGGGACGACCACGAGACCGAGAACAACTACGCCGACGAGACGCCGGAGAACAGCGTCCCGCCGGAGGAGTTCCTCATCCGCCGGGCCGCCGCGTACCGCGCCTACTGGGAGAACATGCCGCTGCGCAGGCCCCAACTGCCCGACGGCCCCGACCTGCGGCTCTACCGCCGTCTGCACTGGGGGCGCCTCGCCCAGTTCGATGTGCTCGACACCCGCCAGTACCGCTCCGACCAGGCCTACGGCGACGGCTGGCAGTTCCCCGGCCCCGAGTCCGAGGACCCCGCCCGCACCCTCACCGGCGACGCCCAGGAGCGCTGGCTGATCAACGGCTGGCACCGGTCCGACGCCCTGTGGAACGTGGTGCCCCAGCAGGTCACCTTCTCCCAGCGGTACAACTCCACGAGTACGCCGTCCAAGGTCTCCATGGACTCCTGGGACGGCTACCCCGCCTCCCGCGAGCGGGTGCTGGCCGGCGCGCAGGCCGCCGGGATCGAGAACCTCATGGTCCTCACCGGCGACGTGCACGTGCACTACGGCTTCGACATCAAGCGCGACTTCGACGACCCGGACTCCCGCACCCTGGGCACGGAGATCGTCACCACCTCGATCACCAGCGGCGGCGACGGCTCCGAGGAACCGTCCAACTGGGACACCCTCATGGCCGCCAACCCGCACCTGAAGTTCTTCAACGGGCGGCGCGGCTACGCCACGGTGTCCCTGGGCCGCCGGTCGGCGCGGGCCGACTTCAAGACGGTGTCCCACGTCAGCACCGAGGGTGCGCCGCTCACCACCGCCGGGTCCTTCGTGACGGAGGCGGGGGAGCCGGGGCTCAAGCCGGCGTGACGAGCGGCTCCGCCGTGTCTCCGGATTCCCCCGGCCCTCCCGTCTCTCCCGGGTAGCGGACGCCGACGCGGTCCCGGATCGCGTCGAGCGTCCGCATCACGGCGAGCGTGCCGTCAAGGGGGACCAGCGGCGACTCGCTCTCCCCGGCGCGCAGGGCCCGCATCACCTCCTCGGCCTCGTGCCGCAGGCTCTCGCGGGGGCCGTCGGCCGGGTCGGCCCGGAACTCCTGCGGGTCCCGGCCGGTGCGGTGCAGCACGAAGTGGTCCGGGAAGAAGAAGCCGTTCGGTACGTCGATGCGGCCCTCGGAGCCGGTGATCGACGCGGAGTTGGGCGTACCGCCGGTGATGGAGCAGTGGAGGGAGGCGAGGGCGCCGCCGGCGTAGCTCAGCAGCGCACCCGTCTGCAGATCGACGCCCTCCTCGGAGAGCACCGCCCGTGCGGCGACGTCCGACGGCTCACCGAGCAGCAACTGCGCGAACGACACCGGGTACACCCCCAGGTCGAGCAGCGCGCCGCCGCCCTGCGCCGGGTCGCGCAGCCGGTGCGCGGGCGGGAAGGGGCCCGCGAGGCCGAAGTCCGCCTGGAGGCTGCGGACCTCGCCGATCGCGCCGTCGTCGACCAGCGTCTTCAGGCGCCGCACCAGCGGGTTGCAGAACATCCACATCGCTTCCATGAGGAAGACGTTCCTCTCACGGGCGAGCGCGACCAGTTCCGCCGCCTCGCGCGCGTTCAGCGTGAACGGCTTCTCGCCCAGCACGTTCCGGCCCGCCTCCAGGCACAGGCCGGCCGCCGTCCGGTGCGCCGAGTGCGGGGTCGCGACGTACACCACGTCGACGTCCTCGTCCCGCGCCAGCGTCTCCCAGCCGCCGTACGCCCGCGGTATCCCGAACCGCTCCGCGAACGCCTTCGCCGACGCCTCGGTCCGCGACGCCACCGCCACGACCTCCGCGTCCGGCAGATCGACCAGATCCGCCGTGAAACGCGCCGCCATCCCGCCGGTCGCGAGAATCCCCCAGCGCACCTTCTGCCCGGTCACCGCTGCCACCCTGCCCCACCCTCGCTCAGGTTCGTTCAAACGCGTACGAGCTGAGAGCATAGGCGGCGGATCCGTATAAGAGGGAGGGGCACATGCCCGAGCGCGGGCCGTCCATACCGCATCGGTCACCGGACATGACCACGCCGCCAACGCCGTCATCGCCGTCGCCGTCATCGTCACACGTGAACACCGGGGAGCCCGTACGGGCGGCCGGACCGGGAACGGGGCCGGCCGCCCGTACGTCGGCCGCCACCCGCCGCATCGGTCTGCTCGTCACCTTCATCCTCGGCAGCCTCACCGCCACGCCTCCGCTGGCGATGGACATGTACCTCCCGGCACTCCCGGAGGTCACCCGGTCCCTGAGCGCGCCCGCCGCCACCGTCCAGCTCACGCTCACCGCCTGCCTGGCCGGCATGGCCCTCGGGCAGATCGTGGTCGGCCCCATGAGCGACAAGTGGGGGCGCCGGCGTCCGCTGCTGGCCGGGCTCGCCGTCTACGTCGTCGCCACCGCGCTGTGCGCCGTCGCGCCCACCGTCGAGGTCCTCGTCGCCTTCCGGCTGGTCCAGGGACTCGCGGGCGCCGCCGGCATCGTCATCGCCCGCGCCGTCGTACGCGACCTGTACGACGGTGTGGCCATGGCCCGCTTCTTCTCCACCCTCATGCTGATCTCCGGCGTCGCACCCGTCGTCGCGCCGCTCATCGGCGGGCAGATCCTGCGCTTCACCGACTGGCGGGGCGTGTTCGTCGTCCTCGTCGTGGTCGGCGTGGTGCTCGGGGTGGTCGTGTGGGCCAGGCTGCCCGAGACGCTGCCCGTCGCGGAGCGGCACGCGGGCGGTGTCGGCGACACCCTGCGCGCGATGCGGGGGCTGCTCGCCGACCGCGCCTTCACCGGGTACATGCTCGCGGGCGGATTCGCCTTCGCCTCGCTGTTCGCCTACGTCGCGGCGTCGCCGTTCGTCATGCAGGAGATCTACGGGGCCTCCGCGCAGACGTTCAGCCTGCTGTTCGGCCTCAACTCGATCGGGCTCGTGGTGGTCGGGCAGATCAACGGCAAGATCCTGGTCGGACGGGTCAGGCTGGACCGCGTGCTCGGCCTCGGCCTCCTCGTCGTGATCGCCGCCGCGACCGCGCTGCTGCTGATGTCCCTGGGGGTCTTCGGCGAGGTCGGGCTCGGGCCGGTCGCCGCCGCGTTGTTCGTGCTGATGTCCGCGATGGGCATCAGCCTGCCCAACACCCAGGCCCTCGCCCTGATGCGGGTCAAGCAGTCCGCCGGCTCCGCCTCCGCGCTGCTCGGCACGTCCTCCTTCCTCATCGGTGCCGTCGCCTCCCCGCTGGTCGGGATCGCCGGGGAGGACACCGCCGTACCGATGGCCGTGGTCCAGCTGGCGGCGGCGGCGGTGGCGCTCGGCTTCCTCGTGACCATGTGCCGTGGGCAGGGGGCGGGCAAGGGAGTCGGCAGAGGAGCAGGCAAGGGAGTTGGCAAGGGAGCGGACAACTGAGTGCTCCGAGACTGCGCGGCGACACCCCGGAGCGGGCCGGACTCGATCCCGAAGGACTCCGCGGTGTCGTCGCCCAGGTGCACGACCTCACGGCCGGTGAACGCCCCTGGGCCGCGGGCGCCGTCGTGGCCGTCGGGCGCGGGCCCGTGCTCGCCGTCGAGAAGGCGGCGGGGTGGGCGGTGCGTTACGCCGCCTACGAGCCGTACAGCGACACGGGCGTGGAGCTGCCGGCGGACTCCCGGGTGCCGATGAGTGTCGACACGCCCTTCGACCTGGCCTCCCTGACGAAGCTGTTCACCGCGGTCGCCGCCGTGCAGCAGATCGAGCGGGGCACGCTCGGCATCGACGCGGAGGTCGCCGCCTACCTGCCGGACTTCCGGGCCGCGGCCCGGCACCGCGTCACCGTACGGCAGCTGCTCACCCACACCTCCGGGCTGCGGCCCGAACTCCCGCTGTACGACTGTGCCGACGACGAGGAACGGCTGCGGCGGCTGCGCGCGGAGCCGCCGGTGGGGGTGCCCGGTACGTACTGCTACTCCGACCTGAACATGCTGATCCTGCAGCAGGTCCTGGAGCGCATCACCGGCCGCACCCTCGACGTGCTCGTCCGCGACGGGATCACCCGGCCGCTGGGCATGACGGCGACGCGCTTCGGGCCGTGCCCCGGCGCGGCGGCCACGGAGGACCAGCGGCGGCCCTGGGCCAAGGTGGACCGGGGGATGCTGCGCGGGGTCGTCCACGACGAGAACGCGTGGGCGCTGGGCGGGGTGGCCGGTCACGCGGGGCTGTTCTCGACGGGGCGGGACCTCGCGGTCTTCAGCCGGACGCTGCTGGCAGGGGGCTCCCACGGGCCGGCTCGCATCCTGGGACCCGACTTCGTGGAGCTGCTCTTCACCGAACCGGGGCTCGGCTTCGTCCTCGACCAGCCGTGGTTCATGGGCGAGCTGGCGGGGCGCGGGACGGCCGGCCACACCGGCTTCACCGGCACGATGCTGGTCCTCGACCGCGCGACGGACACCTTCGCCATCCTCCTCGCCAACACCGTCCACCCCCGCCGCCGCCCCGCCTCCAACGGCCCACGCGCCGCACTGTGCACGAGGGTGGCGCGAGCGGTACGGGTCTGACCAGGGGGTGCCTGCGGCGCCGGTGCGGGTGCCTCCGGCGGTGGTGCGGGGTGCCTGCGGCGCCGGTGCGGGTGCCTTCGGTGGTGGTGCGGGGTGCCTGCGGCGGCCTGTGCGGGTGCGTGGTGGTGGGGGGTGCCTGCGGAGCCGGTGCGGGGTTCGGTGCGGGGGGCGGGTGCCTGCGGCGCCTGTGCGGGTGCCTCCGGCGGTGGCGCGGGGTGCCTGCGGCGCTTGTGCGGGGTTCGCGGTGGGTGGTGCGGGGTGCCTGCGGCGCCTGTGCGGGTTCGGTGGGGGGCCGGGGTGCCTGCGGCGCCGGTGCGGGTTGGGTAGGGTGCGCGTAGCGCCTTGGGTTCGGTGGGTGGGTCGGGGCCGGGTCGGGGGGTGTCCGTCCTCGGAACGGCGCGGAATCGGTCGGCCACAGATCTTCCCCGGTGTTGACGCGCCAACCGCTGCGGGCGGACAC
>NZ_JBFBJX010000008.1:0-401519 GCF_040686295.1 Streptomyces sp. NPDC085944 | reverse complement strand
TCCCCCACGCGGGCCGGCCGGCACGGGTGCGATGCACCGGGTCGGCGGCGCCCGGATGCAGCAAGAAGGGCGATGAGGTACCCCTCAGAAGGAGAAAACACCATGTTCACACGGAGTGGAGGCCGCCTCGTGAGGTCAGCAACCGTCAGCGCGGGCCTTGCCGCACGAGAGGCTCGTTGTGCCTGAGCCGGGGCGTCGCGAGGGTCCGGCCAAGGCACAGCGCGCGGACGTCTGTGAGACGCACACCGCGGTGGTCCTCTTCGTGGAGGATCGCGTGTACAAGCGCAAGAAGCCGGTGACTCTGGGCTTCTTGGACTACACCACCTTGTCGTCGCGTCGCGCCGTGTGCGAACGCGAGATCGAACTCAACCGGCGCTTCGCTCCGGACGTGTACATGGGCCTGGGCGAGCTCCGTACCCCGGGTGAGCGAGAGGCCGAGCCACTCGTGGTGATGCGGCGCATGCCCGATGATCGCCGTCTGTCTCACCTCGTACGGACGGGAGCACCCGTCGACGACGCCCTACGGACCGTCGCCAGGCAACTGGCCGCCTGGCACGCCGCCGCACCCCGGGGCCCCGCCATCGCGGAACAGGGCACACGGGACGCCCTGGCCTCACGCTGGGAGGCCGGCTTCGCTCAGGTGGACGCCATGGCGGCCGAAGGCCCGACGCCGGGTGGGACGGCGGAGGTCGAACGGCTGGTCCGCCGCTATCTCGAGGGACGCAAGCCCCTGTTCGACCTCCGCATCGAACAGGACCGGGTGCTCGACGGGCACGGTGACCTCCTCGCAGACGACATCTTCTGCCTCGACGACGGACCTCGGATCCTCGACTGCCTGGAGTTCGACGACCGTCTCCGCTACGTCGACGGTCTCGACGACGCCGCGTTCCTGGCCATGGACCTCGAACTGCTCGGTGCACCCGAAGCCGCAGCGCTCTTCCTCACCCAGTACGGCGAATACTCCGGTGACCCCGCACCGCCGTCCCTGTGGCACCACTACGTCGCCTACCGTGCCTTCGTCCGAGCCAAAGTGTCCATGATCCAGGCGCGGCAGGGCGCGCCCGGGGCGCAGGCGGCGGCGCGACGGCTCGTCCTGATGGCGCTGCGCCATCTGAGGGCCTCGGCCGTCGGCCTGACACTCGTCGCCGGACTTCCCGGCACCGGGAAGTCCACGCTGTCCGGCGCGCTGGCCGACCGTCTCGGAGCGGTGCTGCTCAGCAGTGACCGTGTGCGCAAGGAGATGGCGGGGCTCTCCGTGCAGGAGAGCGCCGCGGCCGATTACGGCGAGGGGCTGTACACCCCCGAGTCGACGGCCAGGACCTACGCCGAACTGCTGGACCGGGCAGCAGCTCTCATGGCCCGGGGCGAATCCGTGGTTCTGGACGCCACGTGGATCGACTCGGCCCAGCGCGAGGCAGCGCGGCGCACCGCCGAAATCGCCGGCGCCGACCTCGTGGCCCTGCACTGCCACGTGCCCGGCGACGTGGCAGCTGCCCGCCTGAACACCCGTACCTCCGGCGCTTCCGATGCCGACCTCGGCGTGGCCGACGCCATGGCGGCCGAAGAAGAGCCATGGGCCGAGGCGGTCGGCGTCGACACCAGCGGCTCCCTGGGCTCCGCGGTCGCCCAGGCTCTGGCAGCTGTCCGACCCTGGGGCTCGGACCAGGCCAAGGTGTTCCGACGTCCCTACATGGAGCCGGACTGACGTACGACGATGCCCGACCGTCCCCGTGGGGGGGGCCGATCGTCACTGGCCCAGGGGGGCACGCCGCGCTTCCATGGAGGGAGCGACCGACGTTGCCGCGCCGCACGGACCGAGGTGCCCATGAACCGCTTCCTCCTCGTCGCGCGACTGCGCCGCTCAACGGCGGCCATCGCATCCCCCCGACTCGAGCACGGCCTCCTCGCTGTCACGACTGCGGCTCTGGTGGGTGGAGGCGTTGCCCATCTCCTGGACGCCTCCGGTCTGGCGGACCTCTTCTGGGGGCTGGGCACCGTGGCCGCCCTCGTTCCCGCAGTGGGCTGGGTACTGGTCGCACTCCGGCGCGGGCACGCGGGCGTGGACCTGATCGCCGTACTCGCGCTCGGCGGCACCCTGGCCGTCGGTGAGTACCTGGCCGGGACCTTGATCGCGCTCATGCTGGCCACGGGCCGCACTCTGGAGGAAGCTGCTCAGCGCCGCGCCTCCCACGACCTGCACGCCCTGCTCGCGCACGCGCCCCGCTCGGCACGACGTCGCACCGACGAAGGCGTGGTCAGGGTGCCGCTGGGAGAGGTCGCTGCCGGGGACGCACTGGTCGTCGGCCCGGGTGAGGTCGTCCCGGTCGACGGCAGCGTCGAAAGCGCCGAAGCGGTCCTCGACGAGTCGGTGCTCACCGGCGAACCGCTCCAGGTCACGCGCCATCGGGACGAGGGGGCACGCAGTGGCGCGGTCAACGCCGGCGGCGCGTTCGACCTGCGCGCCACCGCCACCGAGCAGGACAGCACCTACGCCGGCATCGTGCGCCTCGCCCAGCAGGCCGGCGCGGAATCGGCGCCTGTGGTGCGGCTGGCGGACCGGTACGCCGCCTGGTTCCTTCCGCTGGCACTCGCCACGGCGGCACTGGCGTGGCTGGTCAGCGGCTCCCCGGTGCGCGCGGTCGCCGTACTGGTGGTCGCCACTCCCTGCCCCCTGCTGCTGGCCGCCCCGGTCGCCGTCGTCTCCGGTCTTTCCCGTGCCTCCCGCCGCGGTGTGGTCGTCCGGGACGGTGGAGCACTGGAGAACCTGGGCCGGGCCCGCACCCTGCTGCTGGACAAGACGGGGACCCTGACCGTGGGCCGTCCTTGTGTCCTGGACGTGGTGGCCGCCCCGGGGCGCGTGCCGGCGGATGTCTTGCGAACGGCCGCCTCGCTGGACCAGTTCTCGCCTCATGTGCTGGCCCAGGCCATCGTCGACACCGCTCGGACGCAAAGGCTGGAGCTGTCGGAGCCGACCGAGGTGACGGAGGAACCGGGCCGGGGGGCCCGGGGCGTCGTCGAGGGTCACCGGGTCTTCATCGGTCGCGACGACGCCGCCCGGGCGCGGCCTGCTTGGGCGAAGGCGGTCGACAACCGCGCCCTCCTCGACGGGGCGACCGTGGCATGGCTCGCTGTCGACGAGCGCCTCACCGGTGCCGTCCTGCTGCGTGACCCCCTGCGCCGCGACGCTCCGCACGCCGTGCGCCGGCTCCGGGACGCCGGCATCGGACGACTGGTGATGCTCACGGGCGACCGAGCGGCCACGGCTCAGGAGGTGGCGGCCGTTCTGGGACTCGACGGCGTCCGCGCCGAGCTCGCTCCTGCCGACAAGGTGGCCGCCGTGCGCGACGAACGCAGGCACGCCGTCACGGTGATGGTGGGCGACGGGGTCAACGACGCACCCGCCCTGGCCGCCGCGGACATCGGAGTCGCCATGGGTGCCCGGGGCTCCACGGCGTCCTCCGAAGCCGCCGACATCGTGCTCACCACGGACCGCGTCGACCGCCTGGCCGACGCCGTCGTCATCGCTCAGCGATCGCGCCGTATCGCTGTGCAGAGCGCCCTCGGAGGCATGCTGCTGTCGCTGGCCGCGATGGCCGCGGCCGCTCTCGGCCTGATCCAGCCCGCCGCCGGCGCCCTGCTGCAGGAGGGCATCGACGTCGCGGTCATCCTCAACGCCTTGCGGGCCCTGCGCGCCGGCCGTGCCGAGCAAGTGGTCCTCGCACCGGCCACCGAAGCCCTCGTCCACCGGTTCGCCGCCGAGCACGACGACCTGCAGGATGTCCTCCAGGCGGTGCGTGCCGCCGCGGACCGCCTTTCCGGGGTTCCCGAGCCGGCGGCACTCGCGAGCGTCGAGGAGGCGCACCGGCTGCTCACCGAGCGACTGCTGCCGCACGAGTACGCCGAGGAGCATCAGCTCTACCCGGCTCTGGCACCGGTACTCGGTGGCCCGGAGTCCACCGCGACGATGAGCCGCGCGCACACCGAGATCGGACGTCTGTCCCGCCGCATCGCCACCCACCTGCAGCTCGCCCACGCGAACGGCGGCCTGGCCTCCGAACAGCTGGACGACCTCCGCTCCTGCCTGTACGGCCTCAACACCGTGCTGCGCCTGCACTTCGCCCAGGAGGAGGAGAACTACTTCTCCCTGGCCCCGTGACGTGGGCCCCACGCCGGTGGATGCCGCGTTCGCTCGCGGCGGCAGCCTCGACGATGCAGAGCGACTCGTCGACGCAGGGCAACGCCGCGCCGCGTCGGCTGTCGGTCACGTGGCTCAGCTCCTCACTCACCCTGAGCCGGGACCCCGCAGCCGCGTGGCCGCGACGTCGCGCTCGGCGACGTCCATCAGTTGCCGAGCGACTTCCGCAAGCCGCGTCCTGCGGCCGGCTCGTCGCCGGTGTCCGGCACGCGCGCGTCGGCCGCTTGGTGATGTGCGGTCCCGCGACCGGTGAGCGCCGTGGTACCGGTGTCCACCACCACATGCGCCTTGGTGGCTCCGTCGTCGTCCTCGAAAAGGTGGAGACGCACTTTCCGTTCCGTGGTGTGCGACACGGCTTCTCCTCGCTTCGTTACGGACCCGGTGCGTGCGGCGAAATCCATGGAGCTTCCCCCCGGGGCCGCCCGGCAGCCCCCGCGGGGCCGACCGGTTGGTGTCCCTGATCGGTACGGCGCCGTCGCCGCCCGTGCGGCCGCAGCTCCGGGGGGCGACGCCGCCCCGCCCCCTCACCTCGACGACACGCTCTGCCACTGTGCCTGCCCTGAGATGCGAGGAGAGTCTGGCTCGGTGACCCTGGAAAGCGGGGGACGGTGCCGGGAGGAGCGCCCATGCACTGGGAAACCATCCACAAACAGACCGCGCCGGTCGTCCCGCCCCGCCTCGCCGAGTACGACCGCGCCCGCTCGGCGTTCACCTGGTCGCAGGCGCGCGCCGAGTTGTCCGGGCTTCCCGGCGGCGGACTCAACATGGCGCACGAGGCCGTCGACCGGCACGCGTCCTCGGCGGACGCGGACAAGGTCGCGCTGCGGTGCGTCGCACGCGACAACTCCGTCTCGACGGTGACGTACGCGGAACTGTCCCGTCGTACGTCCCGCTTCGCGAACGTCCTCCGCTCACTCGGCGTCGGGCGCGGGGACCGGGTGTTCACGCTGCTCGGCCGCTGCCCCGAGCTGTACACCTCGGTGCTGGGCACCTTGAAGAACACCAGCGTGCTCTGCCCGCTCTTCTCCGCTTTCGGTCCCGACCCCGTGGAACAGCGCCTGCGGCTCGGAGACGCCCAGGTGCTGGTCACCACCGCGGCTCTCTACCGACGCAAGGTGGCCGGGCGACGCACGTCGGTGCCCGGGCTGAAGCACGTCCTCATCGTGGGGCCCGGTGCCGAAGAGCTGCCCGGAACGGCGTCCTTCGACGACCTCGTGTCCGAGGCCCGGGACACCTTCACCGTGCCGGCCACCTCGCCCGAGGACATGGCTCTGCTGCACTTCACCAGTGGCACCACCGGGACCCCCAAGGGCGCCGTCCACGTCCACGAGGCCGTCGTCGCCCACCACGCCACGGCCGCGTACGCGCTCGATCTGCACCCGGAGGACGTGTACTGGTGCACGGCCGACCCCGGCTGGGTCACCGGCATGTCGTACGGGATCATCGCTCCGCTGGTCCACGGTGTCACGGTGGTCGTCGACGAGGGGGACTACGACGCCCGGCGCTGGTACCGGATCCTCGGTGAACAGCGCGTCACCGTCTGGTACACGGCCCCCACCGCCCTGCGCATGCTGATGCGTGCCACGCCGCGCCAGGGCCCGTACGACCTGCCGCGCTCCTACGACCTGTCCGCCCTGCGTTTCATCGCCTCCGTGGGCGAGCCCCTCAATCCGGAGGCCGTCGTATGGGGTCGGGACGTGCTGGGCCTGCCGGTGCACGACAACTGGTGGCAGACGGAGACCGGCAGCATCATGATCGCGAACTTCGCCGCATGCGAGATCCGTCCAGGCTCGATGGGGCGGCCGCTCCCCGGTGTCGAGGCGACCGTGCTCAAGCAGGACGCCCAGGGCCGGGTCCAGCTCACCGACGGCAAGGTGGCGGAAGTGGAAGGCCCCGGGGTGGAGGGCGAACTGGCGTTGCGGCCGGGATGGCCGTCGATGTTCCGCGGCTATCTGCACGACGACGGGCGTTACGAGGCCGCGTTCGCCGACGGCTGGTATCTGACGGGTGACCTGGTCCGCCGGGACGCGGACGGGTGGTACTGGTTCGTGGGACGCGCCGACGACGTCATCAAGTCGGCGGGACACCTGATCGGCCCGTTCGAGGTGGAGAGCGCGCTGCTGGAGCACCCGGCAGTCACCGAAGTCGGGGTCATCGGACGACCGGACCCGGTCGCCGGCAACGTCGTCAAGGCGTTCGTGTCGCTGGGGCACGGCGTGGAGCCGACCCCGGAGCTGAAGAGGGAACTGCTGTCCTTCGGCCGCCGCAGGCTGGGCCCCGCCGTCGCCCCCAAGGAGATCTCGTTCGACCAGAACCTCCCCAAGACCCGCAGCGGCAAGGTGATGCGCCGCCTGCTGCGGGCACGTGAACTCGGTCTGCCCACAGGCGACGTGTCAACCCTGGAGGGAACGGCATGAGCGTGGCCCGCCCGACCCGCACCCAGAAGGCTCCGGCCCCTTCGAAGTCCGGCAGAAAGCCGAAGTCCTCCAAGGGCGAAGCGAGCGCCCGGCCTCCCTCCGCCCCGCACGGGACCGCCGGACACAGGAGGGACCTGCTGCAGGCGATGCTGCGCGTCCGGCGCTTCGAGGAACGGTGCGTAGAGCTGTACAGCGCCGCCAAGATCCGCGGTTTCGTCCACCTCTACATCGGTGAGGAGGCCGTGGCCGTCGGCGTCAACGAGAACCTGACCCCGGACGACGCGGTCGTCTCCACCTACCGCGAGCACGGGCACGCCCTGGCCCGTGGCATCCCGGCCGAGGCCGTCATGGCGGAGATGTACGGCAGGACCACGGGATGCAGCGGCGGCAGGGGCGGCTCGATGCACCTGTTCGACGCCGGCCGCCGCTTCTACGGCGGCAACGCCATCGTCGCCGGCGGCCTTCCCCTGGCCGCCGGCCTCGCGCTCGCCGACCGGCTGCGCGGACGGGACCGCGTCACCTGCTGCTTCTTCGGCGACGGCGCTTTCGCCGAGGGCGAGTTCCACGAGACCGCGAACCTGGCCGCACTGTGGGATCTCCCCGTGCTGTTCATCTGCGAGAACAATCTCTACGCCATGGGCACGGCCCTGGAGCGGCACGAGGCGCAGACGGACCTTGCCATGCGCAGCGCCTCGTACGGCATGATCGCCTGGGCCGTGGACGGCATGGATGTCGAAGCCGTCGAACGGGCCGCCCGGAAGGCCGTCGAAGGCATCCGCGCCGGCACCGGACCGCACCTCCTGGAGTTGCGCACCTACCGCTTCCGCGCCCACTCGATGTACGACCCGGACCGGTACCGTCACAAGGCGGAGGTGGAGCGGTGGAAGGAGCGGGATCCGATCGTCCTCCTCTCCGAGCGCATGCGGGAGAACGGTGAACTGGACGACAAGGAACTGGCTCGTACCGAGCGACGTGTCGGCCGCGAGGTGGACCGCGCCGTCGAGGCGGCGGAACAGGGACCCGAAGAACCGGTCGAGCACCTGCTCCGCCACGTCACCGGTTCCACGGCCGGGAGGGTGGGCCGACCGTGAGCGGCGACGTGAAGCAGCCGGAGAGCACCACCTACCGGGAGGCGATGCGCGAGGCGCTCCGCGAGGCCCTGCGCTCCGACGACCGGGTCTTCCTCATGGGCGAGGACGTGGGCCGGTACGGCGGGTGCTTCGGCGTCAGCCTCGGCCTGCTGGAGGAGTTCGGCCCCGAACGCGTCCGCGACACCCCGCTGTCCGAATCGGCGTTCGTCGGCGCCGGCATCGGCGCCGCGCTGGCCGGGATGCGCCCGATCGTCGAGATCATGACCGTCAACTTCAGCCTGCTCGCTCTCGACCAGATACTCAACAACGCCGCCACACTTCGCCACATGTCGGGCGGCCAGCTCGCCGTACCGCTGGTCATCCGCATGACCACGGGTGCCGGACGCCAGCTCGCCGCGCAACACTCGCACAGCCTGGAGGGCTGGTACGCGCACATTCCCGGCATCCGCGTTCTCGCCCCTGCCACCCTTGAAGACGCCCGTCACATGCTGCCCTCGGCGCTCGCCGATCCGGACCCGGTGCTGATCTTCGAACACGGAAGCCTCTACAACGTCTCCGGCGAACTCCCGTCGACGGTACAGACCGTGGACGTGGACCACGCCGCGATCCGCCGCCCCGGCACCGACGTCTCCCTGATCACGTACGGGGGTTCGCTGCCCAAAGTCCTGGCGGCGGCGGACGAGCTGGCCACCGACGGCATCAGTGCGGAGGTGATCGACCTCCGCACGCTCCGCCCCCTCGACCACGCGACCGTCACCGCCTCCGTGGCTCGCACTCACCGTGCGGTGGTCATCGACGAGGCGTGGCGGACCGGGAGCCTCGCCGCGGAGGTTTCCGCCCGCATTGCCGAGGACGCGCTCTACGACCTGGACGCGCCCGTGGAGCGGGTGTGCAGCGCCGAGGTGCCCGTTCCGTACGCCCGTCAGCTCGAGGAGGCCACCCTGCCGCAGACCGCTGACATCGTCGCGGCCGTCCATGGGGCGGTGGACTGATCATGGCGGAGTTCACCATGCCGTCCCTCGGCGCGGACATGGACGAGGGAACCCTCACGGAATGGCTGGTGCGGACCGGTGACCACGTCCACCGGGGCGAGCCGGTCGCGGTCGTCGAAACCGCCAAGTCGACCATCGAGGTGGAGTGCTTCGACACCGGGATCGTGACGGAGCTCCTCGTCGAGCCCGGCAGGACCGTGCCGGTGGGCACACCGCTCGCTCTGATCGGGTCGTCCGAGAAAGCACGGCCCACCCGGCACGCCCCCACGGAGGTCGAGCCGTCCGGGCCCCCCGCACCGGAACCCTCCCGGGAGCCGCCCTCATCACCGCCTGGTTCCGTGCCGGCACCGGTACCCTCCGCCGCCCGGCTGCCCGGACACCTCGAGACAGGCCCCTTGGCCCGGCACCTCGCGGAGCGGAGCGGTGTCGACCTGGACGGGCTGCACGGCTCCGGACCGGGAGGACGTGTCACCCGAGCGGATGTCGAACACGCGGCAGCGGCCCGACCCGGTACGGCGCCGCCTCGTGCGCGCGCCACCCCCTTCGCCCGGCGGCTCGCCGCCGAACTGGGCGTCGACCTCGCCACCGTGACGGGCACGGGGAGTCACTCGGCGATCCGGTCCTCGGACGTCCGCCGGGCGGTGCCCGGCCCACACCCGGCGCCACCCGCGCCCGAAAGCCCCCTGGCCTCCTCCGCCAGTCGCCCGTCCGAAGACCGGACGGCGGCCATGCGTCAGGCGATCGCCGGCCTGATGAGCCGCGCCAACCGTGACATCCCCCACTACTACCTCTCGACGACCGTGGACATGGCGGCCGCTGCGGACTGGCTGCGCGAGCACAACCGGCGCAGCCCCGTCGGTGAGCGGCTGCTCCCCGCCGCCCTGCTGCTCAAGGCCGCGGCACTGGGCGCCCGGGAGGTGCCCGACCTCAACGGCTTCTGGACCGAGGACCACTTCACGGCCGCCGACGGCATCCACCTCGGCGTAGCCGTGTCGCTGCGGGGCGGTGGGCTCGTCGCCCCCACCCTGCACCACGCCGACACGCTTCCCCTTCCCCAGCTGATGAGGGCCCTGAAGGACCTGGTCAACCGGGCCCGCACGGGCAGACTGCGCGGTTCCGAGGTGTCGGGGGCCGGCATCACCGTCACGAATCTGGGCGATCAGGGTGTGGAGAGTGTCTTCGGCGTCATCCATCCACCCCAGGTGGCCCTGGTCGGCTTCGGGCGTGTGGTCGACCGGCCGTGGGCCGTCGACGGCCTTCTGGGAGTACGGCCCGTTGTCACGGCGACCCTCTCGGCGGACCACCGGGCGACGGACGGCGCCGTCGGGGCCCGCTACCTCGCTGTGGTCGCCCGTCTCCTCCAGACCCCGGAGCACCTGTGAACATGAACAGAACCGACGCTCTCGAGATGGTCAGGCAAGCGATCTCCTCGGTGATCCCCGACGCCGATGTCGCCGGCCTCGCACCTCAGGACGAGTTTCGCGAGGCGCTTGAGATGGACTCGCTGGACTTCCTGAACTTCCTGGAGGTTCTCGGCGAACGGGCCGGTGTCCACATCGATGACGAGGACACGTCCCGGCTCAGCACGCTGTCCGCCAGCGCCGACTTCCTGATCACCCGCACGCGGTGAGGACGGTTCTTCGGCGTCGCCGTGACTCCGAGGATCAGGCAGGGCTCCATGTCCTCATCCGGAAACGGCGCACATGACGGCGGTGGTCCTCGCCGTGTTCTGCGGAGCCCTTGCCGCATGGCTGGCCTGCCGGGCCGCCGGCCTGCCGGAGGGCCGTCCCTTGGACATCGCGCCGGTGGTGGGAATGGTGCTCGGCGGACTGCTGGCTGGTGGCTGGTGGCTGGCAGCGCATGGCACGGGTGGCGGAACTGCTGCCAGGACGGTAGCGCCGCCACGAGGAGGCCGTACACCGGGACAGCACCTGCCCCGGTGCGCGGCGACGGCCACGCGGTCGCACGGCCCACCCGCGTGCCCTGCGAGCACGGGGACACCGACCGACGTGCGCATGCGCTGCTCGTGACCGACCACTACCGTGCTGACACGGAGGGCATCGGATCGCGGGGGGCTGGAGGTGGCATGGCAGGCAAGAAACTCCGGACGATCTCACGCGGAACGTACGAGACGGAGTTGCTGCGCTTGCAGACCGAACTGGTGAAACTCCAGGAATGGGTTGTGACCGGGAAGAAGCGCGTTGCGGTGGTGTTCGAGGGCCGGGACGCGGCCGGGAAGGGCGGCGCCATCAAGCGGCTCACGGAACACCTCAACCCCCGAGTGACGCGTGTCGTGGCACTGCCCCGACCGACCGAGCGGGAACGCTCACAGTGGTACTTCCAGCGGTACGTGGAGCACCTGCCCGCGGGCGGCGAGATCGTTCTCTTCGACCGCAGCTGGTACAACCGGGCCGGGGTCGAGCGTGTCATGGGGTTCTGCACCGGTGAAGAACACCGTCGGTTTCTGCGACACTGCCCCGTCTTCGAAAGGATGCTCGTCGAGGACGGGCTCCTGCTGCGGAAGTACTGGTTCTCCGTGAGTGATGTGGAGCAGCAGAAGCGCTTCCGGCGTCGCCTCGAAGACCCGCTGAAGCGCTGGAAACTCTCGTCGGTGGATCTGGAGTCGATCACCCGGTGGGAAGCCTACTCTCGCGCCAAGGACGAGATGATGGCGGCCACGGACACTCCCGAGTCCCCGTGGTACGTGGTGGAGAGCGACGACAAACGTCGGGCCCGGCTCAACATGATCGCCCACTTCTTGGACTCCGTCGCCTACCACGACGTGCCGCCCCCCTCACTCACCCTCCCGGAACGCCCTCCCTCGACCGGATACGCACGGTCACCCAGGGAGCTGCAGACGTACGTCCCGGACCACGCGGCTCGCTTGTGACAGGTGATCGGGCGAGGCCACCGGCACCGACGTCGTGCGGCGAACCCCTCACGCGACCTGTGGCACCACTGCGACCGGGCAGGCCGCGTGCTGCAGCAGCGTGTGGGCGACCCGCCCGAGCTGAAGGCCGAGACGGCCCGACCGGTGACGGGCCCCGACGACAAGGAGGTCGGCTGCGGCCGTCTGATGGACCAGCACCTTGCGGGCCGGGATCGTATCGCCGGACACGCTCCGCAGCGGTACCGACGGTGTTCTCAGCCATCACCTGCCCCGAGGGGCGTTCCGTCGGCCGTGCTCCCTCGTCGCGAAGGCGTCGGCCGCGGTTCCGTAGCCGCCACCGCCTGGGGTGACCATGACGAACACGTCACCAACCTGCACCGCAGTGGAGCCACAGGCCGCCATGGGCACAGCAACGCCGTCGCGTTCCACGCAGTGGTGTCCGAGGGCACCCGGCTCGCCGCCGGCCATCCCGTAGGGAGGGATCCTGCGGTGTCCCGACAACACACTGATCGTCATCGCCTCGCGGAAGCGGATCCTGCGTACCACGCCGTCTCCCCCGTGCCACCGGCCGGCGCCGCCGCTGCCGCGTCGTACGGAGAACTGCTCGACGAGGATCGGCAGGCGCATCTCCAGGACCTCCGGGTCGGTCAGGTAGGAGTTGGTCATGTGCGTCTGGACTGCCGAGGCACCGTGGAAGCCGGGGCCTGCTCCGGCCCCCGAGGCGACCGTTTCGTAGTACTGGTGGTGTTCGTTGCCGAACGTGACGTTGTTCATCGTGCCGCTCCCCTCCGCCTGCGTACGCAGCGCGGCATAGAGGGCTCCGGTGACGGCCTGGGAGGTCTCCACGTTGCCGGCCACGATGGCGGCGGGTGGCTCGGGAGCCAGCATCGATCCACGCGGAACGACGAGGTGCAAGGGCCGTAGACAACCGTCGTTCAGCGGGATGTCCTGCGCGATGAGGGTGCGGAAGACGTACAGCACGGCAGCCGTGACCACGGAGGTCGGCGCGTTGAAGTTGGATTCGAGTTGCGGTGAGGAGCCGGTGAAGTCGATGGTCGCGCCGCGTCGGCGGCGGTCCACGTCGACGCGTACGGCGATCACCGCTCCGGAGTCCGTCTCGTACCGGTACTCCCCGGTGGTGAGGGTGTCGAGGGCCTGGCGGACCGCTTCCTCGGCGTTGTCCTGAACGTGGCGCATGTAGGCCTGGACCGCGTCGAGACCGAAGTGCCGGATCATGCGGTTCACCTCGTCGACGCCTTTGGCGTTGGCGGCGATCTGGGCGCGGAGGTCGGCCAGGTTGGTCGTGGGGTTGCGTGACGGGTAGGGCGCGCTGGTGAGCAGGTCCAGAGTCGCTGCCTCGCGCAAGCGGCCGTCCTGGAGCAGGAGCCAGTTGTCGAAGAGGACGCCTTCCTCGTCGATGCTGCGGCTGTCGGCCGGCATCGAACCAGGGGTCAGGCCGCCGATCTCCGCATGGTGCCCCCGGGAGGCGACGTGGAACAGCACACGGTCGGCGTGCGGCGTGCCGGCTTCCCCGAAGACGGGCGTGATCACGGTGATGTCGGGCAGGTGGGTGCCTCCGTGATAGGGGTCGTTCACCGCATAGGCCTCTCCCGGCCGCATGCGTCCGGCTCGGCGGCGGACGATTTCCCTGACCGCGGTGCCCATGGATCCGAGGTGAACCGGGATGTGCGGCGCGTTGGCGACCAGGTTGCCCTCAGGGTCGAAGAGCGCGCAGGAGAAGTCGAGGCGTTCCTTGATGTTGACGGACTGGGCCGTCGCGGCGAGCCTGGCTCCCATCTGCTCGGCGACGGAGACGAACTGGTTGTTGAAGATTTCCAGCAGCACCGGGTCCGCGCCGGTGCCGGCCCGGTCCGGGGGCACGGCGGCGGACCGGGTCAGGCGGAGATGACCATGTGCCGTGACGGATGCCTGCCAGCCGGGGTCGACGACGGTGGTCGCGTTGTCCTCGGCGATCACGGCGGGTCCTGGCAGCACCGCCGCTGGATGCAGTTGCTCGCGCTCGTACAGCGGCACGGTCCGCCACTCACCTCCGATGTGGAGGCGCGTGGAGCGTACGGCGGCCTGGTCGTGCGGTGCCTGCCGGCTGCCCAGCCGGCCAAGATCGGGCCGGGACGTCAGTCCTCGGGCCTCGACGGACAGGGCGTCGACCACCACGGGGCGGTCCAGCAGGAACGAGTAGAGCGCGCGGTGTCGCTCGGCGAACGCTCGTTCCATGACGTCCCGGCCGCCGAGGGGCACGGTCACCGTGGTGTCGGTCCCGTCGTAGCGCAGGCGCGCCGTCCGGCTGACGCGTACGCGCTCGTCCGCTGTCCCCTGATCGGCGAGCGCCTGTCGGGCGGCGGACTCGAGCTGCTCCGCGACCTCACGGACATCGCTCATGTGGGCGTCGTCCAGCGCCAGCTCCAGGGAGCGCTCGTGCACGGTCGTGAGGTCGGCCAGCCCGATGCCCAAGGCGGACAGCACACCCGCGAGCGGCGGGACGAGGACCGTGCGGATGCCCAGCGCGTCGGCGACGGCGCAGGCGTGCTGCCCACCGGCCCCGCCGAACGAGGTCAGAGCGTATGCACGGACGTCGCGGCCTCGGTGTACGGAGATGCGCTTCACCGCGGCGGCCACGTTGGCGACCGCCACCCGGAGAAATCCCTCGGCCACCTCTTCGGGGGACCGCCGGTCGCCGGTCGCCCGGCGGATGCGGGCCGCGAGATCGGCGAACTTCCGTCGCACGACGGTCTCGTCCAGCGGTTGGTCGCCGCCCGGGCCGAACACGCGCGGGAAGTGGGCGGGCGGGATGCGCCCCAGCATCACGTTGGCATCGGTCACCGTCAGCGGGCCACCGGCCCGGTAACAGGCCGGCCCCGGGCGCGCGCCCGCAGAGTCCGGACCCACCTGGTACCGACCGTGGTCGAAGCGCAGCACCGAACCGCCACCCGCGGCGACCGTCTGGATGTCGAGCATCGGCACCTGGAGCCGGACACCACCGATGTGGGTGACCGGAACCCGGTCGAACTCACCCGCGTAGTGGGACACGTCCGTCGAGGTACCGCCCATGTCGAAGCCGACGACGCGGTCGTGTCCGGCCTGCTGCGACAGACCGGCCATGCCGACGATGCCGCCGGCCGGGCCGGACAGCACCGCGCTGCTGCCTCTGAAGTGGTCCGCCGCCGCCAGGCCGCCGTTCGACTGCATGAACATCAGCGGGACGCCGGGCAATTCGCGGGACACCTCCCGCACGTACTCGCGCAGCACCGGTGAGAGGTAGGCGTCGACGACGGCCGTGTCCCCGCGCAGCACGAGCCTGGTGAGTGGGGACACCGTGGAGGAGAGAGTGACCTGGGGGAAACCGAGGGAGGCGGCGAGTCGCCCTACCGACTGCTCGTGCCCGGGGTGGAGCGCACTGTGCAGGCAGACGACCGCGATCGCGCGGAGCCCGTCGGCGTACGCGTCCCGGAGCTGAACCGCCAGGGTGTCCAGATCAGGTGCCCGTAGCACTTCGCCCTCGGCGGTGACGCGCTCGTCGACCTCGATGACGCGTTCGTACAGGGCCTCGGGGAGCTCGATCTCTCGGGCGAAGAGGTCCGGTCGGTTCTGGTAGCCGATGCGAAGGGCGTCACGGAAACCACGTGTGATCACCAGTGCGGTGCGCTCTCCGGCACGTTCCAGCAGGGCGTTGGTCGCCACCGTCGTGCCCATGCGGACGCTGTGGACCGCGTCGCTCGGAACGGGTTCCTCCGGGTCCAGGCCCAGAAGGCGGCGGATGCCCTCGACGGCAGCGTCACGATAGCGAGCAGGGTCCTCGGACAGCAGTTTGAGCGCGGCTACGCGGCCGTCGGGTCCTTGTGCCACGACGTCCGTGAAGGTTCCACCCCGGTCGATCCAGAACCGCCAACCTGCAAGGGAGCTGGTGGGCATTCCCGTCCTCCTTGGGTGCTGTCGGCGACGTCGCCACCTCCTGAGTCCCAGGATGAGCGATCCCCGCCGAAACGCGAGGCGACCGCGGCACATCGGCCACACCCCTTCCATACTGGAACTGGACCACGCACACGGAGGTACGGGAGGTGGCCGCTCATGGCCTCTCTTACGGTGGGGGTGTGCCGCGAGATCACCCCGGGAGACCGTCGTGTGGCTCTTCCGCCGGAGTCGGTGCCCCGGGTCCGCACCTTGGGTCTCGACGTACTTGTGGAGACCGGTGCCGGTGAACGTCTGGGGCTGACCGACCCTGAGTACCGGGCCGCAGGCGCAGGCATCGGCTCGCGGGACGAGGTCGTCGCCGGCTCCGACATCGTGGTGGCGCTCCGACCTCCGGCATGCGTCGCGGGACGTGTGCTTCGACGTGGCCAGGTGGTGGTTGCCCTGCTGGCCGTTCTCCGCGCCCCGCTGAGCACCCCTTTCCTCATCCACAAGTGGGCTGACGAGGGACTCACCGTCATCGCCCTGGACCTCGCCGGCGACGCGGAAGCCGCGGGCTCGCCGCTCGACGCCGCTGCCTCGCTGGAGCAGCTGGCGGGCTACAAGGCCGCTCTGCTCGCAGCCGACCTCCTCGACCGGCCGGTGTCGGCGGGAGGCGGTGCCGCGCTCCCCGGAACAGCGGCCCGTGCCCTGATCGTCGGCCACGGACCGGCCGCGCGTCAGGCAGGGCGCACTCTGGAGGCGTGCGGGACGGAGGTGCTCACCGCAGACGACGCCCCGTCGGATCTTCGCGACCGGGACATCGTCGTCACGTCGCTGCGCCCCTGGCTCTACGACCGTCCACGGATCGTGCTGACCGCCGAGTCGCTGGCAACCATGCGTCCTGGTTCCGTGGTCGTCGACATGGTCGCTGATCGGGACGGCGGGAACGTGGAGGGCTCGGAACCGGAGGCTGTGGTCCGCACCGCATCCGGCGTGCTCGTGGCGGGGGCGGGCCGACTTGCCGAGCGGCTGCCCCGGGTCGCGTCCGACGCCTATGCCAGTCACGTCATCGCTCTACTGCAGCGCATCGCTTCCGGGGGAGTCATCGACATCGACCCCGCGGATCCTGTGCTGTCGGCGGTGCTGGTCACACATCGCGGGCTCGTCCTCCGGGACAGCGTCTGGCGTCCCATCATGGAGCAGATGACCGTGGCTGGGCTGCCTTGAGCGTGCACCAACCTGAAACCGCAGTTGGAAGGAATGGTGGGACCGGTTCCTGCCCGCTGCGGCCGGGCGGCCCTCGAGAACGTGCGGATCCTCGCCAAGCTTCACACCGACCCCGGCCGCGCCACCCAGCTCCTCCGCGCCCTGCTTGTCCTGACAGATTTCGAAGTCAGCCGCTGACCGGGCTGCTGACCTGCGTCGGGGCGATGGTCCTTCTGATCGGCAGGCTGCCGCTCTACCTTCGCTACTGTGATCAGGATCTCCGAGGTGGCGAAGCGGCTGATGGTCGGCCGTGCCCTGCGCAGCAGTGAGATGGGGCAGACGCTGCTTCCCAAGCGTGTAGCCCTGCCGATTTTCGCCTCGGACCCGCTGTCGTCGGTGGCGTACGCGACGCAGGAGATCTTGTTGGTGCTCACGCTGGGCGGGCTGGCGTATGTGCATTTCACGCCGTGGATCGCGGCGGCGGTCGTCGCGCTGATGACGGTGGTGGTGCTGTCGTACCAGCAGGTCGTGCGCGCCTATCCGAGTGGTGGGGGCTCCTACGAGGTCGTGTCCGCGAACCTCGGCGAGGGGGCCGGTCTGGTGGTGGGGGCTGCCCTGCTGGTCGACTACGTGATGACCGTGGCGGTGTCGGTGGCTTCCGGCGTGGACAACATCATCTCCGCCGTCCCCCAGCTGCACGCCCAGCGGGTGCCGCTGGCTTTGGGCTTCGTGGCGCTGCTCGCGATGGTGAACCTGCGGGGAGTGCGCGAGTCCGGGCGGGCCTTCGCCGCGCCGACGTACCTGTTCGTCGGCGGCGTCCTCCTCATGATCGCCACCGGGCTCTTCCGGTATCTGGTCGGGGACGCGCCCGTCGCCGAGAGCGCCTCGTACGGCATCCGGCCGCAAGGGGGCGACGCGCAGCTGGCCGGTGTGGCGCTGGTACTGCTCGTGCTGCGGGCGTTCTCCAACGGCTGCACCGCGTTGACCGGCGTGGAGGCGATCTCCAACGGGGTTCCCGCCTTCCGTAGGCCGAAGTCGCACAACGCGGCGATCACCCTGGCAGTGATGGGGCTCATCGCCGTGGCGATGTTCGTCGGTGTCACCACGCTCGCGATCGTGGCCAAGGTCCACATCGCGGATGACGCCTGCCGGCTCACCGGGCTGGGTCAGGACTGTTCCGCCTACCAGCAGCGCACGGTCATCGCCCAGGTCGCGGCCGCGGTCTTCGGCGGGGAGAGGAGTGTCGGCTTCTACTACATCCAGGCGGCGACCGCGCTTGTTCTGGTCCTCGCCGCGAACACCGCGTTCAATGGTTTCCCGCTTCTTTCATCGGTCCTCGCGCAGCGCCGCTACCTGCCTCGCCAGCTGCACAGCCGGGGAGACAGGCTCGCCTTCTCCAATGGCATCGTGGCGCTGGCCGTAACCGCCGGCTTGCTGCTGTGGGGGTTCAAAGCCAGCGTCACGGCCCTGATCCACCTGTACATCCTGGGCGTCTTCACCTCCTTCACGCTCTCGCAGACCGGCATGGTCCGGCACTGGAACCAGGCCCTGTCCACAGAGAGCGACCTCGCGCTGCGGCGCCGCCACCGCCTCGCCAGGGTCATCAACTCGGTCGGCGCGATGTTCACGGGCCTGGTCCTGGTGGTGGTCCTGTTCACAAAGTTCCTCGACGGCGCTTGGCTGGCCGTACTCGCCGCCGGCGTGCTGTGGCTGCTGATGCGTGCCATCCGCATGCGTTACGACCGCACCGCCGCCGAGCTGACCAGCACCGACCCGCACGCCGACCTCACCTCGCCTTCCCGTGTCCTGGCGATCGTGCTGGTCTCCAGCGTCCACAAACCGACGCTCCGGGCGCTGGCCTATGCGCGTGCTTCCAAGCCTGACCGGCTCGAGGCGCTGACGGTCGCCGTCGACCACGAGGAGACACGTGTGCTGGAAGAGCAGTGGCAGCGGCTAGGCGTCAACGTGCCCCTCAAGGTCCTGGACTCCCCCTACCGTGAGGTCACCCGGCCCGTCGTCGACTACGTACGCTCGCTCAGCCGCGAGAGCCCGCGCGACATGGTCGGCGTCTACATCCCCGAGTACGTCGTCGGCCGCTGGTGGGAGAACCTGCTGCACAACCAGTCCGCACTCCGGATCAAAGCAGGCCTCCGCTTCGCTCCGGGCGTCGTGGTGATCAGCGTGCCCTGGCAGCTCATCTCCTCCGCGCGGGCCGACCACCACGGTGCACGTGCTCCGGGTTCCGTCCGCCGCGGCGAACCGCCGCGCTGACCGGAGCCGTCCGGAGCCCCGGAGGGCGGGTGCAGCTTGCGGACACCGCGGACCGTCGTTTCACTGGTGGCAAAAGGGGGAGCGTGATCGGTGGACAGACCAGTGACGGTGGGCGTGGACGGCTCCCCATCGAGCATGAGAGCGCTCGACTGGGCCGCAGAAGAGGCCGCCTTGCACGGCCGGCCCCTCCGTTTCGTGCACGCGTCTGTACGGGAACGCTTCGAAGGAGCCACCCCTGCGGAAGATCTTCCTGACGGCTGGGGGGTGATCGCCGGCCCGATCGATCTCGCGGTAGGTCGGCTGTCCGCTGCAGCAGGACTGTCCCAGGTTGGCGAAAGCTCCCTGACCCGCACCCACACCGCGTCAGTGAGCGCCCACGGCGGGGGCACGCGCCTGCAGGCCGACGCCGGCCAGCGCCACCGCCCGCCAGGCGCACTCCTCGTAGCAACGCCCCAGAACCGCCGCGTCCACGGCATCTCGTGTGGAGCAGGCGAGAGCGCCCGTCAAGAGCGAGCGGCTGAGACGACGCTGTCGGGCGGTGACGTCGGCGAGGCCTTGGTTCAGCACCGTCAGAGGGCCTGGTACCCGTAGCACGTCGTGGGCCTGCGCCATGAGGTGCACGCAGGCTTCGCCCAGTTCTCGCACCGGCCCCCTGAGCGGCCCGGCGAGACTCTGCGTGCCTCGCACCGAGGCGATGTCACCGACCTGTTCGATCAGAACGGCGATGCGCCCCGCGTCGCCCCGCACGTACAGCGCCAGCAGCGAAGAGCGACGGTCGGATGCGTTGAGCGGGTCGGCGGAGATCGTGGAGGTGATGTCCTCCACCTCTGTCAGCAGTGCCGCCAGGTTCTTCGTAAACGCTGCGAACCCGCGCTCGGCCTCCGGGGTTTCCCGCGCTGTGATCAGATGCGTCGCCCCACGCAGGGCGTCGTGCGCCTTCAGCAGCAGCTCCGGCACTCCGTCCGCCTCATGCCCTGCCCCGGAGTCCGCTGGGTCAGTCGTACGGTGCTTCACCCTGGTCTCCTCGTCGAGAACGCCCACCCCTTCCGGCGCACCCGCAAAGCGCTGCCGGGCGTTCACACTCGCGTCACACATCCCCAGTATTCACCCGTCCCCGTCCCCTTGCCGCCCATGCCACCGTGCGTCGCGGTCGTCCACGAGAGGCCGTCTCGCTTCACACCAGCCCGGCGTCGTTGCGCGACCGGCGGCACGTACGGGTGTGCGGCCACGCCCGCCGCGAGCCGCACACCCTGTTGTGCAAGCACCTGCCTCACTCAGGTGCGTCGCACCGGAATGGTCCGGGTTCCCTCCTTCGGGGTCGGAACCGGGACCGTGATGGTCAGTACACCGTCCTCGTACTCGGCAGTCGCCTCGTCGTCCTGTGCTCCGGCCGGAAGCCGGACGGAACGGGCGAAGGTGCCGTAGCGGAATTCGGTGCGGTGCTTCTCCTTGGTCTCCTCCGTGCGCTCGGCGCGCACTGTCAGCAGACCGTCCTCGACGGCGATCTCGACGTCCTTGTCGGGGTCGATGCCCGGAAGCTCGGCCTTCAGGACGTACGCGTCGTCCGTTACATGCTCCTCGACCCGGATGCCGTGCAGACCGGGGGCGACGGGCGCTCCGGGTAGTCCGGTCTCGGCCCAGCCGAACAGGTCGGGCCAGCCCGGCAGTCGCTCCAGCACGCTGCTCATACGAGCCTCCTTTCCACCATTCAACGATCGCTCCGCCGAGCACTGCGTGGAAGGGCCGAACGTCCCAGCCGGTCCGTTGCAGGAGCTGCGTTCTCCGACTCCCCTGCCGGATGGTGCCTGGGGCCCGTCAGCGCGCACCGCACGTCCACGACGCCCTCGACCGAGCGCACCAGCCGTTCGGCCAGCGGAACGAGCGAGGTGTCCGGCACCCGGCCGGTGAGGGTGACGACTCCCTCGTGCACCTGCACGCGGACCGATTCGAGTCCTTCCGGGAACCGGCCGCCGACGATCTCCCGACGGACCTCCTCGGCGATGTCGGGGTCGGACCGCAGGAACACCCGGAGCAGGTCCGCGCGGCTGACGATGCCCTGCAGCACACCTTCGTGGTCGACGACGGGAAGGCGCTTGACCCTGCGACGTGCCATGGCGCGGGCTGCCCGGGCCACAGGGGCGTCCGCGCGGACGGTCACGGCGGGAGCGGTCATCAGATCCTCCGCGGTGACGGCCCGCGCCTTCACCAGACCCTCGGGGATCCGGCTCCGGGCACCGCGCTCGTGGTCGGTGTCGCGGAATTCCTCCTTGCGCAGCACATCGGCCTCGGAGACGACACCGATCACGTGGTTTCCCTGATCGATGACGGGAAGTGCACTGATCCGTTGTGTCTCCATGGTCCGGACGATGTCCTTGAACGTCGCTCCGCCGGCCAGGGCGATGACTGTGCGGGTCATGACGTCCTCGACCCTGTAGACGTGGCCGTCCATGGCTTCCTCCCACCCGGGTGGTGAGTGTCCCGACACCTCCAAGGGTCCGTCACCGTCTCGGCGGACGCATGGGGCCCAGTGGCCACAAGGATTGACCGGCCGGCCCTTCCTCATGCCCCCAGGAGCAGGTGAAGCTTGTTCTTGACCGGGCACGAGCGGCTACGGACAGGTGAGCAACATGTCGGACGTGACGACCACGGACCTGTACGAAGTCACCATGGCCCTGTCCTACCTTCTCGAAGACATGAGCCGGCCCGCGACGTTCAGTCTGTTCGTGCGCGACCTGCCCCCCGAACGCGGATTTCTCGTCAGCGCGGGCATCGAACCGGCGCTCGACTACCTCAGCGCCTTCCGCGTCACCTCGGCGGACGTGGAGGACTTCGCCTCCGCGCTGCACCGGCCCTACGCCGACCTCTCCCCGCTGTGTGGCACGACGTTCACCGGCGAGGTGCGCGCCGTGCCCGAAGGACGTGTGGTGTTCGCCGGGGAACCACTGCTCGAGGTCACCGCCCCGCTCGCGGAGGCGCAGCTCGTGGAGACGTTCCTGCTCAACCAGGTCTCGCATCAGACGGCCGTGGCGTCGAAGGCGGTGCGGTCCGTCCTGGCCGCCGCCGGGCGTCCGGTGGTCGACTTCTCGCTGCGCCGCACCCACGGGACCTCCGCCGGGATGCAGGCCGCGCGCACCGCCGCGCTCACGGGTTTCGCGGGGACCAGCAACGTGGCGGCGGCGGTCCGCTGGGGGCTGTCCGCGTCCGGGACGATGGCGCACTCGTACGTCGAGGCGTTCACGGACGAGGAGGCCGCCTTCCGCGCCTTCGCCCGCGCGCACCCGGGGCCGGTGACGTTCCTGGTGGACACGTACGACTCGGTACGCGGGGTCCGTACCGCGGCTCGTGTCCTGCGCGACCTCGGGCGGGAGCCGGGGTGTGCCGTGCGGCTGGACAGCGGCGACCTCGGTGATCTCGCCCGTCGTGCGCGCGCCGAACTGGACCGCGCCGGCCTTCCCGACGTGCGTGTCGTCGCCAGCGGCGGCCTGGACGAGTACGGCGTGGACAGCCTCGTCCGTTCCGGGGCGCCCATCGATGTGTACGCGGTCGGCACCCGGGTGGGCACCTCCGCCGACGCTCCGTATCTGGACTCGGCGTACAAGCTGGTGGAGTACGCCGGGCGCCCGGTCATGAAACTGTCGTCCGCCAAGGTGACGTCACCGGGACGAAAGCAGGTCTTCCGACGTCCGAGCGGTGACGACGTCATCGCCCTGTGGGACGAGCCGGGGCCGGCCGGGGCGGAGCCACTTCTGCGAACGGTCATGCGTGACGGACGGCGGCTCCACCCACCGGACACCCTGCCGGAGGGACGCGCGCGCCTCACAGCAGAACTGGCGAGCCTGCCCGCCGACGCCCTGCGGATCCGGACTCCCCGGCCGGGCCGAGCCGTGTGCTCCGAACGGCTGTCGGGACTGACCGCGGACGTCCGCAGGCGCCTCGGTTCCTCCTAGTCTCCTCGCGCCGGGCTCGGTGCGCGCAGTCCGACGGGCTTCTCTCCGCTGGCGCGGTGGCGTGGTACCGGGCAGCGTGGGCAGTGGCGGACAACGCCCATGAGCGAGGTGACCATGCAATCCTCTGATTCGGCAGCACGGGTGGTCGTGGGAGTGGACGGTTCCGCGTCCTCCTACGCCGCGCTGCGCTGGGCCGACCGGTACGCACGCTCCGTCGGTGGCGTCGTGGAGGCGGTCCATGTCTGGGACACACCGTCCGCCGTCGGTTTCGCCGGTCCGGCCATCGACCCCGATTTCGACCTGGAGCAGGCGCGTGAGCGTTTCTCGGCGGAGCTGAACGCCATCTTCCCCGAGGAGCGGCCGCCGGGTTTGCGGGAGGTCCTCGTGGAGGGCGACCCGTCCGAGACCCTCATCCGCGCTTCCCAAGGGGCCGAACTCCTCGTGGTGGGCCGCCGGGGCAGGGGCGCCTTCGCGCGGGCGATGCTTGGTTCGGTGAGCCAGCGCTGCGCTCAGCACGCGGCCTGCCCCGTCGTCGTCGTTCGCCAGGAATCGGAAGCCGACCCGGTTCGCTGACCCGTCTCCCCGCCGGCCGACCCGCCGCCTCGCGGGCAGCGCGCTCGCCGCCCACGAGGCGGCGGTCCGGGCCCTGGGCTGCTTCGGACCCGCGGGGCCGTCGTCTGCATGGTCCGGGCAGGGCGTTCGGCCGATCTGCCCCCGGGCGAAGCCTGTGTCCGTTCGAACAGAGAGCATCGCACCCGTACGAGGAGTGAGACTTGCGGCGGCGTTGATGGCAGGGCGCCCACGCCGGGGCCGGAGACGGCGCCACCGACGGCACTCATCGCTGAGTGGTCTCCGTGTCCCGGTCCGTCTCCCCCGAGGACGCGCTGCGCACCGCCAGCACCACCTCCGGCGCCTGGGCCAAGGTGTTCGTGACAGTGCAGTGGGACACAACCGCGCGCAGGGCGGCCTGCTTCTGTGCCGGCAACGTGGGAGCGGTCACGGTCAGGTTCACCGACGCTACGCGCGGCGGCCGGTCGTCCGCCATCTGGAACTCGGCGCGGACGGAGAAGCCCTCCCGGCCGGCACCGTGCCGGTCCAGGAAGCGCCCCGCGTAGTGCGCGGCGCACGCGGCCACCGCTGCCACGAACAGCTCCACGGGGGTGGGAGCGGTGTCCGTTCCTCCGTCGGTGAGCGGTTGGTCGACGGTCAACTCATGCCCACGCACCCGGATCGCGTAGGCGTCCCCGGCGACCGACACCGCCTCGACGACTCCGGGCACGGCGCGGGGCCCCGATTCCACCGCGGCTGCCTGGAGCAGCAGCAGACCGGCCAGACGCCTGGCCTCCTCCGCCGTGAGCGACGTCCACAGTTCGTCCTCGTCGTAGGAGGCGAACGACGTGTCCAGGACGACGCGGCTCATCCGCGTGGGCAGCCCCTGCGGAGTGAACCGGGTGACATTCAGGGTACGGCCACAGCGTGTGTGCAGTTTCATCTCGTCTCCCGTCGGGTTTCGGCGGTCGGCCGCACCGCGTCGACCGGTCCTGGTCCGGTCCGTCGCCGTCGTGGCACGGGGCCCCGGGCCGGACGGCCCGCCTCGTGCGCCGGGTGAGCGCACACCCCTCACGAGGCGGGGACGGAAGTGATACGGCGCCCTGTCAGACGTTCCATCTGCACGGCAAGCCACATGGTGCGCCGTCCACCGGCCCACGGCTCGGTGTGCGCTCTTTCGGTCAGCCGACGCACCTTCTCCGGTTCCGTCACGGTCCGGCACCGGCCGACCACGAGGACGCTCCATCCCTGGCTCATGGCGTCGTCGATGTGGTCGACCTCGAAGGCGACCTCACTGTCCACGGCTGCGGCGGTGGCCGCTTCGGGGGCCGTACGGAACGCGATGGTTCCCTCCGACACCACGTAGTTGAGGGGGAAGACCGCCGGGCCGTCCGGTGTGTTCAGCGCGAGCCGACCCACTCCGTGTGCGGAGAGCAGGGCACGGCACTCCCCTTCGTCGAGGTCACGCAGCGTCGGGTTGCGAAGTGCCACTCCCTGACCCGGCGGGCGGTCGGCGCCGCCTCCCTGCAGTTCGACGTATGTCGTGCCAAGGGCGTCAGCCAGTCGCACGAGGCTGCCGAATCCCGGGTCAGCGGTGTGCGTCTCCAGGTAGGCCAGGTACTGCGGCGCCATCCGGGCCCGCCGGGCCACCTGCTCCAGGCTCAGGCCCTTGCTTCGGCGGGCCGCGGCCAGGCGTCGGCCGACGTCGCCGGCTTCCGCGGCGACCGGCGCGGAGTCCACCGCTTCGCCACGGGGTACGTCCGAAGCCGTTCCTGCCGAAGCCGTCGTCTCCTCTGCCCCAAGGTCCACGCGCGCGTCCGGACCGGGGAACACCAGGGTGACATCCCCGGTGTCGGACCAGCGCACGTCGTACGGCGGAGTTCCGTCGTCGTGATGGAGTCCGACGATCTCCCCGTCCCGACGGGTGACGCCGGTGGACGGGCTTTCGACGATCAGACGGTCGCCGAGGTGTGCGTACATGACCGTGCCCTCTCCGTCGAAGGGGTCCTTGCACTCCAGCCTCGCGCGCAGACGCCGTGCCCACCATGTGGCCGAGGGTCCCGGTGGGAGTGCCGAACGGCCCTCGTCGTCGGCCCGAAGGGCTCAGGCCGGGGACAGCGCCGAGCAGCACGTTGAAGGTGAGGAAGTGCGGACTGCCGCGACATCGGTGATCCGCAGCGGCTCGACGCCCAGAGGAGGCTGTCATGCAGCACCGAACGATAGGTGATCTCATGACCCGGCCCGTTGTCCACGTCCGAACGGACGCGACGTTCAAAGCGGTCGCCGCGACCCTTGCCCACAACGATGTCACCGCCGTACCGGTGGTGGACGACATCGGCCGCCCCGTCGGTGTCGTGTCGGAGGCGGATCTGGTCCGCAGGGTCGCTCAGCGCCCCGATCCCGCCGGCCCGACCCGGCTCCCGGAGCCGACGGACCGCTCCGCCGGTGAGAACGTCACGGTCGAGGAGCTGATGACCGCACCCGCGGTGTGCGCACGACCGGAGTGGACCGTTGTGGAGGCCGCGCGGATCATGGTCGCTGAGGGAGTCAAGCGCCTTCCCGTGGTCGACGAGGCAGAGCGCCTCGTCGGCATCGTCAGCCGTGGCGACCTCCTTCGGGTGTTCCTGCGCCGCGACGACTCCCTGCGGGAGGAGATATCTCGCGACGTCCTGGTCCGAACGCTCGGTCTGGCACCGGCCGACATGACGGTGGAAGTGGATGAAGGCCAAGTGACCATCGAGGGTTTCCTGGACGATGCCCAGCTCGCTCCGGTCGTCGAACGGCTGTGCCTGGGCGTCGACGGCGTCGTCTCGGTCGACATGCACGTGTCCGGCCGAGGAGACCGCACAGGCCCTGGCGGCACCCGCGGTTGAGCCGCTGCCACGACCGCAGGAGACGCCGTGGGACGGCATCCCGATGGTCCACGCGGGGCAGGTCGTCGCCCACTGCGCCCTGCAGTCCGGCCCGATGAGGTTCGGGGCCGTTCGACCCCCTCGGATCCCGGGTGGGTGCCCGAACGGCCCCTGGACCGCCTCTCGCCGCGGCGTGAGGCTGAAGAGGACAGCCGGAGGTGGTCACAATGCGCGGAGGCACAACCATTCGGCGGTCCCTGTGGCGTTGGCGCCGCAATCCGCTGCGCCGCCGCGAGGACGTGCTCGAGGCCTGGATCCTTCTGTTCGTCTGGTTCGTCATCGCCGTCGCCGGCCCCGTGGCCGGGGTGTTGGCATCCCACGCCGCGGCGCACAGTGCCGCAGAACGACGTGTGGAGCGGCACCCCGCAACCGCCACACTCGTGTCGGACGCATCCAGCAACGCCCTGGCCACGGGGACGACCGGAGGCCGGGTCGACGCGACCGTGAGGTGGACGGCACCTGACGGCACGCGGCACGCGGGCAAGATCCCCGTCGACGAGGGAATGAAGGCCGGCTCGCAAGTGACGGTCTGGACGGACTCCCGAAACCGGCTGACGACGGCGCCGCCCTCCGCCAGCCAGGCAGGGGTGGACGCGGCGTTCATGGGTGCCGCGTCCTCCTTCGCCGTCGTGGCGGCGGCAGCAGCCGGCTACTACGGCGCGCGAGTCGTCCTCAACCGCCGTCGCCGCGCCGCGTGGGCGCACGAATGGGAGGACGTCGGTAGCCAGTGGGGACGCGCGGCCAACTGAGCCCGGGCGCCTCGTTGCGGTCCCTCCCGACACGGTTTCCAGCCGTTCCCGGGGCGGTGAGAAGCCCCTCGGGGGACGGAAGGAGGAAGGATGAACGGCTTCATGGTCGTGGGCGCCGACGGTTCCGCGCCGGGTCTCGAAGCCGTCGTCTGGGCAGCACGTGAGGCGGAAGTCCGCAACGTGCCGCTTCAGGTCGTGCACGCGCTGGCCCGGCCGGCACATCTGCCGCTGGATGCCGCCCTGCCCAGGTCGGTCCGGGAACGCTTCCGGGTGACGGCGGATGCCGTGGTGGAGGAAGCGCTCCTGCGGGCTCGCGCCGAGGCTCCGGACGCCGACGTTTCGGGCCTGGTCATTCCGGGCGAACCGCTTTCGGTGCTCGTGGCGCAGGCCCGGTCCGCCGCGATGGCCGTCGTGGGGCACAGGGGTCTCAACGGCTTCCCAAAGACACTTCTCGGCTCCGTCGCGACCGGGCTCGCCGCCCACGCCGAGTGCCCCGTAGTGGTCGTGCGCGAGCCCGCACGACCGGCGGGTCCCGTGGTGCTGGGCGTCGACGGATCGGCCGCCGGAGCGGCAGCCGTCCGGTTCGCCTTCCAGGAGGCTTCTCTGCAGGGCGCGGACGTCACCGCCGTACACGCGTGGACGGCCTGGAACGCGCCGATGCCGCCTCCCACGGACGAGACCGAGCCCTACGCCTACGGACCCGGCATGCTCGCGGCGGAGGAAGAGCGGCTGCTGGCCGAGACGCTTGCCGGCATGCGCACCCGGTATCCCGAGGTGAGGGTGGAGCGCAGCACGGTCCACGGACCGGCACGGCCGGCATTGATCGAGGCGAGCCGCACGGCGCGGCTGACGGTGGTCGGTTCCCGGGGCCGCGGAGGCTTCGCCGGCCTGTTGCTGGGCTCGGTCAGCCAGGCGGTCCTCCACCACGCGCACAGCCCGGTCGCGGTCGTACGGGGCTGACGGCGACGGCAGGGCCGACCAGGATCTCAGGAGTGGAGGCGCAGACCATGCGCACCGAGATGAAGTCGTCCCCGATCGTGGTCGGCGTCGATCCCGACACCGAGAGGCGCGCGGCTCTTGCCTGGGCCGCCGACGAGGCCCGGCGTCGACGGCGGCCTCTGACCCTCGTACACGCCGAGGGTGAACCGCTTCCGGGGAGCAGGCAGGACCCCAGTCTCCCCTCATGGCAACAGTGGCGCGACGAACCGCACGCCACAGGAAACGCCGTACTCGAGGACGCGCTGGCCTTCGTCGAGAAGCGCTGCCCCGGCGTCGCGGCGTCCGCGCTGCTGGCCGAAGGACATCCCGCGTGGGTTCTGGCCGAACAGTCGCGTCATGCGGCGCTGGTGGTGGTCGGCTCACGGCACCTGGGAGCCGCACGCGAGCTGTTCTCCTCCGCCGCCGTGTCGCTGCCGCTGAGCACGCGGTCGGCATGCCCGGTCGTCGTTCTGCGCGAGGACGAGCACACGACCCCACAGCCGCCCCAACTGGTCGTCGGCGTGGACGGCAGCCCGAACTCGGCGGCGGCCGTGGACTTCGCGTTCGAGGAGGCCGAACTGCGCGGCGCGAACCTGCGCGCCCTGTATGTCTGGCACACCCCTCTGCTCGGTGCCCTGGACGAACACGCCGCACTGCAGGAGTGCCGACGGGTGCTGGCCGAGACGACGGCGGGGCGTACCGCGGACCGTCCGAGCGTGGAACTGCACCACGAGGTGGTCGAGGGGCACCCGGTCCAGGAACTGAGCAGGGCCGCTGCGCACGCCCTCGGTCTCGTCGTGGGCACCCGGGGCCGCGGCGGCTTCCGCGGCATGCTGCTGGGCTCCGTCAGTCAGGGCGTTCTGCATCACGCCCACTGCCCGGTGTTCCTCGTCCCCCACCGGCGACACCAGTGATCCACCGGAAGCTCACAATCAGGGAAGGTGCCCGGTCATGACGCAAACCGTGGTGGTGGGAGTGGACGGCTCCCCGTCGAGTTCGAAAGCGGTGAAGGCAGCCGCCCGGGAGGCGGAACTGCGTGGTGCCGGACTGCGGCTGGTGCATGCCTTCGGATGGCCCATGCCGCACGTACCGCCAGGCGGCCCGCCCTGGAATCCGGACACCCTGAACGCGCGCGAGCTGGCCGACGGCACACTGGCCGATGCGGAACGGCTGGCGCGCGAAGCGGCTCCGCGTGTGGAGACCACCCGCCACGTCACCCTGGGCGAGCCGCTGATGGTGCTGGAGATCGCGTCTCGCACGGCTTCCGTCGTGGTGGTCGGCAGTCGCGGCCTGAACGCCTTCACCAGCCTGCTGCTCGGCTCCACCGCAGGGCATCTGGCGGCTCACGCCCGCTGTCCGGTGCTGGTCGTCCGCGGGCGGGGCGCCCCCAAAGGCCCCGTGCTGCTGGGAGTGGACGACGCACCCGCATGTCGGGAGGCCGTGCGCTTCGCCTTCTCCGAGGCATCCCTGCGGGGCGCGGAGTTGCTCGCCGTACACGTGAGCGGGTCAGGAAGCGTCGACGCGTACAACGGACCCGCCGACCCGCCCTTCGTGACGCGGGACGCGAGGCGTGAGCGAGTCCACGCCGAGCACGTGCTCGACTCGGTGCTGGCAGCCCCCACGGACGAATACGCTCATGTCACGGTGCGTCGTATGCCCGTCGTCGGCCGGGTGCGACCGACGCTCGTGGAGGCCAGCGCCGCCGCCCAACTTCTTGTGGTGGGTGCTCGTGGCAGGGGCGGGTTCGCCGGCCTGCTGCTCGGTTCCGTCAGCCAGGCTCTCCTGCACCATGCGCAGTGCCCCGTCGTCGTCGCCCGCCACGCCGGTCCTCGAGTGCCGTGAGCCGGGGCCCGGACTCTGTTCGCCGGAGTCCGGGCCGCCGTCAGACCACGGTCAGCAGATCGTCCACCTCGCTGACGTCGGCGATGCGCTTCACGGCCTCGGTCAGAGCAGCGATCCGCGCCGCGTCGAGTGCTCCCGTGAGCGTGACGACACCGTTGCGTACCCGCACCCTCACCTGAGAACTCGGGATGTCGAGTTCACGCAGGACGCGGTCCGCGATCTCGTCGTGGATGGCACTGTCGTCGCGCACCAGGGCATGCAGCAGTTCGTTCCGGGTGACCACTCCTACGAGCCGGTCGTGGTGATCGGTGACGTAGATCTGCCGGACCCTGGCCCGCGCTGCCGCCCGTGCTGCTTCGATCACGGCCGTCCATGGCCGGACTGTGACCACCGGTGTAGACATCAGCGCGGCCGCTGTCGCCTTCTCGACCGGCACCTTCGCTTTCGGGAGCAACCGGACGGGCCCGGTGCCGCCCCTCGGCCCGGCGAGTGTCGCGGCACGGGCCAGCAGATCGGATTCCGCCACCACACCGATGACGCGCCGGTCGTCGTCCGTCACGGGCATGGCCTCCGCATGCCTGCGTGCCATCGCGCGAGCGACGTCCAGGAGCGGGGTCCCGGCGGTAACGGTCGGCACGGCGCCCGAGCGCCGCATGATGTCGGACACCCGCAGATCCGCGACCACCCGCGGCCGCGCCGCGCCCCGACGTGCGTCTCCGTCCCGCTGCCCCTCCATGAGGAGCGGCTCTCCTCGGGCGGCCTCAGCCGAGTGGGATGCCATGGCCTGCAGATAGCGCACCATATGTTCCTGCCGGTGTTGCAACGTCCGTTGCGCTCGGTCGCTCATGGCAACCTCCCACACTCGGGTTCACATCTCCCACTCCACGGTCTCTCGGGCGCCGGACCGAGCCCAGGGTCGCCCGGCCCCGTCCTCCCGCCGATCGGCCCGGCTACGCCGGCGTTCCCTCCTCTCTCCCCCGTCCCTCCGCGGTGTCGAGCGGTGCCCACCAGACGAGGCGTGTGCCGTCACCTTCCCGAGCCTCCAGTTCGAGCTCTCCCCCGCATTTCCGCGCCCGCTCCGCCATGTTCCGCAGACCGCTGCGGCGCCCCCCGGGGGCGAAACCCACACCGTTGTCACTCACCGTGAGCCGTACCTTCTTGCCGTCCGTCTCCAGAAGGACGTCGACACGGTCGGCACGCGCGTGACGAGCGACGTTGGCGAGCGCCTCGGACAGGACGGCCAGAACGTGGTCCGCGATCTCGCCGGCCACGTGCGTATCCAGCAGGCCCGCCATGCGGACGCTGGGAGCGAAGCCGAGAACGGCCACCGCGTCTCCCACCGCTCCCACGGCCCTGGTGCGCAGACCGGGGGTCGCTTCGTCGCCCCGGGAACGCAGGCCGAAGATCGTCGATCTGATGATCTTGATCGTCTCGTCGAGATCGTTCACCGACCGCAGCACACGCTGCCGGGCCTTGTCGTGGTCGATCAGTTTCCCGGCACTCTGCAGCGTCATGGCGGTGGCGAACAACCGCTGGATCGCGAGATCGTGCAAGTCGCGGGCGATCCGGTCTCTGTCCTCCAGTACAGCGATCTGCTCCGCGTCACGGCGACGGTCGGCCAGTTCCATCGCCACGGCCGCCTGGGCAGCGAATACCTGCAAGGACTCGATCTCACGATCACTGAATGAAACACCACCGGCCTCTCGCGCCAGGAGCACCACCCCGCGCACGCCTTCGCTCGACCCGATGGGGACGGTCACCGCCGGGCCCAGTCCCTCGAAGCGCCGCGGGCCGACCGAGATCCGCTTGTCTCGGGACACGTCCGGGCTGCTCACCGGCACACCTTGCGCGAAAGCCTCTCCGACGAGTGTCCCCTGAACGGGCAGCACCATCCCGCGCAGCACCTCGGCCTCCTTCCCGATGGCGAGTTCCACCGCCAACGAGTCGGTGCCGCGGACCGGCATGACCACCACCCCCAGCGCCGCGGCGGTGATCCCCTGGCTCCGCTCCGCGATCAGCTCCAGAACGTCGCTCTGCTCGGCACCCGACATGAGCGACTCGGTGATTTCCGCGTTCGCCTGGAGCCAGCGCTCACGCAACCGGGATTCCTCGTAAAGTCGCGCATTGTCGATCGCCACACCGGCAGCCACCGCCAGCGTCGACAACACCGACTCGTCGTCCTCGTCGAACTGCAGACCACCACGCTTCTCGGTGAGATACAGGTTGCCGAAGACTTGGTCGCGTACACGGATCGGCACTCCGAGGAAGCTGTTCATCGGGGGATGGTGCGCCGGGAAGCCGTACGAAGCCGGATGCTGGGAGAGCTTCGGGAGCCGCAGCGACACGGGGTTCCGAATCAGCTCACCAAGGATCCCGTGTCCTTCCGGGAAATGACCGATGCGCGCGATCTGCTCGTCATCGGCACCCACCGTGTAGAAGGCAGACAGGCTCCGACCGTCCGGACCGATCACGCCAAGTGCCGCATATTCCGCGTCAACGAGAGTCGCCGCAGCTTCGACGATCGTCCGGAGGGCTTGTTCCAATTGCAGGTCACGCCCCACAAGAAGCACGGCTTCCAGGAGACTGTGCACGCGGTCCCGCGTTCCACGGGCCGCGTCCAGACGGGCCTGCAGTTCTCCCAACAGCTCGTCGAGTCTCAGCTGCGGCAGCCGCACAGACGCGTCCCGGGCTTCTTCGGAGCTTCCCACCGCCATGCCTCCGTGGCCTCGGGCTCTCGACCGGCCAGACACTCTCTTGCCACAGTAACGGCTCACGTCGGGAGAGCAACGCCGACGAGGCACGGAGCCGGAAGCAGAGCGCGTGCGGCGTACGTCTTGCAGCAGCACACGGGTTCCTGGGCAGTTGACCATCCGCCGTGAACCGCTCCGCGCGGTAGCGGTCGCGACGCACCGCGCGGCGTAGCGAAAGTACTGAGATGCTGGAGGTGAAACAGCGCTGTCCGCGGGTGTACCTCGACAACCCGGTACGGAACCGACGGCCGGGTCCTGGCCGGACGGAGGACGGAAATGGACGCACAAACCTACCTTGCGTACGACTACCCGCTGCTCGGAGCCTTCTGGACGATGCTGATGATCTTCCTGTGGGTCATGTGGTTCGTCCTCCTGTTCCGCGTTGTCATCGACGTCCTCAGGGACGACGGACTGAACGGCTGGACGAAGGCCGGGTGGCTGGTGTTCTGCATCGTCCTGCCTTTCCTGGGTGTGCTCGTTTACGTGATCGTCCGTGGCAGGGACATGGGCCGCAGGGAAACGACCCGGGCCCGTGCGCAGCAGCAGGAGTTCGACGCCTATGTCAGAAAGACAGCGGCCGGAGGCTCGAGCAGCGTCGACGAACTGGCCCGGCTGTCCGAGATCCGGGACCGGGGTGCCATCACGGACGAAGAGTTCCGCAGGGCCAAGGAGCTTGTTCTCTCTGGTCACGGCCCGGCAGAGCACGCAGGCAGGGCCGGCACCGGTTCTGCTGCGCGCTGAGACTGACGCTCCGGGTTTGCTGGAGGCTCTGATGTGCCCGGAAGCGGTTCTGTGAGGCGGAACCGATAGTCCCGGGCCTACGCGGGTATTCCAGTGGCGCGCCCCAAAAGAGAAGGGGAAGCTGTAGGTGGGGGCCGGTGATGGAGAGAGACATCATGACTCGGACCAGCACGGACAAGGCGCACGGATCGTTCCTTTCCCGCCCCGGCGTCCGCCGTCTCATACCGTTCGCGGTGATCACCGCGATCGCGCTGATCTTCATTTTCGAGAACAGCGCGAGTATTGAGATCCGTTTGCTGATTCCGATCGTGACCATGCCGCTGTGGGGCGCGCTCCTGATCGCCTGGGCACTTGGCATGCTCGCCTGCCTGTTCACCCTGCGGCGACGGCCGAATCGGCACTCACGTCGGGCGGAGTGACCCCGGCCCTCGGCCATGCGCTCGCAGAGCGGCGGTCAGCACACCTGCCCGCTCCGCCGCTGCGACCTCGGCTGCCCACAATGATCATGGACGCGTTCCGCCCCGCGCAGACCAGGGCGTGCTCGGCCTCGTCGGGCACCGTCTCGGTGGTGACGACGAGGTGGGGGTGCCGTCGCCGGACACGCCGGGCGGTGGCCTTGAGGATGTCGTCCGCCGTCATCTCGGTGGACGGCCTGCCCAGCTCGCGGGCGAGCGCGGCGCCTTCGTACCGCTCCCACAGTGTCCCGAAGACCACGAGGAGGGGGACATCGTGCAGGTCGGCGTCGTCGGCCGCCCAGTCCACAGCCCGCAGACCGGACTCGGATCCGTCTACTCCGACCACCAGAGGCATGACGACTCTCCTCTCGACCGGGACGCATCAGGGATGCGCCACGACGGCGACGGGTGCGGTTGCATGGTGCAGCACCGCGTGCGTGACGGCGCCGACGTGCACGCCGAGCGGGTTGCGCCGAATGCGCCGCCCGACGACCACCAGGGACGCGTCGTGCGACACGTCGACCAGATGGCCGGCGGGGCTGCCGGAGCGGGACACCTCGACGACCTTGACGCTCGGGTACTTCTGCCGCCAGGGCAGCAGCACGCGGGTAAGGTCGGCCGCTTTCCTACGGGCCACCCCTTCGTTCAGTGAGGCGTCCGCAGCCAGCCCGTGGGGGGAGTAGGCCGGCAGGTGCCAGCCACTGACCACGCACAGCGCCGTCCTGCGGCACCGTGCCTCCGCGAAGGCGAAGTCGAGCACATGGTCGTCAGAGCTGCCGGTGTCGAGTCCGACGACGACCGGACGGAAATCAGTGGCTGCGGACGGGATACCGACGGGGTCCATGACGTGCTCGTCGGCCGCCTGCTCACCGGCACGTACGAAGATCACGGGAGTCTCGGTGCGGACGATCACCGATTGACCTACCGAGCCGACCAGAAAGCCGCCGAGCCCGCTCAGGGCGCGCGAGCCGAGGACCAGCAGTTCCGCCGCGTCGGCGGCCTTGACCAGTGTGTCCGCCGGCGGGCCCGACCGCTGGTCGGTGGTCACCACGACACCGGGATGACGCAGTCGGAGCCCTTCGCCGGTCTCCCGTGGGACACGCTCGGTCCAGTACCGGTGCGTCTCGGCACCGAGAATCGGGTCCTGGGCCAGGGCTGCGGGGGCCGGCTCCCACACATGAAGGAGTTGTACGGGCAGGTCACGCAGATCAGCCTCGCGGGCCGCCCACTCAGCGGCGGCGTGGCTCTGAGGAGAGCCGTCGATCCCTACGGTGATCGTGCGGGTCATGCCACCCACCTCCCGTGTCGGTCCTTCTGACTTCAGCGTTGCGCGCAACAGGTGGACGGGGTAGGGGCCGCTCGTCCCGGAACACGGACGAGGGTCCTTTCGACGGACTGTCGGAGCCGACCGGGCCGGGCACACGGCAAAACGGTGGTCGTGCCGCCGCTCATTCGCTTTCGTCGTCGATCGCTCCTCGATGAGGCGTCCCGCCCACAGTGCCGGTCTTCTTCCAGCAGGGACCGAATGCCAGGGCGGCCGGTCGGCCCTCCTCCAGCCGTCCGCCCGGCTCACGGCTCCGATGCCCGGCAGCCGGCGGCCTCTTCGTTCAGCCGTTGCCGGTCGTCCAGGTCTGTCCGCCCGGCATCACCGCGAACGCGGCGACGCCGGGCAGGGCGCCCAGCCACTCGCCGGCTCTGGCGCTCCTGCAGTACGCCGCCGTCGCGAGCATGTCGGCCTCCGTGGGCGAAGGGCCGGTCACGTTCAGCGAGGAGAGGCCGCCGGAGGGTGGCGCGCCGGTGTGCGGGCCCACGATGTGGCACCCCCGGCGCGGGCCGTCACGGCGTTCGTGGCTCCCGCGGGCTGCCGAGCGCGTGGGCCCAGGCCAGCAGTTCGGGAGCGTCCAGTGACGGTAACCACGCGTCGGCCCGGCTGGCGCCGCCGCCCTGCGGCCGGGGACCGACGCCCAGGATCCGCAGGCCTGCACGACGGGCCGCTTCCACACCGGTCAAGGAGTCCTCCACCGCGAGCGCCCGGCGTGGGGGGACACCGCAGAGCCGGGCCGCCGCGGCGTACACGTCGGGATGGGGTTTGGGTCGTACGCCGTCCCCGGGGTCGGGGACGACGAGGTGCCGGAAGTGCGCGAGCAGCCCGGCCCGTTCCAAGCTGCCTTCGACCACCACTCTCGGGCAGTTGCTGGCCACCGCGAGCGGCAGGCGGCCGGAGAGCAGCCGTACGAGCCGGACCGCACCCGGCATCGTGACCGGTTCTTCGGTGACCAGTGCCAGGAAGTGGTCGAGAAGCGCGGCTGTCAGGTCCTCGGCCAGTTCGGGTTTGTGCACGGACTGGGCCATCAGCCGGCCGCAGTCCTCGTAGTGCAGACCGAGGGCCTGCTCCGCGAACCCGGGCGGTGGCTGAAGACCGTGCTCCCGGAAGGCCCGGCTACGGGCCTCCTGCCAGTGGCGTTCGCTGTCCATGAGGGTGCCGTCGCAGTCGAAGACGACGGCTTCGAGCGACCAGTCGAGCAAAGCGTGGTCCAAGGTGGTCACCGGGCCTCCCATGCTTTCGCATGCATGCGGCGTTCCCGACTCTGCGGGAAGCGGAAAGATAGTTTCCGCTACGTTATTTCCGTCCAGGCAAAACGGGCAATAACCCTTTTCAGTGACTAGACGGGCGCCGGAAGCAGACGTATGGCGGGCGACCCGCCCGGCGCGGCCGTTGAGCGTCAACGTCAGCCGCCTGACCGTCGGTTGGCACGCGCGCTCGACCGTGCAAGGTCCGGAGCGTCGCCCTTCCATTACCACTCGCACGCGTTCGCGTTCGAAAGAACTGCGTAATTGCCGTCCGAAAGTGCCCGTTTGGGCTCCGGGCGTACGCTGGCGCACTAAATTCGTGGCTCGATACCTGACATCAGAACAGACGAGGGCGGACGGAACGTTGCAGGAACGGGCGAAGGCAACCCGCAGATCACTGCTGGAAGCGGCAGCCCGACTGTTCGCCGAACACGGATACGCGGCCACCAGCGTCAACGACATAAGCGCGAGGTCGGGCCGGACCAGCGGCGCGGTCTACTTCCACTACACCAGCAAGGAAGGAATCGCCGTCGCCGTCGTCGAGGACCGGTTCGCCACCTGGCCCGAACTCGCGGCACGCTACGGAGACGAGACCGTAACGCCGCTCGAACGACTCGTCGCCCTCAGCTACGACATCGCCCGCGCCCTCGCCCAGGACCCCGTGGCGCGCGCCGGTGCCCGTCTGTGGACCGAGCGCACCGTCATCAAAGCCCCCATCCCCGACCCATTCGCGCTCTGGACCGCCGCCACTACGCGCCTGCTCGCGCAGGCCCGGCTGGCAGGGCACGTCAACGGGGGCATCCGCCCCGCACGCGCGGCCCGCACCCTGGTGCCCGCCTTCTTCGGCCTGTGCACCCTCACCGAGGCACTCGAGGGCACGACCGCCCTCGACGACCGCCTGACCGACTGGTGGTACCTGACCCTCAGAGGGTTCGTCGGGGACTGTGACGTTCTTGCACGAGTGGAGGCCGGCTCACTCGCCACCGGACGCCAGCCCCTGCCCTCGGTGACGCCTTGTGACTAGACCCCGGGCAGGGCTTCACCAGCCGATCTCATCATCGGCCGTGGGCAGACCCGGCAGCTTTCCTGGCCGGCGCTCAGCCCTCGATGTGGCAGCGGCTCCGGGACACGACGGCTTGGCGGATCTTGGTGGTGAATGCGGGGGTCCGGCGCTGGGCGGCGGGCACCGGGATCACGGGGGCAGGACTCGACGGTCTCGCCCGCCGTAACGGCGCGGGTGGCGAAGACACCGCGTCCGTGCGGTCGCGGTGGCAGGGGACCAGTAGGCGACCGGACCGGCGCTGGTCAGCTCCGGTCCCGCTTCGGCGAGCCGCTCCTTCGGCAGCGGGTCGGGCACGATCGACTTGCTGCAGGTGAGCGCCGGCACGAGGGGGCGACGGCTGCGCAGGTCTCCAGGATGTCGCACCGGACGCTCAGCAAGGCCACCCCGGACGTGCCCAGTGGCCGGCAGGTGCGCGTGCGCCGGTCCACGACGTCCACGTTGCCCTGCGGACCGTGCCGGACCTGCAGCCATTCACTGGTCGTGGGTCCGGCGCCGGCAGGTGAGTAGCGGTCGGAGACGTGGTCGAGGACGAGCACCCCGTACGGCGTGAGGCAACGACTCCACGACGGCTACTCCCCGCAGCGACTGAAGGAACCGCCGGACACCTGCCCGAGCCGCAGCGGCGGGACACGGCTCTTTCCAGCCGTGTCCCTCTCCCGCGACACCCGACGGAGCACGGATGACCGTAGCCCGCATAGGTGCACACGACACGTTTCCCGTCTCCGGATAACGGTCGGGTCTCGTCTGCTGGGACGTTTCCTGATCACGAATCGTAACGTGAGATAGGTCACTAAATCATCGGCAAAGTCGTGGTACAACTGCGCAACTTCGCAGGTGGCCCGGTCGGCCGACCGCCCGCGAAGTGCCGACCTGTCGTCGACCCGTTCACCGCTCAACCCCGGCCCGGTCACGGTCCGACACCGCTCCGTGCAGCCCGGATCCGCTCACCGGACAACGACGTTCGCCCACAGACCGCTCAACCAGGCGAGACACCCCACCCCGCCCGACCAGCGTCACCGAGGTAACCACCGTGTCACTCGACTCCGTCACCCAGTCCGTCGACGAAGCAGTCAGCGGATTCTTCGAGCCCATAGCCAAGTGGCTGGGCGAAGTCGTCTTCTACACCGTCCCCGTCGGCGAGACCGATCTGCCGCTCATCGTCGCCTGGCTCGTCGTCGCGGGCCTCGTCTTCACCGGCTGGTTCGGCCTCGTCCAGCTCCGCAAGTTCAAACTCGCCGTCGACGTGGTGCGGGGCAAGTACGACGAGAAGGGATCGACCGGCGAGGTCAATCACTTCCAGGCCCTGACCGCGGCCGTCTCCGGCACGGTCGGCCTCGGCAACATCGCCGGTGTGGCCGTCGCCGTCTCCATCGGCGGCCCCGGCGCCACCTTCTGGATGATCCTGTGCGGCCTGCTCGGCATGGCCACCAAGTTCGTCGAGGTCACCCTCGGCGTGAAGTACCGGGAAGTGCACCCCGACGGCACCGTCTCCGGCGGCCCGATGCACTACCTCCCCAAGGGCCTGACGGAACGCTTCGGCAAGAACGGCAAGACCCTCGGCAAGGTCCTCGCGGTCCTCGCCTCCTTCCTGATCCTGTTCTTCGGCCTCTTCGGCGGCAACCTCTTCCAGGTCAACCAGTCCTACGCGCAGCTGGTCTCCGTCACCGGCGGCGAGGACGGCGCACTCGGCTCCTCCGCCGGCGCCCTGTTCTTCGGCATCATGATCGCCGCTGTCGTCGGCGTCGTCCTTCTCGGCGGCATCCGCTCGATCGCCAACGTCACCAGCAGGCTCGTGCCCGCCATGGCCGGCATCTACATCGTCGCGTGCCTGATCGTCATCCTGGTCAACATCACCGCCGTCCCCGACGCCGTCGCCTCCATCGTCGAGGGCGCTTTCAACCCCGAAGGCGTCGCCGGCGGTGTCCTCGGCGCGCTGATCATCGGCTTCAAGCGGGCCGCCTTCTCCAACGAGGCCGGCCTGGGCTCCGCCCCGATCGCCCACTCCGCGGTCAAGACCAAGCACCCCGCCAGTGAGGGCCTGGTCGCACTGCTCGAACCGTTCATCGACACCGTCGTCGTGTGCACGATGACGGCGCTGACCATCGTCATCGCCAACCCCGCCAGCTGGGGCGAGGCCCGTACGGGCGAGGACATCGGCGGCGTCACCATCACCTCCGACGCCTTCGAGACGGTGCTGCCCTGGTTCCCCTACATCCTCACCGTCGCCGTCCTGCTGTTCGCCGTGTCCACGGTGCTGACCTGGGGCTACTACGGCCTCAAGTCCTGGACGTACCTCTTCGGCCGCAGCCGGGCCAGCGAAGTCACCTACAAGGTCGTCTACACCGTCTTCGCCGTCGCGGGCTCCCTGCTGACCCTGCAGACCCTGATCGACATGGCCGACGCCTTCCTCTTCACCCTCGCCGTCATCAACATCATCGGCCTCTACCTCCTCGCCCCCGTCGTCAAGCGCGAACTGGCCGCCTTCCTGGAGTTCGTCCGCGCCCGCAAGGCGGGAGAGGACACCGGGAACGGCGACGACGACCAGGAGCCGGTGAAGACCACCGTCTGACCGCTCACACGGCCCGGCTCCTGGTGGCACCCCCGGCCGAAGGCCGGGGAAGGGCCCGTGCTCACCTCGCGCCTTGGTGAGCACGGGCCCGTTCCGGCGGAGCGGGGTCGTCCGTCGGCCGAAGTCTCACCCGCTCCGAACAGCGCGAACATCGTTTGTTTTCGCTTCTGTTCGCTTCGTTGCGCCGGTCGAGGACCGCTGCCTACGCTGCCCCGGCAGCGGCCGTGCCGGGAGGGTCCCGTGGAGCCGCGCGAGGAAGGGCGGTTCGAAGATGAGTGTCGTGAGCCACGCCGACCGGATGGCTTCGCTGATCCGGACCGCCGCCCGGGAGGCACGTGCGTCCGCCATGCCCACGCCGGTGTTCTCCCAGTACCGCCGCTACGCCGACGAGGGCGACCGGCTCGGCTACGAGGAGCTGTACTTCCGCCGACGCCGGCATGTGACGGCGCTGGCGGCCGAGGCGCTGATCGATCCCGGGACCGACCCGGCCGCCCTCCAGGACGCCCTGTGGTCCGTGTGCGACGAGTACTCCTGGGCCCTGCCCGCCCACGAGAAGCAGGCCGTCGACATGGGCAGGGGCATGGACCGGTGTCTCGACCTCTTCGCCGCCCTCACCGCCTGCCTGCTCGCCGAGACGGTCCAGCAGTGCGGTGAGCGGATCGACGCCCGCGTGACCGCCCGGGTCCGGGCCGAGGTGGAGCACCGGGTACTGACCCTGCTCGCGGACGACGAACGCCCGCTGCCGTGGGAGTCCTGGCCCGACAACTGGGCCGCCGTCTGCGGCGGAGCGGCGGGTATGGCGGGGATCGCCCTGTGGGAGTCGGGTCCGCGTCTGGACCGTCTGCTCGACCGCTGCCGGCGCGCCATGCGGACCTATCTGTCCGGCTTCGGTGACGACGGAGGGTGCGCGGAGGGGGTCGGGTACTGGGCCTTCGGCTTCGCTCACTTCGTCTACTTCGCCGAGGAGCTGCGCCGGCTCACGGGAGAAGACCTCCTGGACGACCCCAAGGTGCGGGCCATCGCGTCCTTCCCCGCCGTGGTGCATCTGGGCGAGGGGCTGTTTCCCGCCTTCTCCGACGGCCAGGAACGCCCTGACCTGCCCGCCAGTCTCGGGTGTTTCCTGACCGCGAGACTGGGTGTCGAGGTCCCCGGCCTCGCGCCCGTCACGGAGATGCCGGGGGACTGGGCGGACGTCACCCGGACCCTGCGGTGGGGGAAGCTGCCGGCCACCCACGGGGCGAACCGCTCACGCACCGGCACCAGTTGGCTGCCCGACCTGGCATGGGTCGTCGATCGTGGCGAGTCGTCGGCGTTCGCGGCCAAGGGCGGTCACAACGACGAACCGCACAACCACAACGACCTCGGACACTTCCTCCTCGCGGCAGGCGGCGAGGTCCTCCTCACCGACCTGGGAGCCGGCGAGTACCGGAAGGGCTACTTCGACGACGACACGCGCTACACCTTCCTGCACAACTCCTCAAAGGGGCACTCCGTCCCCGTCATCGCCTCCCGGGGGCAGAGTGCCGGGAGGAGGTGTGCGGCCCGTGTGCTGCGCTGCGAGCCCGGCCCCGACGGGGTCGACTACGAGCTGGACCTCACTGCCGCGTACGAGGCGGACGGGCTGCGGTCGCTGCGGCGCCGCTTCTCGTGGCGGCGCACCCAGGGCGAACTGCTCCTGACCGACGAGGTACGGGCCGGGCACGAGCTGACCGTGGACGAGGTGTTCGTCAGCCGCATCGAGCCCCGATGGGAGGGGTCCCACGCCGTCTGGGAGGGGAAGACTGCGCGAGCGAGGCTCGCCGTACCGCAGCAGTGCGTCGCGCGGGACGTGGAGACCCTGCACACGACCGGTCACGACGGCGGACCGGACACGGTCCACCGACTCCGGGTGCGCTTCACCGTCCCGGCGGGAACCACCTCGCTGCGCTTCACGTGCACGCTCCAGGCCATGTGACCGCGCCGGGGCCACCCCTGCGGGCCCTCTCCTGCGCCCAAGCGGCGGTATGCCGGGTACGCGGCCCCCGTCCGGCGGGAGGCCAGTGGGGAGACTCTTCCTGCCCGCTTCCGCGGAGCCCGCCTCCCTCCGGCTCCGCTCGACGAGGTGACCCATGCGCCTGCTGCTCGTCCATCCCAGCGCTCTGATGTACTCCGAGATCTTCCTGCGGCTGGAGCCCCTCGGTCTGGAACGGGTGGCCGGCGCCGCCCTGGAGGCGGGCCACGAGGTGCGGGTCGTGGATCTCCAGGTGCTGCCGGTGGCGCGGCTGCGCGACGAGGTGCGGTCGTTCCGGCCCGAGGCCGTCGGCTTCTCCCTGAACTACCTGGCGAACATCCCGGAGGCGATCGATCTGGCCCAGAAGGTGAAGCGGGAGGTTCCCGGCTGCTTCGTCTTCTTCGGCGGGCACAGCGTCTCCTTCGTCGCCGAGGAGGTGCTGGAGCAGTCGGCGGGTGCGGTGGACGCGGTGGTCCGGGGCGAGGGCGAACCGGCCGTGGCGCCGCTGCTGGAGGCGGTCCGCGACGGCGGCGTGGACGGCGTCCCCGGCATCGTCACCGCCGCCGGGCGGGGGCCCGCGCCACTGATGCTGCACGGCATCGACACGCCGCTGCCGGCCCGCGACCTGATGCGCAACCGCCGCCGCTACTTCATCGGCGAACTGGACCCGTGCGCGTCCGTGGAGTTCACGCGCGGCTGCCCATGGGACTGCTCGTTCTGCTCCGCCTGGACCTTCTACGGGCGCAGCTACCGCAAAGCCTCCCCCGAAGCCGCGGCCGAGGACCTCGCGCGGATCCGCGAGCCCAACGTGTTCATCGTGGACGACGTGGCCTTCATCCGGCCCGAGCACGGCAACGCGATCGCCGACGAGGTGGAGCGGCGCGGCATCCGCAAGCAGTACTACCTGGAGACGCGCAGCGACGTGCTGCTGCGCCACCCCGAGGTCTTCGAGCGGTGGGCGCGGCTGGGCCTGCGCTACATGTTCCTGGGCATGGAGGCCATCGACGCCGAGGGCCTCGACCTGTACCGCAAGCGGATCAGCCCGGACGAGAACATCCGCGCCCTGGAGGCGGCCCGCCGCATGGGCATCCAGGTCGCCATCAACCTGATCGTCGACCCCGCCTGGGACGAGGAGCGGTTCCGGGTGGTGCGGGAGTTCGCCCTCTCGGTGCCGGAGATCGTCCACTTCACGGTGATGACGCCCTACCCCGGCACGGAGATCTGGCACACCGAGTCCCGCCGGCTCACCACCCGCGACTACCGGCTCTTCGACATCCAGCACGCCGTGGTCCCCACCACGCTGCCCCTGGAGCGGTTCTACGAGGAACTGGTCCGCACCCAGGCCGTGATCAACCGCAAGCACCTGGGCCTGCGCACGGCCCTCGGCGCGGCCCGCATCCTCGGCCGGAACCTGCTGCACGGGCAGACCAACTTCGCCCGGATGCTGTGGAGGTTCAACCAGGTCTACAATCCGCGCCGGCAACTGGCCGACCACACCCGTCCGGTCCGCTACGAACTGCCCCTGCCGAAGCGGCTCGACGTCGGCGACCGCCGCAAGCTGTACGTGCACACGCGTGGCGGTTCCAAGGACACACCCGCACCCCGGGCGGCCGACTGACGGGCCGAGTGCCTGCGGGTCCCCCGCCGCCGTTTGGCCACGCGCCGTCGGGGCACTCAGGCCCCGGCCGGTCCGAAGGCGGCGCATGGGCGAGGAGGCCCGGACATGACGGACGACACCGAGACTCCGGTCCCCGGGGCGCGCGAGAACCTGCTGTCCGGGCCGCAGCCGGAGCCGGCGCGTGCCGCCGGCCATCCGGACGCCCCGCCTCGCATGGGCTTCTTCACGGACACCTCCGTGTGCATCGGCTGCAAGGCGTGCGAGGTGGCGTGCAAGGAGTGGAACGCGATTCCGGAGGACGGCCTGGAACTGACCGGCATGTCCTACGACAACACCCAGGGGCTCGGCGCGGACACCTGGCGGCACGTGGCCTTCATCGAACAGCGCAAGCCACTGGGCGGGCAGGAACCCGGCGTCGGCCACGAATCCGTCGACGTCTTCGCGGCGGCCGGCGCGCTGGGCACCTCGCCGTCCTCACCGGGTCCGGGCTCGACCGCGCCCGCACCCGGCGACCAGCCCGGCGGCAAGCCCGACGCGCCCGATGACGGTGCGCCGCCCGCCGCACCCGCCGGGGAGATCTCCCCCCTGGCGCCGGAGGGCCGCACCGAGCTGCGCTGGCTGATGTCCTCCGACGTGTGCAAGCACTGCACCCACGCCGCCTGCCTGGACGTCTGTCCCACGGGCTCCCTGTTCCGCACCGAGTTCGGCACGGTCGTGGTCCAGGAGGACATCTGCAACGGCTGCGGCTACTGCGTGCCGGCCTGTCCGTACGGCGTCATCGACCAGCGCCCCGACGACGGCCGGGTCTGGAAGTGCACCCTGTGCTACGACCGGCTCGGCGTCGGCATGGAACCCGCCTGTGCCAAGGCCTGCCCGACCGACTCCATCCAGTTCGGCCCGCTGGACGAACTGCGCGAGCGGGCCGCGAACCGGGTGGCCCAGCTGCACTCCGCCGGGGTCACGGACGCCCGCCTCTACGGCGCGGACCCCGGCGACGGGGTCGGCGGCGACGGCGCCTTCTTCCTGCTGCTGGACGAGCCGGAGGTGTACGGCCTGCCGCCCGACCCGGTCGTCACCACCCGCGACCTGCCCGCCATGTGGCGGCACGCGGCGACGGCCGCCGTCTCGCTGGTCGCGCTCACGGCCGCCGCCTTCGCCAGGAGGCCGCGATGAGCGGTTCCGACGGCACCCGGGACGGCGTGGAGGGCGCCCGCCCCGGACGGGACGCCCTCACCGGATCCCACGCCGGACGCCGTCGGCGGCGCAGGGGCCGGGGCGAGCGGGCGATGGTGCCCGACGCCGAGTTCTCCTCGTACTACGGCAGGCCGATCCTGAACAGGCCGACGTGGAAGGCCCTGGACATCGCGGGCTACCTGTACCTCGGCGGGCTGGCGGGCGCCTCCTCGCTGCTGGCCGCGGGCGCACACGCCACCGGCCGGCCCGCGCTCGCCCGGACGGCCAAGCTGGGCGCGGCCGGCGCCGTCTCCCTGTCACTGGCCGCCCTGGTGCACGACCTGGGCCGCCCCGAACGCTTCCTGAACATGCTCCGCGTCTTCAAGCCCACCTCCCCGATGAGCGTGGGCTCGTGGCTGCTGGCCGGTTACGCGCCGCTGACCGTCGCCGCGGCCGCCGCGGACGTCGCCGGAAAGTATCGCCTCGTGGGCGCGGCGGCCACCGCGTCCGCCGCCGTGCTGGGTCCCGCGGTCGCCACCTACACCGCCGTACTGGTCTCCGACACGGCCGTGCCGTCCTGGCACGAGGGGCACCGCGAGCTGCCGTACGTCTTCGCCGGGTCCGGGGCCACCGCCGCCGCCGGGCTCGCCCTGGTGTGCGCGCCGGTCGGTGAGACGGGCCCCGCGCGGCGCACGGCCGCACTCGGCGCCGTTCTCGAACTCGGGTCGTTCCGGGTGATGCAGCGGCGCATGGGGCTGGCCGCCGAGCCGTTCGAGCGCGGCAGGGCCCGGACGCTGCTCCGGGCGGCCGAGACGCTCACCTCCGTGGGCGCGACGCTCGGGGCGTGTTTCGGCGGGCGCAACCGGGCGGTCGCCGCGGTCGCGGGCGCGGCCCTCCTCGCAGGTTCGGCCGCTCTGCGGTTCGGCGTCTTCCACGCGGGAGTCGCCTCGGCGGAGGACCCCAAGTACACGGTGCTGCCCCAACGGGAGCGGCTGGCGGCCGGGGCGCGGGAGCCGGGCGGCGCTCCCCCGGCGTCCTGAGTCAGCCGCCCGCGCCCAGCCGTCGGGCCAGGTCGGCCATCGAGTCGGCGGTGCGGTCGGCGGGCCGTCGTGCCGACGGGTACGGGACGGGTGTGCGCCGCAGCCACGCCGTACCGAGGCCCGCGCGTGCCGCGCCGTCGATGTCCCAGGGGTGCACCGCGACCAGCATCGCGGCGGCCGCCGGGACTCCGGTCTCGCGCAGGGCGTACGCGTAGGCCTCCGGTGCGGGCTTCCAGCGCCCGCCGGCTCCTTCGACGTCGAGGTGGGCCTCGAAGCACTCGGCCAGTCCGGCCCGCCCCACAACGGCACGGCTGGTGTCCGCCGACCCGTTCGTCAGGGTGACCAGGCGGTGTCCGGCCGCGTGCAGGGCCCGTACGCCCTCGGTGACGTCCGGGTGGACGGGGAGCTCCGGCAGGGCGCCCAGGACGTGGGCCGTCGCGGCCTCGGGGTCGGCCGGCGCGACGCCTTCCCGGGCCAGGTGGGTGAGCAGGGCGTCCCGCGCCACGGTGGCGAAGTCGGCCGGGCCGCCCGCCAGAGTGAGCGCGATGCCGTCCCGCAGGACGCCGGCGAACCACTCCGGGAGCAGCCGGCCGGGCAGGCCCACGTCCGTGAGGCGGGGCGCCAGGGCGGACATGTCGGTGAGGGTCTCGTTGACGTCGAAGACCAGGACCTCGGGTCCGAGCACGTCGGTCTCCTCTCCGGAACGTGTCAGGCGGACTCTACGGACCGGCCGGACGGCCCACGCGCGGACACACCGAGGGATGCGGTGCTCCGGTACCGGCGCCCCGACAGGTTTGCAACGCGCGCCCCGGCGTACTCCCTTCGGCAGGTCGGTGAAGCGCCGCAGGAGAGGCAGGCGACCATGAAGCACTCGGCCGGGGAAAGCCGGGTCCGCAGCCGGGCCGGGCTGGTCCTGTCCGCCCTTCTGACCGGCGGGATGCTGCTCGTCGCGGGCTCGGCCTGCTCCCAGCCTCCGCCGGCGCGGTCGCCCGAGGTGCTGCCCCAGGTGGAAGCCCCTTACGACCTGGCCATCAGCAAGGCGCTCGACGAGGTGCCCCGCAGCGAGTTCGTCTCCCTGAGCCTACGGCCGTCGGACGTCCGGCCCACCTGGCTGGTCCGAGTCGCCGACGACGGCGGGTCGGTGCGTCCGGTCCGCGTCTCGGCCACGGACGGACGGCTCCAGGGCACGTCCGTCCCGGCCGGGCAGTCGGCCGCCACGAAGAAGCGCACGGCCGAGCTGGTCGCCGCAGCACGGGTGCTGCCGAAGGAAGCGGTCGACAAGGTGAAGCGGCCGGACTTCGGCAAGGTCAGCGGCGTCGCGCTGCACAAGGGGTCTCGTGGGCAGCCCGTCTGGTCGGTCACCGTCGCCCTCGTCGAGCCGATCCGGGAGCGGGTGTACGAGGTCGACGCGGTGACGTCCGAGGTGCTGAGCAGCCTCACCACGGGTGAGCACTCGAGGACTCCTGACGACCACGGATGATTGACCGGGGCCGCGCGGGGCACCCGCAGCGGGACACGACGGGAAGGCAGGGGTGATGGGCGTACGCACCTGGATCGACTCCTGGCCGGTCTACCGCCAGCTGAAGGGGACCGACCCCCTGGGCCGCGGGGCCGCCGCCAAGAGCGGGGCCAGCGCGCGTCTCACGCCGCGCGTCGCCTCCGCCGACCGGGTCGTCAAGTCGATCTGTCCCTACTGCGCGGTCGGCTGTGGACAGAACGTCTACGTCGAGGACGGCCGCGTCACCCAGATCGAGGGCGACCCCGACTCCCCCGTCTCCCGCGGCCGCCTGTGCCCCAAGGGCTCGGCCAGCCTGCAGCTCACCACGGGCGGTGCCCGCGAGCACCACGTCCTGTACCGCCGGCCGCACGGCACCGAGTGGGAGCGGCTGGACCTGGACACGGCGATGGACATGATCGCCGACCGGGTGATCGAGGCACGGCGCTCCGGCTGGCAGTGGGAGGTCGACGAGACCCGCACCCGGCGCACCCTCGGTGTCGCGAGCCTCGGCGGGGCGACGCTGGACAACGAGGAGAACTACCTGATCAAGAAGCTGTTCACCGCCCTGGGCGCGGTGCAGATCGAGAATCAGGCGCGTGTTTGACACTCCTCCACCGTTCCCAGTCTGGGAACCTCGTTCGGCCGCGGCGGCGCGACCACCTTCCAGCAGGACCTGCAGCACTCCGACTGCATCGTCATCCAGGGCTCGAACATGGCCGAGTGCCATCCGGTCGGGTTCCAGTGGGTGATGGAGGCCAAGGCCCGCGGTGCGAAGGTGATCCACGTCGACCCGCGTTTCACCCGCACCAGCGCCCTGGCCGACGTCCACGTGCCCCTGCGCGCGGGGTCGGACATCGCCTTCCTCGGCGGGATCATCAACCACGTCCTGCGGACCGAGAGCTACTTCCGCGACTACGTGGTCGCCTACACCAACGGGCCGGTCGTCCTGCGGGAGGACTTCCGCGACACGGAGGACCTCGACGGCGTCTTCTCCGGCCTCGATGCCGACAGCCGCAGCTACGACAACAGCAGCTGGCAGTACGAGGGCACGCAGATGCAAGCGGCCTCGGGCCAGCGCGACCAGGAGTACGACCGACGGACCAAGGGCGGCAGCAGCGTGACGGAGGCCGCCCGCGGCGAGGCGCACGGCTCGGGCGGTGCCGACATCGGTGAGGGGGAGCCGGAGCGGGACGAGACCATGTCCCACCCGCGCTGCGTCTTCCAGGTCCTCAAGCGGCACTACGCCCGCTACACGCCCGAGCTGGTCGAGCAGGTCTGCGGCGTGCCGCAGGACCTCTTCCGCCAGGTGTGCGAGCTGGTGACGCGGAACTCGGGGCGGGAGCGGACGACGGCGTTCGCGTACGCGGTCGGCTGGACCCAGCACACGGTGGGCGTGCAGTACATCCGGGCCGCCTCGGTCCTGCAGAGTCTGCTGGGCAACATCGGCCGGCCGGGCGGCGGCATCCTCGCCCTGCGCGGCCACGCCTCCATCCAGGGTTCCACGGACATCCCGACGCTGTTCAACCTGCTGCCGGGCTACATCCCCATGCCGCACGCCCACCAGCAGCAGGACCTCGACACCTTCGTCGAGGCGGAGGCGGCCCGCAAGGGCTACTGGGGCAACATGCGCTCCTACCTCGTCAGTCTCCTCAAGGCGTACTGGGGTGAGGCGGCCACCGACGACAACGACTTCTGCTTCGACTACCTCCCGCGGCTGACCGGCTCGCACTCCACCTACGAGACGGTCATGGCCCAGCTGGACGGCGTCTGCAAGGGCTACTTCCTCATGGGCGAGAACCCCGCCGTCGGCTCGGCCAACGCCAAACTGCAGCGCCTGGGCATGGCCGGCCTCGACTGGCTGGTGGTCCGGGACTTCTCCCTCATCGAGTCGGCCACCTGGTGGAAGGACGGCCCGGAGATCGAGACGGGCGAGATGCGCACCGAGGACATCGGCACGGAGGTGTTCTTCCTGCCGGCCGCCGCGCACACCGAGAAGGACGGCAGTTTCACCAACACCCAGCGCCTCCTGCAGTGGCACCACCAGGCCGTCCCGCCGCCCGGCGAGGCCCGCAGCGACCTCTGGTTCACCTTCCACCTCGGCCGGATCATCCGGGAGAAGCTCGCCGGGTCCGGCGACGAGATGGACCGGCCGCTGCTCGACCTGACCTGGGGCTACCCCACGAAGGGCGAGCACGCCGAGCCGGACGCGGAGGCCGTCCTCGCCGAGATCAACGGGCACGACGCCGACGGCAACCCGCTGTCGTCGTACGAGGAGCTGAAGGACGACGGGTCGACGGTCTGCGGCTGCTGGATCTACTGCGGGGTCCACGCGGACGGGGTCAACCAGGCGGCCCGCCGCAAGCCGGGCCGGGAGCAGGACTGGGTGGCGAAGGAGTGGGGCTGGGCCTGGCCCGCCAACCGCCGCATCCTTTACAACCGCGCCTCGGCGGATCCGGACGGCCGGCCGTGGAGCGAGCGCAAGGCACTGGTGTGGTGGGACGCGGACGAGGGCTCCTGGACCGGACACGACGTTCCTGACTTCAAGCCCGACAAGGCCCCCGACCACGAGCCGTCCCCGGACGCGGAGGGCCCCGCGGCGCTCTCGGGCAAGGACCCGTTCATCATGCAGGCGGACGGCAAGGCGTGGCTGTACGTGCCGTCCGGCCTCACCGACGGCCCGCTGCCCACGCACTACGAGCCGCAGGACTCGCCGTTCCCGAACCTGCTGTACACGCAACAGCGCAACCCCGTACGCCACTTGCTGCCGCCGCACCCGGACAACCGCTACCAGCCCAGCGGCAGCGAGCCGGGCTCGGAGGTCTTCCCGTACGTCGCCACCACGTACCGGCTCACCGAGCACCACACCGCGGGCGGCATGTCCCGCTGGCAGCCGTATCTCGCGGAACTCCAGCCGGAGTTCTTCTGCGAGGTCTCGCCCGAACTGGCCGCCTCGCGCGGGCTGGAGCACACCGGCTGGGCGACGATCGTCAGCGCCCGCGGTGTGGTCGAGGCCCGGGTCCTGGTCACCGACCGCATGGCACCCCTCACCGTGCAGGGCCGGCGGCTGCACCAGGTGGGTCTGCCCTACCACTGGGGTCCCAACGGCTACGCGACCGGTGACGCCGCCAACGAGCTGCTGCACCTGTCGTTGGATCCGAACAGCCACATCCAGGAGGCCAAGGCGTTCGCGGTGGACATCAGGGCGGGTCGCCGCCCCAGGGGGACGGCCGCCCTTGAGCTGGTGCGGGAGTACCGGGCCAGGGCCGGCATCGACGAGGACACCGGCACCGAGCCGTAGGTCTCCGGGTCACCCGAGGACGACGGAGTGGGCGCCCTTCGGCACCAGTTCCCCGACGACGGGGGCGCCCGGCACCTCGCCCGCCACCAGCAGCCCGCCGGAGGTCTGCGCGTCGGCGAGGAGCAGCCGGGTGTCGGTGTCGGCGCCGCCGAAGTCGGTGAACGGGGCCACCCAGTCCAGGTTGCGGCGGGTGCCGCCGCTGACGTATCCGTCCCGGACGGCCTCCCGGGCTCCGTCGAGGTAGGGCACGGCGGCGGTGTCGATTACGGCGGTGACGCCGGAGGCACGGGCGAGTTTGTGCAGGTGGCCGAGGAAACCGAAGCCGGTGACGTCGGTGGCGCAGGTGGCCCCGGCCGCCAGGGCCGCCGCGGACGCGTCCCGGTTGAGCGCCACCATCGTCGCCACGGCCTGCTCGAAACGCTCGCCGGTGGCCTTGTGCCGGTTGTTGAGGACCCCGAGGCCGAGGGGCTTGGTGAGCGACAGCGGCAGTCCGGGGCGGCCCGTGTCGTTGCGCAGCAGCCGCTCCGGGTCCGCGATGCCGGTGACGGCCATGCCGTACTTCGGTTCCGGGTCGTCGACGCTGTGACCGCCGCCCACGTGGCAGCCGGCCTCGGCGGCGACGTCCAGTCCGCCGCGCAGCACCTCGCGCGCGAGGTCGAACGGCAGCACGTCGCGGGGCCAGGCCAGCAGGTTGACGGCGACGAGTGGACGGCCGCCCATCGCGTAGACGTCGGAGAGGGCGTTGGCCGCGGCGATGCGGCCCCAGTCGTAGGCGTCGTCGACGACCGGCGTGAAGAAGTCCGCCGTGGACACCACCGCCTGGGCCGGGGCGCCGCCCGGCGCGGGCAGGGTGACCACCGCGGCGTCGTCGCCCGTGGCGAGCCCGACCAGCAGGGAGGGGTGCGCCGGGGACGCGCCGGGGCGCGCGAGACCGCCGAGCACGTCCTCCAGCTCACCCGGCGGAATCTTGCAGGCGCAGCCGCCGCCGTGCGCGAACTGCGTGAGCCGTACGGGTGTCTCGCGAGTGGTCGTCATGCCTGGTCCCTCCGGATGGTTCGGTTGGATCGCCGGTCGATCAGGGTGCTCCTGTAGCCTGAGCGGGCGGTGGAGGCGTGTGGGTGCCTGGTGGCCCTCCCGGTCTTCAAAACCGAGGTGTCCGAGGATCTCGGGCAGGCGGGTTCGATTCCCGTCCGCCTCCGCTCCCCGCGGTCTCCCGGCAGCGCCGGCGCTGGTCGTCCACGCGCTCGGTGTGTCCCTGCCGGTCCAGCAGTTCCAGCAGCGGCACGGCCACCCGGCGCGTGGTGTCGAGCGCCCGGCGCGCCTCGCTCAGCGTGAACGGCTGGGGCAGCGAGCGCAGTACGGCGGCGGCACCGGCGTCCGCGCCGGGCAGCAGCACGACGCCGTCGGCGACCCGGAGCAGTGCGCCGGCCGCGACGGCGGCGGCCAGGGTCTTGTGAACCAGCCCCAGTTCGGCCAGCCGGCCCGCCTCGGGGGCACGGAACGGTGACCGGCGCAGCTCCTCCCCCAAGGCGTCGACGGCCCGTCGGACCGACGGGGGCAGCGACGGCCGGGGGTCGCCGGGCCCGTGAAGACGCCCTTGACGGTGGCTCAGTACACCCTCGCCCGGCGTGTCGACGAGGGCCTGGACGAGGGCGCGGTCCGGCAGGCCGAGCAGGCGCCTGGCCGCCTCGGTGGGCAGCCCCGGGTCCAGCGGATGCTCCTCGGCGTGTCGCGCCACCTCCGCCGTCAGGCGGTCGCGCAGCCGGGCCCAGTGGGCGGGGTCGGCCAGCCAGTCTCCGGAGACGGGCGGGCCCGGCGGGGTGATTCCCATGGCCTCCAGGTCGGGCCGGCGGACGAGCCGTCGCCGGCGCAGTTCCGCCGCACCGTCCGGCCGCCCGGTCATGGCCGTCAGCTCCTGCGCCCTGGTCCGGGCCGCCCCGCGCCGCGTCAGCCGCGGCGGGGACACGTCCAGCACGGTCAGTCCGCACGGGGCGCGCCGTCCGCCGGGTTCCCGCAGGACGGCGCGGTCGCCGACCCGGAGCGGGAGCCCACGGGTGAGGGTCAGCCTGGCGGTGTCCGCGCCCAGCGGCCGCACGGTCACCGGCACGGCGGCGGTGCCGATGTGCAGGGTGACGGTGCGGGGAAGCTCCGCCACCGGCGTTCCGTGCACCCGGACGTCGGTCACGGTGGTGTGCGGCCAGCGGTCCGGGGTGAGCAGCACCTCGCCCCGGCCGAGCGCGGCGTCGGCGCCGCCGTGGACGTTGACGGCCACCCGGGCCACGCCGCTGACGGACGTCCGCTCCTCGTGCAGGCACTGCAGTCCGCGCACTCGCAGCGCGTCCGTGCCGTCTGCGGTCACCAGCCGGTCGCCGACGCGCAGGGTGCCCGCCCCCAGGGTGCCGGTGACGACGGTGCCGTGGCCGCGCACGGTGAAGGCACGGTCCAGCCACAGCCGTACGTCGGCGTCGGCCGGCGGGTCGGGCAGGGAGGCGCTCAACAGGGCCAGTTCGCCGCGCAGTTGGTCCAGTCCCGTGCCCGTCACCGCGCTGACCGCGACGGAAGGTACGGTGCCGAGCGAGGTGGCGGCCAGCCGTTCGACGGCGTCCGCCCGTACGGGTGCCGGGTCGGCCAGATCGCTGCGGGTCACGGCGAGCACGGCGTGCCGGACGCCGAGCGCGTGCAGGATCTCCAGGTGTTCCTGGGACTGCTGCTGCCATCCCTGGTCGGCGGCGACCACGAAGAGCACGCCCGGTACCGGGCCGACGCCCGCCAGCATCGTGGAGACGAAGCGCTCGTGACCGGGTACGTCCACGAAGGCCAGGTGCTCGCCGTCGGCGCCGCCCGGTACGTCCGGCGCGCCCGGTGCGTTCCATGTGTCCTGCGGCGGCTCCAGCCGGGTCCAGACGAAGCCGAGGTCGAGCGTCAGGCCGCGGCGCCGCTCCTCCTCGTGGCGGTCGGGCTCCATGCCCGTCAGCGCCCGTACGAGGGCGGACTTGCCGTGGTCGACGTGCCCGGCGGTGGCCAGTACCCGCATGTTCCCTACCTCTCGCCCGCCCGTACGCGGCGCACGGCCTCGGCCAGCCGCCGGTCGTCCTCGGCCGGCACCGACCCCAGGTCCAGCAGGCACCGTCCGCCGTCCAGCCGTCCGACCACGGGAACGGGTCCTTCGCGCAGCGCGGTGGCGTACGGCTCGGGCAGGGACAGCGCGGCGCTCGGCAGCGTCACGCCGGGTGCCCCGCCCCCGCCCACGGTGGCCCGGCTGCCGACGGCCCGCGCGTCGACGCCGGCGGCCCGCAGCTCGGTGGCCAGCAGCTCGGCCCGCCGGGACAGGTGACCGGGGTCGGCGTCCAGCGCCTGTTCGGTCGGCGTCCTCGGACCGGTCAGCGTGGCCTCCAGCGCGGCCAGGGTCAGTTTGTCGACCCGCAGCGCCCGCGCGAGCGGATGCCGTGTCATGGCACGGACCAGGTCGTCGCGGCCGAGGACGAGTCCGCACTGGGGCCCGCCGAGCAGCTTGTCCCCGCTGGCGGTGACGAGCGAGGCTCCAGCCTCCAGTTGGCTCCGGGCGTCCGGTTCGTCCGGCAGGCGCGGATGCGGGGCCGGCAGACCCGATCCGATGTCGGCGACCACCGGGACGCCGAGCGGCGCCAGTTCGCAGACGTCGGCGGCGCGGGTGAAGCCGGTGATGCGGAAGTTGGAGGGGTGCACCTTCAGGACGAAGCCCGTCTCGGGGCCGACGGCCTCGGCGTAGTCCTGGACGGTCGTGCGGTTGGTCGTGCCGACCTCGCGCAGCCGGGCGCCGGTGGACACCAGGAGGTCCGGCAGCCGGAAGCCGTCCCCGATCTCCACCATCTCCCCGCGGCTGACCACGATCTCCTTGCCGGCGGCCAGTGCGGTGGCGGCGAGGACCAGTGCGGCGGCGCCGTTGTTGACGACGTGCACCGCGTCGGCGGACGGCACGCGGGCCCGCAGGGCGGCCAGCGCGGTACGGCCGCGGCGGGCCCGTACACCGGTCTTCAGGTCCAGTTCGACGTCGGTGGGGCCTGCGGCGTCCTGGACCGCCTGCCGGGCGGCGACGGACAGCGGCGCCCGGCCGAGGTTCGTGTGGAGCAGCACCCCGGTCGCGTTGATCACCGGGCGGAGGCCGCTCGCCGTCCGCGGCAGGAGGGCGAGCGCCGCGTCGGCCACCGAGTCCGGGGCCACGGCGCCCTCTCTCGCCCGTTGTTGTGCGCGGCGCACCGCCGACTTGACCCGTTCCGGACCGAGCCGGCCGGTCGCCTCCAGGAGGCGGGGGTCACGCAGCAGGGCGTCGGTGCGGGGAATTCGCCGCCGTGCGTCCGGCACGGCGTGCGCCGGTCCGGCGGGCCCGACGGCGCCGCCCGGTTCCGCCGCCACGCTCTCGCCGCACCGCTCGGCCGCGCCCCGCTGTTCCACGTGTGTCCTCCGCTCCGGCCCGGCTCCCGCACTGTCCGGGAACATGCATCGTTCCCCCAGTGCCCCTTACGGGGTCCGGGACACGCCGAACGGAGGCGCGGGCCCACCGGCCGAAGGGTGACGTCACGTCACACGGCCCGCTCGGGGATCGCCGGGAGGACCTGCTGGGTGATGTCGAGGAGGACGTCGTCGTCCGGGAAGGCTCCGGAGGTGCTCCACACGGTGATCTCGTAGTAGCCGCCGCTGTCCTTCGCGTCGAGGGCCACGTCCAGCGTTCTGGCCAGGGGGCCCTGCTCGACCGGTCCGCCGGATCCGCCGAAGTTGATCTCGATTTGCATGGTGTGGTCCGAGGAGAGGACCGCGGGCCGGCCGAGAACCTTGAGCTTCCTGACGTCGCTCTCGTTCCCGTACTCCATGAGTTTCACGTACTGGTCGATGGAGAGGTCGTTGTAGGTGACCGAGACGTTCACCGTGTAGGTGTCGAACTCGATCCGAGCCTCCGGCTGGGCGACCTTGCCGTCGGTCAGGGCGGCGGTGCCGTTGGAGGCGGACGCCCCGGTCGCGGTCTCCGCCGGTGTTCCGAGCAGCCTGGCCAGGTCGGGTGTGTTGAGCGCTTCGCACAGCTCGGCACCGGTCACCGCCCCGGACGTCTTCCGGTAGGCACTCGGCGGCTCCGTCTCCTGCCCGCCCGGACACGAGGCGGCGTGCGGCGTGCCGTGGGCCTCGGAGGGCAGCAGCTTGGGCCCCAGCCACGCCGCGGCCCCGAGGGCCGCGAACACGCCGATGGCCGCGAACGCCTGTCCCCACGCGTTGGGTTCCTTCTCCCGGACGGCAGGGGCGGCGGGGGCGGCCGACGCCGGACGCTGCTGCACCGCCGCCTGAGGTTGCGGCTGGGTCGGGGCGGGGTGGTTACGGCGGGCGCGCAGGGCCCGGACCACCACGTGGACGCGCACCGCGGTGACCACCAGGAACACCGCGCCGATCCCGGCAAGGGCCCAGTCCTTCTCGGCGACGGCGAGGTACAGGAGGCGTACGCCGAACACCGAGCCGACCACGATGAGCAGGGGCTCGCGGACCCAGAAGGGCAGGAGACGGAGGAGGAAACCGAGCATGCGGCGATCCCACCAGGGCAAGATCGCATCGGCCGTGATGGAGGCCACAATTCCGGCCCGGTACTCAACCGTGATGAAACGGGCTCGCGACCGCCGCCGCAGCGGAGTCCCGAGAGCGTTGCGCTCCTGACTGACACGCCAGTCAGAGTCGCAATATGCAGCACAGCGCCGCATTCATCACGTCCTGCGGTTGAGTTTTCCGCAACACATGCCTAGGGTCGTGGCCCGTGGAAACCGACGACGTCTCCGACGGCGCGCCCGGCGCCGGCACCGCCACCCGTGTCCGCGAGGTCATCGCGGCCGCGGGCGTCAGCCAGCGCGAGTTCGCGCGCCGTGTCGTGATGGATCCGTCCAAGCTGTCGCGTTCGCTGAGCGGCAGCCGCCGCTTCACGGCCGCGGAGCTGGCGCGGATCGCCGACGAGGGCCGGGTCGACGCCGGCTGGCTGCTCGGCACCCGGCCGCGCGAGAGGGCCACGGCACCGGCCGCCGGTGTCGAGGGCGGGCGGCCCCTGCAGATCGTCCGCGAGACGGTCCGGCTGATCGCGGAGCACGGTTTCCACGCGGTGCGGGTGGCCGACATCGCCCGCGCCTGCGCCACCAGCAGCGCAGCGATCCACTACCACTTCCCCGGCCGCGCCGAACTCCTCGAGGCGGCCGTGCGCTGGTGCATGGACGAGGACACCGCGCGCCGCGCCGCCCTCCTCGCCGAGGCGGACGACGCGGCGGCGGAGCTGCGCCAGCTCATCGCCCTGCAGACCCCGCGCACCGCCCAGCAGCGCCGCCAGTGGGCGGTGTGGCTCGACCTGTGGGCCGAGGCCGCGCGCTCCACGGCGGTGGGCCGACTGCACTCCGAGTACTACCGGCAGTGGCGGGAGACCGTCGCCGACGTCGTGCGCCGAGGTGTCGGGCAGGGCGTGTTCCGCCAGGGCGTCGACCCGCGGGCGGCGGCCCTGACGCTGACCGCGCTGATCGACGGCCTGGCGACGCACGTCCTCTCGGTGGGCGGGCCGTCGGCCGACGCCGCCGCGGACGCGATGCACGCGGCGCTGACCGCCCACGTCACCCACACGATCCTGGCTCCACAGCCCTGAGCGGCAAGATTTCCGGAGGCCCCGCATGCCCATGACCGAGAACGTCATCATCACCTGCGCTCTCACCGGCGCCGGCGACACCGTCCGCAAGAGCCCGCACGTCCCCGTCACCCCGGAGCAGATAGCGCGGAACGCCGTGGAGGCGGCCGCCGCCGGAGCGGCCGTCGTCCACATCCACGTACGCGACCCGGAGACCGGCGACCCGTCCCGCGACCCGAAGCTGTACCGGGAGGTCGTCGAGCGGGTCAAGGAGACCGGCACCGACGTCGTCATCAACCTCACCGCCGGCATGGGCGGCGACCTGGTCATCGACCCGGACGACCCGCTCACCCACCTCCCCGGCACCGACCTCGTCGGCGGCCTGGACCGTCTCCCGCACGTCGAGGACCTGCTGCCCGACATCTGCACGCTGGACTGCGGCTCGCTCAACTTCGGTGACGGCTCGAACCTCTACGTCTCGACGCCCGACATGCTGCGCGCGGGCGCCCGGCGCATCCAGGAGCTGGGCGTACGGCCGGAGTTGGAGATCTTCGACACGGGTCAGCTCTGGTTCGCCAAGCAGTTGCTGGCCGAGGGCCTGCTCGACGACCCGACCGTGTTCCAGCTGTGCATGGGCATCCCGTGGGGCGCGCCCGCGGACCCCGGGGTGCTCCAGTCGATGGTCAACATGTTGCCGGACGGCGCCCGTTGGGCGAGCTTCGCGCTCGGCCGGATGCAGATGCCGTGGGTCGCGCAGTCGATCCTGCTCGGCGGGCACGTCCGGGTGGGCCTGGAGGACAACCTCTACCTCGGCAAGGGCAACAGGGCGACCAACGCCCAGCTCGTCGAGCGGGCGGTGAGCATCACCGAGTCGATCGGCGCACGCGTCGCGACACCGGACGAGGCCCGCGCCACCCTCGGCCTCAAGCCGCGCAAGTGAACCCCCGACACGACGAAGGACTGCCTCCCGTGAACGCACACGAGACGACCCCGCCCGAAAACGTCCGTCGCGTCGCCTGTGTCGGCGCCGGGGTCATCGGCGGCGGCTGGGTCGCCCACTTCCTGGCGCGCGGCTACGACGTGACCGCCTGGGACCCCGCACCCGACGCCGAGCGCAAGCTGCGCCGCCTGGTGGACGCGGCCTGGCCGGCGCTCACCTCGCTCGGTCCCGCCGAGGGCGCCTCGGCCGATCGGCTGACCGTGGCCGACACCCTCGAAGAGGCCGTGGCCGACGCCGAGTTCGTACAGGAAAGCGCGCCCGAGAAGCTCGATCTCAAGCGCGACCTGCTGGCCCGCCTGGACGCGGCGACGCCGCCCGGCGTGGTCATCGCCTCCTCCACCTCCGGCTATCCGATGACCGACATGCAGACATCGGCGGCGGACCCCTCGCGCCTGGTCGTCGGGCACCCGTTCAACCCGCCCTACCTCGTCCCGCTCGTCGAGGTGGTCGGCGGCGAGCGCACCGACGCGAAGGCGGTCGCCTGGGCCGCCCGCTTCTACGAGGTGGCGGGCAAGTCCGTCATCACGATGGACAACGAGGTGCCGGGTTTCATCGCGAACCGCCTCCAGGAGGCCCTGTGGCGCGAGGCGCTGCACATGGTCGCCTCCGGCGAGGCGACGGTCCGGGACATCGACCTGTCGATCACCGAGGGCCCCGGGCTGCGCTGGGCGGTGATGGGGCCGATGCTGACCTTCGCGCTCGCGGGCGGCGAGGGCGGCATGGCGCACATGCTGGACCACTTCGGCCCGTCCCTGAAGTCGCCGTGGACGCGCCTGGAAGCGCCCGAGCTGGACAAGGAGTTGTACGACGCCGTGGTGGCCGGGTGCGACGAGGCGGCCGACGGCCGCTCCATCGCGGACCTGGTGGCCGAACGCGACCGGGGCGTCATCGACGTACTGCGCGCCACCGGCCGTCTGAACCGCGGGGAGGGTGCCCGATGACGGATCTCCCGACGGCGACGCTCCCTCTGTTCTGCAGCACCGTCCGCCCGGAGTGGATCGACTACAACGGCCACATGAGCGAGGCCTTCTACGTCCTCGTCTTCGGCCACGCCACGGACGCGCTGATGATCGAGGCGGGCCTGGACTCCGGCTACCGCGAGTCCACGGGCTGCTCCCTCTACACCGTGGAGTCCCACATCCGCTATCTCCGGGACGTGCCCGAGGGCGTCCATCTCGCCGTTCGTACGCGCGTGTTGGGCGCGGCGGCCCGCAAGGCGCGCTTCGTGCACGAGATGTACGTGGTTCCCGGGCCGGGGTCGGATCCGGCGCCCGAAGCGGCCCCGGTGGCGACGACCGAACTGCTCGCGGTCCACGTCGACCGGCAGGCGGGCCGGGCCACCGAGCTTCCGGAGCCGGTCCGGCGCCGCTTCACGGAGCTGACCGAGCCGGCCCCGGACTGGGCCGGCCGCTCCATCGCCGCCGTGGTCTGACGCGGGCCGGGGCCCGGCGTGGTGCCGGGACCCGGCACCACGAGGCCGTCGGACGCGGGCCGGTTTCCGGGTCGGACACGGGCCGGTTTCAGGAGCGTGCCGCGCGGACGCCGACCGCGGCGACGGCCGCGGCCAGGGCCACGGCGGCCGAGACCCGCAGGGCGCGGGTGCGCCACGGCGGAGCCGGACGGGCCGGGGCGGCGCTCACGGCACCGTCGGACGTGGCGCGTGCGCCCTGTTCGCGGGCCAGTTTCATGATCTCGGCGAGGTGCAGGGCCTCGCGGCCGGTGCCGGCGTCCTTGATCTGTGTCTTGCAGGAGAAGCCGTCGGCGACGACGACACGGTCGTCCTCGGTGTCGCGGACCGCGGGCAGGAGGGCCTGTTCACCGCAGTCCACGGAGATGTCGTACTTGCCGGACTCGAAGCCCCAGGACCCGGCCAGCCCGCAGCAGCCTCCCTGCAGGTCCTCCACTTCGAGGCCCATGCCCTCCAGGAGTTGCCGGTCGGCGCTCATGCCGCCGGTGGCCCGCTGATGGCAGTGGCCCCACAGGAGTGCCTTGCCCTCCAGGGCGGGCGGCTTGATCCCGTAGGTCTGGAAGAACTCGGCGAAGTGCAGGGCGTTGCGGGTCAGGCGCTTGGCGTCGTCGTCGTGCGGGAGCAGCTTGGGCAGCTCGTCCTTGAAGACCGCGAGGCAGCTCGGTTCCATGCCCACGACGGGCGTGCCGGCGCGCAGTTCGGGCCGCAGGATGTCCAGGACCCGGTGGAGGTAGCGTTCGGCCTCGTCCAGGAAGCCGTAGTCGTACAGGGGGCGTCCGCAGCAGATGTGCTGTTCGGGCATGACGACGCGCCAGCCGGCCGCCTCGATGGCCTCGACGCAGGCCACGCCGACCTGGGTGTGGAAGTAGTTGTTGAAGGTGTCGGGGAAGAGGACTACGGGCCGTCCGGTCGGGTTGGTGGTGCCGCCGCGCCGGGTGAACCACTCCTGGAGGGTCATCGGCGCGAAGCTGGGCAGCGGGCGCTTGCGGTCGATGCCGGCGACCAGTTTGGCCAGCTGCGACAGGCCGGGTGTCTGGGTGGCGATGTTGGCGATCTCGGGGATGTGGGAGGCGAGGCGGGCGGCCCGGTCGATGTAGCCGAAGGCGTAGGCGTGCCGGGGGCGCCACCGCTTGGCCGACTTGTAGTGGTGGTGCAGGAACTCCGCCTTGTAGGTGGGCATGTCGACGTTGACGGGGCAGTCGTTGGTGCAGCCCTTGCAGGCCAGGCAGAGGTCGAGGGCCTCCTTGACCTCGTGGGACTGCCAGCCGTCGGTGACGACGTCGCCCTTGAGCATTTCGTACAGCATGCGGGCGCGGCCGCGGGTGGTGTGCTTCTCCTCGCGGGTCACCTGGAAACTGGGGCACATCGTCGTCTCGGCCTGCGGGACGCGGCACTTGCCGATGCCGACGCAGCGCAGGGTGGCGTGCGCGAAGTCGCCGCCGTCCTCCGGGTAGGCGAACTTCAGGGGAATGCGCGGCGGGTTGTAGTCGGTGCCGAGCTTGAGGTTCTCGTCCATCCGGTAGGGGTCGACGACCTTGCCGGGGTTCATCTTGGCCCGCGGGTCCCACACGGCCTTGAACTCGCGCATGGCCTGGAGCAGTTCGGCGCCGTACTGCTTCTCCAGGAGTTCGCCGCGCTGCTGTCCGTCGCCGTGCTCGCCGGAGACCGACCCGCCGAGCGAGACGACCAGGTCGGCGGCGTCCTCCATGAACGCCCGGTAGGTGGCGAGGCCGTCGGCGGTGCGCAGGTCGAAGCTGAGCCGGGAGTGGATGCAGCCCTGGCCGAAGTGGCCGTACATGGCGCCCCTGATGTCGTGCCGGTCCATGACCCGGCGCAGCTTGCGCACGTACTCGCCGATGCGGTCCGGCGGAACGGCGGAGTCCTCCCAGCCGGGCCAGTGGTCCTTGCCGTCGGGCGGGAACGCGGTGGAGCCGAGGCCGCTCTCCCGGATCGCCCACAGGTGTTCGCTGGTGCCGCCCTCCTGGGTGCTCCTGGCCAGGCGGATGCGGTCGCGGGCGTAGCCCTTGTCGCCGGTGAGCCACTCGATGAACGCGTCGGCCCGGCCGGCGGACTCCTCCCGGGTGTCCGCGCCGAACTGGACGACGAGCCAGGCGCCGCCGCCCAGGCGCGGCAGTTCCTTGATGTCCTCCACGTGCATGTTCTGTTCCTGCTGGTCCCGGATGAGTTCGTCGTCCAGGGCCTCCAGGCCGATCGGGCGCCAGCGTTCGACGATCTCCTCGCAGTGTTCGGCGGCGTCGGCGAGGTCGTCGTACTCCACCACCACGGTGGTGCGCTCCAGCAGCGCGGGGGTGAGCTTGAGGACGGCCCTGAGGACCGTGGCGCAGGTGCTCTCGGTGCCCACCAGGGCGCGTGCGACGTTGAAGCCGCGCTCCGGCAGCAGTTCGTCGAGGTTGTAGCCGGAGACGCGGCGCGGGACCTGCTTCTCGGAGTGGAAGCGGGCCCGGACGGTGTCGGCGTACTTGTCGCGCAGGTCGCGCAGTCCCGCGTAGATCTCGCCCTTGCGGCCGCCCGCGGCGATGATCTCGTCGAGGTGTTCCTCCTCGTTCACGCCGATCCAGAAGCGGGCGCCGTCGTAGGTGACGACCTCCAGGGCCTCGACGTTGTCGCTCGTGCGCGGGCCGGGGCCGTACAGCTGCGACTGGACCGAGTGGATGCCGCAGGAGTTGTTGCCGAGGTTGCCGCCGATGGCGCACCGGGAGTGGGTGGACGGGTCGGGTCCGAAGATCAGGCCCTGTTCGCCGGTGTACCGGTTGAGGACTTCGTTGATGACGCCGGTCTCGCACGTCACCAGGCGGCGGTCCACGTCGAGTTCACCGATGGCCGTCAGGTACTTGGAGTGGTCGATGACGACGGCCTCGTTGACGGTCTCGCCGGACAGGCTGGTGCCGCCGCCGCGGTTGAGGACCGGGGCGTCGAAGCGGTGGCAGATCTTGTGCACCGCTTCGACGTCGTCCAGGGTGCGCGGGACGACGACACCGATCGGCACCTGCCGGAAGTTCGACGCGTCCTGCGCGTACAGGCCGAGTGAGCCGGTGTCGAAGCGGACCTCGCCGTCGACCGCCTTGCGCAGGGCGCGTTCCAGTTTCCCGACGTCGATGGTCTGCCGGGCACGCGGCGGTCCCGCGATGTCGACGTCGGTCTTGGTGGGTACGTCGCGCGTTGCCTTTGCCATCGGGTGTCGGATCTCCTCGTGGTACGGGGGCTGGTCAGGACGGGCGGGTGCCGTGGACGCGATAGGGCTCCGCGTCGGCCCACTTGACGTCGAGACCGAGTCCCGGCCGGCCGGTGTCGGGGCGCAGGGCGCCGTCCTCGGGCGACAGGGTGCCGTCGAACAGCAGGTGCTCGACGCGCAGGTGGTCGTGGAAGTACTCCAGGTGCCGCAGTCGGCGTACGGCGCAGAAGGCGTGGGCGGAGATCGCCGGGGCGCAGTGCGCGGACAGGTCCAGGTGCCGGACGGCCGACAGTCCGGCGATCTCCAGGACGCCGGTGATGCCGCCGCAGCGGGTGACGTCGGCCTGGAGGCAGTCGACGGCCGGGCCGGCGGGGCCCTCGGTGAGGTTGGCGAAGTCCTGGGCGGTGAAGGCGTACTCCCCCGCGGCGATCTCCAGCCGCGCCGGTCCCCGCTCGCGCAGCATCCGCAGCCCTTCCAGGTCCGCGGAGCTGACGGGTTCCTCGAACCAGCGCACGTCCCATTCCTCGTGGAAGCGCCGCGCCCAGTACAGGGCGTCCTTGCGGCCGAGCGCGCCGTTGGCGTCGGCGAACAGTTCCGGTGCGGTGCCGATCGCCTCGCGTACGGCGGTGAGGCGTTCGGCGTCGTGCTCGGGCCGGCGCGAGGTCTTCAGCTTCACGCGGGGGATGCCCTGAGCGATCCAGCCGGTGAGCTGCTCGGTGAGCCGGTCCAGGGAGTAGTTGGTGAAGCCGCCGCTGCCGTAGACGGGCACCCGGTCGTGGTGGGCGGGCAGCAGGTGGACCAGGGGCAGGTCCAGCAGCCGTGCCTTGAGGTCCCACAGCGCCACGTCGACGGCCGACAGGGCCATGGCCCCGACGCCGGGACGGCCCGCGTTGCGCATCTGCGCGGCCGTCCGCCGGCTCAGCGCCGCCGGCGCGGCCACGCTCGCGCCCTCGATCACCGGGGCCAGCTTCGACTGCGCGAACACGGCGGCCGAGACGTCGCCGTAGGTGTAGCCGATGCCGGTCCGGCCGCCGGCGTGCACCCGGACGAGGACGAGCGTCGTGGAGTCCCACTCCAGGGTGCCGTCCTGCTCCTTGCCGTCGGGGCCGTCGGTGGGCACCTCGAAGGCGTGCACGTCGACCGCGTCGACCGTGCACGCGTCCAACGGCGTGGGGCCGCCCTCGTCCGGCGGTGTCGAGCCGCTGCGCATCAGTGGCGTCCGGTGAGTTCGTTGCTGCCGTCACCCGGACAGCCGTACATCCGCTTGACGCCCCGCTCGGTCAGGCGCTGGAGGACGAAGTCGGCGGCTTGGGTCATGCGGCTCTCCTGGGCAGGCGGGAAGAACACTCATGGAGTGCCTTCCCGGAACGCCGGTAAACCGGACGACGGTCACTCATTGGGTCGAGTCGGGCACCGCGCCGGCCGCGCTGCAGCCGCCGGCCGGCGCGGCGGGCGCCACGGTCGTGCCCCGGCGTTCCCGGTCTCCGTCCCGGCCGGTCAGGCGTCCGGGTGACGGTGCGCGCCCCGAGTGCCCGTCATGCCACCGGAACCGGGTCGGCCGGTCCGTGCGGGTCGCCGGGGTCGGCCTCGGGGGCGGGGTGCCCGGTGGGCGAGTCGGCGCTCTCGCCGAGGAAGCCGCCCGACTGGTGCTGCCACAGCCGGGCGTAGGCACCGTCCGTCGCGAGCAGTTTCTCGTGGCTGCCCTGCTCGACGACGCGTCCGCGGTCGAGGACGACGAGGCGGTCCATTCCGGCGACGGTGCTCAGCCGGTGGGCGACCACCAGGGCCGTACGTCCGTCCATCAGCCGCCACAGGGCGTCCTGGACGAGGATCTCGCTCTCCGAGTCCAGCGCGCTGGTCGCCTCGTCGAGCAGGAGGATCGGGGCGTCGCGCAGGATGGCCCGGGCGAGGGCGACGCGCTGGCGCTGGCCGCCCGACAGTTTCACGCCCCGCTCCCCCACCAGGGTGGCGAAGCCGTCGGGCAGCTGGTGGGCGAACTCGGTGACGTGGGCGGCCGCGGCGGCCGCGTGGATCTCCTCGTCGGTGGCACCGGGCCGGGCGAAGGCGATGTTGTCCCGCAGGCTGCGGTGGAACATGGCGGGTTCCTGCGGGACGTAGGCGATCAGTGAGCGCAGGTCGGTCTGGCGCAGCCGGCTGATGTCCTGGCCGCCGATCAGGATGCGGCCGTGGTCGATGTCCGACATCCGCAGCAGGAGCCGGGTGAGCGTGGTCTTGCCGCCGCCGGACCTGCCGACGAGGCCGATCCGTGCGCCCGCGGGCACGTCCAGGTCGAGTCCCCGGAAGATCGGCTCGGCGCCCGTGTGGGCGAAGGTGACCGCCTCGAAGCGGACGCCGGTGTCCTTGGGCGCGAGCGGTTCGGGCTCGTCGGCGTCCAGCACGGTGGGCGGGTCGAGGAGCAGCTCCGTGAACTGCGCGGCCTCGGTCATCGAGCTCTCCAGCCGCCGGTAGATCTGGTTGAACTCGAACATGATCTGGGTGGCGTTGGAGTAGTAGGTGAAGGCGACGACGACCTCCTCCACGCCCTGGCCCGGGCCGCCGAGGGCGAGGGCGACCACCAGGCCCAGCACGTTGGTCAGGACGGACAGGGGGGCGATCAGGGTGTCGACGCGCAGGTTGCCGTAGTCCCACGACTTCAGCGTGAGGCGCCGGGACTCCGCGACCCGGCTGCGGTGTTCGGCCCCCTCCCGGCGCTCGGCCGCGAAGGCGCGGACGGTCTCCATGTTCATGAGACTGTCGGCGACATGGCCGGAGACCCGGGCGATCGCCGCTTCCCGGTCGTTGACGAGCCGTTGTCTGCGCCGGATCAGCGGGGTCGCGGCCGCCACGGTCAGCGCGATCATCGCGAACAGGCCGACGACCAGCATCGGTTCGTAGCTCCACAGCACCGCGGCCCCGAACACCAGCGGGACGAGGCTGCCCACGATGCGGTACGTCAGTGTGTCGACGAAGTCCTCGAAGCGCTTGCCGTAGCCGAGCACCCGCTTGGTCAGGGAGCCGGCGAAGTTGTCGTGGAAGAACGCGGCGTCCTTGGCGAGGAGTTCGTCCATGCCGCGCACGTAGAGGTGCTCCATGCCGAGCGCGTCCACGCGGTTCAGGCAGTGCTGCCCGATCCGCCAGACGGCCTCGGCGAGCAGCAGCGTCACGCCGAAGCCCAGCACGTACGGCAGTGCCGGGCCGAGGGCGAGTCCGCCGCCGTCGGCCGCCTGCCCGGCCAACTTGGCGATCAGCAGCGGCGCGACGTAGCGGATGCCGATGTTGCCGACGGCCGGCAGCAGCAGCGCGGGCAGGGCGAGTCGTCGTTGTCGCAGTAGTTCCCGGCCGTAGTGGCGCAGCGCCAGGACGACCGCGCTCCTGCCCGGTGCCTGCCCTCGCGTGTCTGTGGTCCCCATCACACTCCCGGTGGTTCGGAAGTCGGAAGTCTCCCGTCGGACCAGGCGCGCAGTCCAGGCATTTACCGCGGACCGTCGATAACCGGACATCGTGCGGCCCGTGGTGGGCGCAACGTGACATTGTATGGTGAGGCGCCATTGGCCGGCCGGACGCAGGAGCACGGATGCCGCATCTCAAGTCCCGGGCGATCTCCGTCCAGACCCATCTGCGCGACCAGGTCGCCGACGCGCTCCGGGCCGCCCTCATCGCCGGCGATCTGCGTCCCGGTGTCGTCTACTCCGCTCCCTCCCTGGCCGCCGAACTCGGCGTCTCCGCCACTCCGGTGCGCGAGGCCATGCTGGACCTGGCCAGGGAGGGGCTGGTCGAGGCGGTGCGCAACAAGGGGTTTCGCATCACGGAGATGACCGAGCGGGACCTGGACGAGTTCACCGAGCTGCGGACCCTGATCGAGGTTCCCACCGTGGGACGCGTCGCCGCGACCGCGACCGCCGAGCAACTGGAGGCCCTCCGGCCGCTGGCGCTGCAGATCGTCACCGCGGCCCGGGAGCACGACGTCCTCGCGTACCTCGAAGCCGACCACCGCTTCCACCTCGCGCTGCTGGGCCTGGCCGGCAACCGGCATCTCGTGGAGGTGGTCGCCGACCTGCGCAAGCGCTCCCGCCTGTTCGGGCTGGGGAGCCTCAACGAGGCGGGGCGGCTGGTCGCTTCGGCCCAGGAGCACGTCGACCTGCTGGATCTGATGGTGGCCGGCCGCGGTGCCGAGGCCGAGGAGTGCATGCGCCGCCATCTCACACACGTCCGCACGCTGTGGGCGGACGGCACCGCTCCGTCCGTCAGAGGGTGAACCCGGCCGGGTAGGGGTCCGCGGGGTCGAGCAGGTACTGCGCGGTGCCGGTGATCCAGGCGCGGCCGGTGACGGACGGGAGGACGGCCGGGCGGTCACCGACGATCGTCTCGCCGAGGATCCGGCCGACGAACCGGGAGCCGATGAACGACTCGTTGACGAAGTCCCGGCCGGCCGGTAGCAGGCCGCGGGCGTGCAGCTGTGCCATCCGGGCGCTGGTGCCCGTGCCGCAGGGCGATCTGTCGAACCATCCCGGGTGGATCGCCATGGCATGCCGTGAGTGCTCCGCGGTGGATCCGGGGGCCTCGAGGTAGACGTGGTGGCACACGTCGATCTCCGGATTCTCCGGGTGGGACACCGGGTTCTGCTTGTTGATCGCGTCCATGACGGCCAGTCCCGCGTCGAGCAGCCGCTGCTTGTGCGCCCGTTCGAAGGGGATGCCGAGGTCGTCGGTGCGGACGAAGGCGTAGAAGTTGCCGCCGTAGGCGATGTCGTAGCGCACCCGGCCGTGGCCGGGGACGTCGACGACCTGGTCGAGTGCGTGGCAGTAGGACGCCACGTTCTCCAGGGTGACCGACTCGGCGTGGCCGTCGCGCACCCGCACCCGGGCCGTGACGAGTCCGGCCGGTGTGTCGAGCCGTACCAGGGTCTCCGGTTCGGCCACCTCCACCATGCCGGTCTCGACGAGGACCGTGGCGACCCCGATGGTGCCGTGCCCGCACATCGGCAGACAGCCGGAGACCTCGACGAAGAGCACGCCGTAGTCGGCGTCCGGGCGGGTGGGCGGCTGCAGGATCGCCCCGGACATCGAGGCGTGTCCGCGTGGTTCGCACATGAGCAGGGTGCGCAGGTCGTCGCGTTCCGCGACGAACCGCTGCCGTCGCTCGAACATCGTCGCACCGGGGAGGACGCCCACCCCGCCGGTGATCACGCGGGTGGGCATGCCCTCGGTGTGCGAGTCGACGGCGTGGTAGCAGACCGTCGAGCGCATCGTCAGTTCACCCCCGCGTCGATCAGGGCCTGGGTGGCGGCGCGTACGACGGCCTCCGTCTCCGGAGCCAGCGGCTGCCGCGGCGGGCGGCACACACCACCGCGTCGGCCGGTCAGCTCCTGGCCGAGCTTGATGGCCTGGACGAACTCCGTCCTGCTGTCCCACCGCAGCACCGGGTGCAGCCGACGGTAGAGCGGCAGTGCCGTCTCCAGGTCGCCCGCGACCGACGCCTCGTACAGGGCGAGGCAGGCCCGGGGGAAGACCTGTGGGTACCCGGCGACCCAGCCCTTGGCTCCCGCCAGGGCGACCTCCAGCACGGTGTCGTCGGTGCCGATCACGAGGTCGAGGCCGGGGGCCAGCTCGGCGATCTCGTAGCAGCGCCGGACGTCGCCGGAGAACTCCTTGACGCCCACGACGAACCCTTCGGCGTGCAGCTTGGCCAGCAGGTCGGGGCGCAGGTCCACCTTGGTGTCGATGGGGTTGTTGTACGCGGTGACGGGCAGGCCCACCGAGGCCACCGTCTCGAAGTGTTCCAGCACGGCGCGGTCGTCGGCGCGGTAGGTGTTGGGCGGCAGGCACATCACCGCCTGGCAGCCCGCGTCCTTGGCGAACTGCGCGTGCCGCCTGGCCTCCGCGCCGCCGTAGGCGCCGACGCCCGGCATGACGGTGAACCCGGCGGGCGCGTGGGCGACGGCGGTCTCGACGACGCGGTCGCGCTCCTCGTACGTGAGGGTCTGGTACTCGCCGAGCGATCCGTTGGGCGCGACGCCGTGCATGCCCTGCTCGGCGAGGTGGGCGACGCTCTCGCCGTAGGCGCCGAAGTCGACCGAGAGATCGTCGTGGAACGGCAGGCTGGTCGCGACGATGACGCCGTGCCAGGGCTTGCGGGTCTCGCTCATGAACACTCCTTGTCGGTTGCGCCGTTGACCGTTGGTCCCGACGGTGCGGGCGGTGCCGTGGGGGGCAGGGGTGTCGCGGGGGCCTGCGGTGTCGCGGGAGTCTGGGGTGTCGCGGGAGTCCGGGGTGTCGCGGGGGTATGGGGTGTCGCGGGAGCCCGGGGTGGGGCTCCTTCGTCGAGGTCGGCGAGGGCGCCGAGGGTGACGGGCGTCGCGACGAGCCGTTCCGCGGGCTCGTAGGCCCGCTCCGGTGCCGTGAGGCAGTGCACGGCGGGTCCGCACATCCGGCCCTGGCACCAGCCCATGCCGGCCCGGGTCAGCTGCTTGACCTGCCGGTGGTCGTGGGCGCCGTTCGCGCGGGCGGTCCGGACCGCTCCGGCGGTCACCTCCTCGCAGCGGCACACGACGGTATCGTCGGTGAGCCACGAGGACCACGCGGCAGGGATCGGGTGGGCCAGCGCCATCGCCCGGGCGAAGGCGCGTTGCCGGGCCACCGCCGAACGCACCGCCGCCGGGCGCCTGTTCACCCGTAGGTGGCCGGCGCCGGCACCGGAGTCGGTGAGGACCGACCGCGCGGCCAGTCGGCCCTCGTTCACGGCGAGCGCCGCCCCGCCCACACCGCAGGTCTCCCCCGCGGTGTAGAGACCGGGGACGGTGGTGCGCTGCCCCGCGTCGACCACGGCCACCGCGTTGCCGTCCGCCGAGTCCGTGAGGGCGCAGCCGAGGGGGACGAGCAGGTCGAGCTGGGGTGTGAAGCCCCAGCCGACGCCGACGGCGTCGACCTCGACGCGTCGTTCGGTTCCCGGGCGAGGGCTGCCGTCCGGCGTGAGCGAGGCGATGCGCACCGACGTCACGCGTTCGCCGCCTTCAGCGGCGACGATCGCCGTGCGCGGGCGGACCGGGACGCGGTGGCGGGCGAGCGCGGCGGCGTATCCGGCTCCCTCGGCCCACTTGGCGGGGTCGCGCAGCAGCGGACCGGGACGGCGCAGCCAGGCACTCGGGTGGGCCGCCTCGCACACCGCGACGACCTCGGCGCCGCGCGCGGCGAGACCGGCGGCGACCGGCAGCAGGAACGGACCGGTGCCGCCCAGCACCACCCTGCTCCCGGCCGCCACGCCGCCACCCTTGAGCAGCGCCTGCAGGCCGCCGACGGTCAGGACTGCGGGCAGGTCCCAGCCGGGGAAGGGCAGTTGACGGTCGTAGGCACCGGTGGCCACGAGGAGCCTCGGCGCGCGCAGGACGCCCGCGGTCTCCCGGGGCGCGGCGCGGCGGTCGACCACGTGGACGGCGAATCCGTCACCCTCGCGGACGGCGGACCAGGCGTGGTGTTCCAGGCGCAGGTCGAGCCGGCCCGCCGTCCGGTGCGCCGTCAACGCCCGGCACAGGGCGCGGTATTCGCGCAACCCGTGGTGCAGGTCGTCGGTCGGGAGGGCCGCTCGCCCGTGCTCCGGCGGGTGCCGCCAGTACTGTCCGCCGAGGGCGGTCCCGGAGTCGACCAGTACGACGCGCAGTCCGCCGGCCAGTGCGGTGGCGGTCGCGGCCATGCCCGCCGGGCCCGCGCCCACGACGACGAGGTCCGCCGGCTCACTCATCGTCGTCCTCCCGCGTCGTGACGGTCATGCCGGGCCGGGCCGGCACCAGGCAGGCGCGCTGCCCGCCGGTTCCGTCGACCGTGACGAGGCAGTCGAAGCAGACGCCGATGCCGCAGAAGACGCCCCGTGGGCGGCGTCCGACGCGAGTGGTGCGCCAGGCGACCCGACCCGCGGCCACGAGCGCCGCGGCGACGGTCTGTCCCTCGGTGAACGGCAGGGGGGCGCCGTCGACGACGATCTCGCTCACTGGAGCGCACCTCCGGGGCTGAGGAAGCGGTCGGGGAGAAGAGCGGTGTGCGCGGCCGGGTCGGCGCCGCGCCAGGGGCGGCCGAGCAGGTGGGCCGTCACCAGCGCGCCGGTCGCGGGGGCGAGGCCGATGCCCGCGCCCTCGTGACCGCAGGCGTGGACGACGCCCGGCACGCGCGGGTCGGGGCCGACGACCGGCAGGTGATCAGGGCAGTACGGCCGGAAGCCGCGGTAGGTGCGCATCAGGTGGACACCGCGCAGGAAGGGGAAGAGCCGGCACGCCTGCGCGGCGAGCCGTGCGACCACGGCGGGGTTCGGCGTGGTGTCGAAGCCGACGCGTTCCCTGCTGGCGCCGACGAGGATCGTGCCGCCGCGCGTGCCCTCGACGACGCACGAGGTCTCCAGTCCGGTGTCGGACGAAGCGACATGGGCGACGTAGTCCGCGGAGTAGACCTTGCGCCGGACCATCGGCGGCAACGGCTGCGTCACCAGGACGAAGCCGCGGCGCGGCAGCACCTCGACGGGTGCTCCGAGCCGCCGTCCGACCTCGCCGCCCCAGGTCCCGGCGGCGTTGACGACGGCGTCGGCGGGCAGCACGTCACCGGCGGTCGTCCGGACGCCGGTGATCCGGCCGCCGGTCGACCGGTCCCCGGGGGTTCGGCCGCCGTCCCGGGCGGTTACGGCGGACGCGACCTCGCCGGTGCGGAAGCGGGCGCCGTGCTCTACGGCGGCTCGCAGCAGCGCGGCCGCCGCCAGCACCGGCTGCACCTGCGCGTCCTGCGGGTAGTGGACGCCGCCGGGGATCCCGGGCGCGAGGTGGGGTTCGAGGTCCCGCACCCGGTCGACCGGCTCGACGCGGACACCGGCCGCCTCCTGCCGGGCGGCGAACTCGCCGAGCGCGGCGAGGCCTTCGGCGGTGCTCGCGACGACCAGGCCGCCCTTGGGCTCGAGTTCGAGGCAGTCGGGACCGAGCTCCTTGCCCGCCTCGTCCCACAGGGTGCGGCTCAGCTGGGCCAGGGCGAGCTCGGGGCCGGGTTCCTTGTCGGAGAGGAGGACGTTGCCCTCGCCGCGGCTCGTCGTCCCGGCGCCCACCGGCCCGCGGTCGACGACCGTGACGTCCATGCCCGCCGAGGCGGCGTGGAAGGCGCAGGCGGCTCCGACGACTCCCGCACCCACGACGACGATCTTCAGGGTCAACGGCCCTCCTCCGAGTGCCACGAGCCGACAGCGTCGATCACCAGCACCCGCGCTGTGCAATGTCACATGCCATGAGTGAGGCTATACATCCCGCCGGTGGAAGACAACGCCCTCTTCGTGCCCGGGAGTCAGAGGTCGACTCGGGTGCCCAGGCCGGTCAGGGCGCCGACCGGGTCGAGGTCGGGGGTGCCGCGCGGCCACCAGTCCTCGCGGCCGGGCTCGGACTCGTAGGCGTACCAGAGGCCTGTCCGGCCGAGTCTGAGCTGGACATGGCCCCGGGGGTGGGTGAGGCGGTTGCGCCAGGGGCGGAAGGCGGGGAGGTCGGCGGCGAGCAGCAGGGGGCGGGCGCGGTCGAAACGCCCGGCCGGCGGGTCCCAGGGATCCTCCAGGACGTCGAGGCCCTCGGGTCCGCCCTGCCGCCAGGCGGCGACGGCGCGCGCCAGCTCCGCCGTGTCGCGCCCGGCGGCCGAGGCGAGGGAGGCGTAGAGCGCGCGAGTGCCCGCGGTGAGGCCGGAGCCCGGGCGTGCCGCCGCCAGGCGGACGGCGTCCTGCCACAGCGTCAGCCCGCCGACCGGGTCGCGCCCGGTGGTGAGCAGGGCGTGGGCGCGGACGGCGGCGTCGGTGGCGAGCTGGTCCAGCGCGAACGGGTCCGGGCCGCCCGGGGCGGCCGGGTAGGCCGGCGGCTGTTCCGGGTGCGGGGGCGCGGGCAGCGGCGCCGGGAGGGGCGGCAGGACGCGCCGGGCAAGGGCTTCCCCGGCGCGGACGCCGGGCAGGGGCGCCGGTCCGCGCTCCTGGGCGGCGCGGGCCGCGCGGGCGGCGTTGCGCCGGGACAGGGCGTCGAGCAGCGCGCGTTCGCCCCGGCCGCGCAGCAGGAGGAGCACGAAGGGGTCGGCGTCGAGCAGACGTGCCGTCTGGTAGCAGAGGGCGGCGGCGTGTTTGCAGGGGTGCCCGGAGTCGGGGCAGCTGCACTGCGGGGTGAGGTCGCCGGGGCCGGGGAGCAGCGGGACGCCGCGGTCCGCCAGGTCGGCCAGGGAGTGGGGCAGTTCCTTGTCGAGGAGGGCGGCGATGTGCCCGGGCCGTTCGACGGCGGCGTCCAGGAACCGGTCCCAGTCGGCGTCGGCGAGTGTCCGCAGCCGCACCTGCACGCGGTACGGCCGGGCGCGGCTGCCCTGTACGTAGGCGAGGACCAGCCCGGGGGTCACGGTGATGGCGTCCACGCGCCCCCGCTCGGCGTATCCGCGCCCGCGCTCCAGCCGCGCGGGGTCCAGGGCGCCCTCTTCCAGCGCGGTCACCCACGCGTTCCCCCACCAGGTCCCGGCGAGGCCCTCGTCCGCGGCATCCCTGGGAGCGAGCGCGGGGAAGGTGCGCCGGAGTTCGCCGTCGCGGCCCGGGGCCCCCATCGAGCGGGGTGCACGACGTCGCGCGGGCGGTGCGGAGTGGGCGGCGTCGGCGTCCCGGTCACGCCTGGCCGACGGCTGCTGCGGACGCTTCGGCCGTTCCGGCCGCTCGCGGTCGGGTGCCGAGCCTTCGGGGCGCGGTGCGTACCCGGCGCGTGGCGGGATGGCGGCAGGCTCGGCACCGGACCCGTTGACTGGACCGCCGCCGGGGGGCGGGGCGGACTCGGGGGACCGAGCGGACCCGGGGGGCGGGGCGGGCTCGGGGGACCGAGCGGACCCGGGGGGCAGGGCGGGCTCGGGGGGCAGAGCGGGCTCGGGGGGCGGGGCAGGCTCGGGGGGCGGGGCAGGCTCGGGGGACCGAGCGGACTCGGGGGGCGGGGCGGGCTCAGGGGACCGAGCGGACTCGGGGGGCGGGGCGGGCTCAGGGGACCGAGCGGACTCGGGGGACCGAACGGACTCGGGGGACGAGGCCGCTGCCCGGCCCTCCCCGGAGGCCGCGGGACCGGGGCCGGTGGCACGGTCCACGCCGGACGACGAGGCCGCCTCTGGCGACGGGAGCGCCGCCCGCACTGCGCGGGAGGTCCGACCGGCACGCTTGTCGGCAGGCAGGCTCTCTCCGGTCTCCCCGGCCGACGAGGTCTCCTCGGGCGGGTCCGCCTCCGAGGGGAGTCGGAAGGCGTCCGCGACGAAGTCCCGAACGGCACGTGCGCGGACGTCGGCGGTGCCCGCCCCGCCCGCCCGCCGCTGACGGCCGGCCGGGCGGGGCGCCCGCCGTGCATGCGCGGCGCTCTCGGACGCCGCGGCCGCCTTGGCCTGCCGACGCGCCGCCCGCAGCGCCTCCCGCGCCACATCAGCGGGACGGCTGTCGTCTCCGTCCGCGGCACCGGAGCGGGAGGCTTCGTCGGGAGCGGTCGGCGTGGTCGCGTCGTCGGACCGGTCCCCTGCCTCGCCCCGCCGTGCCGGCTCTCCGGACTCCGTCACCTCTGCCCGATTCGACCGATGTGACGGCGTGTCAGAGGCGTGCCCGGGGTCGTGCGCCTCCGCATGCCGTGCCCTGCGCAAGGCGGCGCGGGCGGCGTCCCCGGCGCGTGGCTCGACGGGCTCAGGGGGCTTCCCGCCCGGGGCGCCCTCCTGGCCCTGCGCCGGCGCCGACGGTGCCGACGGTGCCGACGCCGGTGTCGCCGGCCCGTGCTCCCCGCCCGCGCCCGTTCCCTCGCCGCGCTCGCGTGCCTCCCGCAGGGCGCGGCGGGCCTCGTCGGCGGGACCGGGGGTCATCACGGCCTCCGCAGGGTGACGAGGTCGGACAGTTCACGTGCCGTCAGCTCGGTGAGGGCCGACTCGCCGGAGCCGAGGATCGCGTCGGCCAGGGCCCGCTTGGACTGGAGCATCTCGGCGATGCGGTCCTCGACCGTGCCCTCGGTGATGAGCCGGTGGACCTGGACCGGCTGGGTCTGGCCGATGCGGTAGGCGCGGTCGGTCGCCTGTTCCTCCACCGCCGGGTTCCACCAGCGGTCGAAGTGCACGACATGACCGGCGCGGGTGAGGTTCAGGCCGGTGCCGGCGGCCTTCAGGGACAGGACGAGGACGGGGGTCGCCCCGCTCTGGAAGCGGTCCACCATCCGCTCGCGCTCCGGCACCGGCGTGCCTCCGTGCAGCAGGTCGACCGGGACCGCGCGGGCGGTCAGGTGCGCGGTGACGAGGCGGGCCATGCCGACGTACTGCGTGAAGACCAGTGCCGAGCCGTCCTCGGCGAGCACCGTGTCCAGCAGCTCGTCCAGCAGGGCGAGCTTGCCCGAGCGGGCGGTCATCCGGTCGGCCCCGCCCGGGGGGTGCTCCTCCCTCAGGAACAGCGCGGGGTGGTCGCAGATCTGCTTCAGCGAGGTCAGCAGCTTGAGCACGAGGCCGCGGCGGCCCATGCCCTCGGCCTCCTCGATGGCGAGCATCGACTCGCGCACCACCGCCTCGTAGAGCGCGGCCTGTTCGCGGGTGAGCGGGACGGGGTGGTCCGTCTCGGTCTTCGGCGGCAGCTCGGGGACGATGCCCGGGTCGGACTTCCTGCGGCGCAGCAGGAAGGGGCGGATGAGGCGGGCGAGGCGCTCCACCGCCTGGTCGTCCTCGCCGTTCTCCACCGCGCGCGCGTGCCGGGCGCGGAAGGACTTCAGGGGGCCGAGCAGCCCGGGGGTGGTCCAGTCGAGCAGCGCCCACAGCTCGGAGAGGTTGTTCTCCACGGGGGTGCCGGTCAGCGCCACCCGCGCCGGGGACGGGATCGTACGCAGGGCCTTCGCCGTCGCCGAGTACGGGTTCTTCACGTGCTGGGCCTCGTCCGCGACGACCATGCCCCAGGGGTGCCCGGCCAGAGTCGTGGCGGCGGATCGCATCGTGCCGTAGGTGGTGAGGACGAAGCCGCCGGTCAGGTCGTCGAGGGTGCGGTCGGGTCCGTGGAAGCGGCGGACGGGGACACCGGGCGCGAAACGCTCGATCTCCCGCTGCCAGTTGCCCAGGAGGGAGGCCGGGCAGACGACGAGGGTCGGTTCGGCGCGGGCCCGTTTCAGATGCAGGGCGATGACGGTGACGGTCTTGCCGAGGCCCATGTCGTCGGCGAGGCAGCCGCCGAGGCCGAGCGAGGTCATGAGGTCGAGCCAGCCCAGACCGCGCAGTTGGTAGTCGCGCAGGGTGGCGTGCAGGCCGGGAGGTGGTGCGGCGGGGCGCACGCCGGCGGTGAGCCGGTCGCGCAGGGCGGCCAGCGCGCCGACGGGCACCACGTCGACCGTTTCGCCGTCGGCCTCGGCGCTGCCGGTGAGGGCGACGGAGAGGGCGTCGACGGGGTCGAGCAGGCCCAGGTCGCGTTTACGGGCGCGGCGGACGAGCGAGGGGTCGACCAGCACCCACCGGTCGCGGAGCCGGACGACCGGGCGGTGGGCCTCCGCCAGGGTGTCCATCTCGGCCTCGGTGAGCGGGTCGCCGCCGATCGCGAGCTGCCAGCGGAACTGGAGCAGGTCCTCGCTCTCGAAGAAGCCCGTGCCGTCGGTCGCCGAACCGGGCGCGGTCCTGACCACGGCGGTCGCGGTGAGGTCCTGGGCCAGGTCGCGGGGCCAGTGCACGGCGACGCCCGCGGCGGCGAGCCGGCCCGCCGCCACGCCCAGGAGGTCGGTGACCTCCTCTTCGGACAGGGCGAGGACGTCGGGGACGTCCTGTTCGGTGAGCCGGTCCAGCGGCGGCCAGACCCGCGCCGCGCGGCGCACCGCGAGGGCGGCGTCCACGCGCGCGCGGGCGCCGAACGACGCGTCGGCCGCCCCCGCCCACAGGTCCGCGGCGTCTGCGACGAGCGTGGGGTCGGCGAGGCTGTGCACCTGGACGATCGCCGCGCCCGCGTTGCGCACACCGACGCTGCCGCCGCCTTCCGTGCCCGCGCCCCCGTCCCCGTCGTGGTCGAACAGGTCGTACGCCGACAGGTCGAGGCGGAGCGAGATCCGCACGCCCGCGTCCATGCCCGCGGCGACCTCGGCGGCCCAGTCGTGGGCGTCGGGCAGGTGCTGGGCCCCGCGGGCGGCGAACGGGCGGCCGGAGGCGTGGGACGCGGCCGGAGTGCGGGGGAGGGTGTCGGCGACCGCGTCGAGGAAGGCGCGGATCAGCGCTTCCGGCTCCGGGATCCGGATCGGTCCCGGGCCGTCGAGGGGGACCGCGTGGCCCTCGGGGGGCAGGGCGGCGGCCACGGCCCGCAGGTGCGCGATGTCGTCGGGGTCGAGCGGGCCGGCCCGCCAGGCGTCGTGCCCGGTCGCGGTCAGGCCCGGCAGCAGCCGTCCGCGCGCGGTCAGCCGCAGGGCGTGCAGGGCCGCCGCGCCCCAGCAGGCGGTGGCGGGGTGGGCGGCCGGGTCGTGCCGGGCGCGCACCAGGAGGGGCAGCGCCTCGGCGAGCGGCAGGGACACCGCGGGAGTGGTCCTGCGGCGCACCCCGGCGCCGTGCGGCCGCACTACGGTCAGCTCCGCGCCCCGGCCGCCCGGCCGCGCTCCGGCGCCGGTGACCGCCGCGGCCTGCGCGCCGTCCCCCGCCTGCGTGTCCCCGGCCGGACCGCTCCCGGGATGCGTGCCGACGGCACCTGCCCCGGGCGCCGGGGCGACGCCGCCGTCGGCGTCGTGGGCGGGGACCGGGCCGGTGACGGGCCCGCCGTCCGGGTCCCAGAAGGCGATCCGGCCCTCGCGCGGGAGGGATGCGGGCAGGAAGACGGCCGCGAGCCGGACGGGGACGGACGCCGCCGCGTGTCGCGTCGCCTCCCCCGGCTCCGCCGTCCGCTCCCCCGCTCGTCCGGGAGCCGTGGTGTCCGTCACGGCCGTGTCGCTCATACGTCCTGTCACCTCCCGCCCGTCGGCCCGATCAGATGTCTTCGACTCTACGGGCGGGGTCTGACAATCGGCTCCGACGGCCGCCGCCGGGCCCGGGCGACCCTACGGAACGGTGTGCGAGACGACGTAGACCATCGGGTAGTCCGGGTTTTCCATGTTCACGACGACGTCCTGGGTCGGCGCCGGGTTCTCCTGCTCGTTGACGACGCCCCACCAGGAACCGGACCCGCCGAACTCCCAGCCGGTGACCCGCTGGGCGCGGTCGCTGATCGCGATCCTGTCCTTCTTCAGCGCGTCCCGGTCGACGCCCAGCCCCGCCAGGAAGACGTCGAGACCCGCGTTCGTGGTCTCGAACTGGACGTAGAGCCGGCTGGTCTTCCAGTTGTTCGTCTCGTAGTACGCGACCTCGTCGGACGGGACCGGGACGGGCACCTCGTAGATGCGGCGCTGCAGCTTGGACGGCCAGCCGTCGGTCATGCCGGTCGCCGCGTACTTCGCCTCCTTGTCCCGGCCGCTGTCCCGGCTCTGGCCGGCGGAGATCGCGAGGTAGCCGGCCGGGACGCCGATGAGCAGCACGATGATGAGCAGCGTGAGCGCACGGCGGCGGATCATGTGCCGGCGGTCCTCGGGCGGCGGCCCGGGCTCCTTCGGGGACGCCGCCCGCTGCGGCAGGGTCTCCGTCACAGCGACTCCCGGGACGAGCGGCGGGCCTCGGCGTACCGTTCGTAGCGCTCGTAGCGCTCCACCCGGCGCCGCTTGGCCCGGCGGAAGCGGCGGGCGACCAGCCGGGCCAGGTCGGCGGCGCCCACCATGCCGGCCTCGGGGCCGAGCTGGGCGCGGACGATGCGGGCCTCGGGGCGGTAGCCGCGACCGGTGAGCTGACGCTTGAAGGCGTCGCGCGCGGGGCCGATCAGCAGGTCGTCGGCGGCGCTGACCCCGCCGCCGATCACGAAGCAGGACGGGTCGAGGGCCGCGGCGAGGTTGGCGATGCCGACGCCGAGCCACTGCCCGATGTCCTGGAGCAGCTCGACGCACATCGCGTCGCCCTCGCGGGCCAGCTCGGTGATCATCGGGCCGGTGATGTCGCCGATGCTGCCCTTGACGTGCTCGATGATCCCGTACGCCACCGGCGAGTCGGCGGCGGCCAGCTCGCGGGCCTCCCTGACCAGGGCGTTCCCCGAGCTGTACTGCTCCCAGCAGCCGCGGTTGCCGCACGGGCAGCGGTGGCCGCCTGGGACGACCTGCATGTGCCCGAACTCGCCGGCGACGCCGTACTTGCCGCGCTTGACCTGCCCGTCCTCCAGGATCGCGCCGCCGATGCCGGTGCCGAGGGTGATCATGACCAGGTGGTCCTCGCCGCGGCCGGCGCCGAAGCGCCACTCGGCCCAGGCGGCGGAGTTGGCGTCGTTGTCCACCAGGACGGGGACGGCCAGGCGGCCGGCGAGGCGGTCGCGCAGCGGTTCGTTGCGCCAGGACAGGTGGGGGGCGAACAGGACGCGGTTGCGGTCGGCGTCGACCCAGCCGGCCGCGCCGATGCCGACGGCGTGCACGTCGTGCCGGTCGGAGAGGTCCAGGACCAGCTCGACGATGGTGTCCTCGACGACCTTCGGGCTCTTGGACTTGTCCGGGGTCTCCGTGCGGAGCCTCTCCAGGATGTTGCCGTCGGCGTCGACGACGCCCGCCATGACTTTCGTGCCGCCGATGTCGATGCCGACCGTGGGCACGCGGGGTGCCGTGAGGTGCGAGCGGCGTTCCCTCGTGCCCACGGTGCGCAGGACCGGGGCGCGGCGGGATCCGATGGGGGCGGTGAAGTCGCGGTAGGTGCTCATCGGGTGCGATTGTGCCGCACGGGGGTGCCGGGTGCCGAATGGAAAGGGGGTGGGTGGAGCGGTTCGTTGCCGGCTGCCGGTACGTCGTGGCTGGTCGCACCCACGCGGCGGAGGCCGCACATCGACGCAGCCCCGCGCCCCTTACCTGCGTTCCAGTTCATGGCGTAGATCGTCCAGCTCCGTTCCACCGGCCATCTGCTGGGTCAGCTCGTCCAGCGTCACATCGTCACGCATCTGATTGCCGACCATCGTGCCGCGCTTCAGGAGGACGAAGCGGTCGCCCACGAGGTACGCGTGGTGGGGGTTGTGGGTGATGAGGACGACACCGAGGCCCTGGTCGCGGGCCGCCGCCACGTACTTGAGGACGACGCCCGACTGCTTGACGCCGAGCGCCGCCGTCGGCTCGTCCAGGACGAGGACCTTCGCCCCGAAGTACACCGCGCGGGCGATCGCCACGCACTGGCGTTCGCCGCCGGAGAGGGTGCCGATGGGCTGGTCGACGTCGCGCAGGTCGATGCCCATGCGCAGCAGTTCGGCGTGGGTGGTGCGGCGCATGTGGTCGACGTCCATGCGCTTGAACGGGGCGACGCCCTTGCGCGGCTCGGAGCCGAGGAAGAAGTTGCGCCAGACCGGCATGAGCGGGACGACGGCGAGGTCCTGGTAGACGGTGGCGATGCCGCGGTCCAGGGCCTCGCGCGGGGAGGCGAGTCGGGTCTCCTCGCCGTCCAGGCTCAGTGTGCCGCCGTCGTGCTGGTGCAACCCGGCGATGATCTTGATGAGGGTGGACTTGCCCGCGCCGTTGTCGCCCAGGACGCAGGTGATCTCCCCGGCGTGCACCTCCAGGGACACGCCTTCGAGGGCGCGGACGTTGCCGTAGTTCTTGCTGACGCCGGACAGCTCGACGAGCGCCGTACGGCTTTCGGTCTGCGTCACTTGGTGGCCTCCGCGCGCTTGCGGACCCAGGCGTTGAGCAGGGTCGCGAGGAGCAGCATCGCTCCGAGGAAGAACTTGAACCAGTCGGGGTTCCACTCGGCGAAGACGATGCCCTTGCTGGTCATGCCGAAGATGAACGCGCCGACCGCCGAGCCGACGGCGCTGCCGTAGCCGCCGGTGATCAGGCAGCCGCCGATGACGGCCGCGATGATGTAGATCAGCTCGTTGCCGACGCCCTCGCCGGACTGGACGACGTCGTAGGAGAAGAGCAGGTGCTGGCCGGAGATCCAGGCACCGAGGCCGACGCCCATGTAGAGGCCGATCTTGGTCTTGGTGACCGGGACGCCCACCGCGCGGGCGGCGTCCTTGTTGCCGCCGACCGCGAAGATCCAGTTGCCCGCGCGGGTGCGCAGCAGGATCCAGCTGGCGACGGCGACCAGGGCGAACCACCACAGGATGGTCACCTTGAAGCCGACGCCGCCGATGGTGATCGTGGAGGCGAAGACGTCGCGGGCGGAGGGGAAGCCCTCCATGTCGGCGATCGACTTGGTGGAGACGGTGCTGTCGATGAGCTTGGTGAAGCCCAGGTTCAGGCCGGTCAGCATGAGGAACGTGCCGAGCGTGATGATGAAGCTGGGCAGTTCGGTGCGGGTGAGCATGAAGCCGTTGAAGGCGCCGATCGCCAGGGTGACCAGCAACGACACGCCGACGCCGACCCAGACGTTGGCGGTCATCTGGTAGCTGAACATCGACGACACCAGCGCCGAGGAGGTGACCATGACGCCCGCGGACAGGTCGAACTCGCCGCCGATCATCAGCAGGGCCACCGGGACGGCCATGATGCCGATCGTGGAGGCGGCGTAGAGCACCGTGCTGAGGCTGGCGGCGTGCAGGAAGCTGTCGGCGAAGAACGCGAAGAAGACGAAGACGGCGATCGCGCCGACGACGGAGCCCAGCTCGGGGCGGCCCATGAGCTTGCGCAGCGCCGATGTGTGCAGGAGCCGTTCGTCGGCCTCCTTCACCTGCGTGGCGTTCATCGGGTGCCCCGCTTCGTGTAGTCGGCCAGCGCGGCGGCGTCGTCCTTGGTGATGATCTGCGGCCCGGTGAGCACCGGGCGGCCGCCGCCGAGGACGTCGGCGTTGTACCTGTACAGCCAGAGCAGGTCGACGGCCTCGTAGCCCTGGAGGTAGGGCTGCTGGTCGACGGCGAAACCGAGGGTGCCGTCCTCGAGTCCGGCGGCCACCTTGGCGTTGAGGTCGAAGGTGTCGATCTCGGCCTTGCTGCCGGCGTCCTGCTTGGCCTTGACGGCGGTGTCGGCGTAGGGGGCGCCGAGGGTGACCACGGCGTCGACGGACTTGTCGGTCTGGAGCTTGGCCTCGATGGCGGACTGCACGTCGGGCATGCTGGTGCCGTTGACGTAGAGCCGCTGGACCTTGCCGTCGAAGGTCTTCTCGACGCCGTCGCAGCGCTGCTCGTGGCCGACGTTGCCCTGCTCGTGGAGCACGCAGATCGCCTGCTTGCGGCCCCGCTCGTTCAGTTCCTCGCCCACGGCCTCGCCGGCGATGGTCTCGTCCTGGCCGACGTGGGTGAGGGCGCCGAACTCCTTGGACTCCTCGGAGCCGGAGTTCACCGTGATCACGGGGATGCCCGCCTTGTGCGCGCGGGCGAGGGCGGACTTCATCGCGTCGGGCTTGGCGAGGGTGACGATGATGCCGTCGACCTTCTTGTCGATGGCCGCGTTCACGAGCTGGGCCTGCTGCTGCGCCTCGTCGTCGTGGGAGTACAGGAAGTTGATGTTGTCCTTGACCGCGGCCTGCTCGGCGCCGCTCTGGACGATGTCCCAGAAGGTGTCGCCGTCGCCCGAGTGAGTGATCATCGCGAAGGTCCAACGGGGTGTGTTCACCGCCGCCCTGCCCTCGGCCGACGCGGCCTTGCGGGCGTCCTCGGCGCGCTTGCCGCCGGTGCTGCTGCAGCCGGCCAGGGACACCGTCAGTGCCCCGGCCAGCGCGATGCCCACCCATGTCCGAAACCGTGCCACGAGGCCGTGCCCTTCTTGCTGTGCCGTGCTGTGCGTGCGAGGCCTTCCAGGCCCCGGCCGTCCGGGTTCTGGAAACCCCAAACGCCCCATTGTCCGACACACAAGCGGAGCACGTGCCTCCGGGGATCGGCCGACGGTCACATTGTCCGGACATTGCGACGAACCCGCACGACGGGAGCCGCCTGCGGACAGCGCTGTTCAGGACCGACCGGTACGGTTCGGGACCTGGCCGGTTCGGGACCTGGCCGGTTCGGGACCTGGCCGGTTCGGGTCAGGACCGCACGAGCAGCTGGAACTCGAAGGAGTAGCGGGACGGCCGGTAGGTGTGAGTGCCGAACTCGACCGCCCGTCCCGTGTCGTCGAACGTCGTGCGCTCCATGGTGAGCAGCGGCGCGCCCGCGTCCTCGCCGAGCCGCTCGGCCTCGCCGTCGGTGGCGGCGCGGGCGCCGATGGTCTGCCGGGCGCTGTGCAGGGTGATCCCGGCGGCGCGCATCAGCCGGTAGAGGCCGGTGGCCTCGAGCTGCCCGGTGTCCAGGTCGAGGAGGCCGGGCGGCAGGTAGTTGCACATGTACGCCATCGGCTCCCCGTGCGTCAGCCGGAGCCGTTCGACGCGGTGCACGTCGCTCTCCTCGGCCACGCCGAGCGCGGCGGCGACCTCTGCGGTCGCGGGGACGACGGTGTTGACCAGGACCTTCGTGGCCGGACGCTGCCCCGCCGCCTCCAGGTCGTCGAAGAGGCTGCTGAGCTCCAGCGGGCGCCGGACCTTGCTGTGCACGACCTGGGTGCCGACTCCCCGGCGGCGCACGAGCAGGCCCTTGTCGACGAGCGACTGGATGGCCTGGCGGACGGTGGGCCGGGACAGACCGAGCCGGGCGGCCAGCTCGATCTCGTTGCCGAGCAGACTGCCGGGGGTCAGCGCACCGTGCTCGATCGACGCCTCCAGCTGCTGCGACAGCTGGAAGTACAGCGGCACGGGGCTGCTGCGATCCACGCTGAGGTCCAGCGCCACGGTGGGGTCCACTTCTGGTTTCGGCACGGGCCGAGCGTAGCTCTGTGCGCAGGTGACGGGAAGTTGCGCGGTCCGATTGTCCTGACATACGCATTGACAGGGTGCGGGCTGTGAGCCCACTTTGATTCCATGCGCATCGGGGTCATCGGTACGGGCCGTATCGGCACCGTTCACGCCAACACGCTCAGCCGCCACCGCGACGTCGGGTCCCTGATCCTCACGGACGCCGACATCGCGCGGGCCCAGGAGCTGGCCCACCGGCTGGGCGAGACGGCGGCACCGGGAGTGGACGAGATCTTCCAGTGGGGCGTGGACGCGGTGGTGATCACCACGGCGACGCCGGCCCACGCGGAACTGATCGGCCGGGCGGCCCGTTCGGGTCTCCCGGTGTTCTGCGAGAAGCCCATCGCGCTGGACCTGCCGGGGACTTTACAGGCGATCGCGGAGGTGGAGGCCGCCGGGACGATCCTCCAGATGGGCTTCCAGCGCCGGTTCGACACCGGTTACGCGGGGGCCCGGGAGGCGGTGCGCTCGGGGCGGCTCGGCCGGCTGCACACCGTACGGGCCGTGACCAGCGACCAGGCACCGCCGCCCGCCGAGTACCTGCCGCAGTCCGGCGGGCTCTACCGGGACACGCTCATCCACGACTTCGACGTGCTGCGCTGGGTGACCGGGCGGGAGGTCGTCGACGTGTACGCCGCCGGGTCCGACGCCGGTCCGCCGATGTTCCGCGCGGCGGACGACGTGGACACCGGCGCCGCGCTGCTCACGCTGGACGACGGAACGCTGGCCACGGCGACGGCGACGCGGCTGAACGGAGCGGGGTACGACGTCCGCATGGAGCTGGCCGGGGAGCTGGACCAGATCGTCGTGGGCCTGGACGACCGTACGCCGATCGCGTCCACCGAGCCGACCGGGCCGCCGGCCGCCGACAAGCCGTGGACCGGCTTCGTGGAGCGTTTCGGACCCGCCTACGAGGCCGAGCTGACCACCTTCGTGCAGGTGGTGCGAGGTGAGCGGGCCAACCCCTGCGAAGGGCGCGAGGCGCTGCAGGCCCTGCGGATCGCGGAGGCCTGCGACGTCTCCCGCCGCGAGCGCAGACCCGTACGGCTGGCGGAGATCCCCGAGACGCTCACGCCTTAGGGGTGTCGTCCGGGAGGTCGTCCAGGAGTCCCGCGTCGTACGTCAGCAGGGCGATTTGCACCCGGTTGTCGAGGTCGAGCCTGGCCAGGATGCGGGAGACGTGGGCCTTGACCGTGGCGACGCTCATGAAGAGGTGGGGCGCGATGTCGGCGTTGGCCATGCCGCGGCCGACGGCGACGGCGACCTCGCGCTCGCGGTCGTTGAGCGCGTCCAGGCGTGCACGCGCGCGTGCCTGCCGTGCACGGCGCGTGTCGGGGGCGGTGCCGGCCGCCTGCTCCATCAGCCGCCGGGTGACGGCGGGCGACAGGACGGGGTCACCGGCCGCGACCCTGCGCACCGCGTCGAGGATCTGCGCGGGCGGGGTGTCCTTGAGGACGAAACCGGCGGCGCCGGCCCGCAGGGCACGCAGCACCTGTTCGTCCGCGTGGAAGGTGGTGAGCACGACGACGTGGGGCGCGTCCGCGCGGGCACGCAGCCGCTCGGTCGCCGTGAGACCGTCGACCACCGGCATCCGGATGTCCATGAGGACGACGTCGGGGCGGGTGCGGTCGACGAGTGCCCCGACCTCGTCGCCGTCGGCGGCCTCGCCGACGATCTCCACGTCCTCGGCGCCGCCCAGCATGAGGGCCAGCCCGGCCCGCACGAGCGGGTCGTCGTCGACGAGGAGCAGTCTGATCGCAGTCATGCCGCATACGTAATCACGGTCGCCTGGGCGCATGGCCGGCGTCTTGCCGATCTCAGTCCCACGGCAGCCGGGCCCGGACTTCGAAGCCGCCTTCGGGCGTCGGCCCGTGCTCCAGGGCGCCACCGGCGAGGGTGGCCCGCTCGGTCAGCCCGATCAGGCCCTGTCCGGAGCCGGGCACGTGGGGCACCTCGCCGCCGGGCGCGGCGTTGCGCACCGACAGGGCGAGGCCGTCGCCCGGCGCTCCGGTGACCGAGACGGTGACCTCGGTGCCGGGGGCGTGCTTGCGGGCGTTGGTCAGCGCCTCCTGGGCGATGCGGTACGCGGTGCGGCCGACGGAGGCGGGGACCGCCGCGGGGTCGGGGACGCGCTCCGCGAGGGTGACCTTCATGCCGGCCTCGCGGGACTCGGCGACCAGCGCGGCCAGCGCGGCCAGCGTCGGCTGGGGGCGGCCCGCGTCGTCGGCGTCCGCCGCCCGCAGGACGCCGATGATCTGCCGCAGGTCCTGGAGGGCCTCGTGCGCGCTCTCCCGGATGACGCCCGCCGCCCGCGCGACCTCCTCCCGGGGCGCGTCGGGCCGGAACTCCAGGGCGCCGGCGTGCACGCTGAGCAGTGTCAGCCGGTGGGCCAGGACGTCGTGCATCTCGCGGGCGATGGCCTCCCTGGCCAGCCGCTGCGCCTGCTCGGCCCGCAGCCGTGCCTCGGCCTCGGCGTGCCGGGCGCGGTCGCGCAGGCTGAGCAGGAGCTGGCGCTTGGAGCGGACGAGCAGGCCCCAGCCGAGCACCGTGACGCCGAGCAGCAGGGCGATGAGGAGGGAGGCGAGGAAGGGCAGCCCCGGTTCCGGGCGCATCCAGTAGTACAGGGGTGCCGCGGCGAGGCTCGCACCGCCGATCCAGGCCACGTACCGGAAGGGCCGGTGTACGGCGAGCGTGAACAGGGAGACGAGGACCGCGCCGCCCGCGGTGGCGGAGACGAGGGAGACGGGCAGCATCGCGACGGCCAGCCCGACCGGCCACCGGCGCCGGAGCCAGACGGCGGCGCAGGCCAGGGCTCCGAGCACCTGGTCCGCCACGGCCATGGCCGGTGAGAGGTCCGGCTCCTGGTCCAGCACGTCGGCGGACATCAGGCCGATGCCGACCGCGAGCAGGAAGCAGGCGAAGTCGACGGCCCAGTCGCGCGCGGTGCGCCGGGGCCGGCCGCCCGGCCGCCGGGATGGCGAGTACAGGTCCTCGACCAGCGCCGCCGGCAGGACCCAACTTCGCTTCGTGAAGGCCGGGGGCACCGTGGCCTGCTTGTCACTTTTCACAGTCGACAAATCTATGCGGGGCCGGTGGCCGGGACTGCCGGGCGGGAGGGGCCGTCGACCAAAGTCGCGCGACCGGCGACTTTCGGCGCGCCGGGACCCGTGCGACGGCGCCTTCCGTCGGGCAGGGCTCGCCCCGCGGCCGATGTGTGTGGGGGGACCGCGGGGCGAGAGTCGGGACCATGAAGAAACTGCTGGAGTTCCTGGGCTTCGTCACCGTGCTGCAGGGCGTGATGGGCCTGGTGCGCGAGTTCACCGACTGGAACGTGGGGCTGGTGCGGCGGATCGGTTTCCTCGACGGCTACGAGGTCTACGCGAGCGTGGCCCTGCTGGCTCTCGGCGGCGCGCTGTTCGCCGCCGCCGAGAGCCACAAGTCCGGGTGACCCCGGTCGGCCCCGGTCTCAGCAGCCGTGGTCGACGAGGTCGAACGACGCGTAGTGGTCGGCCGTGTAGTAGTCCTCCTGGTACTCCTCGCCGGTGACGATCCGGCGGGCTCCGCGCGTGTCGGAGCCCGGGGTGATCACCGTGTACTCGTGGTAGTACCCGGAGGACTGGTCGGGGAGGATGCCCTCCCGGTTCTGGAAGACGGTCCCGTCCTGTTCGAAGGGGTAGGGGCCGCCCTGCTCGATCAGGTCGAGCGTGTCGTGGGCCTGGAAGGGGAGCGCGCTGTAGCAGATGTCGCCGACCGCTGCGGATGCGGCGCCGGCCGTGGTCGCGGAGACGGTGCCGCCCACGAGGAGGGCGGACAGGACTGCGGCTGCTGCGCCGAGCCGAGCGGCGCGTGGGGGGAATCGCATGACCCATGATGACGCGCGTAGACAGTGGCATGTCAATGACAAACGCGTGGAGTTTCCCGGGACGTCGTATGTGTTTTCGGCGTGTTCACCGCGCCTCGGCGGGCGGGCCGGACCACCGGACCAGCTCGATGTCCGTTCGCCGCCAGCACGGGCACGGCGGCCCGGCTGGGATGGACCCATGAACACGAACACGCACACCAACCCACTGGCCCCCGCCCCGTCTCCCCTGTCCGGTCGTACCGCGCTGGTGACCGGTGGCAGCCGGGGCATCGGCGCGGCGACCGCCCTGTGGCTCGCCCGGGAGGGGGCGGACGTGGCCGTCACCTACGTCCACGGCAAGGACGCGGCCGAGGACGTCGTACGGGCCGCCCGGGCGCTGGGGCGCCGGGCGGTGGCCCTGCGGGCCGACTCCGCCGATGCCGAGGAAGCGGCCGGGGCGGTCGAGCGGGCCGCCACGGCACTCGGCGGCGGTCTCGACGTACTGGTCAACAACGCAGGCCTGGGACTGCTCGGCCCGCTGGAGAGCCTGGCCCTCGCCGACGTCGACCGGCTGCTGGCCGTGAACGTCCGCGGCGTCTTCCTGGCCTCGCAGGCGGCCGCGGCCCGCATGGGCGAGGGCGGGCGGATCATCACCGTCGGCACCTGCATGTCCCAGCGGGTGCCGGGGCCCGGCGGCACGCTCTACGCGATGAGCAAGTCGGCGCTGATCGGGCTGACCAAGGCCCTGGCGAGGGAGCTGGGCCCGCGCGGAATCACGGCGAACATCGTGCACCCGGGGCCGATCGACACCGACATGAACCCGGCGGACGGCCCCTACGCGCAGGGGCAGGCGGCCCTGACGGCGCTGGGCCGCTTCGGCACGGCGGACGAGGTGGCCTCGACGGTGGCCTACCTGGCGACCGCCTCGTACGTCACGGGCGCGGAGTACGCGGTGGACGGCGGCCACGCGGCGTAACCGACCCGGGACCTGCACGACAGGCACCCGGGGACGTGCGACAGCCGCGCGGGGCGCACCGGTGCTGTCCTGCCGGTGCGCCCCGCGGGTCTGTGCCGGGCGGCGGGTCAGCCGCCCAGTTCCTGGTGGCGGGCGGCGAGGTGGGCCGCGCCGTCCTCCGTCAGGGTGCCGAACAGGCGCAGACGGGAGATGCCGCCGTCGGGGAAGATGTCCACGCGCGCGTGCGTGCCGACGGCGGCCTCCGGCAGGACGAAGCGGTGGTTGGTGTCGGGCTGCATCCGGGTGCGCGGGAGCGCCTCGCGCCACTCGCCGTCCTCGCCGTCCTTCACCGACACCGACGCCCAGCCGGCGCTGTTGCCCTTCAGGTACGCCGTGTCGATCTCGATCGCGCGGATCTGGGAGCGGTCCACCAGGCGGTACTGGATCCAGTCGTTGCCCCGGTCGCGGCGGCGGCGGGTCTCCCAGCCGTCGTCCATCTTGCGGGAGCGGCCCGGCTGGATGGTGTTGGTGGCCGGCGAGTAGAAGAGGTTGGAGGCGTCCTCGACCCGGCCGCCGTTCTCCAGGGCGACGACGTCGAAGGTGCCGAGGGCGGCGAGCCACGCCGGGTCGGGCACGACCTCGCCATGCACGCGCAGGCGGGCGATGCCGCCGTCGGGGTGCTGCTTGAGGCGCAGGTGGGTGAAGCGCTGCTCGGTGGAGACGGCGAAGCCGTTGGCGGCGTGGCCGCCGACCGGGGTGCGCGGGACGAGGGTCGTCCACTTCACGTCGTCGGCGAGCAGTTCCTCCGGGGAGGGGGAACCGGCGACCGAGGCGCCCTCGACGGAGACGGCCTGCGGGTAGTTGCCGCGGAAGTGGGCGGTGTCGACGACGATGCCGCGGATCACGCCGGGGGCGCCGAGGCGGATCAGCGCCCAGTCGTGGTCCTCCTCGGTGGGCCAGGGGTGCTCGGCGGACACGCCGCGGCGCCGGCGGGTCTCCCAGCCGTCCATGACCTTGCCCTTGTGGCCGAAGTGCTCGGGGTCGAACTCGGCGGGCCCGGGCACCAGCAGGTTCTCGCGCTGGGCGAAGAACTCGTCGTTGGCGGCGACGACACCCGCGCCGAGCTGCCGGTCGGCAAGGTTGGCGTACTGGGTGAAGGGAAGGTCGGCGGTGCGGTAGTCCGCGTACGGGTCGCCGCCCCCGTAGGGCTGGGCGTCGCCGGTGAAGCTGGCCAACGAGGTGTTCTGCTGGGCCGTCACGGTGATCAGGTTTTCCTTTCGGGGCTGTTCGGGGGGTACTGGGTTCAGGGAGTGTCCGGGCGGTTCAGGCCCGGTCGAGGAGCTGTCCCTTCGGTTCGGTGAACGCGCCGTCCGCCACGACGCGCGTGCCGCGCAGCCAGGTGGACTTCACGACGCCGTACAGGGTCTTGCCCGCGTACGCGGTGACGCGGTTGCGGTGCTGGAGGGCGGCCGGGTCGACGGTGAAGGTCTCGTCGGGGGCGAGGACGGCGAAGTCCGCGTCGTGGCCCGGCGCGATGGCGCCCTTGCGGGCGTCGAGCCCCACCAGGGCGGCCGTCCGCGTCGACATCCAGCGCACGATGTCCTCCAGGCCGTGGCCGCGTGCGCGGGCCGCGGTCCACATGGCCGGCAGGCTGAGCTGGAGGCCGGCGATGCCGCCCCAGGCGGTGGCGAAGTCGTCGGTCTTGAGGTCGGCCGTGGACGGCGAGTGGTCGGTGACGACGCAGTCGATGGTGCCGTCGACGAGCGCCTGCCAGAGCAGGTCCTGGTTGGCGGCCTCGCGGATGGGCGGGCAGCATTTGAACTCGCTGGCGCCGTCCGGCACTTCCTCGGCGGTGAGGGTGAGGTAGTGCGGGCAGGTCTCGACCGTCACCCGCACGCCGTCGGCACGGGCCTCGGCGATCAGCGGCAGGGCGTCGCTGGAGGACAGGTGCAGCACGTGCACCCGCGCGTTGAACCGCTTGGCCTGCGCGAGCAGGGTCGCGATCGCGGTGTCCTCGGCGTCGCGCGGGCGGCTGGCGAGGAAGTGGGTGTACTTGGGGCCGCCCTGCTGCGGGGCGGCGGCCAGGTGGTGCGGGTCCTCGGCGTGCACGATCAGCAGGCCGTCGAAGGCGGCGATCTCCGCCAGGGACCGGGCGAGCTGCTCCTGGTCGAGATGCGGGAACTCGTCCACGCCCGACGGCGACAGGAAGGCCTTGAAGCCGAAGACCCCGGCCTCGTGCAGCGGGCGCAGGTCCTTGACGTTGTCCGGCAGGGCGCCGCCCCAGAAGCCGACGTCGATGTGGGCCTTGTCGGCGGCGACCTCGCGCTTGGTGCGCAGGTTCTCGACCGTGGTGGTCGGCGGGATGGAGTTGAGCGGCATGTCGACGAGGGTGCTGATGCCGCCGGCCGCAGCGGCGCGGGTGGCGGTCCAGAAGCCCTCCCACTCGGTGCGGCCCGGATCGTTCACGTGTACGTGGGTGTCGACCAGGCCGGGCATGACGACGTGGTCGCCGACGTCCTCCAGCCGGGCCCCCGCCGGGACGGGGGCGTCGTACGGCAGCACGGCCGTGATCTTCTCCCCGGTGACCGCGACGGACGCGGCGCGGGTCCCCTCGGGAGTGATGACGCGCGTCGAGCGCAGCACCAGTTCAGCTTCGGACACCCGGATCCCCTTCTCTGCCTGTGCTTGTCTGCCTCTGCCGTCAAATTTCAACGTTCTGTTGAAGGAGTCTTCACTCCCCCTTCGAGGCCGTCAAGAGGCACCCTTTGTGATGGCATGCCCAATGACCCCGCTCTGGACGTTTCCACAAAGCGGAATTAGAATTCCAGCAAGCAGAACGTAGCTACGTACAAGCCGGTAGTCAACCGGGTGCCGGGTACGCTTCTTTCCTCCCGCCAGCCCCGAAAGGAACGTGCCGTGCCGACGTCCAGCGCCAGCACCACCGACTCCGCCAGGTCCGCCACCGGTGGCGTCCAGTCCCTGGAGCGCGCCTTCGACCTGCTCGAACGGATGGCGGATGCGGGGGGCGAGGTCGGCCTGAGCGAGCTCTCGGCGAGCAGCGGGCTGCCGCTGCCGACCATCCACCGCCTGATGCGCACCCTCGTGGCCTGCGGTTACGTACGTCAGCAGCCCAACCGCCGGTACGCGCTCGGCCCCCGTCTGATCCGCCTCGGCGAGTCCGCCTCCCGGCTGCTCGGCACCTGGGCGCGCCCGCACCTGGCCCGCCTGGTCGAGGAGACCGGCGAGACGGCGAACATGGCCCTGCTCGACGGCGACGAGATCGTGTACGTCGCCCAGGTGCCGTCCAAGCACTCGATGCGCATGTTCACCGAGGTGGGCCGGCGCGTGCTGCCGCACTCCACGGGCGTCGGCAAGGCGCTGCTCGCGGACTTCCCGGCGGACGAGGTGCGGGCCCTGCTGGGCCGTACCGGCATGCCGGCCGCGACCGACAAGACGATCACCACGCCGGACGGCTTCATCGCGGCGCTGGAGGACGTGCGGCGCCGGGGCTACGCGATCGACGACAACGAGCAGGAGATCGGCGTGCGCTGCCTGGCGGTCTCCGTGCCGGGCTCCCCCACCGCCGCGGCCATCTCGATCTCCGGCCCGGCGGGCCGGGTCACCGAGGCCGCGACCGACCGGATCGTGCCCCTGCTCCAGCAGGTGGCGGCGGAGCTGTCGGAGGCCCTGCTGGCCTCGAACGGTTCGTCGAACGGCGCCACCAACGGCTCGAACGGCCACCCGACCGCCTGAGCGGCGCCCGCGCGCCGGGCCCGTACGTCACCCGCGCGCCGGGCCCTACGCCGCACCCGCACCGGGCTCGCGCTCCCGGCGCGCACCTCGACCCGCCCGCAGGGCTCAGCGCCCCGGCCGTCCGCCGGGGCTCAGCGGCGCGGCGGGTCCCCGAACAGCTCCACGGCGTGCCGGACCTCCGTCAGCCCCGGCTTGAGGGCGCTGACGGAGCCGATCGCGCCGGCCACCAGCAGCAGGGAGCGGCGCAGCCGCGGCGCCTCGGGGAGGCCGTGCCCCGCCATCGCGGCGAGGTCGGCCAGTTCGTCCTCCGCGATCCCGCGGTCCGGGAAGTCGGCGGGAAGCAGGGCTAGTTGGCGGCGCAACCGCGACACAGCGGTTCGCAGCGCCACCACCCTGACATCCTCGTCGCCGACGGTCACGTGCCTCTGCCCCAAGCTCCGCGACACAGGCCTCCCCGCCCTCCCCCTCGCACCCCGTTGTGCGCGGGCCAGTAAACGCCACCCCGCGCCCGGCGCGCCACCACGCGGACCGAAATTCAGTCTTCGGAAAATCTCCGGAAACCCCGTGCACGCCGGAGCGTTCGGCGGGCCGTCAGGTATGCAGGACGCATGACCGACAACGAGGTGCGGGCAGAGGACCAGGTGGGCGGCCCGGTGGCGGGGCTGCTGCTGGCCGCCGGGGGCGGCCGGCGGCTCGGCGGCCGCCCCAAGGCACTGCTGGAACACCGTGGACACCTACTCGTCGAACACGTGACCGGCATGCTGCGCGGGGCCGGCTGCGCCCGCGTGCACGTCGTCCTCGGAGCGCGCGCCGAGGACGTACGCGCGCGGGCGGCGCTGGACGGCTGCGTTCTTGTGGACAACCCCGACTGGGAACAGGGCATGGGCTCTTCGCTGCGGGCCGGGCTCCGCTCACTGGCGGGAACCGGGGCGCGGGCGGCACTGGTCGCCCTGGTGGACCAGCCCGGCATCGGCGCGGAGGCGATGGCCCGGGTGGGCGTCGGGTACCGGGACGAGACGTCGCTGGTCTCGGCGGTGTACGCGGGCGTGCGCGGGCATCCCGTGCTGCTCGGCGCCGCGCACTGGGCGGGGATCGCGGCGACGGCCACCGGTGACCGGGGTGCGCGCGCCTATCTCAGGGAACACGAGGCGGAGATCGCCCTCGTCGAGTGCGGGGACGTGGCCCGGCCGTACGACATCGACACCGAGGCAGACCTGGGCCACCTTGAGTGAGTGGGGTGGCACCCAGCGCCACCTTTCCTCGACCCGGAGAATCTCGACATCAACAAACCATTGAAGTTCCACGATGAGGAAACTACTATCCACTGACCAGAAGCACTCCGCTGCACGGCGAGTGCGTAATGCCCCATACGCACCCTCTGGCACCCGGTGCCACCGCTGAAGGAAGTGACAGCTCATGTCCGCACCAGCGCCGTCCACGCTGGCCATCGTCGACGCCGAGACCCTGCCCGGGCAGGAGGAGGTCCTCACCGATGCGGCGCTCGCCTTCGTGGCCGAGCTGCACCGGCGGTTCACGCCCCGGCGTGACGAGCTCCTCGCCCGCCGAGCGGAGCGCCGCGCCGAGATCGCCCGCACCTCCACGCTCGGCTTCCTCCCGGAGACCGCCGCCGTCCGCGCGGACGACTCCTGGAAGGTGGCCCCCGCCCCGGCCGCGCTGCAGGACCGCCGTGTCGAGATCACCGGCCCCACCGACCGCAAGATGACCATCAACGCGCTCAACTCGGGCGCGAAGGTCTGGCTCGCGGACTTCGAGGACGCCTCCGCGCCGACCTGGGAGAACGTGGTCCTCGGCCAGCTCAACCTGACCTCGGCCTACACCCGCACCATCGACTTCACCGACGAGCGCACCGGCAAGTCCTACGCCCTGCGCCCGGACGCCGAGCTGGCGACGGTCGTCATGCGCCCGCGCGGCTGGCACCTCGACGAGCGCCACCTCCAGGTCGACGGCCGCCCGGTCCCCGGCGCCCTGGTCGACTTCGGCCTGTACTTCTTCCACAACGCCCAGCGTCTGCTGGACCTCGGCAAGGGCCCGTACTTCTACCTTCCGAAGACGGAGTCCCACCTGGAGGCCCGCCTCTGGAACGAGGTGTTCGTCTTCGCGCAGGACTACGTCGGCATCCCGCAGGGCACCGTCCGCGCCACCGTGCTGATCGAGACGATCACGGCCGCGTACGAGATGGAGGAGATCCTCTACGAACTGCGCGACCACGCCTCCGGGCTGAACGCCGGCCGCTGGGACTACCTGTTCTCCATCGTCAAGAACTTCCGTGACGGCGGCGCCAAGTTCGTCCTGCCGGACCGCAACGCGGTGACGATGACCGCCCCGTTCATGCGCGCGTACACCGAACTCCTCGTCCGCACCTGCCACAGGCGGGGCGCGCACGCGATCGGCGGCATGGCGGCGTTCATCCCGTCCCGCCGCGACGCGGAGGTCAACAAGGTGGCCTTCGAGAAGGTCCGCGCCGACAAGGACCGCGAGGCCGGCGACGGCTTCGACGGCTCCTGGGTCGCCCACCCCGACCTGGTCCCGATCGCCATGGAGTCCTTCGACAAGGTGCTCGGCGACAAGCCCAACCAGAAGGACCGCCTGCGCGAGGACGTCGACGTCAAGGCCGCCGACCTGATCGCGATCGACTCCCTGGACGCCAAGCCGACCTACGCCGGTCTGGTCAACGCCGTCCAGGTCGGCATCCGTTACATCGAGGCCTGGCTGCGCGGCCTCGGCGCGGTCGCCATCTTCAACCTGATGGAGGACGCGGCCACCGCCGAGATCTCGCGCTCGCAGATCTGGCAGTGGATCAACGCCGAGGTCGTCCTCGACAACGGCGAGCAGGTCACCGCGGACCTGGCCCGCAAGGTCGCTGCCGAGGAACTGGCCAACATCCGCGCCGAGATCGGCGACGAGGCCTTCGCGGCCGGCAACTGGCAGCAGGCCCACGACCTGCTGCTCACCGTGTCGCTCGACGAGGACTACGCCGACTTCCTGACGCTGCCGGCGTACGAGCAGCTCAAGGGCTGACGCCGCACACGCTCCCTGGTCCGCGCCCCCGGTGCCGCAGCACGGCACCGGGGGCGCGGGCGTGTGTCAGCCGAGGTGGACCGACCAGTCCTGCTCGGCGGGCGGCTTGCCGTGCAGGTCGGGGACGCGCTTCAGCCAGTCGGGCCGCCCCCGCTGGGTGCGCGCCGCGCGGGCGGCATTCTCGGCGGCGAGTTCCTCGCGGCTCGGGAATCCGGTGGGCAGCCACTGCCGGGAAGCCTGTACGCGCGCGTGCAGGTAGTCCACGTAGGCGGCGCGCACCGCGTCCGGCGTGTCGAGGTCGCCCTCGCAGGTCAGCCAGGCCTGCGGCACCCGGTCCACCACCTCGCGCAGCAGCTCCCGCGTCACCTTCGGCGCCAGTTCGGCGTCGGCGGCCGGGAGATCGGGCGCGTAGTGGCCGAGGGCGTGATGGCGGAAGTCGTACGCCTTCTCGGGAGGTGAGGCGCCCCAGCGGTGGTGGAAGACGAGCGCCGCGCCGTGGTCGATGAGCCACAGGTGCGGCGGCACGGTACCGAGGGTGGGCCAGACCATGAGGTTGGAGCTGTGCACGGTCCGGTCGACGTTCACCGTGAGCGCGTCCAGCCAGACGACGCGTCCCGCCTCCCGCGGGTCCACCGGAAACACCTCGGCCAGCTCGGGCGTGAAGTCGGCGCCGCCCGACAGGTAGTCCATGCCGAGGTTGAGCCCCGCGCTGGCGTGCAGCAGGTCCCGCACCTCCTGGTGCGGCTCGGCCTCCGCGATCGCCGGGTCGAAGTGCGCGAGCACCAGCTCCGGCACCCGCAGCCCCAGCTCCCGGGCCAGCTCCCCCACGATCACCTCGGCGACCAGCGCCTTGCGGCCCTGGGCGGAGCCGGTGAACTTCAGGACGTAGGTGCCGAGATCGTCGGCCTCGACGACGGCGGGCACGGAGCCGCCGGAGTGCAGGGGCTCGACGTAGCGCGTGGCGGTGACTTCGGTGAGCATGGGACGAGCATATGGACGCGCACGCGCCGCCCGGGCCCACTCGCTCCCCCGCCGCCGGCGTCTGTCCTGTGTCGTCAGGTCCGGGTCGGTGGCGCACTCATCGCTGCCGTCAGGAACGTGATCGCCCATCGCTGGGCCGCCTCGTCCGCTGCTGGGGACGCGCAGCCCGGGGAGGACTGCTGGTGGACCTCGAGGCGGTCGACGGCCGTCACGGCGAGGATCCCCCGCATCCGGAACCGCAGCTCCTGCGGGGAAAGGCCGGGCAGTACGCGCGCGAAGGCCGCGAGGTAGCGCTCGCGGACCGTGTCCTCGTCCGGGCCGGTCCAGCTGCGCGCCTCCTCGGCCGGGTCGCTGAGGATCGTCACGATCAGCCGGGACGTCCGGGCGCCGCCCGCGTCGCCGGCCGACATCTCGTCGAACAGCGGCCCCGCGAAGGCCTCCACCAGTTCGCTGACCGATGGGTCGGGGCTCCGGGCGAGCAAGGTGTCGAGCCCTGCGCACTGGGCGGCGTTGATGGGCTCGATCACGCGGCGGGCGACCGCGGCCATCAGCTCCGCCTTCGACCCGAAGTGGTAGCCGACGGCGGCGAGGTTCGCTCCGGCGAGTTTGGTGATCGCGCGGATCGAGGTGCCGCGGTATCCGTGCTCGGCGAAGAGGTGCTCGGCCGCGTCGAGGAGCTGAGTGCGGGTGTCTGGGGTCTCCACACGCAGGACTCTACATATGTTTGAATGAAACGAACGTATGAATCAATCGAACGTGTGAAAGAGGGCTGTCATGAAGCTGCTCGTGTACGGCGCCGGGGTCTGCGGCAGCCTGTTCGCCGTCCGCATGCACGAGGCCGGCCACGACGTCTCGCTCCTCGCCCGGGGTGGGCGCCTGACCGCTCTGCGCCGGCACGGCGTGCGGCTCGCCGAGGAAGACGGCCCGGCTGTCCGGCGGGTACCGGTACCGGTGATCGAGCATCCGGACGGCGAGTACGACCTGATCACCGTCTTCGTCCGCACCCACCAGGTGGACGGGGTACTGGAATCACTCGCCGGCGTTCGAGGTGATGTGCTGTTCCTGCTCAACTGGGCGGCGGGCCCGGAGCCGCTGGGCGCGGTGATCGGCCACGAGCGGGTGCTGCTCGGCTTCCCCGTGACGGGCGGCACGATGGACGGCGACGTGATCCGCTACCGCAAGGGCAGTTTCCTCACCCGTCGGGTCGCGATGCCGATCGGCGAGCCCGACGGCCGCACCACCCCGCGACTGGAACGGATCGTGGAGGCGCTCCGTGGCGCCGGGGTCAACGCCGGGGCCGAGCCGCGGATGGACGCCTGGCTCAGGACGCACGCCGCATTCGAGGTGCCGCTCGGGCAGGCGGTCCACGCGGCGGGCGGCCCGGTGGCGCTGGCCGACGACCCGGACGCGGTCCGCGGCATGCTCCACCTCATGCGGCAGAACCTCGCCGCGATGGACACACCGCCGGTACCGCGCGCGTTCGCCGCGTTGCGGGCTCTGCCGCAGGGGCTCCTCGTGGCCGTGCTCCGGCGCTTCCTGAAGAGCCCGACGGCCGTGCACAGCGGACTCAACGACCCCTCGCCCGCCACGGCGGCCGAACTCGAGCGGCTGACCGAACAGCTCCGCGGACGGCAGCCGCAGACCTCATGACCGTTTCGGTAACGATGACGTGCCCGGCCGATCATGCACGGAGCCGGATGATGGGGCTTCGGCGGTCGCGATCCGGAGGAAGCCGTAGCCGCGCTCGCCGGAGCGAGCGGCTACTGCTCTGGCGGGCTCGAGCCCGTTGGTCGCCCGGTCGTCTGCACACCTCCATCAGGCGGGCGAGGAGACTCTGCCGTCGCAACCTCACATTCTTCCGGCCTGCGTCGTCATGTTGCTGAGGGCAGCGACTGGTGCCCCGGAACGGAGTGCGGAAAATGAAGGTTTTCGTCGCTGGTGGGCGCGGCCGCGTGGGGTCCCTCCTTGCTGACAACCTGGAGGCCAAGGGCATCGAGGTGGTCTCGGGAGGGCTTGAGGACGGGATCGACGTCATCTCGGGCAAGGGGCTGACCGAGGCTCTCGCCGGAGTCGACACCATCGTCAATGTCCTCAACACCCCCCGCTTTGATGCTGAGGGGGCGATCTCTTTCTTCGAGGGAGCGATCAACAACCTGACTGCGGAGGGAGAGCGGGCAGGCGTGCGTCATCACATCGTGCTCTCCATCGTCGGTGTCGGGCAAGGGGACGCGTCCGAGGTCGGGTACTACCTCGGCAAGGTGGCGCAGGAAAGGGCCGTGCGATCCGCTTCGATCCCCGCCACCATCATTCGGGCCACCCAGTTCCACAGCTACATTCCTGTCCTCATCGACCAGCACACCGTGGACGGCAAGGTTATTGCTCCACGGTCATTCGTCCAGCCCGTCGAGCTGGACGAAGTCATCGAGCTGCTCGCCGAGGCTGCCACGACGCTGGAACCGGGAAGCGAGGTCGAGATCGCCGGACCCGACCGCTTTTACCACGACGACCTCTTCCGTGCCACTCTGGCTGACCGCGGAGACGATCGTGAGGTGGTGACCGTGGACGCGGAAGGGGCACCCGACGTCATGGTTCCGCGCGGCGCGTACCGGACAGGCACTGTGCGGTACCCGATTACAGGGATCCCCACCGCCTGAATGCGATAGTGAATGGAGGAGCAACGCCTGAGCGCCTGGCGATGGGCTGGGCGCGCTGCGCTCCGATGGGAAAGGGTGCCCCCGTGCCGGAAGACACTCCTGCGGAATCCGCCGAGTTCGGAGGAGCCGAGGTTGATGAATCAACATCTCTCGATTCAGTCATGGCAGAGCGACATCGCCTGCTGTCGCTGGCCTTTCGCATGATGGGCACCCTGGCCGATGCCGAGGATGTCGTACAAGAGACATATGTAAGGTGGTACCGCCTTGAGCCCGAGGAACGCGACAGCATTGCCGTGCCTGCAGCATGGCTGATTCGAGTCGCCAGCCGCATCTCACTCGACTTGCTGGGTTCCGCGCGGGCACGACGGGAGATGTACGTCGGGCAATGGCTACCGGAGCCCGTTCCGGCCGACCTTTTTGCAGACACAGCGAAGGCGCCACTGAACTCCGGTGGTTCTGCTGCTGATCCACTCGATCGCGTCACCCTCGATGATGCCGTCAGCATGGCACTGCTGACGGTTCTCGAGGCCATGACCCCGGCGGAGCGAGTGACGTTCGTGCTGCATGACGTGTTCGGCGTCCCGTTCGACGAGATTGCTGGCGTCGTAGGTCGTTCAGCGGCAGCGACAAGACAACTGGCGACGTCCGCACGCCGCCACGTTCGACGAGGAAGACGCGCACGGGTTTCTCTCCACCAGCACGACGAGGTGGTTCGGGCTTTCCGTGACGCAACTGTCGGAGGGGACATCGAGGACCTGCTCCGCGTGTTGGCTCCAGACGTCGAACTACGAGTAGACGGCGGTGGCTTCGTCAATGCCGCACCTCAGGTCGTCCACGGGTCGAATCACGTAGCCCGGTGGTTTCAGGGAGTCATGCGCAAACAGCCCGGCCTCCGCCTTGAACGACGCGAAACAGCTGACGGTCTCGGATACATTCTTCGAAACGAAGAGCGCCGATACGGAATGGTCACATTTGACGTCAGTGGTGAATGCGTCACGAACGTGTGGATCATGCTGAATCCAATGAAGCTGACGAATTGGCCGCTCGACTGACTGATCGTCTCAGACCGACGACCTACCCGGTTCAGGCCGGTGCTGGAGAAGATCCGCGTTGCGAAGTCGGCCGGGGCAGGCCGCGCACGAAGCCAAACAGTGTCACGGCGGACGTCCACCCGGCTTCGACGAAGAGCGGTACAAGAAACGCAACCGCTGCGGCCTTTACCAATCCGGCTCCGCACATGGTCGCCACAACAGCTCCCAGCCGACCGGGGACGCGTTCACGCCGTCCGGCAGCGGTCGCGGAGGAGTTCCACACCGTCCCCTTCGAGGTCGTCGCAGTACGTCTCGCGTCCGGTCATGGCCATCACCAGGGCCATGGTGGGGCCGGACACGACAGGCCCGGAGCCGGTCGTGAAGGGCCCGTCGTCCGCGGCCAGTCTCAGCCCTCCGATGCGCTTCTTGGCGACGACCACGAGGTCCGAGCCCCGGTAGTACTCGGCCACGCGCGTGACGACGCCGACCGGGTAGTCGTGCCGGATGCCCAACGGACGCCGGATGTCCTCACCGTGCACCAGCGTCTCGCCCAGCATGGCGATGACGGGCAGGGGCGGCTTGGTGGTGCTCGGCACGACGCGCCGGAACCGGGCGAGCGTCTCGGCCGGATCCGCGCCCAACTGCTCGGCCAGCCGCACGGCCACCTGCTTGTCGAAGTCGAACCGGCAGCGGATCACCCCCGCGAACCAGCGCACGGTGTTGAGGCTCGCACCCGCCGTGAGATGCGCCAGCACCTCGCGCACCGTCAGGCCGGCGCACAGCGACGGCGTCGCCCACCGCTCCTCGGTCAGCTCCGCGAGATCGGCGGCCAGCGCCGCCCGCTCCGTACGGATCAAGGGCCGGACGCCCGCCCCTTGGCCGTGTTCCGCGGTCGGCTCCGGATCAGTCATGCGGGAAGGTCTCCTGTCGTCATCTCACGGACCGGGGTCGTGAAGGAGACTCTCATTCCCACGCGAAGTCATCGGCCGTGCGGGATCTCTGGTCACGAGGCAGCAGATCCAGTTCCGCGCGGACCGTCTTGCCGACGGGGACGCGGTCGAACACGCCCCACCGGTCCGCCAGCGCGTCCACGAGCAGCAGCCCGCGCCCGTGCTCGCCCTCCGGCGCCGCCGTGACCTCCGGGCGGCGCTCCCCCCGGCTGTCGGAGACGTCGATACGCAGCGTGTACGCGTCGAGCCGCAGCAGCACCTCGATGTCGCGCCCGGACACCCTGCCGTGGGTGACGGCGTTCGCCGCCAGCTCCGCGACGAGCAGCGCGGCCGTGTCGGACAGCGCCGAGCCGTACGGGACGCCCCACGCGTCCAGACGGTGCACGGCGAGGTGCCGGGTCAGGCGGGCGCCGCGCGGGGTGGAGCTGAACCGCTGGACGAACACACGCGCGGTGACCGGGAGTCGGGGGATGGAGGCTGGTCTCATGCCGCCCATCCCACCTGGGGCGACGCCGACCCACCAGATCAGCGACCGGTACGCACGGTGAGCGTACGGGTGCGGACGGTGGACAGTAGGAGTAACCGTCCGTGACCATGGGCCCGTTGAGTGGGCGTGACGGGTGGGAGGTGTCCCGGATGACGGACGGTACGTGCGGCGCGGGTGAACCGGAGGCGTCGGACAGCCTCAAGGCGTTCGGCGAGGTCGTCAAGGCCTTCCGCAAACGGGCGGGGCTGACCCAGGAGGAGTTCGCGCCGCAGGTGCGGTACTCGGTGCCGACGGTTGCGTCCATCGAACAGGGGCGGCGGTTCCCTCCGGTGGACTTCGTGGAGCGCGCGGAGCAGACCCTCGACGCGTTCGGCGCGCTGCGGGGCGCGGCACGTCATCTGTCGCGGCAACCGGGGCTGGCGAGCTGGTTCCGGCAGTGGGCGCGGTTCGAGGCGGAGGCGGTGAGTCTGTATACGTATGAATGCCGCCTCATTCCGGGCCTGTTGCAGACCGAGGCGTACGCGCGCACGCTGTTCACGAACCAACTGCCGCCACTCGGTGACGATCAGATCGAGGCGCAGTGGGTGGCACGAGCAGAACGACAGCGCTTGTTGAGGGAGCGGCCGAACACGGCGTTCAGCTTCATTCTGGAGGAGCACTTGTTCCTGCGGCGCATGGGCGGGGCGGAGGTCACGCGGGAGCTGATCGACCACGTTCTGGGGCTGGCCGAGCTGCGAAACGTGGAGGTACAGGTGATGCCCTTGGTGCGCAACGCCCACGCCGGGTTGGATGGCCCGATGCAGCTCCTGGAGACGCCCGACGCACGCTGGTTCGCGTACAACGAAGGACAGCGCGGGGGCATGTTCGTCCCCGAGCGGAAGGAGGTCAGCGTCCTCCAGATGAGGTATGCCAGGATGCGGTCACAGGCTCTCTCCCTCGACGACTCCCTGAGCCTGTTGCAGCGGATGCGAGGAGCCTCATGAGCACAGCGGAACTGGTCTGGTTCAAAAGCTCGTACAGCAGCGGCGGCGACGGCGACTGCGTCGAGGTGGCCCTGTCCTGGCACAAGTCCAGCTACAGCAGCAGCGGTGACGGCGACTGCGTCGAGGTCGCCTCCTGCCCCGACACGGTCCACGTCCGTGACTCCAAGGCGCCGCAGGGAGACCGGCTCGCCCTCTCCCCGGCGGCCTGGACCCGCTTCCTCACGTACACGACCACGACACGCGTCTGAGACCGCCGCGCGCCCGCCCGCCCCGGCCTACTGCCGCCGAGCCTCACGGCGGGGGTCCGGGCGGTGCCGGGTGGAGTGGAGGGAACCGAGCAGGTCGAGGGAGTGGGCGCTGGGGCTGCCCGGTTCGGCGTGGTAGATGACGAGCTGCTGGCCGGGCGCCTCGCGTACGTCGAACGCCTGGTAGGTCAGGGTCAGGGGGCCGACGTCCGGGTGGAGGAGGTGCTTGGCGTCCTGGGTCTTGCCGCGCACGGTGTGCGCGTTCCAGAGGCGGGTGAAGTCCGCGCTGTGCTCGGTAAGGGTGCGGACGACGTCGCGCAGCCGGGGATGGTCCGGGTCGAATCCGGTCGCCTCGCGGAGATTGGCGACGGTGGCCTGGGCCGCCCGGTCCCAGTCCGGGTAGAAGCTGCGGCCCGCGGGGTCGAGGAACGTCATACGGGCCAGGTTGTCCGCCGGGTCGAACGGGGCGTAGAGGGCGTCGGCCAGGGCGTTGGTGGCGAGGAGGTCCAGGGTCCGGCTCATGACGAACGCCGGGGTGTTCGCGTAGCCGTCCATCAGTTGTCGCAGCGCCGGACTGACCCGCTCGGCGGCGTGGCCGGAGGGCCGGTCGTTCGGCATGGCGCCGGCCAGCCGGAACAGGTGGGCGCGGGCGTCCGCGTCGAGGCGCAGCGCGCGGCTGAGCGCGTCGACCACCTGGGCTGAGGGGTTGCGCTCGCGGCCCTGTTCCAGGCGGGTGTAGTAGTCGGCGTTCACTCCGGCCAGGACGGCGACCTCCTCGCGGCGCAGTCCGGCGACCCGACGGGCCCCGTAGCTCACCATGCCGACGTCCTCCGGCCGCAGGCCGGCGCGGCGGGTGCGCAGGAAGTCTCCCAGGTGGTTGTCGTCCATGTCCTCAGGCTAGGCGGCGGTCCGGCGTGCTGGCTGGGTGTGCCGCACCCAGGCAGCACACGTCCTGGTCCGCCGCCGCCGACCTGCGCAGACTCGGTGGACGTGAAGGACCGACAGCGTTCGAGGAGAGGCGTCCGCCATGGCCGGGACCGTTGAGGGCGACCACGTCGACGTGGTCGGAATGTGGGTGACCGCGGACGGTCACATCCGTCAGGAGCTGCTGCCGGACGGCCGCTACGACGAGGCCCGCGGCGGGCGGCGCAGCGCGTACACCGGCCGGTACACCGTGACCGGCAGCCACCTGGACTACGTCGACGACACCGGGTTCACCGCCACGGGCGACATCCGGGACGGAGTGCTCTATCACGAGCACCTCGTGCTCTACCGGGAGCAGCGGTCGTCGTAGCGCGGACCGGGCCGCCGACGGCGGCAAGCGGCAAGCGGCAAGCGGCAAGCGGCAACAAGAAGTAGCAACGAGTAGCAAGGACCGGATCCATGAACGGACAACGGCTTGACGGCAAGGTCGCGCTGATCACGGGCGCGACGGGCGGCCTCGGCGCGGCGACCGCCGAACTCTTCGCCCGCGAAGGCGCCCGGCTGGTGATCACCGATGTCGCCGAGGGCCCCCTGCGGGAGCTGTCCCACCGGATCGAGGCGAGCGGCACGGAGGTCGTCGCCGCCCGTCTCGACGTCTCCTCCGCGCGGGAGTGGGACGACGTGATCGCCCTCGTGCGCGACCGGTTCGGCACGCTGGACGTGCTCGTGAACATCGCCGGCATCCTGGACTGGCCGGGTGTCGAGGACACGCGGGAAGAGGCGTGGGACCGCGTCATCGACGTGAACCAGAAGGGCACCTGGCTGGGCATGAGGGCGGCGATGCCGCTGCTGCGGGCGAGCGGCGACGCGTCGGTGATCAATACGTCGTCCGTCCTCGGCCTGGTGGGCAGTGGTGCGGCCGCGGCCTACCAGGCGTCCAAGGGGGCCGTGCGCCTGCTGAGCAAGACCGCCGCGGTCGAGTACGCCCGGCAGGGCGTCCGGGTCAATTCGGTGCACCCCGGGGTGGTCGCCACGCCCATGATCCAGGACCTCATGGACGAGCAGGGCGACCAGCAGCCGGACATCCGGCGCACCCCCATGCGCCGGGCCGGCCGCGCCGACGAGATCGCCCCCGCGATCCTCTTCCTGGCCTGCGACGACTCCTCGTTCGTGACCGGCTCGGAGCTGGTGGTCGACGGCGGACTCACCGCGCACTGAACAGTCCGCAGCACCAGCACTTCGGGTGCCGCCACCGGCGCCCTGCCCGCACCCTCACCTTCTCCGGGGACCGCACCATGACATCCGCACCCATGTCCGTCGGGGCCTCCACGGCCGCCGCCGAATCCGCCGAGTTCTCCGGGAAGACCGCCGTCGTCACCGGGGCCGCGCGCGGCGTGGGCAGAGCGACCGTGGCGCTGCTCCACGCCCGCGGCGCCCGCGTCGTCGCCGTCGACCTGCGCCCCGACGTCACCGCGCTGCCGGACGCGTACCCCGGCGTACTCGCGGTGCGCGGCGACGTCACCGAGGAGGAGACCGCCGTCCGCGCGGTGCGCTGCGCACGCGACGCCTGCGGAGGACTCGACATCCTCGTGAACAACGCCGGACGCACCCTGGACAAACCCGTCACCGAGACGACCGCCGAGGACTGGGACGCCGTGATGGCCGTCAACGCCCGCGGGGCCTTCTTCTGCGCCCGCGAGGCCTTCCGCGCCATGGAGGACCGCGGCGGCGGCGCCATCGTCAGCACCGGTTCCTGCACCAGCACCGTCGCCCTGCCCGAAGGCGCCGCCTACAGTGCGTCGAAGGGCGTTCTGGCCCAGCTCACCAAGGTGCCCGCCGTCGAGGGCGGTCCCGTGGGCATTCGCGCCAACCTGGTGGCCGCGGGCGTCGTCGAGACCGACTTCCTCGACACGTTCCGCCCCGACAGCCGTGCGTACCTGAGGTCCTTCGCCGACGCACAGCCCCTGGGCCGGGTCGCGCAGCCCGAAGGGATCGCCGAGGTCCTGTGCTTCCTCGCGTCACCGCGCGCCGGCTTCGTCACCGGAGCCGTGGTCGCCGCCGACGGCGGCTTCACCGCGGTGTGACGCCGGCCCCCGTCCCGCCGGGGTGCGGGCCGGGACCGGGCCGCTCACGCCCCGCGCAGTGGGTTGGGCAGCGGCCGGTAGCGGGCGTCCGCGCCGTCCGCGCCGGTCCAGCGCAGCAGGAGGTTGGTCTTGGCCGGGAGGGACGGGGCGGCGAGCAGGGCCGGGATCTCGGGGAGGTCGTGACGGGCCAGCGCGCGGCGGACGGCGGGCCAGGGGTCGAGGCCGGGGTGGTACTCGGTCAGGGCGGCGGCCATCTCGTACAGGTGGTTGACGACCAGGCAGTAGACCAGGCGCTCCCAGCCGGCCGCCCTGGGCGTGTCCGGCAGCAGTCTGACGCCCTCCGCGTCCCGGAAGAGGGCCTGTACGGGGGTGCCCGCGGCGTCCACCGCCACCAGGGTGTTCTGGAGGTGCGCCTCCAGGACGACGCCGTCGTCGGCGAAGGCGGTCAGGACGGGCGGGACGACGGCGGCGAGATACGCCTCCCACCAGGCCGCCGGGTCCGCGGCGGCCGCCAGCGGGCTGCCGGGGAAGCCCTCCACGAGTGCGGCGGCCAGGAGCGGGGTCGCGCCGGGCAGGAGGTGGTCGCGCACTCCGTCGCGGACGACCACGGCCAGCTCCTCGAAGGCGAAGTCCACCGTGCGGTGGCCGCGGTCGCCGAGCCATGCGGCGGGCGGCCCGAGGGAGGCGAAGGCCTCGGTGACCGCCGTGTCGGTGCGGCGCAGCCGCATCAGGTCGTGGCGCCACAGGCGGCGGACGTCGTTGGTGATCCGCACGTCCAGGCTGAACTTCAGGAACAGGTCCCGTCCCGGCAGGTACTCGGGTGCGTACACGGTGCGGACCGCGGCCGTCGGCCAGACGAAGAAGCCGGTCGTGCCCACCCTGACGAGGCGGCCGTCGGCGAGGGCGGGGGCGAGGGCCGGTGCCGTCAGCTCCAGTTGCCACGGATGGGCGGGCAGCAGGCGGTAGCCGGGCGGGGCCTTGCCGAGGGCGTCCAGGGCGGCGGTGTCGCCCTGGTCCACGACGGTGTCCTCGCGCGCGGCGAGCAGCGTCAGGGGGAAGCGGGCGTACGCCTCGGGCGCGTACGGCAGCCAGCCGGCGTGCGGACCGCCGCCGCGCGCCTTGGGGGCGGGGTGGTGGGTGTGACCGGTGAGCAGGGACTGCTCGGAGCGGAGGTAGGGGTCCGCGGGCGGGGTGGCACGCGCGCGTGCCGTCAGCAGCGCGGCCACCGCGTCGCGGCTGTCGGTCATCTCGGTGGGCAGTTCGTGATTGGGCACACCGGTGTGCCGGCGCAGCGCCTCGGCGACGAGCTTCACCAGTTCGGCGTGGTCGACGCGGTGCCAGCCGTCCGCCGTGCGGACCTCCGGTTCGGCGGGGCGACGCCCGTGCCGCACCCGCAGCAGTCTGCCGCCGGGCAGCCGGTAGACGGGGCGGGGGCCGGGATACGGCAGCGGTACGGCCACCTCGCGCAGCAGGCAGTTCAGCAGCGGTACGGCCGCGTGGGCGTCGGCGCGTCGCGCCGCGTCGTCCCGGGAGTCGGCGCCGGTGGGCGGGGGCAGGAGATCCACGCGTTCCACTCGTTCCCTACGGTCGGTCGATGGCGGAGAGGAGGACGGAGACGATCAGTATGTCTCCCGTCGTGCCTCCGGTCGTGTCGCTCGTCATGACCCCCGCCCGCCTTCCGTCGAGACGTTCCACCGTGCCCCCACCCGCACCCGAGGAGCCAGCCCGTGCATCGTCCCCCCAGTGCGGCGACCGAGGTCGCCGAGGAGCTGGCGGCCGTCCGTCCCCGTCTGGTCGCCCGGTTCACGGCCGAACTGCCCGGCGCCCGCGCGGCCGTGCTGTCCCGGCTGTGGCGCGCCCTCGCCTTCGAACCGCTGCCGTGGGTCGAGGGCCGGGAGCGGGCCGGGGACTGTCTGGTCCTGCGGCTGCGGGACGGCCGCCGGCTGACCGGTCCGGCCGCCGATCCCTACCGCACGGACGCGTACGTCGCACTCGTACGGCTGGACGAGGTGCCGTACGACGATCCGGAGCGGCTGATGACCGACCTCGCCGTACCCCACTCCACGGGGTTCGCCGCCGAACTCGGACACAGCGCGGCGTCGTTGGCGTTGTCCCGCGCGGCGCAGCGCCGGGCGGCGGGTGGGGCGGCGCGGGAGAATCACCCGGACGAGTGGCCGGACAGCGACTGGGAGTGGGAGCGGAGGGTGGTCGACGGGCATCCGTACCACCCGGGCTGCCGCGCGCGGCCGGGGTTCTCGGTGGCGGAGCAGCTGGCCTACGGGCCGGAGCACGGACCGGTGGTGGGGCTCGGCCTGGTGCCGGTGGCGGCGGCGGAGTCCCTGGTGACGGGGGTGTGGCCGCGCGAGCTGCGGGACGGGGCGCGGGTGCTGGTCCCGGTGCATCCGTGGCAGGCGGCACATGTGCTCGAGGTGCCCTGCGAGCCGGGGCTCGACGGGCATCCGCTGATGTCCCTGCGGACCCTCGCCGTACCCGACGGCCCGCACGTCAAGACCGCTCTCAGCGCCCGGCTGACGTCCTCGGTGCGGGACATCTCGGTCGCCTCGGTCGCCGCGTCGGCGGCCCTGTCGTCGCTCGGGGAGGAGCTGGCGGCGCGCACGGACGGCCTGCTCCACGTGACCCGCACGCTGGGCGCGGCCACCGCCCACTCCCCCGACCTGGCCGCCGTACTGCGCGAGTCGCCGCAGGGGTACGGCGGCCCGGGTGAGCACGTCGTCCCGGTGGCGGCGCTGACGACCACCGAACTGCCCGGCTCTCCCGCGTGGTTGGCGGCCTTCGCCCGTCTCGCCCTCACCGTCGGGCTGCGTGCGCTGGAGCTGGGCGTGGCCCTGGAGGCCCACGGTCAGAACCTGCTGGTCGTGCTGTCCGCGACGGGCGCTCCGCTGCGCCTGGTCTACCGCGACCTGGCCGACATCCGGGTCTCGCCGGCCCGCCTGGCCCGGCACGGCATCGACGCCGCCGGCCTGCCCGCGCGTGTGCGCACCGACGAACCGGCCGTGCTGCGCCGGAAGTCGTTCGGCTCCCTGGTGGGCGGCGCGCTGGCGGCGACGGCCGGCTCGGGCGAGGCGCTGCGCAAGGCGCTGGAGGCGGCGGTGCCCGAACTGCCGGGAACCGAGGACCTCGTGGCCCTGCGCGAGAGGCCCCTGCCGGTGAAGGCGCTGACGTTGATGCGGACTTCACCGGCAGGACCGGGGGATCTGTGGACGGAGCTGCCCAATCCCCTGCGGTGCGGGTGACGTCGGGGCATCGGCGCGGTCTCGTTTTGGAGCGCGGCACCACTGATCAATAGGATCCGCCGATGATCACAAGAACACGGCTGGCGACGGGTGCCTGTGCCCTGCTCGCCGCGCTGGCGGCCGGGATGGCGTTCCCGGCCGGGGCGGTCGCCGGTGAACCCACGGGTGAGGACGCGCCGAAGGTCGACCTCGTGCTCGACGCCAGCGGTTCGATGCGGACCCGGGACATCGACGGCGGCACGCGCATGGCCGCGGCGAAGCAGGCGTTCAACGAGGTGCTCGACGCGACGCCGGAGGAGGTGCAGCTCGGCATCCGCACGCTGGGCGCCGACTACCCGGGCGACGACCGCAAGACCGGCTGCAAGGACACCGCGCAGCTCTACCCGGTCGGCCCGCTGGACCGCACCGAGGCGAAGACGGCGGTGGCGACCCTGTCGCCGACCGGCTGGACGCCGATCGGGCCCGCGCTGCTGAAGGCGGCCGACGACCTCGACGGCGGCGACGGTTCCAAGCGGATCGTGCTGATCAGCGACGGCGAGGACACCTGCGCCCCGCTGGACCCGTGCGAGGTGGCCCGCGAGATCGCCGCCAAGGGCATCGGGCTGACCATCGACACGCTGGGACTGGTCCCCAACACCAAGATGCGCCAGCAGCTCAGCTGCATCGCCGAGGCGACCGGCGGCACGTACACGTCGGTGGAGCACACCGACGAACTGACCGACAAGGTCAATCAGTTGGTGGACCGGGCGGCGGACCCGGTGGTGACGCCGGTCGCCACCGAGGGCGCGGACGCGTGCGCGAAGGCTCCGACGCTCAAGTCGGGGCTGTACACCGACCGCGAGGAGTTCGGGCAGCAGCGCTGGTACCGGGTGGACGTGGAGCCCGGCCAGGAGCTGCGCGCCTCCGTGAGCGTGGGCGCCGACCGGGCCGTGAACCCGTCCTACGGGGTGCTGCTGCGGGCGGTGACCGTGCACGGCCGGGAGATCGTGCGCGGGGAGGCGGCGGGCAACGGCCGCACCGACGTGCTCTCGACGGGGCTGCGCTACCCGAAGCAGGAGAGCGACGAGGAGGACGCCCCGGCCGAGGCCGTGTGCCTCCAGGTCACCAACTCCTTCTCCGTCGCCTCCGGTGTGAAGACCACGCCCGGTCTGCCGCTGGAGCTGACCGTCGACGTGGTGGACGGCCCGGGCGACTCCGACGACGTGGCCGCCTTCGGCCTCGGGCGCGGCTGGTGGCTGCTCGGCCTGCTGGTGCTGGTCGGCTTCCTCGCCGGTCTGCTGTGGGGCTGGCTCTCGCGCTGGCGGTTCGCGATCTGGAGGACCAACTGATGCGATTCACCCGAGTGTTGAGCACGGCCGTGCTGCTGCTCGGCCTCGCCGCGGCTCCCGCGGCGGCCGACTCCTCGCCCTCCGCGAGCCCTTCGGGGGACGGTGACGCGCCGACCACGGCCGGCACCTCCTTCCGTACGGCGGCCGAGTTCGAGCAGGGGCAGGTCGCCACGGCGGGCGGTGCCGCGGGCGACTACCTGTACTGGTCGTTCCCGGCCGACGCCGGGCAGCGGCCCACCGTGCAGGCCACGGTGAAGCTGCCCGAGACGCATGCCGCCCAGACCTGGCGCATCGACGTGTACGACGGTCTGCGCCGCCGCCAGGCCTGCCAATGGGGCGCCCAGACCCGCACCGCGGACGCGGGCACCTCCTCCCTGGAGCTGGCCTGCGTCCTGCGCACCGTGCGCGCCTGGTCCGAGCCGTGGGCCAACGACCCGCTGCCGGGCACGTACTACCTCCGGCTGACGGCGGTGAACGTGCCGACCTCCGATCTCGGCGTGCCGGTCTCCGCCGAGGTCCGGGTGGACTCCAAGGACATCGGCGGCGCCGCGGCGGTGGACGGTTCGCTGGCCGAGCCGCTGGTGCCGGGCATCGCGGTGACGTCCGGTGCCGACCAGGGCGACGAGGACGAGAAGAGCGCCGTACTGTCCGCCATCGAGCCGGAGGACGGCTGGTCGTCGGGCTGGTGGTCGGACCGCTGGGTGTGGAGTGGGATCGGGGCCGTACTGGCCGCGCTCGCGGGCATCGGCGGTTACGCGCTGACCCGGGGTTCGGGACGGCCGTCCCGGGTGCCGCCGGGGGCTTGACCGGTTGTCAGGAGGCCCGCCACCGGCGGGCCTCCTGCCGTTTCACCCCTCCCGCAGGGCCTTGGCCGCCGGGCCGTCGCCGGTGACCTCGACGCGGCCGTCGCGCACCGCGTCCAGCAGACCGGTCTCCCCGCGGCCGAGGGCCGCGCAGGTCCCGGCGTCCAGCACGAGCCGGGCGTCGGGCTCGCCGGGCGCGGGCCCGTCGGCGTACACGCGACCGCCCTCCTCCTCGGCCCCGGCAACGGCGTCGGCGTACAGGTGGAAATCCCCCTCATCCAGCCGCACTTCGACGACTCCCTCCGCCGCCCCGGCCTCCCGCAGGGCCCGCAGCAGGGGCAGTGCGAACCAGTGCGCCCGTACGGCGTCCGTGGGCCGCCGCTCCCCCAGCTCGCCCGCGCCCCAGGCGCCGAGCGCCTCCAGCACCGGCAGCAGGGCCCGCCCCCGCGCGGTGAGTTCGTAGACGTAGGCCGCCCCGGGCGGGGGCAGCCGGCGCCGTGTCGCGAGCCCGTCGCGCTCCATGTCCCTGAGCCGCGAGGCGAGTACGTCCGTGCTGACGCCGGGCAGGTCGGCGTGCAGGTCGGTGTAGCGCCGCGGGCCGGCGAGCAGCTCCCGGACGATCAGCAGGGTCCAGCGGTCGCCGACGGCGTCGAGGGCGCGTGCGGCGGAACAGTACTGGTCGTAGCTACGGCGAGCGCGTGGTGACATGCGACGCAGTGTAGACAAGTTGTTGGACTTTCCAAGCTTCTACTTGGTAAAACCAAGCAACACCAGATTCCGGAGGGGAAGCCGCGCATGGAGTTCCGGCAGTCGAACAAGCTCAGCGAGGTCTGTTACGAGATCCGCGGCCCGGTCATCGAGCACGCCAACGCGCTGGAGGAGGCGGGCCACAGCGTGCTGCGCCTGAACACCGGCAACCCGGCGCTCTTCGGCTTCGAGGCGCCGGAGGAGATCGTCCAGGACATGATCCGGATGCTGCCGCAGGCGCACGGCTACACCGACTCGCGCGGCATCCTCTCCGCCCGCCGGGCCGTCGCCCAGCGCTACCAGGCCCTCGGCCTGGAGGTCGACGTGGACGACGTCTACCTGGGCAACGGCGTCTCCGAGCTGATCTCCATGGCCGTGCAGGCCCTCCTGGAGGACGGCGACGAGGTGCTGATCCCCGCCCCCGACTTCCCCCTCTGGACGGCGGTGACCACCCTCGCGGGCGGCAGGGCGGTGCACTACCTCTGCGACGAGCAGGCGGAGTGGTACCCGGACCTGGCCGACATGGAGTCAAAAATCACCGACCGCACCAAGGCGGTCGTCATCATCAACCCCAACAACCCCACCGGCGCCGTCTACCCCAAGGAGATCGTCGAGGGCATCCTCAACCTCGCCCGGCGGCACGGCCTGATGGTCTTCGCCGACGAGATCTACGACCAGATCCTGTACGACGACGCCGTGCACCACTCGGCCGCGTCCCTCGCCCCCGACCTGGTGGTGCTGACCTTCTGCGGCCTGTCCAAGACCTACCGGGTGGCGGGCTTCCGCTCCGGCTGGCTGGTGGTGACGGGGCCGAAGCAGCACGCGAAGGACTACCTGGAGGGCCTGACCATGCTGGCCTCCATGCGCCTGTGCGCCAACGCCCCCGCCCAGTACGCCATCCAGGCCGCGCTCGGCGGCCGCCAGTCCATCCGCGAACTGACCGCACCCGGCGGGCGGCTGCGCGAACAGCGGGACGTGGCCTGGGAGAAGCTCAACGAGATCCCCGGCGTCTCCTGCGTCAAGCCCAAGGGCGCGCTGTACGCCTTCCCGCGGATCGACCCGGCCGTCCACCGGATCCACGACGACGAGCGCTTCGTCCTCGACCTGCTGCTCAGGGAGAAGATCCAGGTGGTGCAGGGCACGGGCTTCAACTGGCCCTCCCCCGACCACTTCCGCATCCTGACCCTGCCCCACGCGGAGGACCTGGAGGCGGCGATCGGGCGCATCGGACGCTTCCTGAGCGGCTACCGCCAGTAACGGCGCACGCTCAGCCCTTCCGGGTGAAGCGGACGCCCAGGTCGCAGGGGGTCTCCGGGTCCGACGTGGCGCACAGGGTGCCGCCGTCGTCGACGACCGTCAGCGTGAGTCGGCAGGGCTCGTCGGACTGCTCGGCAAAGGACAGGCCGATCTCCGATCCCGACCGGGCCCGCGGTGAGGTCATGTACAGGCCGTCGCCGTCGTCGGCGAAGAAGGCCCAGTCGCCGCCGGTGTCCCCGCCGGGGCAGCCGGTGCCGGCGAGCTTGCCCGAGTCGAGCCCGGACGCGGTGAAGGTGCGGTCGGCGGTCAGGGCGAGGGCCGTGCCGTCGCCGGCCTGCCAGGCGCCGGTGACGCGGTCGGCCGGGACCGTGGCGGCCCGCGTGCCGGTGCCGTCGCACGCCGTGGCCGCCAGCAGGGTGATCAGCACGGCGGCAGTCCAGCGGACGGCGGGCGCGAAGGGTGTCTTGAACACGGAGGAATCCTAGAAGGGTGCCTGATGCGGTGGTGGTCCGGGGCAGCGGGCCGCCCCGGACCACCGGGTGTCTGTCACGGTCGCGGCGGTGCTACTCCAGCCACTCCGAGTAGTTCACGCACTCGTTGATGGGCCACTTCTCCTCCCAGGAGAAGTCCTCGCGGACCGCCGCCCCGAAGGTGTCCTCGAACGCGGGGTTCCACGAGCGGGGGACGACGTGGGTCGCGGACCGCCAGTCGGAGCCGTTCCAGGCGGTGAACTTGAGCGTGACCGAACCCTCCTTCTTGTTGATCGAGCTGATCCGGGCCTTGCCGCTGTACGTACCCAGGAAGGCGTCGGCCTGGTTGCCGGTGCCCACGGCGCCGTTGGTCAGCACACCCGCGATGTCCTTGGCCGCACCGCGCAGCGAGTTGAACTTGTACCAGGGGCTGCCGGGCTCGGGACCCTCGTCCACGTACTGGAACCCGACCTCCTTGGCGTAGGCCCCCTTCGTGCCCTTGCGGGCCTGACCGACCATCTTCGACCGCAGGCCGGAGATGGTCTCGTCCTGCGCCAGGATCGACGTGAAGGCGTCGCCGCCGCGGAAGTCCTGGTGCTCGCGCAGCGGGTAGCCACCGCCCCAGAGCCAGCCGAAGAACAGGGAGCGGGAGGTCTCCCAGCGGTTGGCGGCCTTGGGATCGCTGACGATGCCCCAGTCGGGCATCGATGCGAGCATCTCCTCCAGGCTCTGGGAGGGCGGGTTGAAGGGCAGGTCCCACGACTTGGTGATGTAGTTGTAGGTCGCCCCCGGCGTCCACTGCTTGGTCAGCGGCTGGGTCCAGCCACCGGACGAGGTGGGCGCCGTGCCGCCCCAGCCACCCCCGCCGCCCGAGCCACCGAGCGAGCCGACGGCCGTGATCGCTGCGCCGACCGCGCCGATCACCGCGCCCACGACACCCCCGATGATCGCCCCGATGGCGCCGAGGAGGCCGCCGAGACCGTCGCTGGTACCGCTCGGGTCGGAGTTGGTGACCGGGCTGTTGCTGGCGTAGGCGTAGCCGTTGAGGGTGTTGGGCTTGTCCGGCTCGAGCAGCGGGTCGACGCTGAGGAACCGTCCCGTGCCCGGGTCGTACTGACGGGCGCCGAGCTGGGTGAGTCCGGTCGTGGCGTCGGCCGGCTTGCCCAGGAAGCCCTTGTCGTCGGGCCAGGCCCCGGAGGCCGTGCCGCGCGGGGCGCCGAACGGCGTGGACCACCGCTTGGCGAAGGCCAGCGTGTCGGCGTTGATCGCCAGCCCCGAGGTGCCGTGGTGGTCACCGGCGACGAAGGTGAGCTTCGTGCCGCTGACGCCCGCGGTGGAGGTGCGGACGGCGATGACGGACGAGCCGGCCTTGTAGGTGCGGGCCCCGGAGAGCGCCTTGGCCGCGCCGTTGCCGCTCACCTTGAGGTGGACCTCGGTGGTGCCCAGGTACAGGACGGTCTCGCCGTCCGTGGTGGTGGGGCGGCGGATGAGCAGGTCGCCGCCGGCGTCGTACACGTAGGCCGTGCCGGTGGCCGCCTTGCCGCCCTCGGCGGGCTCGCTCGCGGTGGCGAGCCTGCCCTCGGAGTTCCAGTCCAGGGTCTGGGTGGCCTGGACGCCGGGCCGGGTCTCGGTGTTGCCGGTGGCGTCGTAGGTGTACGACGCCGTCTTGTCGCCGGTCACCGTGGAGGACAGGACGTGCGGCCCACCCTCGGCCGTGCCGTACTCGTACTCCGTCGTGACGTCGCCCGACGCGCCGTGCTCGGTCTGCCGTGAGCGCAGCCCGGACTCGTTGTACTGGTAGCTGGTCCAGTACGGCGCCGCCCCGCCGAGGTTGGCGACGGTGCGGCCGGCCGCGGAGCAGTCGGCGGACTTGGGCGTCCATGCCTCGCTCAGCCGGCGGTGGCCGTCGTACGTGAAGCACTGGTGGTCCGCCTTGCCGGTGCCGCCCAGGGTGGTGGCGTCGGAGACGGCGGTGACGTTGCCGGCGTCGTCCTGCTGGTACTTCAGCTCCTGGAGCATGAAACCGTGGACGTCGTCGGTGACGTACGACCGGGTGAGGCGGCGGGTGCCGGCCTCGTAGTCGTTGTTGAGATAGACCTTCTTCGCTCCGGTCGGGTCGGTGGCCAGCGTCATCTGGCGCAGATCCCCGAGGGGCGAGTACGCCGTCTGCTGGAGGTAGCCGGTGGTGCCCTTGGCGGTCAGCACCTGGCCGAGCTCGTCGTAGGTGTAGGACACGGTCTCGGCGGACAGGCCGGCCACCGCGGGCGCGGCCGCCTGCTTGACGGTGCCGTCGAGGTTGTAGCCCGTGGAGAAGGCCAGCTTGGCGGGCACGCCGGCCGCGACCAGCGGGTCGTTCCCCGGGAGGGTCAGTTCGTTGTTGGTGACCTTGTACAGGGGGTCGTAGCGGGTGACCTTCTGGACGTAGGCCCTGCCGGTCGCGCCGCCCTCGTAGCGCACGGCCGTGTCCTGCTGGCCCTTGGCGAGGGTGTCGAAGGTCCAGGCCGCCAGCTTGCCGGCGTCGGTCTTCGCCGACTGCCACATGCCCGTCTTGCGGCCCAGCACGTCGTACTCGAACAGCAGCGCCTTGCCGCGGCCGTCGGTGGACTTCACCGCCTGGTCGAGCTCGTTGTGCTGGGTGAGCGTCGTGCCCTTGTCGGGGTCGGTGACGGACACCTGGCGGCCGAAGAGGTCGTAGGCGTACGTCCACGCGGACCGGTCGTGCGCGGTGATCGACTCCTGCCGGTCGGCGGCGTCGAAGGTGTACCGGGTGGTCAGGTAGTCCGTGCCGGCCGGGCGCGGGCCCGCGTAGTCACGGCGCTCCACGGTCCGTCCGAACGCGTCGGTGACCACCGCGTTGGCCGAGCCGCCCTCCGGGGCACCGGTGAGGACCAGGTCGCCCCGGTAGGCGGTGTCGACGGTCCATTCGGTGACGCCGTAGCTCTTGGTGACCGCCCTGGTGACGCGGCCCATGCCGTCGTACACGCTGTCGGTCTGCCGGGGTGCCTGGCCGCCGTCGATCTGCACGATCTTGCCGGACGGGGCCGCGGAGTCGTCCCAGATGTCCGACTGCGCGGTCACCGGCAGGCCACGGCCGTCGTAGAGGGTCTGCGCGATGATCCGGCCGCCCCGGGCCGAGGGCGCCTGCACCTGCCGGGTGCGCAGCAGCGAGTCGTAGATCTCGTAGGTGGTGTGGTAGCCGGAGCCGTCGCCGTTCAGGGTGGCGCTGGAGACCCACGGCAGCGACGTGGACTTCACGCTGTAGCCGTAGACGTAGTTGGCGGTCTTGCCGAGCGCGCGGGAGCGGTTCGGCAGCCACACGGCGGTGACGCGGCCCAGACTGTCGTAGCTGCTCTCGGTCACCTTCCCGTTGGCGTCGGTGACCTTCAGGTCCGCGCCCAGCGCGAAGTCCTTGACCGTGGTGGTCCGGTGTCCCTTGGCGTTGACGACCGCGGTGGAGGTCAGCGGACCGGCCGCGGGCGGCTGGTACTCGGTCTTGGAGGTGATGACGTTGTTCGTGTTCTTCACCTGGACCGGGCGGCCCAGCGTGTCGAAGTCGGTGACGGCCGTCATCTGCCACAGCGGCTGGTCGTCACCGCCGTAGCCCTTGGCGCGTCCGGACCAGCGCGCGTCGCCCCTGGTGGGCTTCTGCGTGGCGGACCAGGTGGTCGTGTCGTAGGCGGTGGCCTTGTCGGAGACGACGTCGCCGGGGCGCGTGGCGTCCGCCGGCAGGTCCAGGGCGGAGTCGGTGACCGAGCAGGCCCGGCCCACGATCCGGGTCCGGGAGACCAGTGCGGTCAGTCCCGCGGCGTCGTTGCGGGCGTACCAGGTGCGGGTGCACTTCTCGTCCCCCGTGACGGAGTCGTCACCGAGGTCCTCGACCGACACGGGCATGCCGTAGGCGTCGTAGCTCGTCCTCGTGGTGCGCACCCGGTCGTAGGGGTTGAGCCGGCTGGTGATGCGGGTGCGGGCGTGCGAGGCGCCCACGCGCACGTAGTACGCCTCGGTGTCGGCGTACGACTTGTGCTGGGTCGCCGTCCGCTTGGACCAGGGGTCGTTGACGGTGCCGGAGATCTCCTTGTCGCCGTCGTAGGCGACGCTCTCGCGCTGGAAGCCGGCCAGTCGGTCGGAGTCGGTGACGGCGGCGGCGGTGACGCCGGAGACCTCCACCTTCCTGCGCCGGTCCGGGTCGGGGGTCTTGCCGTCGCTGCCGAGGACGCGGTCCCCGTCCATGCCGCGCAGGTACACGGTGACGGTCTTGGCCCGGGTGCCGTCGGACGGCCCGGTGTAATGGGTGACCTTGCCGTAGCCGCGCCACTGGGACCAGGTGCGTTCCTTGGCGGGGGTCAGCGGGTCGTCGTTGTAGTGCCAGGCACCGCCGCCGGAGTACTCGTAGGTGTGCTGCACGGCCTCGGAGCCGCCCAGCGGGTCGGTGGTGCGCACGGAGCTGACGGGGTACTTCTGGAACCAGTCGAGGATCGGCTCCTGCTGGCCGTAGGGCGACCAGTACACCGGGAAGCAGCGACCGGTGTTCTCGTCCACCTCGGGCATGGTCTGCCCGGCCACGCAGTCCGCGGGCAGGTAGTCGACGACGGTCTGCGCGCCGGTCTCGGAGACGACGGTCTTCAGCCGGGGCCGCTCGAAGGACAGGATGTCATCGCTGGGTCCGTCCACCCGGTTCGGGAGGAAGACGTGGGAGAACTTCACCGCGTCCAGGGAGAGGTCGCTGCCGTGCTTGCCGGTGTGCTTGATCTCGTCCAGCCACAGCGACTGGTCGGTGGAGTCACCGGTGTCGCCCGGGTCGAGGTAGAGGTGCTTGAGGGCCCAGGTGTCGACCGGCGAGAAGGCGGGGGTGGCCGCCGCGGCGTCCCAGGCGTAGGTGGTGACCGAGGTCAGCAGCTTGCGGGTGAAGAACGACGGGCTGTCCAGGTACGGGCACTTGTCGCCGTCCTTGCAGATCCGGTCGAACGGCACGTCGGGCCAGTTGTCCCGGGTGTCCTCGGTGAGCGCGTCGCAGCCGGTGCCGGAGGCCAGGCAGCGCTCGGCGTGACCGAACACGATCTTGTGCGAGGCTTCCGGGGTGCCGGAGAAGAGGGAACCGGCTCGCTGTCCGTAGCGGATCTCCTTCAGGTAGCCGCCGCGGATGTACGACGTGCCGGTGTCGTCGTCGCCGAGTTTGTCGTAGTTGTTGGTGTCGTCCTCGTACCAGTAGGTCGTGGCGTTGCCGTGGCTGTCCTCGGCATAGTCGAGGTTCCACCGCCATGCCTGCTTCTTGTCGCGCGAGGTGAAGCCGGTTCCGTCGGCGTAGCCGGGCTCACCCTCGTCGTCCCCGAAGACCGGGACGGTCCACACCGACTTGGTGCGGACGTCGGCGGCGGCGCCGTCCAGCTTGTTCAGGCCGAACACGAAACGGGTGCCGTCGCCCGTGGTGACGGTCCAGTACTCCCCGTTGTCGTCGCCGTTGTCCGCGCCGGTGGAGTGGGTGACCTTGGAGGCGTCGTCGTTCTTCAGCCGCCACTGGCCGGTGGTGTCGTCCTTGACCAGCTCGGTGGCCTTGCCGTTGAGGACGAGGGAGGCGTTGTCGTACTTCCAGCACAGGTCGTGCCGGTCCTTGTGCCCGTCGTCGGTGCACGAGCCGTACTTGCGCTCGATGAAGGACGAGGTGATGTCGAAGCCCTCGCCGACCTCGGTGCCCTGGTTGTTGCTGGTGGAGGTGCGGCCGTCGACACTGCCGGAGTCGTAGGAGATCTCCAGCTTCGGGGCCTCGCCGGCGGCCGGCTCGGGCGCCTTCAGCGGGTAGGACCAGGTGAACGAGCCGGAGCTGCCGCCGGCCTCCCAGGTCGACGACGGCGACAGCGGCGTCGCCTTGTAGTCGCCGTCGGCGGAGGCGGTGCCGGCCGCCAGAGCGAGGGTCATGGTCTGCCCGGAGGTCGCCTTCGGGGCGAAGGCGAGGTCGGCGGTGAGCCGTTCGTCGCCGCGCGCGTTGGTGAACCTCACCGGCGTCGCGGGCGGGCAGGCGGCACCGGCGGTGCAGTCGGGCAGGCGCAGCACCTGGAGGCGGCCGGCCCAGTCTCCGCCGTAGGCGGAGGCGAACCCCGAGTAGTCGATGCCGAGGCGGGCCGCGCCGCCGTCGGTGGGGCCGGTGACCTTCAGGACGACGCCCTTGACGCCGAGGCCGCGGGCGGCGCCCTGGTCCAGCACGTCGACCTTGACGCTGTGGGCGCGCTTGGTCTTCTTCGCCGCCGGCGGGGCGAGGGTGACGGGCAGCCGACCGGGGGCGGCCTCGGCGGTCGCGGCCCCGGACGCGGTCAGGCGGGCCGAGCCGTGGGTGGGCCAACTGGTGTCGCGGGACTGGTCCTTGACGGCACGGCCGGCGGCTCTCTGGTCGGCGCGTGCGGCGTCGCGGACGACGGCCGCGGTCCGGGCGTTCTGCTTCGCCTCGAACGGCGCCACCTGCTGGGCGCTCGGCGCGGACAGCTCGGGCCTGCCGAGCGGGTCCACGTCGTCGGCGGTGGCGGCGGGGGCGAGCAGGCCGGACAGCAGGGTGATGCCGACGAGCGAGCTGACGCGGCGCAGCCAGGGACGTGCCGCCCGGCGCCGGTGGAGGCCGGGTCCGGTCCCCGCGCGGGGGACCCCCAGGGGTTGGTGTCTCATGGGATTCCTTGTCCGAGAAGGAAACGTCGAAGGGGCCCGGCGCCGAAGGCGGGCGCCGGTTCGCGACGGACGGAGCGAGCCGGTCCGGGGGCGCGGGTGACCGCGCCCCCGGACCGGCTCAGGAAGGGAAGGGCGCCGTTCAGACGCCGTCGAGGACCTGCGATCGGACCTGGTCGGCGCTCATCGCGCCGGTCCACACGCGCAGTTCCTCCAGGGCGCCGGGCAGGTGGTGCCCGGTGGTGCCGCCCTGGCTGCCGCGGCCCACGGTAAGGGCCCCGGTGCCGTACTGGGGGGTGGTGAAGCCGGACTCGGTCTCCGACGGCTGGTCGAACTCGCCGACGTAGAGGTGGAGTCTGCCGTAGCGGGTCTCCGTCTTGGCCGGGTCGGCCGGGTCCGTCCACTCCCAGGATTCCTGGGCGTCGAAGACGCCGGTGACCTGCACCCAGGTGTCGGTCTCGGCGATGTCTCCGCCCGGCGCCTCGGCGGACGTGGTCGCCTTGCCGTCGGCGCCTACGGCGGTGCGGGTGAACTTCCACTGGTAGACGCCGTCGGCGGGCTTCACCGCCCACAGTGCCCAGGAGGACTCACCGGCACTCGCCTGCTGCCCGGCGACCAGGGCCCGGTAACCGACCGGCTTCGAGGCGAGCTCGGCGGAGTTCAGCTGGACACGGGCGGAGACCGTGAAGGAACCGGTCTCGTCGACGACCGGGCCGGTCGCGGAGGCGTAGCCCGCGGTGCCGTCCAGGACGAGGGCGTTGTTCTCCTCGTCCAGCACCGCCCCGGTGGCCGACAGAGTCAGGCTCGGCGCGGGGTAGGCGGAGAGCTCCTTGACCGTGGTGCCGGTGGACGACGCGGCGTCCCACTGCGCGACGAGTTCGTTGGCCGGCACGCCCTCCTCGAGGAGCTGCGCCTGCTGGGTGATCTCGTCCGGGGTCAGCACGCGCTGCCAGGCGTTCACCTCGTCCAGGCGGCCGCGGAAGTGCTCGCCCCAGACGCCGCCGACCAGGGAGCGGCCGATCTGCAGGCCCCCGGAGGAGACCCACGGCTGGTAGGCGGTCGACAGGGTGCCGAGTACCACGGGCTTGCCCTGCGGGCGTCCGTTGACGAACAGCTGGACGGTGTCGTTCGCCTTGTCGGTGTCGTTCTTCGTGTCGAACACTGCGGCCAGGTGCGTCCACACCTTCAGCGGCGGGTTGGTGGCGTCACCGAGCGACCGGAGGTATACCGGCTTGTCCTTGACGTCGCCGGCGGTCCGGTTGAAGACCCACTTCTTGTACGAGGCCGAGTAGTACAGCGTGAACGCCGAACCGTAGGTGCCGGGAGCCGCCATCACCACCCGGGTCTGGGAGGTGTCGGTCAGATAGGCCCACGCCGAGACGGTGAAGGAGTCCCTCGTGTTCACGGCCGGGGCCGCGGTCGCGGCGTAGCCCGCCCGCTGCGTCGTGTCCGAACCGTCGTTGAGCCACAGCGAGTTGTCGGCGTCGCCGCGGCGGGCCAGCGTGGACCAGCCGGCGCCCGCGGTGTAGAGGGTGGCATCGTGCCGGGTGCCCTCGGCGGCGGTGTCCTTGGCGGTCGTCACGCCCGACCCGGGCAGGGCGTCGTCGAAGTGCCAGGTGCCCGTGGCACCGGCCGCGGGGGCGACCTTGAAGCTGAACTCCGCCGGTGCGCCCCAGCGGCTGCGGACGTCCTTGGCCTCCACGGAGAGCACCTGTGTGCCCGAGAGCGACGGTGTCACGTCGGAGACCGTGACGGACTTGCCGGTGACCGCCTTGGCCTCCTTGGCCGAGGTGGTCAGCAGCCGCCAGCGGTAGCCGGTGATGTCGGAGTCGGCGGCGTTGGGCTTGAAGGTGAAGGAACCGGCCACCCCGGGTCCGCCCTTGCCCTCGCACAGATCGGCGGTGCACTGGGTGTACGGCGAGACCGCGGTGACCACCGGGGCCTTGGGCGCCGTCGAGTCGATCTTGAAGTAGCACCATGAGGAGTAGGAGGAGAACAGGTCGCCGGACTTGCCGCTGTACGACCAGTGGGACTGGGTGCGCGAGCGCATCCGGTACAGACCGCCGTCCGCCCGGTTGGAGGTGCGCATCTTCTCCAGTGTCCCGTCGGGGTCCCAGCCGGAGGAGGGCCGGTAGCCGGACCACACCTGGTGCCAGGCCGCGTCGTCACCGCGCTCGACGACGAACTCGGACTGGAGCGAGCCCTCCTCGTCGCCCAGGTGGTGCTCGACCTGGGTCTGCACACGGGACTGCACCATGGGGTCGACACGGGTGACGATCAGCGGGTCGGAGGAGGAGGTCCGGCAGTAGGCGGTGGTGCCGTCGCCGGGGATGACGCCGACGCTGGTGGGCACGCCGGGCTTGAAGGCGTAGGTCACCTTGAGTTCGGCGTTGTCGTCGAACCGCTTCCACGCCTGGGGGTCGGACTCGTCCTTGGCCCGCAGCATCAGAGTGAGCCGGCTGATCTTGCCGTCGGCGAACTTGCGCACCGTGGAGGTGAGGTTCTCATCGGTCTCGTCCGGGTTGTCGTTGAACTCGATCCACCGGTCCGGCTGGTCCGGGCTGCACTGGCTGCCGCGTCCGGCCGAGACGTACCGGTCGCCCATCTGGTCCAGCTGGGTCGGGCCGGGCCACCGGGTGCCCTCCGAGATGTTGTTGGTGCGTTCCAGGTCCACCCACTTGGCCGAGCAGCTGAACGACCACGTCTCGTAGGCGCGGAAGGTGGCGTCGAGGACGTACTTGCCGGCGAGCTTGGACGGCGAGAACTCGAAGTACATGCGGTTCGTGTAGTTGCTGCCGCAGTAGTACGGGCCCGACACGCTGCACCGGCCGACGCCGTAGTCACCGTTGAACTGCCAGAACTTGTCGCCGTCGGACGACAGCACGGTGCGTTCGGACACGCCGAGGCCGACCGAGGGGTCGATGTAGACGGGGTAGACGGTGTCCGTGCCGCGCAGCAGGCCGAGGTCCGGCTCGACGGTGACGCTGTCGTCGTCGACCTGTACGGGCATGACGGCACTGGTGTCGCCGGAGCCGGGCTGGGTGCCCTCCTCGACCGGGTCGGGGACCTCGCCGCCGGTGTCGGCGGCGGTGGCGAACTGGGTTCGCACGCCGTCGGTGCCCGGACGTTCGTCCTGGCCGGCGGAGTCCCACATCTGGCCGGCCGGGCCCTTGAAGACGGTGTTGCCGTCGGTGTCGACGGCGCGCACCCCGCCCCCGGCTCCCGGCATCAGCCGCAGGTCGGTGGTGGAGGCGGTCAGCTCGATCCGCTCCAGGGCCGGATCGGCCGCGGCCCGGGGGGTCTTGACGACCAGGACCTCGCGGTATCCCTCGGCACTGGCGGTCAGCTCCAGGTCGACGCCGTCGAGCACCTCGGGGTAGACGGCCTTGGCGCCCTCCAACCGGGGCTCGGGCAGCCGGCCGGGCCAGTCGAGGTGCAGGCTGCCCTCGTCGTTGGCCAGGCGGATCAGGCCCGATCCGTCGCCGCCGCCGGAGAAGGACAGGTCGACGACGGCGGCCCGGGGGCCGACGCTGCCGTCCGGCCTGCGCTCCAGCGTGGCGTCCACGGCACGCCAGGTGCCGTCGTCGCCCTTGGCCCGCTGCGGGACCGCGGACTGCACGAGGGTGAAGGTGCCGTCCGGGTTGGCCGTGGTGGTGGTGTACTCGGTGCGCTCACCGGTGACCTCCACCTGCTCGCCGGCGGCCGCGGCACGCCGGGCGGCAGTGGCATGGTCGATCACCGCGTCCGAGGAGGCCGAGGTCGCCGCCGCCGGGGCCGCGGGGACCGCGGGAGCCGCGACGGCCGGCACGGCGAGCGCCGACATCGAGGCCATCAGGGCCACCGAGGTGACTGCGGCTGTCAGTCCTGCCGGACCGGTGATTCGTCTGTGCCGTTTGCCCCCGGCCGGGTTGTACCAGCGCACGCGTGCGCCCTCCCCCATAAATTCTCATGCAATCTTCACAATGCCTGCGTCAGTTAATAGCGTTCCCCCGCCCACAGCAAGCGTGTTCATGATCACAAATGATCAACTCATATGTCATATGGACAAATTGACGTCCCATGACGCACGAGAACGCCCGGTAACCTGCCCCGGAGCGTGCGGGGGTGGCCGAGTCGGTTCCGTGTGGCCCCCTGCGCATGTGGCACCGTGCTGACGAGCACGGCGGAAAGGTGGAGGTCCATGGGTGATCTTTTTCTGGTCCGGCACGGTGAGACCGAGTGGTCGCGGTCCGGGCGGCACACCGGGCTGACGGACGTCCCGCTGACGGAGAAGGGGCGGGAGCAGGCGCGGAGCCTGGTGCCGTTGATCCGGTCGCACCGGATCGGGGCGTCCTTCGTCAGCCCCTTCCAGCGGGCCCGGGAGACGGCCGAGCTGATCGGGCTGCACGAGGTGCGCGTCGACCCGGACCTGCACGAGTGGGACTACGGCGGCTACGAGGGGATCACGACCGTCGAGATCCACCGGAGCCGGCCGGACTGGTTCCTGTTCACCGACGGGGTCGCGTCCGGGCCGCCGGACCACCCCGGGGAGACGCCCGAGCAGGTGGGCGAGCGGGCCGACCGGATGCTGGCCCGGGTGGAGGCCGCCTTCGCCAACACCGAAGGGTGCGTGGTGCTGGTGGCGCACGGGCACTTCCTGCGCGTGCTCACCGCCCGGCACCTGGGCCTTCCCGCATCGCACGGCGCCCTGTTCCAGCTGGGCACGGGCACCCTGTGCCGACTGGGTACCGAGCACGGGCGGCCGGTGATCGCCGCCTGGAATGTCAGACCTCCGTCGTAGTCTTCGAAGTCCGCGAAGGCTCGGCCGACGGGTCGGAAGGAGGGACGCCGTGGCGCTGTCGCCCACCGCCGCGCAGCGGCGTGTCATCGCCGCCGCCGATCCCGTCACCGGGCGTCTGAAGGGGGCTCCGGCCCAGCTCGCCGCGCTGGTGAAGCGGGGGCTCGCCTTCCGGCACCCGCGGCCGCCGCACGACCACTTCCTGACACCGGCCGGGCACCGGATACGGGGGGCGGCCGACGAGTCCGAAGGCTCCGGGGCGACCGGGACGACCGCCGCACCGGACACCGGGGGTGTGTTCGCCGCGCGGGTCGGCGGGGAGGACCCCGCGCCCGGCGACTCGGGGCCCGCGCGGCTGCGGGAGGTGCGCGGTGCCTGGCAGGGACTGCTGGAGCTGCGCCGGATGACACACCCCGACGGGAGCACCGACCGGCCGTGCGGGTGGGAGCGCTCGCACCTGGTGCGGGCCGCCGCGCTCGCCCTGGAGGCGGCGGGACATCGCCCGGCGGGCCCGGACGGCGGGGACGGGTACCGGGTGCGGGCGACGCCCCAGCCGGAGGCCGTCGCCGTCTACGAGCCGGACGGCGCCGCGCTGCGGGCCTGCGCGGCGACGCTGGAGCGGGCCGGCTGGCAGGTCGGGGAGCACACCGAGCCGCGCACGCGGGCCCGTTATCTGCTGGCCTCCCCGCGGAAGGTGTGACGCCCGCATGTCAGGATCGGTCCGTCCGTACAGTGCGAAGAGAGGCAGCAGCGGTGAGCGAGCCGTTTTCCGTGCCGGTGACCGTCCGCGGGTACGAGACCGACACCCAGGGCCATCTGAACCAGTCCGTGTATCTGAACTACGCGGAGCACGCCCGCTGGTCGCTGCTCCAGGCGGCCGGGATCAGGCAGGCCGAGCTCGTTGCCGGCGGGGTCGGCCCGGTGGCCCTGGAGACGACGATCCGGTTCCGGCGTGAGCTGCTCGCCGGTGACGAGGTGACGGTGAGCTGTGTGTTCGAGTGGGGCGAGGGCAAGACGTTCCGGATCCGGCAGCTCGTCACCAAGGCCGACGGCACCGTCGCCGCCGAGATCGACGCCGTGGGCGGGCTGATGGACCTGCGCCAGCGCAGGCTGGTGGCGGACCCGCGGCAGCGCTTCAAGGAACTGGCGGCCCGGCCGGAGCTGTTCGGCCTGTAGACGGGCGGGCGGAGCGTCTGGCGTCCACCGGCTCCGGACAGTGCTCGGTGTCGTAGGCCGCGCGGGCCTCGGCGATGTACAGCCGGTTGCGCTCGGCCCGGAGTCGCGCGCCGGTGAACGGCGGGTACCTCACGGACGTACTGCCGCCGATGGTGCTGCTGGCCGTGGGGGTCGCCGCCGCGATACCCGCGCCGACCGGCCTGTCGATGTCGGGGGCGCGCGAGGAGGACGCGGGGCTCGCGTCCGGTCTGTTCAACACCACGCAGGTGGTGGGCGGTTCGCTGGGGCCGGCGGCTCTGTCGGCGCTGGCGGCGGCCCGCGCCGAGGGACTGCTCGACGGGGGCGCGGAGTCCGTGGCGGCCACGGTCGGCGGCTATCGGCTCGCGTTCCGGGTGGCGGCCGTGGTCGCGACGGCCGCCCTGGTCCTGACGGCGGTCGTGCTGCGGCGTGGCGCGGGGACGCGCGGTTGACCGGGACGCGGCAGCTCGTTGCCGGGCGGCACGCCCCCGCACTCCATCCCGTGCGCCACATGCTTCGTCCCGGGCCGCACGCCGTGTCTGGCGTGCCGCCCGGGACGTGTCCGACGATCCAACCGCACCGGACGCCGGCGTTACGGCATAGCCGCCGCCCTGGAGGACTCGGTGATCTCGTCGCCCGCCTCCATCGGGTGGGTGACGTCCTCCGCCTCGCGTTCCCGGCCGCCGATGTGGTTGAAGACCAGGTTGAGCAGGACGGCGGCCACACAGCCGGTCGAGATGCCGGAGTCGAGGATGATCCGCGCGTTCTCCGGGAAGGAGTGGTAGAACTCCGGCGCCGCGATCGGGATGATGCCGACGGCCAGGGAGACCGCGACGATCAGGACGTTGTTGTCCTTGTCCAGGCTCGCCCGGACCAGGGTCTGGATGCCGCTGGCCGCGACCGAGCCGAAGAGGACCACGCCGGCGCCGCCCAGGACCGGACGCGGCACGACGGCGATGAGCGAGGCGGCCATCGGGCACAGGCCCATCAGGACCAGGAAGCCGCCGCCGACCGCGACGACGTAGCGGCTGCGGATCCTCGTCATCGCGACCAGGCCGATGTTCTGGGCGAAGGCGCTGCACATGAAACCGTTGAAGACCGGGCTGAGGGCGGAGCCCAGGGTGTCGGCGCGCAGGCCGGCCGCGATGGTCTTCTCGTCCGCCGGGCGCTCCACGATCTCGCCGAGGGCGAGCATGTCGGCGGTGGACTCGGTCATCGAGACCACCATCACCACGCACATGGACAGGATCGCGGCGATCTGGAACTGCGGGGCGCCGAAGTGGAAGGGAGTGGGGAAGCCGACCACGTCCGCGTCCGCGACCGGGCCGAAGTCCGTGACGCCGAACGGGATCGCGATGATCGTGCCGACGATCAGGCCGAGCAGTACGGCGATCTGCTTGACGAAGCCTCGGGTGAAGCGGCGCAGCAGCAGCACGACGACGAGGGTGATCGCGGCCAGGCCGAGGTTGGTCGCCGAGCCGAAGTCGTCGGCCGTGGGACTCGGACCCTGCGCCCAGCCGAAGGCGACCGGCAGCAGGGATATGCCGATCAGCGTGATCACGGTGCCGGTGACGACCGGCGGGAAGAAGCGGATCGCCTTGCAGAAGACGGGGGCGGCGATGAAGCCGAGGAGTCCGGCGACGATGACCGCGCCGAAGATGATCGGCAGCGCGTCGGACTTGTCGTCGGTGGAGGCGACGACGGCGGTCATGGGGGCGACGCCGGCGAAGGTGACGCCGTTGACGAAGGGCAGCCGGGCGCCGATCTTCCAGATGCCCAGGGTTTGGAGGAAGGTCGCCAGGCCCGCGGTGAACAGGCAGGCGCCGGTGAGGAAGGTCAGCTCGGTGGCGCTCAGGCCGATGGCCGCGCCGACGATCAGGGGCGGGGCGACGACCCCGGCGTACATGGCGGCCACGTGTTGCAGGCCGGTCGTCGCCATTTTCAGTGGCGGGAGTTTCTCGTCAACAGGGTGGTCGGCCACGGCGGCGTTCCTCCGGTCGGTTGCACGTCGGCTCTGACGTGGGTGTCAGGGAGGTGGTGCGGGTGGTGGTCGTGCGGGACCCGGACGGGCCGTTCGGGGAAACGGGAGACCTATCCGGGGCGTGCGCGCAGGGGCGCACGCCCCGGAGTCGGTCACCGCGGACCCCGCTCGGGTCCGCGGTCACCGGCCGGGAGCCGTCCCTCCCGGCCGGAGATCAAATGGTGTTCTGTTGTGCGGGTTTCAGCGCCGCTCGGCGGCGATCCGCGCCAGGCGTCGCGCCTCGTCGCGGGTGGAGCGGGCGACGGCGTCCTCGTCGACCGTGAGCAGCCTGCCGTCCTCGACGATCTGCCGGCCGTTCACGAACGACGCCGTGACCGGCGCGGGGGCGCCGAAGACCAGGGCGGCCACCGGGTCGGCGATCGAGGAGTGGGCGAGGGTGTCCATCCGCCACAGCACCAGGTCGGCGAGCTTGCCCGGCTCCAGGGAGCCGGTCTCGGCGGCCCGGCCGAGGACCCGGGCGCCGCCGTGGGTGCCCAGGCGCAGCGCCGTGCGGGCGTTCAGCGCGGCCTCGCGGTGGGCGCCGAGGCGGTTGATCAGCAGGGCGTTCCGCAGTTCGGTGTGGAGTTCGCCGGACTCGTTGGAGGCGGTGCCGTCGACGCCGAGGCCGACCGGGACCCCGGCGGCGAGCAGGTCGGGGACCCGGGCGATGCCCGCGGCCAGGCGGGCGTTGGAGGAGGGGCAGTGGGCGACGCCGGTGCCGGTGCGGGCGAAGGCGGCGATGTCGTTGTCGTTCATGTGGACGCAGTGCGCCATCCACACGTCGTCGCCGAGCCAGCCGGTGGACTCGAAGTAGTCGGTGGGGCCCATGCCGAACAGCTCGTGGCAGAACTTCTCCTCCTCGACGGTCTCCGAGCCGTGGGTGTGCAGCCGCACGCCGAGCCGGCGGGCCAGCTCGGCGCCCCGGCGCATCAGTTCGGTGGAGACGGAGAAGGGCGAGCAGGGGGCGACGGCCACCTGGGTCATCGCGTCGAAGGAGGCGTCGTGGTGCTCCCGGACGGTGGCCTCGGTGGCGGTGAGCGCGTCGTCCAGGCTCTCCACCGCGAAGTCCGGCGGCAGCCCGCCGTCGGACTCGCCGCGGTCCATGGAGCCGCGGGCGAGGGTGAGGCGGACGCCCATGTCGCGGGCTGCGCGGACGATCGCGCCGGACAGGTCGCCGGCGCCGCGCGGGTGGATGTAGTGGTGGTCCGCGGCGGTGGTGACGCCGCCGCGGGCCATCATCGCGAGCGAGCCCTGGGCGGCGGCGTGGGCCATCGGCTCGTCGAGGCGCGCCCAGGTCGGGTAGAGGGCGACCAGCCAGTCGAAGAGGTTGTGGTCGGTGGCCAGGCCCCGGGTGAGCCACTGGTAGAAGTGGTGGTGGGTGTTGACCAGGCCGGGCGTGACCAGGTGTCCGGTCGCGTCGATCCGGCGTACGACGTTTTCCAGGTCCTCGGGTGCCCGCCCCGCGCCGACCGCCTCGATCCGGTTGCCGGCGAGAACGACGTGGCCCGAGGCGTACTCGGTGCCGTCCGCGTCGACGGTCGCGATGGCGCAGTTCTCGATGACGATGCGCTCGGCTGCCGGGGGGACGGCGACGCGATCGGCTGCCGCTGATGCTGCCATGCTGCTTCCTTCTCTTTCGGTGCGGCCCGTGGGCGGGGAGTCGAGTACCCACGGGAAGGGCACGGCAGGACCCTAGGAGGATTTGAGTGCCGGGGCCGCGGTGCGGCTCCGGGTGCCGAGGTGGTGGAAGAACAGGTTGAGGGCGACGGCGACGATCGCCCCGGCGCTGATGCCGGAGCCCAGTACGGTCTGGGCCCAGGCGGGGAACTCGGCGTAGAAGGTCGGCGCGGCCAGCGGGATGATGCCCGCGCCGAGCGCCACGGCGACCAGGATGATGTTGGAGCTGTCGTCGAGGCCGGCCTCGGAGAGCGTACGGATGCCGCTGACCGCGATCGAGCCGAAGAGCACGATGCCCGCGCCGCCGAGGACCGGCATCGGGACCAGCGAGACGACCGCGCCGAGGACCGGGAAGGCGCCGAGGAGCAGCAGGGTGGCGCCGGCGACGGCGACGACGTAGCGGCTGCGCACCCGGGTGAGGGAGACGACACCGACGTTCTGCGCGAAGGCGGAGGTGGGGAAGCCGCCGAAGACGGGGCCGATCAGGGTGGCCAGGCCGTCGGTGCGCAGGCCGCGGGTGATGACCTCGGCGTCGGCGCGGCGGTCGCAGATCTCGCCGAGGGCGAGCATGCCGGCGGACGACTCCGTCATCAGGACCAGCATCACGATGCACAGCGAGAGGATGGCGGCGGGCTGGAACTCTGGGGCGCCGAAGGCGAAGGGGGTGGGCAGGGCGGCGACGGGCGCGGAGTCGAGGGCGCCGAAGTCGGCCATGCCGAAGGGGATGGCGACCAGGGTGCCGATCAACAGCCCGAAGAGCAGCGCCACTTGCTTGACGAAGCCCTTGCCGAAGCGCTGGATGACGAGGATGACCGCGAGGGTGAAGGCGGCGAGCGCGAGGTTGCGCATCGAGCCGAAGTCGGCGGCGGCCTCGTCGCCGCCCTGGGCCCAGCCGACCGGGACCGGCATCAGCGTGACGCCGATGAGGGTGATGACGACGCCCGTGACCAACGGCGGGAAGAAGCGCAGCAGTCGGCCGAAGAACGGGCCGACGGCGAGGCAGAAGACACCGGCGACCATCACCGCACCGTAGACGGCGGGGAGTTGGCTGCCCTTCGCGTTGGTCTCGACGATGGCGAGGATGGGCGCGATGCCGGCCGAGGAGGCGGCGTTGACGAACGGCAGGCGGTTGCCGACGAAGCCCTTGACGCCGAGGGTCTGGAGCAGGGTGGCGACGCCCGCGATGAGCAGCGAGGCGGCGATCAGCCGGGTGCGGCCCTCGATGTCGAGTCCGCAGGCCTGGCCGATGATGAGCGGAGGAGTGACGACGCCCGCGTACATGGCGGCGATGTGCTGGAGTGCGGCGGGGACGAGCCGCGAGGGGTGGAGCTTCTCGTCGACCGGGTGCACGGACGTGACGGCGTCCTCGGTGTGCTCCGGTGACGGGGTGGAACTTGAGCCTTTCGCCGGCTCCGTTGCAGGCTGTGCCATGGTGTTCCCTCCGGTGTGACGCGCCGCCGGGCCGGGCGGCCGGGCCGGCGGCGCGCGTCCCGCGTCAGAGGTTGGTCATGTCGACCGGGATGAGTTGCTCGGCGCCGTCGCGCAGGATGGTGGCCTCGATCAGGCCGTAGGGGCGGTCGGCGGCGTAGTACACGGCGCCGTCCTTGGCCTCGTTGTCGATCCCGAAGGGCGACAGGTCCGAGCGGAAGTGGTGCTTGTTGGGCATCGAGAAGCGGATCTCGTCGACCTCGTCGCGCGAGTTGAGCACCCGCACACCCATCTCGAACAGGGTCTGCTGGAGCGAGTACGAGTAGGTCTCGGCGAACGCCTGGAGCGCGTGCTTGCGCACCCCGTTGTAGGAACGGTCCCAGTCGGGGGCGTGCGAGTCGATGCCGTCCCAGTTGTGCCGCCACCAGGTGGAGACGGTGGTGGCGAGGATGCGGTCGTGGTCCTCCTGGAGGGTCGTGTACTTGTCCTTGAGGAAGCCGAAGAACTCCGAGTTGGTCGAGTTCAGGACGGTCAGGTCCTTGAACCCGGAGAGCACCTGGATGCCGTGGCCGTCGTAGGTGATCTGCGCGACGCGGGTCTCCTGGCCGGTGCGGACGAAGGAGTGCGCGATCTCCTCCGAGCCGACGAAGCGGGCGCCGCCCTTGGAGGTCTCGATCCGCTCCCAGCCGTACTCCTCGACGCGGATGCGGGCCCGGTGGATCGGCTCGTTGTTGTCCACGAAGTGGCGGGCGAGGGCGACGCCGAGGTCCTCGGCGCTCTCGATGCCGTGCTCCTTGGCGAAGGCGAACACCGTGTTCTTGGTGGTGTCGGTCGGCAGGACGTTGGCGTTGGAACCGCTGCGGTGGACCTCCTCCATGTCGCCGGACAGGGCGACGGAGACGTTCAGGTCCTTGATGTGGTGCGTGTCGCCGTCACGCGTGATCTTGACGACGCGGTTCTCTGCCTTGCCGTACTGGTTCTGTCCCAGGACGAAACGGGTCATGATTCGGTCAGCTCCCTCGGTAAACGGAGTAGCCGAACGGGTTGAGCAGCAGCGGAACGTGGTAGTGCTCGCCGGGTACCACCGCGAAGGTGATGGTGACCTCGGGGAAGAACACGGGCCGGCCGTTCTCGCTGTCCCGGAGCGCGGGGGCGTCCTGCTGGGCCGCGGCTTGTTTCTTGGCGAAGTACGTCTCGGTGTCGAAGTCGAGCCGTACGTGGGTGGTGCCCTCCGGCAGGGCCGGGAGGTCCTTGCACCGGCCGTCGGCGTCGGTCGCGGAGCCGCCGAGCGCCTGCCAGTCCCCATCGCGGCCCATGCGGGCGGCGAGGTGGACGGCGACGTCCCCGGCGGGGCGGCCGACGCTGGTGTCCAGGATGTGCGTGGACACGGAGGCGGTGGTGCTGGTGCTCATGGTCAGGCGTCCTGTTCGACGAGTCGGTTCAGGCGGATGCGGTTGATCTTCCCCAGTTCGGTGCGGACGATCTCCCGCTCCTGCTCGGAGGAGTTGCCGATCCGCTCCTTGGCCGCGTCCCGCATCTGCTCGCCGGTCCGGCCGGTGGCGCAGATGAGGAAGACGTGGCCGAACTTCTCCTGGTAGGCCAGGTTCAGTTCGAGCATCTCCGCCTTGAGGTCCTCGCCGGCACCGGCCATGCCCGCCTGTTCGCGGGACGAGGTCGGATCACCCGGCTCGGGGCGGCCGATCGGCGGATGCCCGGTCATCGCCTCGGCGAGGTCCTCGGCGCTCAGCCGGGCCATGGCGGCGTCGCTGGCGGCGTACAGGTCCTCGGGGGTGGCGAAGGGGCGGGCGGCGAGCAGGTGCCGGGCCCACGCCGTGGAGGCGCACGCCTCGTGGAGTTCGGCGCGTGCCGAGGACTCCTCGAGAGCGTTGAAACGGGCCAGGCCCGACGCGGAAGTGGACGTCACGGGAGCCTCCGTGGCCTTGTGCTGAGCGGGCGTGCCGATAGCTAACGCCCTCGGAAACAAGCCGTCAACACTTTGTTGAAAATTCGGGGTCAAAAAAGCCGCCGCCCGGTGACCGGGCGGCGACAGGGGGTGCGGAGGAACCGTGCAGGTCAGGCGCCCTTCTCACGGTTGAGGTAGTTGTACACGGTGAAGCGGCTGACGCCGAGGGCGCCCGCGACGGTCTCCACGCCGTGCCGTACGGCGAAGGCGCCGCGCGCCTCCAGGGCCCGTACGACCTCCTGTTTGGCCCGGCGGTCGAGGTCGGCCAGGGGCCGGCCCTGCCGGCGCTCCATGGCGGCCAGGATGTGGTCCAGGGAGTCGGCGAGCTGGGGCAGGCGCACGGCGACGACGTCGGCACCCCCCCAGGAGAGCACCACGTCCTCCCGGCCGGCTTCGTCCGGCGGCAGCATCTCGCCGCCGATGGCGTCGACCAGGGGCTTGACGGCCGCGATGAACGGCTCCTCGGCCGGGCCGGTCACCGCTCACCCTCCCCGGCGCCGGGCTCGTCGACCACGTTGACCTGGAGCGAGATCCGGGTGGCGCCGGCCGCCAGGGAGCGGCGCAGCAGCGCGTCCACGGCGGTCAGCACCCGGTCGGCACCGCCCTCGGCGGTGTTGCCGAACGGGCCGACGTCGACCGCGTCCAGCTCGGCGGCCTCGACGACCTCGCGGGCGACCACCGCGTGGGCGGGCGCCTCGTCCAGGTCGAAGGGTTCGGTCGTGAACTCCACTCTCAATCGCACCCGGTCAACCTAACGCGGGGTGACCGCTTTGCGCCGCCCCCTCTTGACAAGTGCGACATCCGCCGGGCAACCTTCCATCAAGCAGAAACGAACTTCCGTAATGCGGAAAATAGATCGAAACGGAAGGGAGCGCGGCACCCGATGGGCTTCGCAGATCAGCGCTTCAACGTCAACCTGTCGATCCTCTTCACGGAACTCCCGCTCCTGGAGCGCCCCGCGGCCGCCGCCGCGGCCGGCTTCACCGCGGTCGAGCTGTGGTGGCCCTGGATCGACTCGCCCACCCCCGAGCAGTCCGAGCTCGACGCCCTCAAGGCGGCCATCGAGGACGCCGGCGTCCGGCTCACCGGCCTGAACTTCTACGCGGGGCAGCTGCCCGGGCCCGACCGGGGCGCGCTGTCGATCCCCGGCGAGGAGTCGGACCGCTTCCGCGCCAACATCGACGTGGCCGCCGACTTCGCCCAGTCGCTGGGCTGCACGGCGCTCAACGCGCTGTACGGCAACCGCGTCGAGGGCGTGGACCCGGCCGAGCAGGACCGGCTCGCGCTGGAGAACCTGGTCCTCGCCGCCCGCGCGGCCGACCGGATCGGCGCGATCCTGCTCGTCGAGGCGCTCAACAAGCCCGAGTCGCCGCTGTACCCGCTGGTGTCGGCGCCGGCCGCGATCGAGGTCGTGGACAAGGTCAACGAGGCCACCGGACTGGGCAACGCGAAGTTCCTCATGGACCTCTACCACCTGTCCATGAACGGCGAGGACCTGCCGCAGGTGATCGACGCGTACGCCGCGAAGACCGGCCACGTCCAGATCGCCGACAACCCGGGCCGCGGCGCCCCCGGCACGGGCTCCCTCCCGCTGGAGGACCTGCTCGACCGCCTCGCGAAGGCCGGATACGACGGCTGGGTCGGCCTGGAGTACAAGCCCGGCGACGCCCCCAGCGTCCAGTCCTTCTCCTGGCTGCCGGCCGGGGCCCGCGCGGCCCGCTGAGCGCCGCCCCGCAGCAATTCCTCACAGATTTTCAGAGAGGCACCCATCATGAGCACGCTCCCCAAGGTCGCCTGGGTCGGTCTCGGCATCATGGGCTCCCCCATGTCCGAGAACCTGATCAAGGCGGGTTACCAGGTCACCGGCTTCACGCTGGAGCAGGAGAAGCTGGACCGGCTGTCCGCCGCCGGCGGCACCGCGGCCGGCTCGATCGCCGACGCCGTGCGCGACGCCGACGTGATCGTCACCATGGTGCCCGCGTCCCCGCAGGTCGAGGCCATCGCCTACGGTCCCGACGGCATCCTGGAGAACGCGAAGTCCGGCGCGCTGCTGGTCGACATGTCCTCGATCACCCCGCAGACCTCCGTCGACCTCGCGAAGGCCGCCAAGGACAAGGGCATCCGCGTCCTGGACGCCCCCGTCTCCGGCGGCGAGGCCGGCGCGATCGAGGCCGTGCTGTCCATCATGGTCGGCGGTGAGCAGGCCGACTTCGACGAGGCCAAGCCGCTCCTGGAGGCGCTCGGCAGGACCATCGTGCTGTGCGGTCCGCACGGCTCGGGTCAGACCGTGAAGGCCGCCAACCAGCTGATCGTCGCCGTGAACATCCAGGCGTGCGCCGAGGCCGTGGTCTTCCTGGAGAAGTCCGGCGTGGACCTGAAGGCCGCCCTGGACGTCCTCAACGGCGGTCTGGCCGGCTCGACGGTGCTGACGCGGAAGAAGGACAACTTCCTGGGCCGCGACTTCAAGCCGGGCTTCCGCATCGACCTGCACCACAAGGACATGGGCATCGTCACCGACGCCGCCCGCAACGTGGGCGCCGCGCTGCCGGTGGGCGCCGTGGTGGCCCAGCTGGTCGCGTCGCTGCGCGCCCAGGGCGACGGCGGCCTGGACCACTCGGCCCTGCTGCGGGCCGTGGAACGCCTCTCCGGCGCCCAGGTCTGACCCTCGCAGCACTCATGACCTCCGGGTGGCGCCGCCGCTGACACCTGTCCTGTCGCGCCCGAGCGGCGGCGTCGCCCGGAACCCACTTCAACAAACTGTTGACGTGCCACTGTCGCAAATCTAGGCTCCACGAAGCGGAAACCTGTTTCCACTGAACGGTTCCGCTGAACCCTCGTCTGCAAGGCCACGGAAGGTCCACGATGTCGCAGCGCGTGCTCACCACCGAGTCCGGCGCCCCGGTCGCCGACAACCAGAACTCCGCCTCCGCCGGCATCGGCGGCCCCCTCCTGATCCAGGACCAGCACCTCATCGAGAAGCTCGCGCGCTTCAACCGCGAGCGCATCCCGGAGCGCGTGGTGCACGCCCGCGGCTCCGGCGCGTACGGCCACTTCGAGGTGACCGACGACGTCACCGGCTTCACGCACGCCGACTTCCTGAACACGGTCGGCAAGCGCACCGAGGTCTTCCTGCGCTTCTCCACCGTGGCCGACTCCCTCGGCGGCGCGGACGCGGTCCGCGACCCGCGCGGCTTCGCGCTGAAGTTCTACACCGAGGAGGGCAACTACGACCTCGTCGGCAACAACACCCCGGTGTTCTTCATCAAGGACCCGATCAAGTTCCCGGACTTCATCCACTCGCAAAAGCGCGACCCGTTCACGGGCCGTCAGGAGCCGGACAACGTCTTCGACTTCTGGGCGCACTCCCCCGAGGCGACGCACCAGATCACCTGGCTGATGGGCGACCGCGGCATCCCGGCCTCGTACCGCCACATGGACGGCTTCGGTTCGCACACCTACCAGTGGACGAACGCCAAGGGCGAGTCCTTCTTCGTCAAGTACCACTTCAAGACCGACCAGGGCATCCGCTGCCTGACGGCCGACGAGGCCGCGAAGCTCGCGGGCGAGGACCCGACCTCGCACCAGACGGACCTGGTCCAGGCGATCGAGCGGGGCGTGTACCCGTCCTGGACGCTGCACGTGCAGCTGATGCCGGTGGCCGAGGCGGCGAACTACCGCTTCAACCCGTTCGACGTGACCAAGGTGTGGCCGCACGCCGACTACCCGCTCAAGCGGGTGGGCCGACTGGTGCTGGACCGCAACCCGGACAACGTCTTCGCGGAGGTCGAGCAGGCCGCGTTCTCCCCGAACAACTTCGTCCCCGGCATCGGTCCCTCCCCCGACAAGATGCTCCAGGGCCGCCTGTTCGCGTACGCGGACGCGCACCGCTACCGCCTGGGCGTCAACCACACCCAGCTCGCGGTGAACGCCCCGAGGGCCGTGCCCGGCGGCGCCGCCAACTACGGCCGCGACGGCCTGATGGCGTCCAACCCGCAGGGCCGGTACGCCAAGAACTACGAGCCGAACTCCTACGACGGCCCGGCCGAGACCGGCACCCCGCTGGCCGCCCCGCTTCCCGTGTCCGGCCACACCGGCACCCACGAGGCGCCGCTGCACACCAAGGACGACCACTTCGTGCAGGCCGGCGCGCTGTACCGGCTGATGAGCGAGGACGAGAAGCAGCGCCTGGTGGCGAACATCGCCGGCGGCCTCTCCCAGGTCTCCCGCAACGACGTCGTAGAGAAGAACCTCGCGCACTTCCACGCGGCCGACCCCGACTACGGCAAGCGCGTGGAGGAGGCGGTCCGCGCCCTGCGCGAGGACTGATCCACCGGCTCGTGCACGGAACCCGGCGGGGAGGCCGGGGCCGTGTGCGCGGCCCGCGCAGGCACCGAAGCGGCCCGGATGAGGGGTGAGCGCCAGGTGCCGGCGCGGGCAGGGCGAGGACCGCGGCGGCCAGCGAGCCAGTGCGGTGGTGAAGGGCGGGACGTTTCTCCTACGACCTGAGGGGAGGAGCCGTTCCGGCCCGTCGCACCGCCGCGGTCCCGGCCAACCCCGCCTCTCGGGACCGAGAGGCCCATACTCCGTCCGGCGGCGCGAACGACCTGTCGCGCCCAGCCTCGCGCCGCCGGACGGGTTCCACGTGAGGTCACCCTCAGCGGGGGAATCCCTCACCGGATCCCCTCACCAAGAACCTTCACCGGCCGGGAAGCGCCGGATGCGGACGGTCCCGCATCCGGCGCTTTTCGGCGTTCGCGTCCACCGGGTGCGGATTCACCGCCCGCGCAGCAGCCTGGAGACATGGCTACGGCACACCCACCCGAGCATCCGCACATCGTCGTCCACTCCCCCGCCCTGGACGGCTCCCGCCGGGTCACCTCCGGCGACGAGACCCTGGGCGTCGCCTCGCACCTCGACGACGTCGCCGAACTGCTGCGCCTCGCCGACCTCTACGTCACCGACGTCGAGGACACCGACCTGGTCGAGTGGCAGGGCGGCGGCCCGGAGGACTGGCCGGGGCTGCACGAGCACCACGAGCACCCCGGTGGCTGAGCGGGCGTAGGAGCCGCCGCAGCGGGCACAACCCCGGCAACGCGGGGGTGCACGGGGGAGGTGCGTGTCGTGGCCGGTGGCACGGAGATCGGGTGGGAGCCGCACCAGGTCGCGCTGCCGGGCGGCGGGCCGCCGGCCGCGGTCACGGTGGCGCCGGTCGCCCTGCACCTGCTGGGCGCCGTCGAGAACGGACCGCGCAGGACGCCGTGCGCGGCGGGACCCGAGCCGGAGGGCCTGGGGCCGCTCGAAGGGACCGTGCTCGACTGCCTGCACGAGCCGCTCACCGCCCGCGAACTGGTCCGGCACCCGGACGTGCGCCTGGGCCGGCCCTGACGCGCATCCCGCTCGCGGAGGAAGGGCTGCTGGGCCACCCGTGGCTGGGGCCGATCCGCAGCGCGCGCCGGCGCGTGGAGTTCTGGCGGGAGCGGCACCCGCTGCCCGCGGTCGGACACGGACTGACGGACGACGACACGCTGCTCGCGGTCGCCCTGCACGGTGATGCCGCCCTGCGTCTGCTCCTGCCGCGCTTCGCCCTGCGGGCCGGACTGACGGCCCCGGGCGCACCGGCCGACGGTGTCCGCCTCTCCCTGGGCCGCGGCGGGTTCCTGAGGTGGCGCGACGCGTACGAGGACTCGGTCTCGGGCGACTGGGGCGGCACGGGCCACCACGGGGACCATGCGGGCGGCTGCCGCTCCGGGGGCGGTGGCGGCTCGGACTGAGCGTGGACACATGGGGGGCGGCGCACATGGGGGCGGCGCACATGGGATCCGCGTACACAGGAGCCACGTACATCGGGACCGCACACACGTGAGAACGACCCGTCCCCCCGAGGAGAGGGACGGGCCGTTCTCGGCTCTCGGCGCCGGGTCCGTCAGACCTTCAGCGTCCTGATCGCGGTCGGGGCGTGCCCCGGCTCCGTGGCCACCTCTTCGAACTCCACCACGTTGGAGATGTCGTTCGTGCCCGACATGGAGATGTTGGTGACGCGCTCCAGGATGGCCTCGACGACGACCGGCACCCGGTGCTCGGCGGCCAGCTTCTTGGCCTGCTCCAGGGCCGTGCCCAGCTCGTTCGGGTCGGTCACCCGGATCGCCTTGCAGCCCAGGCCCTCGGCGACCTTGACGTGGTCGACGCCGTAGACGCCCAGCTCGGGCGAGTTGATGTTCTCGAACTCCAGGTTGACCTGGAAGTCGATCTCGAACGCCCGCTGCGCCTGGCGGATCAGGCCCAGGTACGAGTTGTTCACCAGGACGTGGACGTAGGGGATCTTGTGCTGCGCGCCGACGGCCAGCTCCTCCAGCATGAACTGGAAGTCGTAGTCGCCGGAGAGCGCCACGACCTGGGCGTCCGGGTCCGCCTTGGCGACGCCGAGGGCGGCCGGGACGGTCCAGCCGAGCGGGCCGGCCTGGCCGCAGTTGATCCAGTGCCGCGGGCGGTAGACGTGCAGCATCTGGGCGCCGGCGATCTGGGAGAGGCCGATGGTGGAGACGTACCGGGTCTGAGGGCCGAAGGCCTTGTTCATCTCCTCGTAGACGCGCTGCGGCTTGATCGGGATGTCGTCGAAGTGCGTACGGCGCTGGAGGGTGGCCTTGCGCTCCTGCGCGGAGGCGGCCCACGCGGAGCGGTCGGGCAGCTTGCCGGCCGCCTTCAGCTCGCGCGCGACCTCGACGAACAGCTCCAGGGCGGCCTTCGCGTCGGAGGCGATGCCGTAGTCCGGGGCGAAGATCTTGCCGATCTGGGTCGGCTCGACGTCGACGTGGACGAACTTGCGGCCGGCCGTGTAGACGTCCAGCTTTCCGGTGTGACGGTTGGCCCAGCGGTTGCCGATGCCGAGGACGAAGTCCGACTCGAGGAAGGTCGCGTTGCCGTAGCGGTGCGAGGTCTGCAGGCCGACCATGCCGGCGTTCAGCTCGTGGTCGTCGGGGACGATGCCCCAGCCCATCAGGGTCGGCACGACGGGGGTGCCGGTCAGCTCGGCGAACTCCACCAGCAGGTCGGCCGCGTCGGCGTTGATGACACCGCCGCCGGCCACGATCAGCGGGCGCTCGGACGCGTTGAGCAGGCCGATCGCCTTCTCGATCTGGGCGCGGGTGGCGGTGGGCCGGTAGACCGGGAGCGGCTCGTAGGTATCGGGGTCGAACTCGATCTCGGTGGTCTGGACGTCGATCGGCAGGTCGATGAGGACCGGGCCGGGGCGGCCGGAGCGCATCAGGTGGAACGCCTGCTGGAAGACGCCGGGGACCTGCGCGGCCTCCAGGACGGTGACGGCCATCTTGGTCACCGGCTTGGCGATGGAGGCGATGTCGACGGCCTGGAAGTCCTCCTTGTGGATCACCGCGGTCGGCGCCTGGCCGGTGATGCACAGGATCGGGATCGAGTCGCCGATCGCCGAGTAGAGACCGGTGATCATGTCGGTGCCGGCCGGGCCCGAGGTGCCGATGCAGACGCCGATGTTGCCGGGGTGGGTGCGGGTGTAGCCCTCGGCCATGTGCGAGGCACCCTCGACGTGCCGGGCGAGGGTGTGCTGGACGCCGCCGGACGCCTTGAGCGCCGCGTAGAAGGGGTTGATCGCCGCGCCCGGCACACCGAACGCGTCGGTGACGCCCTCGCGCTTCAGAATCTCAACTGCCGCTCGGGCAGCGGTCATACGAGCCATCGAGTACTCCTGCTCCGGCTGTCGGATTCACACTCCCGTCGCGCCCCGCGGTGAGCTTCTTCCGTAGCAACTTCCGTATAGCGAAATTTGTTTTCTACGATCTGGAAGTAATGTAAGTGGGCAGCCGGAGGCCGTCAAGAGAGGACGATGGGGGGCATGTCCGAGACCATCTCGGTGTGCTGCACCGCCTGCGGGCGTCGGCACCGCTACACGGCACCGTCGTACCCCTGTGCCTGCGGGGAGCCCGTCGCCCCGGAGCTGGACCCGCGTGGGACCGCGACCGCGGTCACTCACCGGACCTGGGACGAGGAGTGGGTGGGGGTGCGCTGCGCGGCCTGCGGGGCACAGAGCCGGTGGCCGCGGCCGGAGCTGGGCTGTCCGTGCGGGACGGTGCTGTGCGTGCCGGTGGACCGGGCGGCGACCGGCCGGGCCGGTCGCACCCCCGGTTCACGGGTCCCGGCGCACCGGGCGGTCCCGATCCGCACCGCGCGCGACGCGGTCACCGCCGCCGTGCTCTACCTGCGCGGTCTGGGCCACCGGGACGTGCGCCGCGCCGACCAGCGGCCGCTGTCCGGCATCGGGCTGGCGGCGCCCGGCATCGTCGTCCAGGTGGATCCGACGGTGGGCCCGGCCTCGGTGCGGGACGTGGAGTGCCTGTGGCTGACGGCCATGGCGGAGTCCGCGCGGGGCGTCTACTTCTCGCTCGCCGGATACGCCGAGGACGCCCGCGCCCGCGCCGATCTGCTGGACGTCCCGCTCTTCGTGCTGGACCCGTCGGGCGTGCCGCGTCCGGTCAACGCGCCGGCCGTGGCGCTGGACGCCACGGCCGGCTGGGAGGGATCTGGCTGAGCGGCTACCTCGCCGCGTGCCCGAAGGCCGTACCGCCGGCCGGGAGGCCTCCCTGGCCCGGCTGGTACACGGTGGGCGCGGCGTTGGGCTCACCGAGGGTCACATTGGACATCGGCAGGGCGTACAGCGCGCCCGTGGCGGTCGGACCGTAGGGCATGCCCACGTACAGGTGGGTGCCGGTGAAGTGGATGCTGGAGCCGAGGCGCTGGTCGGCGCCCGGTGCGCCGGGAACACCGTCTCCGTCGCCGGACTCGATCCACTTGTCGTTGGCGCCGGGCGAGCCCAGCATCGAGAAGACGTGCACCGCGCCCGCCCCGGCCACGGAACCAAGGGCCTCGTCCGGGATGCCGACGGCCATCTTCATGGTCGCCTCGGTGCTCACCGCACGCGGCGCCGTGTTGACGGCGGTCAGCGTGGACCCGAAGTGGTCGCCGGCCTCGGAGGTGCCGGAGACGTCGTCGTCACTGGTGCCGGAGGAGTACCCGTCGAGCTGGGTGTAGGTGCCGGCCGCGGTGACCCGGAAGGTGATGACGCCGCCCGTCTCCGCCTTGCTGACGCCGTTCACGTTCAGTGCCTCGCCGGGGGAGCCGACCGCCAGAAGGGACTCGTCGGCGCGCGCCGCGCCCGCCGGACGGTACGGGGCCAGCGCCAGGGCCGCGCCGAAGCGGTCCCCCTTCTCGGCGCCGCCGGAGACGGTGTCCAGGTCCTGGTCGAGGCCGAACAGCGGGGTGGGCCTCTTCTCGCTGTTCAGCTCGTGCGAGAAGACCGCGAGGTTGCCGGCCGCGTCGTCGCCGTTGATGTTCTCGTCGGGCGCACCGATGGCGAGGTGGTTGGCGTCGGCGGCGAGTACCGCGCCGAAGCCGTCACCCGCCTCCACCGCCCCGGGTACGCCCGCCCGGTCCTGGTGGACGGAGACGTTGGTGCCGCCGCGCACGTAGAAGGCCTCGCCGGCTCCGGCGGCACTGCCCAGTCCCTCGCCGGGCACGCCGATGACGACGAAGGGCTCGCCGGCGGCGGTGGTGCCCGCGACCATCGCCTGCCCCATCAGGTCGCCGTCCTCCGGCGTGGAAGCGTTGATGGAGCCGTTGCCCGTGGCCTGCTGGAAGTGGGTGTCCTTGACGGCGCCGGTGCCGATCCCGCCGGGTGCGCCGTACAGGACGTCGGCCATGCCCGCGTCCACGGCGTCGCCCAGGTTCTCGCCCGGGGTGCCGACCGCCAGGTCCGTACAGCCGTCCTCGTCGTAGTCGACGGTGTCGATGGCCTGGCCGAAGAGGTCGTTGGCCTCGGCGCCGCCCGGGACCCAGTCGAGGTCCTGGTCGATCTGCGCCGTGCCCTTGCCGCCGCCGTAGACGACGCGGACCAGGCCCGCCTTGGCGTCGCCGCCGACGGTGGCCTCCGGGTCGGCCACGGCTATGTCCTCGACGCCGTCGCAGTTGAAGTCGGTGATGCGGTTGGCCCCGACCTTGGACGCCACCCAGGAGCCCAGGTCGTCGACGCGGGTGACCACGCCGCCGGTGCGTGTCTCGGCGGCGTCGATGCCGAAGCAACCACCCTGGTACGAGCGGCTGCTCAGGGCGGCCAGCTGCTTGGTGCCGTTCACGGTGCGCACCAGCGGGCCGCCGGTGTCGCCCATGCAGGCCGCCGCGCCGTCCTGGCCCGTCACCGTGGCGGTGGTGGCGTCGGTGGCGTCCACCGAGAAGACCCCGGTGTGCAGGTTCAGCGGCGCCCACTCGGTCTTGCTGCGGCCGTAGCCGGCCAGCGTCAGCTGCTCACCCGTGGTGGGTGCGGCGGCGGCCAGGGCGACGGGCGTGACGTTCGTGACCGGGCGGTTCAGCCGGGCCAGGACCACGTCGCGGTCGGTGCGGGGCACGAGCTCGACGACCGTGCGCACGGCGCCGCCGGTGCCCGTGAGGTTGGCGCGGCCGATGGTCGCCGTGGTGGTCAGGGCGGGCTTGCCCGTCGGCACGGCGAGGCTCTCGGCAGGGTTCTCGGCGAAGCAACTCGCAGCGGTGAGCAGCCAGTCGGTGTCGACCAGGACACCGGAGCAGCCGCGGTCGTGGTCGCCGACGATGATCTGGGCGGCGTAGGCGTGGGTCGTGTCGGAGTCGGCGGCGGCCGGCCCGGTCACGGCCACCGAGGGTACGGCGGTCAGCGCGATCGGTCCGGCGGCCAGGACGGTGGCGAGTGCGGTGAGACGCAGGGGTCTGGGACGCGGCATGTGTCTGCTCCTTGCCGGAGTTGGTGCGGTTGCTGCGGGACGGGTGGGCCGATCGCCCTCCGCTGCCGTGGATGCGTCGGTCACTACTTGGACGTCCTGATCTCCACCAGCATGTGGGGGCGTCCCTGCTCGTCGGCGCTCTCGCCCACCGCCTTCCACGAGTTGGCGGGGACGTCGACGGACGTCTCCTCCTCGCCGACGGTCAGGTCGACCTCGGTCGCGTACTCGTTCGTCTTCACGCCGTAGACGGACGGGATCTCCATCGTCAGCCAGCCGCTGTCCCCGGTGACCTCGAAGCAGACGCTCAGCGCCTCGCGCGAGTAGACCTCCAGCTGACCGGTGCCCGGCTCGCAGGCGGCCAGGACGATGTGTCCGTCGCCCCGCTTGAGGACGATGCCCTGCTCCTCCAGGACCTTGTCCGCCTGCGGGTAGGCGAAGTCCTCGACCGCGTAGCCGGGGGCCTCGTCGGCGACCGCGCGTACGGAGGTGTCGACCCCCTCTGCCTGGCCGCCCGCGCCGGCCGCCACCACGGCAGCCGCCAGCGCCCCGGCGACAGCCGCGGCAGCCGCCGTTCGTGCCAGGAAACGCCCTGTGAGCCAAGCGGCCCCGATGCGTGCTCTGCTCTTCATTACCGTCCTACGGGTAGATGCGAACTGAATGTCCGATACGCGTTTCGAACGGGCGGCACAGGACGGCCGCAACTCGCCCTCAGAACCCCCCGAATGAATCCGCGACCAGGCCGCTCGAGGGGTCCGGAACGCACCCCGCACCCCGCGGCTCACCGATGCAAGTCGCCGCGAATCATTTTGTCCAACGCATTAATCGCCGCAAAAAGGTCAGCCCACACAACCTCAACGTGACCTGCGTCACTCGAAAAGAGGTTGCCTTCTCAATTATGGAGATCTTGCAACCTTCCCGTAGAGCTTGGGTGACCTATTTTCGATTTCCGCGCCGTATCAATTTCCCCTAATTACTATCGGCCAATTTTTTCGGGTCGAAATAAGGGTGGTGATTCGGTGACGGACAGGTAGTGTTTCGCCGCGCAAGAAGTGAAGCTGACGGCAGGTCAGTACTGCTGCTCAGCACCAGGATTGGGACATGTCGTCCCGCATCACACCCGCGTATCCCGTACGGGAAGGATGCTCACTTTGTCAGCGTCACTGTGGAGCAGACGCCGCATACTCACCACCGTCGCCGGGACGGCCGCCGTGCCGGCCCTGCCCGGCATGACCCTGTTCGCCGCCGGGCCCGCCCGGGCCGCCGAGGGCGACTCCGGCGACCCCGACACCGACCTCCCCGACACCGACCGGGGCAGGGCGGTGTGGCAGTACAAGATCGGTGGCGTCGCCGTCCGCGAGGCGGCAGCGGCCGCCCTGACCGGGCCCCAGGCCGCCGTCTCCACCTTTCTCACCAGTGAACTCCCCGTCGCCCAGGCGGAGGACAACCGCTTCGCCGTGCTCACGGGTCTGCCGCACGCGGGCAAGTCCGCCCAGCAGTCCGCCGAAGCCGCGCTGACCGCGGGCGACGCCGCCGTCACCGCCTACCTGACCGACGGATACGTCGAGCCGGTCACCACCGACCTGCGTGTCGCGGTGCTCACCATCCTGGACAACAGCGGCCCCGGAGTGGCCCGCGAGGCCACCGAGGCCCTGGACGCGGGCACCGCCCAGGCCCTGCGCACCTTCCTCGACGAGACCCAGTACACGGCGCGGGCCGAGGACGAACGGGTCGAGGTCTTCACGATCCTCAACACCGCCTCCCCCGAGGTGAAGAAGTACGCCGAGCAGGCCCTGGCCGACGGGACACCCGAGGCCATCCACCGCTTCCTGGTCTCCGGTCAGTTCATCGCGCGGGCCCGCGACGAGGAGAGCGCGACGATCGAGCAGCTGGTCGCCGTGGTCGAGCGCGAGGGCAAGCGGGCGAGCCTCAAGTCGGAGCAGGCCGTGGCCGCTTCGGACCGCGCCAAGAAGGCTGCGGAGGAGGCGAAGGCCGCCGCTCAGAAGGCTGCCCAGGAAGCCCTGGCCGCCAAGGAGGACGTCCGCAAGTCGGCGCGCGCGGCCAACAACGCCGCCAATGCCGCACGGGGCGCGGCCAACGCCGCCAACACCGCGATCGCCGCCTCCCGCACGGCCCAAGCGGCTTCGGGCCGGGCCGCGCGGGCCGCCCAGGCCGCCGCCGCTGCCGCCGCCGCAGCGGGCAGTGCGGCCTCCCGTGCCTACGGTGCGGCCATCGCCGCGTCCAAGGACGCGTCCAAGGCTTCCGCCGCGCGCGATGCGGCCGAGGGCGCCCGCAACGCCGCGCGCCGTGCGCGTACCGCCGCGGCGGCCGCCGACCACGCCGCCGTTGCTTCGCGTCAGTCCTACGCGGCCGGTGCCGCCGCCGCGGGCGCCGCACAGAACGCCGCCGTCGCCGCGAACGAGGCCGCGAACGCCGCCGCTTCGGCGGGTGTGGCCAAGTCCCAGGCCGCCGCCGCCCGGCAGGCCGCCGCGGAGGCCAACGCCGCCGCCGCGCGCGCCACCCGGGCCGCCGGCACCGCCCGAACCCTCTCCGACCGGGCCGCAGCCGCGGCGGCGGTCGCACGGGACGCCGCCAACAGCGCGGCCGACCATGCCGACGCGGCCGCCGACGCAGCCGACGAGGCGGCCGAGCACGCCGGTGAGGCCGTTGAGTACGCCAAGCGTTCCACCGCCTACGCCGAGGCCGCGGTCGAGGCCGCGACCACCGCCGCGAACGCGGTCGAGGAGGCGCGGGACGTGGAGGCCGCCGCGCGTGAGGCGGAGACCGCCCGCATCGCCCAGGACACCGAACTCGGCGTCCTGGAGGCCAGGCTGAGGGCCGAGGCCGAGATCGACGACGCCAAGCAGGCCGACAACCGGCGCACCCTGGCCGACCGGATCGCCACGGAGACGAAGGACGCGATCGCGGCGGCGGAGACCGCCCTGCAGGCCGGCGACACCGCCCTGGCCGTCACCGAGGGCCGCAAGGCCGCCGTACGGCTCCTGGACTCCACCGGCAGCTGGACCCGTGCCGCGGCCGAGTTCGCCCTCGCGGGCGCGGACCAGGACGTTCTCAACTGGGTCGGCGCCGACCGCCTCCTCGCCCAGCGCCAGGACGACCGCGAGACCGTGCTGACCGTGGCCGAATCGGCCAAACCCGCCGTCGCCGAAGCGGCCCACCGGGCACTGGTCGACGAGAACGAGGACGCCCCCACCGAGTTCCTCGCGACCGGCGTCATCGAGGCCGCGGCCACGGACAACCGGGTCACCGTGTTCTCCATCCTGAACGAGGACCCGGGCAAGGCGGTCAAGGCCAAGGCCGAGGCGGCACTCGCGGACGGCGGCGCCCCGGCGCTCCACCGCTTCCTCAACGAGGAGCTGGCGGAGGCCGTCAAACAGGACGATCAGGTCGAGATCTTCGGCCTCCTCGACTCCGGCGGCCCTTACATGAAGTCGGCCGCGGAGATCGTGCTGGAGGGCTCCGCCCGCATGCGGCGGTACTTCGTCGCCCGTGACAAGTTCTACATCGCCCGGCTCGACGAGGACCACGCCACCCACGTGGCCGCCGTCCGCGCGTCCATCGCCCACGCCGCGAAGGTCGCGGCGAAGGCGCTGGAGGACGCGGCGCTGGCCTCGAAGGCGGCGGCCGAGGCCCGGCAGGCCGCCGAAGAGGCCTCCGACTGGGCGGCGAAGGCGAAGGACCACGCCGCCGACGCCGCCGACGCCGCCGACGAGGCGAAGGCCAACGCGGACGCCGCCGACCAGTCCGCGGCCGACGCGGCCAAGTCCGCCGCCAGCGCCTCGCAGGCGGCGACCGTGGCCCGCGGTGCGGCCCGGACCGCGAACTACTCCATGCGACAGGCGTCGGCGTCCGCCCGGGCGGCCGTCGCGTCCGCCGCCGAGGCACAGGCCTCCGCCGCCAGCGCCCGGGCGGCGAAGCTGCAGGCCGGTGCCGACGCGGCGGCAGCCGCGGACGCCGCAAGCGAGGCGAAGGCGGTCGTGGCGGCGAAGCGGAAGGCGGAGGCCGCCGAGAAGGCGCGCCAGGCCGCCGAGAAGGCCGCGCAGGACCAGGAGAACGGGTCCAACCCCTCCCAGACCTCCGACCAGGACAAGCCCTGGTACTACGACTGGGAGCTGTGGCCGGAGGACATCGGTTCGGCCAAGCAGTGGGCGACGGTCACCGGACACTGGAGCACGATCGCGGGCGGCGCCGGCGTCGTCCTCGGTGTGGGCGCCCTGCTCTTCCCGCCCGCCGCACCGGCCCTGCTGGCGGCGGCCGGCGCTGTCGGTCTCGTGTCCTGGGGCCTGCAGGGAGCGAGTGCTCTGCTCCACGGCATCGCGGACAACTGGCAGGGCAGCGACTTCCACAGTGCGCTCGGCATGTTCGCGGTGGGCGGCATCTTCCTCGGCAAGGGCAAGCTGCTCAGCAAGTTCGGCGGTCTGGACGACGTCGCGGAGAATGTCGGGGCGAAGATCTCCGGTGCGGTCAGTGACGCCACGACCACGGTCGTCGGCTGGCTGACCTGGTAACGAAAGCACGCAACCGGCAGGGGTGGGACGGGATATGATCGCCGTCCCACCCGAATGCCGCCGTCACGGCGGTCCGCGGCGACCCGGAAGAGGGAAGTGCCCATGCTGACGCCCGACATGTCCGTCGCCCAGTGGTGGGTCATGGCCGTCGCGTCCGGCATCGCCCTCGCCCTGGCCGCGCAGTCGCTGGCCACGAAGAGGTGGCAGCGCTTCGCCGCGGTACTGCCGCCCCTGGCGGGCGCGGCGGTCATCGGCGGGCAGACCCTGGCCCGGGGCAGCGACGGGAAGCAGGCGCTCTTCCTGTTCACCGTCGTCGCCCTCGTCCTGGTGATCCTGCGGCTGGTCTACGCCAAGTACTTCGCCCGCCAGCTCGCCCTGCACCGCGCGGGCCGGCCGGCGGACGAGGTGACCAAGGGCCAACTGGCCGTCTTCCTCCTCACCTTCGTGGCGACGACGGTGCTCGTGGCCTTTCTCATCGGATGAGTCGTCGCCCTCCCCGGTCGTGCGACGGCCTGCGCAGCCTTTCCGGCAACTGAGGACCGTCCGTGCTCCTTCCGCTCACCGTGTTCGCGCTTCTGCTCTGCGACCTGGTCCTCACCTGCGTACTCCTGCGGTGGCTGCCCCTGCGCAGGGAGCGGTGGATCGCCCTCGTGACGTTCCCCTCGGCAGCCGCGCTCACGCTCGTCCTCGGAGCGGGTGCGCGGGTGCCCTGGCAGGCGGCGTTCGCGGCGTGCGCCGGGTTCCTGTGCGGGACGGTGCTGGCACTGCTGCCGTTCCGGGGCTGGGTGTCGTCGTGGACGCTGCCCGTGGCGGGGGCGGAACGGCTGCGCTGGTCCGAAGTGCTGCTGGTGCTGCTCGGTTCGCTGACCCCGCTGTCGACGAAGCGGACGGACGCGGCCCAGCGCAAGGCGTTCGCGGTCCGCGAAGTGGTGCGGGAGCGCGGCCCGTTCCCGGCTCCGATGGGTGCCGCCCTCCTCGTCCTGCCGGTGCTCTGCGCGGTGAGCGCCGGGTGGGCGGCAGGCTGACGCCGGTGGCCGGGCGCCGCCGGAGGACTGCGTGCCGCGCCCGGCCGGCCTCCCGGAGGGCGGGCGGGGCGGTCAGAGTTCCGGGGGCGGCTGCGGGGCAGCGTACCGCTCCCGCAGCTCCACCTTGCGCACCTTCCCCGAGACGGTCATCGGGAAGGAGTCGAGGAGCTGGAGGCGGCTGGGCACCTTGTAGTGGGCGAGCTGCCCGTCGCAGTACGCCCGCAGTTCCTCCAGGGTGAGCGGGTCGGCGGCGTCGCGCGGGACGACGCAGGCCAGCACCTCCTCGCCGTAGCGCTCGTGGGGTACGCCGACGACCTGGACGTCCGCGATCTTCGGGTGGGCGTACAGGAACTCCTCCACCTCGCGCGGGTAGATGTTCTCGCCGCCCCGGATGATCATGTCCTTGATGCGGCCGACGATCTCCACGTACCCGTCCTCGCGCATCACCGCGAGGTCCCCGGTGTGCATCCAGCGGCCCGGGTCGACGGCCTCGGCGGTCTTCCCGGGCTCCTCCCAGTAGCCGAGCATCACGCTGTAGCCGCGGGTGCGCAGTTCGCCCGCGTCGCCGCGCGGCAGGGTCACTCCGGTGACCGGGTCGACGACCTTGACCTCGATGTGCGGCAGGACGCGGCCGACGGTTCCGGTGCGGTGTTCGAGGTCGTCGTCCATACGGGTCTGCAGGGAGACCGGGGAGGTCTCGGTCATGCCGTAGCAGATGGAGACCTGCTCCATGTGCATCTCGGCGACCACCCGCTTCATCACCTCCACCGGGCAGGGGGAGCCCGCCATGATGCCGGTGCGCAGGGAGGTGAGGTCGTAGGAGGCGAAGTCCGGCAGGTTCAGCTCGGCGATGAACATGGTCGGGACGCCGTACAGGGACGTGCACCGCTCCCGCCGCACCGCCTCCAGCGTGGCCGCCGGCTCGAAGGACGGGGCGGGGATGACGATGCAGGCGCCGTGGGAGGTGGCGCCGAGATTTCCCATCACCATGCCGAAGCAGTGATAGAAGGGCACCGGTAGACAGACCCGGTCCTGCTCCGTGTAGCCGACCGTGCGGCCCACCCAGTAGCCGTTGTTGAGGATGTTGTGGTGGGAGAGGGTGGCGCCCTTGGGGAAGCCGGTGGTGCCGGAGGTGTACTGGATGTTGACCGGGTCGTCGCAGCTCAGCTCGGCGGCGAGGGCGTCGACCCGCTCCTGCGGCACGGACGCGGCGCCCGCGGTGAGCGCGTCCCAGGACGGGTCGCCGATGTAGACGGTCTCGCGCAGCGCGGGGCACCGGCCGCGGACCTGCTCCACGATCGCCCGGTAGTCGCTGCTCTTGTGGGCGAGCGAGGCGACCAGCACGGTGATGCCGGACTGCTGGAGGACGTACTCCAGCTCGTGCGCCCGGTAGGCCGGGTTGACGTTCACCATGATGACGCCGATGCGGGCGGTGGCGTACTGGACGAGGACCCACTCGGGGCAGTTGACCGCCCAGATGCCGACCCGGTCGCCCCTGGTGACGCCCTTGGCGAGCAGGCCCCGGGCCACCTCGTCGACGGCGGCGCCGAACTCGGCGTAGGTCCAGCGCCGTCCGGAGGGGACGTCGACGAGGGCCTCGCGGTCCGGGTGGGCGGCGATCGCGCGGTGGAGGTTGGCGCCGATGGTGTCGCCGAGGAGCGGGGTGGTGCTGGTGCCGTGGGCGTAGGAGAGGGTGGTGGTCACCGGAAGTCCTCCTCGCGGTACTCGTCGGCGGAGCCGGCCGCGGTGGCCTCGCGCAGTTCGATGCGGCGGATCTTGCCGGAGACGGTCTTGGGCAGGTCGCCGAACTCCAGGCGGCGCAGCCGCTTGTAGGGGGCGAGGGTCTGGCGGGAGTGCTCGAAGAGCACCTTCGCGGTGTCCGGGCCGGGCTCCCACCCGGCCGCCAGCACGATGTACGCCTTCGGCACGGCGAGACGCAGCTCGTCCGGGGCGGGCACGACGGCGGCCTCGGCGACCGCCTCGTGCTCCAGCAGCGCGCTCTCCAGCTCGAAGGGGCTGATCTTGTAGTCGGAGGCCTTGAACACGTCGTCGGCCCGTCCCACGTAGGTGAGGTAGCCGTCCTCGTCCCGGGCGCCGATGTCACCGGTGCGGTAGTAGCCGCCGGCCATCGCCTCGGCCGTGCGGTCGGGGTCGCCGTGGTAGCCGGTCATCAGGCCGACGGGGCGGTCGGACAGGTCCAGGGCGATCTCGCCCTCGTCGGCGCCGGGCGCGCCGGTCACCGGGTCGATCAGCTCGACGCGGTAGCCGGGGCTGGGGCGGCCCATCGAGCCGGTCTTGAGGACCTGGCCGGGGCTGTTGGAGACCTGGACGGCGGTCTCGGTCTGCCCGAAACCGTCGCGGATGGTCCGCCCCCACAGGCGGCGGACCTGTTCGATCACCTCGGGGTTGAGCGGCTCACCGGCGGCGACGACCTCGCGCGGCGGGGTGGCGAGCCGGGAGAGGTCGGCCTGGATGAGCATGCGCCACACGGTCGGCGGGGCGCAGAAGGTGGTGACCCCGGCCCGGTCCATCTCGGACATCAGCCGGGTCGCGTCGAACCGCGTGTAGTTGTACAGGAAGACGGTCGCCTCGGCGTTCCACGGCGCGAACAGGTTGGACCAGGCGTGCTTGGCCCAGCCGGGCGAGGAGATGTTCAGGTGCACGTCGCCGGGGGTCAGCCCGATCCAGTACATGGTCGCCAGGTGGCCGACGGGGTACGACACGTGGGTGTGCTCGACCAGCTTGGGGCGGGCGGTGGTGCCCGAGGTGAAGTACAGCATGATCGGGTCGTCGGCGGCGGTGGGACCGTCCGGGGTGAAGGCGTCCGGCGCCCCGTACACCTCCTGGTAGGACCGCCAGCCGGGTCCCGTCGTGCCGTCGCCGACCGCGACGCGCGTGTAGTCGCCGGGCACGTCGTCGAACTTGCCCGTGTCCTCGGCGCGCGCGATGACGTGCCGGACCCGGCCGCGGTCGACGCGGTCGCGCAGGTCGGCGGGGCCGAGCAGGGTCGTGGCCGGGATGACGACCGCGCGCAGTTTCATCGCGGCGAGCGCGGTCTCCCACAGCTCCACCTGGTTGCCGAGCATCACGAGGATGCGGTCCTGAGGGCCGACGCCCCACTCGCGCAGGCGGTTCGCCACCCGGTTGGAGCGGGCCGCCATCTCGGCGAAGGAGACCCGGACCTCGCGGCCGTCCTCCTCGACGATGTGCAGCGCGGGGCGGTCGTTGCCCTCGGCGATGACGTCGAACCAGTCCAGCGCCCAGTTGAAGTGCTCGGGCCGGGGCCACCGGAACCCCTCGTAGGCGGCGGTGTAGTCCTCGCGGTGTTCCAGCAGGAAGTCCCGTGCGCTGCGGAACTGCTCCGTGGCCGTCGTCATCTGTCCTCCTCGGTGCCGGACCTTGCCGGGCGGCTCCGTGCCATCGTCTAATCCGTGAGGTGGGTCTCACTACCCCCGAACGGGGGTGTGCGTCCCGGGACCAGGACTGCGGTCGCTAGGGAGGACGGAACGAGTGGCGGTGGACGCGGCTGGGGCGGCTCAGATCCGCAGCGCGCTGGTGCGGCTGCGGCGCACGACCGGGCTGCCCGTCGCCTTCGGCGGTCTGGTGGAGGCCGGGCGGCGCCAGGTGCGCATCAGCGAGCTGAGCGGCACGGCCACCACCGCGCTCAGCGCGCTGGCGGTGACGGCCGGCAACGGGCTCGGCGGCCGGGCGGTGGCGCTGTCGCGGCCGTGCGCCGTGACGGACTACTCCGTCTCCCGGCAGATCAGCCACGAGTACGACCTGCCCGTCGCCGCCGAGGGCCTGCGCTCGGTGCTCGCGGTGCCGGTGGTCGTACGGCGCCGGGTGCGCGGCGTGCTGTACGGCGCGCTGCGCTCGGCCGAGCCGCTGGGCGACCGCACGCTGGGCGCGGCCGTGGCGGCGGCGCGGGACGCGGAGCAGGCGCTGGTGCTGCGGGACGAGGCGGACGAGCTGCTGGCGGCCGCCTCGCACCCGTCGGCACACACTCCCGCCGCACCCGGTCCGGCGGGCCGTGCGGCCTGGGAGCAGGTGCGGGAGGCGCACGCGGCGCTGCGGGCGCTGGCGCCGAGGATCGCGGACGCGGCGCTGCGGGACGAGCTGCTGCGCGCGTGCGGCCTGCTGGCGGCCGGGGACGACGGGCCCGCCCCGGGGCCCCGGCTGGCGCCGCGCGAGGTGGACGTACTGGCCTGCGTGGCCGCGGGCGCGACCAACGGGGCGGTGGCCGAGCGGCTCGGGGTGGGTCCGGAGACCGTCAAGAGCTATCTGCGCTCGGCGATGCGCAAGCTGGGCGCCCGCACCCGCACGGAGGCCGTCGCGGCGGCCCGCCGGACGGGGTGGCTGCCGTAGGACGAGGGGTCCGGCCTGGGGCGCGGGCCGGGGCGGGAGCCCTGTGCGTCCGGGTCGGCCGGGCATTTCCCGCGGTGATTGCTTTCGACGCTTTGGGATTTTGTTATTCGGCTCACCTGGTCGTCCCTCCGTAGGGCAATGCCCCGGTGCCTAATATTGGCCCGGACACGACACACGGAGGGGAGCGGTCACCGTGCCACGGGACTTCGCGGAGGCTGCCGGTCGCCGCTCCGACCTGGTCATCGGGCGGGAGGACTCGTTCGCCGCGGCGCGTGAGCAACTCACCCGGGGCGGCAGTGTGTTGCTGCACGGTCCCGCCGGAATTGGAAAGTCGACGGTCCTGCGCACCCTGGCCGCGGGATATGCCCGCACGGCGCACACCGTGTTGCGCTGCTCGGCCACCGAGTCCGAATCCCACCTCCCCTTCCTCGCCCTCGCCGACCTGCTCGGGACGGTCCTCGACGAGATCTCCCCCGCCCTGCCCGCCGCGCAGCGCACCGCACTGGAGTCGGCGCTCACCGGCCGCGGCGAGTCCACCCTCCAGCGCGACGGCCTCGCGCTGCGCCTGGCCGTCCTGTCCGCGCTGCGCGCCCTCGCCGCCGCGGGGCCGGTTCTCGTCGTCGCCGACGACCTCCAGTGGCTGGATCCGGCCAGCGCCGAACTCCTCGGCTTCGCGGCGCGCCGGCTGGGCGACACGCCGGTACGGCTGCTGTGCGCGGTGCGCACCGAGGGACCGGAGACCGGGGACGCGGAGTACGACCGCCACCTGCGCGCCTCCCCGCCGGACACCCGGGCGGTGCGCCTGGGGCCGCTGACCCGCACCCAGGTGGCGGCGCTGCTCGACGAACGCGGCTACGCGGGTCTGCACCGGTCCACCGTCCGGGACATCCACCGCACCAGCGGCGGCAATCCGCTGTTCGCCCTGGAACTGGGCCGGGCCCTGGCCGAGAGCCCCGCCGCACCGCGCCCGGGCGAGCCGCTGCCGGTGCCGACCTCGCTGCGCGCCCTGGTCCTGTCCCGCCTGGAGATGCTCTCGGACGAGGCCCGCCGCACCCTCCTGGTGGCCAGCGCCGGCGCCCGCCCCACCCCGGCCCTGCTGCGCGCGGCCGGCCGGGAGAACGCCGAGGCGGAGACCGCGCAGGCGGCGGCGCTGGGGCTGCTGGCGCCCGACCCCGAGGGCCCGACCGTCCGGTTCGCGCATCCGCTGATCTCGGCCGCGCTGTACGCCGAGGCCCCGGCGCCGGAACGGCGGGCCGCGCACGCGGCGCTGTCCACGGCGGCCTCCGACCCGATCGAGCGTGCCCGGCACCTGGCGCTGGCCACCACCGGCACCGACCCGCGGGTGGCGGCCCGGCTGGCGGAGGCGGCCGCGCTGGCCCGGGACCGCGGGGCGCCGTCGGTGGCCGCCTCGCTGGGGCTGCTCGCCGCCCGCCACACCCCGGCGGACGGCGCCCCGGGCCCAGACGAGCGCCGGCTCACGGCGGCCGAGGACGCCATCACCGCCGGTGAGCCGGACCTCGCCCGGGACATCGCCCGCGAGGTGCTGACCCGGGCCACCGCGCCCGGCGAGCGGGTGCGGGCGTGGATGGTGGTGATCGAGGCGGCCGGGCAGGCCATCGGCGAGGTCGACGCCGTCTTCCCGCAGGCGCTGGCCGACGCGGGCGACGACCCGAGGCTGCTCGCCCTGGTCCACTACCAGCTGGCCTGGCGCTCCCTGGTGGTGCAGGGCGACTTCGCCCAGGGCCGGGAGGACGCCGCGCACGCGGCCCGGCTGGCGGCGCGGGGCGGGGACCGGCGCACCGAGCTGCTGGCACTCGCGTTCCAGGCGCAGTCGGAGACGCTGATGGGCCACCCGGACGCCGCGGCGACCATCCGGCGGGCGCTGGAGGAGCCGCAGGACCCGCGGGTGGCGTGCCATCACAACGGGGCCGGCTCCTCCCGGTTCCGGTGGCTGGTGATCAACGACCGGCTGGCCGAGGCGCGGACCGCCGTCACCGCGCTGCTGCGCGAGGTGCGCCGGCGCGGCATGGCCGAGAGCGAGGTGCACTACCTGCGTTTCCTCGCGGAGACCGAACTGCATGCGGGCCACTGCGGCCGCGCCCTCGAACTGTCCCGGGAGAGCCTGACCCTGGCGCGCGACGCGGGCATCGGGGAGGGCGCGGGCGTGATGCAGGCCGCGCTGGCCGAGGCCGCGGGCGGCGACCCGGACCGGGCGCTGGAGCTGGCGCGGGAGGCGGTGCGGCGGACGGAGGAGGACGGCGACGCCGTGTACCTGTCGCGGGCGCTGGCCGCGCTCGGGCACGCGCACCTGGTGGCGGGCGACGCGGCGGCGGCCGTACGGGCGCTGCGCCGGGTGCGGGAGCTGGAGGCCGGGGCGGGCATCACCGACCCGGCGCGCGGCCGCTGGCAGGGCGACCTCGCGGAGGCGTTGGTGCGCACCGGGCAGCCGGCCGAGGCGATGGACGTCATCGAGGTCACCCGGGTGCACGCCCTGCGGCTCGGGCGCGGGAGCGTGCTCGCCGTCCTCGACCGCTCCGAGGCGCTGGTGCGGGCGGCGCGGGGCGAACGCCGGGCGGCCGAGGCACGGTTGACGTCGACGCGGGAGCGGCTGGCCGGGTTGGGGTTCGGCCTGGAGGAGGCTCGGGCGGTGTTCGCGCTGGCCGAGCTGCACGCCGAACGGCCGGGGCGGGCCCCGGAGTCGGCGTCGTACGACGAGGCGGCGCGACTGTTCCGGCGGTGCCGGGCGCTGCCCTGGCTGCGGCGGGTGGAGGCGGCCGTCGCGGCGCGGGCGGCCGGACCGGCGCCGGCCGCCGAGCCGGACGGCCTGGAGGGGCTCGCCTCGATGGAACGCCAGGTGGCCGCGCTCGTCATGGAGGGCGCGACCAACCGGGAGATCGCGGCGCGGCTGTTCGTCAGCGTCAAGACCGTCGAGGCGACGCTGACCCGGGTCTACCGCAAACTCGGGATCCGCTCCCGCGTCGACATCGTCCGGCTGGCGGCGGGCCGGCGCCCCGACTGAGCCGAACCGTCCCGGCGACCGTCGGGTTTACCGGGGGTGAACCGAGGGTTTTCCCTGCCCGCCGCACCTAGGGGGTTCCCTCATTGGGTGGTCCGGACCGCCGGTTCTAGCGTGAACACGTGCCGCTCGCCCGGGCATACGGGGGTCTGTCCCGAGACCCCCGTCCCACCCCCCACGCCCGGGCGACCCTCCACCGGCGACCACCCGAGGAGACCCATGTCCGGGCTCACCCGCTCCAGACCGACCGCCGCCACGGCCGTCGCCGGCGCCATGAACACCTGCCAGGGCGAGAGCGGCGGACCCCTGCTTGTCGGGGGCGCCCTGGCAGGTTCACCGATCTCCTGAGCAACCCTCGGGTGCAGACCAGGGGGCGTTGCGGGCCTCCACGAGCGGCCCGCAACGCTCCCTCTCCATGTCGGGCGCCCTCCTTTCCGCCCGCTGCGCCGCGTGCCGCGTCCGTGGCGCCCGAGTGGCGGTTCAGTCGCGTACGGTCGCGAAGCGGATGTCGTACGCGATGCCGGCGTGCATCGTCGCGAGCATCCGCCCGCCCTCGCCGCGGATGGCCGTCACGCCCTCGGACGCGGACGTGCGCGACGCCTTCGGACCGGTGGTCGGGCGCTGACCGGACGCCGGTTGCCCCTCGCCCCGGTGGTCGGCGGGATTGTCGGGGCGTCGGCGGGGCACCCGGGGGCACTGTGTACGAACGGGACAGAACCCTGGTGACCGGCTGGTTCAGCTTCCTGCACGGGGAGGCGACGGCCGGGGACGTGCTGGCGCTGGCGCGGGTGGAGCAGGTGCTGCGGGACGCGGGGGCGGCTTACGACGTCGTGTGGAGCCCCGGATTCGGCGCCGACGGCACGCACTTCGCGGACGTGGACCCGGCGGCGTACTCGCGGCTGGTGTTCGTGTGCGGGCCGGTGCACGGATCGCAGGTCGAGGAGTTGCACCGGCGGTTCGCGCACTGTGTGCGGGTCGCCGTCGGCGTCTCCGTGGTCGACGCGGACTCCCCGGCCGTCACCGGCTTCCACCGGGTGCTGGCCCGGGACGGCGCCGGACACGGTCCGGGGCTGGATCTCGCGGCCCGTGCTCCGGCGCTCCCGGCGGTGCCCGTCGTCGGGGTGGTGCTCACCCGGGGACAGCACGAGTACGGGGGACGGCGCCGGCACGAGGAGGTCGCCGCCGTGCTGACGCGCTGGCTGGCCGGCCGGGACTGTGCCCGGCTCGAGCTGGAGACGCGGCTCGACGCGCACGACTGGCGGCTGTGCGGCACGCCGGCCCAGCTGGAGGCCGTACTGTCCCGGCTCGATCTGGTCGTCACCGACCGGCTGCACGGGCTGGTCCTGGCACTGCGGGCCGGTGTCCCGGCGCTGGCGGTGGATCCGGTGGAGGGCGGTGCGAAGGTGACGGCGCAGGCCCGGGCCTGCGGCTGGCCGGCGCTGGTGCCCGCCGAGCGGCTCCTGGAGGCGTCGGTGGGGGGGTTGGCGGAGGGTTCGGCGGAGGGTTCGGCGGAAGTCTCCGCGGAGCGGACGCTGGAGCGCTGGTGGGACTGGTGCCTGGCCGACGGGCGGGCGGAAGCGGCACGCATCGGCTCGGGGTTCCGCGCGGCGGAGTCGGTGCCGGACGGGGTGCCGGACGCCGCGGACGGGTTGGTGGCGTCGTTGCGGGAGGCGTCGCAGGCCGCGGCGGGTCGATGAGCGTCCGGGCGGACGGGCGATGAGGGCCCGGGCGGACGGTTGGTCACAGGCTGTGCGGGAAGTCGTCGACGGTCGGTCCGTCCCCAGGAGGAACATCGTGTCCATCGGCCGGCTCCCCGATCACGAGCAACGCATACTCGACGAGGCCGAACGGGCCCTGCGCCGCGACCGCCGGCTCGACCGGCGCCTGCGCACGCTGCGGTTCCGCCGTTGCCCCGACCTCACCCGTCTGGCGGCCTCCCGCCCGCGCGGCCTCACCGTGCTTGTGCTGCTCGCCGTGGCGGTGTCGCTGATGGTCGTCGGCATCGTCACGTCCACGCCCGGGGTGATCCGGGCGTTCGCCGGTGTGTGGCCGGTGGCCCTGTTCGCGGTGTTCCGGCTGCTGTGCCGCTGGACGGAGGGCTGGTCGGTCCACCGTTGACGCGCCCGCCCCGTGGCTCAGCCGGTGTAGCTGCGGGCCGTCGAGTCGCGTTGGGCGGGTTCCAGTGCACGGAGCCGGGCCTCGACCTGCGGCGGCAGCACCCGGCGTTCGCGCAGCACCCAGGGCAGCGCGACCGCCGCCTCCGCGAAGGCGCGCAGGGACGCGGTGTCGCGGGGGACGGTGCGGGCCAGGTGCAGGGTACGGCGCAGGGCGGGGCCGACCGGGCGGCGCAGCCAGGTGAACCACAGGGTGTTGCGGATGCCCTGCGCCCGGCGCACCGTCGAGTCCCGCACCCGGGACGGATGGTGGTGGATCGTCAGGTGGTCGGCGTAGGTCAGCCACCAGCCGTCGGCGGCCAGGTCGGCGGCGAGCAGTTCCTCCTCGCCGCCCAGCCACAGCCGCGGGTGGAAGCCGCCCGCGGCGCGGAAGGCGCCGGTGCGCAGCACGGTCGCGGCGGCCAGGAAGGAGCCGAGCGCCGGTCCGGGGAGCCAGTCGGGGCGGGGTACGGGGGAGTCGCGCAGCTCCTTGACGATCGGGTCCTCGGTGCCGTCCGGTTCAACAAGGATGCGGGCGGTGACCGTGCCGACAGCCGGGTACCGGTCGAGCAGGTCCGCGGCTGCGGACAGGGAGCCGGGCGCCCACCAGGAGTCGTCGTCGCAGAAGGCGACGTAGGGGGTGCCGACCTGGCGGATCGCCAGGTTGCGGCCGACGGCGCCGAGGTTGCGGCCGGGCTGGAGGAGCCGTACGCCGGGATGGTGGCGGGCGACGGCGGCGGCCGTGCCGTCGGTGGAGCCGTTGTCGGTGACGATCACCGCCGGCTGCTCGGGGAGTTCGGCGAGCCGGTCCAGGGTGCGCAGGAGTTCGGGGCACCGGTTGTGGGTGATGACGACGACGGTGGTCCGGGTGTCCGTCATGAGGCCGCTCCGTCGAGGAGGCGGGCGGCCCGTTCCACGTGCGGGGGCAGGGGCCTGCGGGCTCGCAGGGCGGCGGGCAGGCGGGTGAGCGTCTCGCGCAGGGCGTGCCGGGCGTCCGGGTCGCGGCGGGCGTCGGCGGCGAGCGCGCGGGTGCGGGCCAGGGCGTACGGGAGGGGGCGGCGCAGCCAGGTGGTGAGGAGTTCGTTGCGCCGTACGACGGCCGGGCGGCCGGTGCGGGGGCGCGGGTCCGGGTGGTGGTGGGCGACGACGTCGGGGCAGTGCGTGACGCCCCAGCCGCGGGCCGCGAGGTCGTAGGCGAGGAGGGTCTCCTCGGCGCCGAAGAAGAGCAGCGGGTGGTAGCCGCCCGCGTCGAGGTAGGCGGTGCGGCGGGCGACGGCGGCGCAGCCGAGGAAGCCGAGCACCTGGGTGCCGGGGAGGTCGGTGGCCGTACCGAGCGGGGAGTCGGCGAGCAGGTCGTTGAGGGGGTCGGCGGCGTCGGCGGCACCGACCAGGGTGCGGGCGGAGAGCAGGCCGAGCCGGGGGTGCTCGTCGAAGTGCCGGGCGGCGGCGCTCAGGGAGCCGGGCGCCCACCAGGAGTCGTCGTCGCTGAACGCGACGTAGGGGGTGTCCAGGGCACGGACCCCGTGGGTGCGGGCGAGGGCGCCGCGGTTGACCGGCATGGTGAGGACGCGGACCTGGGGGTGGTCGCGGGCCAGCATGGCGCGGGTGCCGTCGGTGGAGGCGTTGTCGACGACGAGGATCTCGGGCCGCTCGGGCAGGGCGAGCAGGTTCCGCACGGTGACGGCGAGGCTCGCCCGGCGGTTGCGGGTGGCGATGACGATGCCGACGGGGGCGGGCTGTGTGGGGCCGTCGGGGTGGGGCCGTTCTCGGGTGGCCGTCGGGCCGTGGTGCGCGGCGTGGTTCATGGTGCCTCTTCCGAAGTGCCCGGGGCGTCCGGGGGGTGCGGGGTGTCCTGGGCGTCGGGGGTGTCCAGCGCGTCCAGGGCTTCGAGCACGGCGCCGGGGGTGATCCGCAGCAGCGCCGGGTCGGTCTCGCGGCCGTGCGGGTCGCCGTCCGGGCCCGGGTGCCACAGGGCGCGGTGCCGCGGGTGGGGCGGCGGGCCCCAGCGGCTGGGCGGGACCGGTCCGAAGAGGGTGACGGAGGGCGTGGCGTGGGCGACGGCGAGGTGGGCGATGCCGGTGTCGCCGCTGACGACGGCGCGGGCGCCGGCGACGAGGGCGGAGAGCCGGTCGTAGGGCAGGCCGCCGCCGAACACGTCGGTGTCGGGCAGGTCGGCGAGCTTGGCCAGCCGGGCCACCAGGTCCGCCTCGTCCGCTCCTCCGGTGACCACGACCCGGCGCCCGCGTGCGCGCAGCGCCTCGGCGACGGCCGCGTACCGCTCCACGGGCCAGCAGCGGGACGGGGCGCCGGCGCCGGGGTGCAGGACGACGGCTCCGGGGGCGGGTGAGGGAGCGTCCGGGCGCGGCAGCCGCAGGTCGGCGGGGTCGGCGTCGATGCCGTACGCGCGCAGCAAGCGGCACCACCTCTCCCGCTCGTGCTCCTCGGCGTACCAGACCGGGCCGTCCACCTCGGGGGTCTCGGGGTGCGCGAACGCCAGCAGCCTGCCCGGGCGCAGGCGGGCCAGGAGGCGGTGGCTGGGCGGCCCGTCGCCGTGCAGGTCGACGGCGACGTCGGGGGGCGGCCCGGTCCAGTCGAGGGTGCGCGGGACGGCCCGCCCGGGTTCGGCGGCGGGCAGTACCCGGTCCACGGCGCCGGTCGCGGCGGCCACGGGGGCCAGCTCGGCGGGGCCTGCCAGCACCAGCTCGTGCCGGGGGTACGCCCGCCGCAACGCCCGCAGCGCGGGCACCCCGGCCAGCAGATCTCCCAGCCCGAGGGCACGCAGGACGAGCACGCGGGGTGCGCCTCCGTCCTCACGCCGGACCGCTTCCGGGCCGGGGCGGCCCACCCCTGCGGGCGGCGGGTGCACCGGGTCCCCGGTGACGGGCCCACCGGCCGACCCCGAAGACGCGAGGCCGCGTTCCCCGGCGTTCCGGCTTCCCTGCCTCATCGCACCCCCTCGACGGAAACCGCCGGGCCAAGCACCGACAGGCCACGCAGCCTGCCCCCGCACCCGGCACCACCACCGGCCGACACCGCCCCCGGCGACCAAACCGGTGGAACCGCAACCGACGTCACCACCAGCCCGGCACCGACGCGATGGCGGCAGATGCAGAACCACTCCCGGGGCACGAGCCTCGTCCGACCCACCACAGCCGCCCGGCCACACACCGACAGGCCACGCAGCCTGCCCCGGCACCGGGCACCACGGCCGGTCGACACCGCCCCCGGTGAGCAGGGCACGCGGCCGGGTGCCGGCGTCTTCGGCGGCGGGGCGACCGCGCGGTGGGCGGGGGTCATGGCGCCCCCTGCGCCGCGCGGGCCAGCAGGGCCGTGGAGGAGCGGCCGCCGAGGTAGGGCAGGAGGACCGCCTGGCCGCCCCACTCCTGGAGGAGCGTGGCTTCGGGGAGGTCGGCGCCGGCGTAGTCGCCGCCCTTGACCCAGACGTCGGGGCGCAGGTCGCCCAGGAGGCGTTCGGGGGTGTCCTCGTCGAAGACGGCGACCGCGTCGACGCAGGCGAGGGCGCGCAGGACGCGGACGCGGTCGGCGAGCGGGTTGACGGGGCGCCCGCCGCCCTTGCGGCGCTGGACGGAGGCGTCGGAGTTGACGCAGACCACCAGGCAGTCGCCGAGCCGGCGGGCGGCCTGGAGGAGGCCGACGTGCCCGGCGTGCAGGAGGTCGAAGCAGCCGCCGGCCGCGACGACCGTGCCGTGTTCGGCGCGGATCCGGGCGGCCAGGGCTCCGGGGTCGTCGGTGTCGGGGAGCGCGGCGAGTGCCCGGTCGGAGCCGGCCGGCGGGACGGCGGCCGCGCCGCCCGCCGCGACGAAGGCCGTGGCGGCGCTCACCGCGCCCTCGACGGCCTCCCCCACCAGCGCCCCGTCGGCGAGCAGCCCGGCCGCGGTGGCCGCGAACCGGTCCCCCGCACCGCAGGAGTCGCCGTGGTGGGCGGCGGGCGCGGGGACGAGGAGGGGGTGTTCGCCGTACGACAGGAGGGCGCCGCGCGAGCCGAGGGTCACCGTCACCGCGGCCACCCGCCAGTCCCGCACGAGGGCGGCGGCATGGAGCGCGGCGGCGCGCAGACCGCCGCCCGGGTGGGCCTCGGCCGGTGCGAAACCGCGGGCCTCCTTCTCGGCCGGGGTCACGAGGCGGGTGCCGGGGACCGGCCGGCCTCCGCGGGGGTGGGGGTCCCAGACCAGCGGCGGGCGCGCGGCGAGCACGTCGCGCAGGGCGTAGGCCGCGCCCCGGCCGTAGTCGGAGACCAGAACGGCCCGGGCGGAGCGCAGCGCGTCGCGGGCCTCGTCCGTGGCCTCGCGGACCCGGCCGCCGCCCCGGTCCAAGCGGACGACGGGACGGTCCTGGGCGAGGACGCGGGTCTTCTCCGGCACCGTGCCGGTCAGCGGCAACGGGATCAGGTTCAGCCACGGTTCGAGCAGTTCGCGCAGGGCCCGGCCGGCCGGGTCGTCGCCGACGCCCGTGATGAGCGTGACCTCGCGTCCGTCGCGGGCGGCGAGGTATGCGGCGAGGGCGGCGCCGCCGGGGCGGATCCGCTCGGCGCACTCGGAGACGACCGGGACGGGCGCGTCCGGGGCGAGCCGGTCGGCGGAACCGGTCAGGTCCCGGTCGAGCAGCGCGTCGCCGACCACGACCAGCGGGGCCCTCCTGTCAGCCTTGGCGGCCATGTCTCGCGTCACCTCCGCTTCCGCTGGGCCGCGCGCCCGGCACCGCGCGCGGTCCGTGCGCCGCGTGGCCCGCGCTCCAGGGCGGCGTCGAAGGCCGCGCAGATCATGTGGACGGCGACCAGGTGGATCTCCTGGACGGTGGCCGTCGACGGTGCCTCGACGCACAGGGACTCGTCGCTGCCCGCCATGAGCGGGTTGGGGGCGCAGCCGGTGAGCGCCCACACCCGTACGCCGGCCGCCCGGGCCGCGTCGGCCGCGGAGAGCAGGTTGGCGCTGGCGCCGCTGGTGGACAGCAGCATCAGCACGTCGCCCTCGCGGCCGTGGGCGCGGACCTGACGGGCGAAGACCTCGTCGACGCCGTAGTCGTTGGCGATGGCGGTGGTGGAGGAGGTGTCGGCGTGCAGCGCGATCGCGGAGAACGGGGGGCGGTCGTCGCGGTAGCGGCCGACGAGTTCGGCGGTCAGGTGCTGGGCCTGGGCGGCGCTGCCGCCGTTGCCCGCGGCGAGCAGCCGGCCGCCGCCGCCCAGCACGTCCGCGAGGCGGTCGCCCCAGCGCTGGGTGACGTGCGCGGAGGCACGGAACGCACCCAGTGCTTCCAGGAGTTCGTCGCAGTGCCCGACGACGGGCGGGTGCAGGGTCATGACGCCACCTCCGTGGACACGGCGTGTTCGGAGCGGGTCAGGCGGTACACCTGTTCAGCGCCGTCGGCGACGCGCGCCCAGGTGTAGTGCCGCAGGACGCGTTCGCGGCCGTTCCTGCCGTACTGGCGGCGCAGCCGTTCGTCGGCGAGGAGTTCGCGGGCGGCCTCGGCCACGGCCTCAGGGTCCTGCGGGGCGACCAGACGGCCGGTGACGCCGTCGGCGACGGAGTCGCGGTGGCCGCCGACGTCGGTGGCGAGGACGGGCACGCCGCACGCCATGGCCTCCAGCGGCACGATGCCGAACGGCTCGTACACCGGGGTGCACAGCACGAGGTCGGAGCTGCGGAGCAGGGCGGGCATGTCGTCCGGGTCGACCGCGCCGAGCAGCCGGACCCGGTCGCCCACGCCGGCGCGGCGGGCGATGCCGGTCAGGCGCCGCGCCTCGGGTTCGGCCTCCACGGCGCCGGCGGGCGGGCCCCCGGCGATGAGGAGTTCGGTGTCGGGGATGTGGGCCAGGGCTCGGATGGCCTGGTCGTAGCCCTTGCGGGGGACGAGCCGGCCGCAGGCGAGCAGGCGGTGCGGCAGGCGTCGTTCGGGGGTGCGGCCGGTGTCTGCGGCGGGGTGGAAGTGCTCGGCGTCCACACCGCAGGGCACGACGGAGACCTGGCGGGGCGGGACGCCCATGTCGCCGAGTTCGACGACCTCGTCGGTGCAGGTGGCCAGGACCCGTGCGCAGTTGCGGCCGAGCTGCCGTTCGATCCCGATGCGCTCGTAGGGGCTGGTGTCCCGCATGCCCTGGTGGCGGCGCTTGACGGTGCCGAGGGCGTGGAAGGTCTGGACGAGGGGGATGCCGTGCGGGGCCACGCCGATCTGCGAGGCCGTGCCGGACATCCAGAAGTGCGCGTGCACCACGTCGGGCCGCTCCCGGGCCCAGGCGCGGGCCAGGTGGGCGCCGAAGGCGGGCATGTGCGGGAACAGTTCGTCCTTGGGGACGGACACGGGTGGCCCGGCCGGTACGTGTTCGACGACCGCGCCGCCGGGCAGGGGCACCCGGTCGGGCAGGTCCACGGCGTCGCGGCGGGTGTAGACCGTGACGTCGTGGCCGCGCTTGGCCAACTCCTCGGTGAGACGGGCCACGTAGACGTTCTGTCCACCGGCGTCGACGCCGCCGAGCGCGGCGAGCGGGCTCGCGTGCTCGGACACCATGGCGATCCTCATCGGGTCACCTCCTTGAGCAGCCGCTCCCAGTCGTCCAGGAAGCGGGACAGCCCGTAGTGGGCGAGGGCCGCCGCACGGGCCCCGTCGCCGACCGTCCGTGCGTGCAGCGGGTCGGCGAGGAAGTCGCGTACGGCGTCGGTCAGTACGTCGATGCGGTTGGAGACCACTCCGGCGCCCGGGGGCACGGCCTCGGCGACCTCGGTGGTGGCCAGGGCGACCACGGGCATGCCCAGGTGCATGGCCTCCAGCAGGGACAGGCCGAGGGAGGTCCAGCGGACGGGGTGGACGTAGACGCGGCGGCGGGCCAGCTCGGTGTGCAGGTCGCTCTGCGGGACGTCCCGGGTGCGGCAGCGCCCGGGGTCGACGCCGAGGTGCTCGGCGAGCCCTTCGGTGCGCATGCCGAACACGTCGAGCGGGGCGGCCCGGGAGAAGACGGGGAGCAGGTCGGTGCCGGTCGTACGGCCGCGCCGGATCGGCTCGTTGACGACGACGGCGGCGCGCTCCAGTTCGCCGGTCCAGCGGTGGCCGGGGTCGACGATGCCGTGTTCGATGACAGCGGTCTCCGTTCGGCCCGCGTCCCACATCAGCCGGTTGAAGTGGGTGACGTGGACGAGGGTGACGCCCGGGATGTCGGCGGCCGGGTGGCGGGTGTGGGGCACGTCGCCGTCGGGGGCGTTGTGCTCCAGGTAGACCAGCGGCGGGCGGTGGCCCAGCCAGCGGTCGACGAGGTCGAGTTCGTGCGGGCGCTGGAGGATCACGAGGTCGATGTGCTCGTCCCGCAGCCGCTCCGGCGGGACTTCGACGACGGAGTCGGGCCAGTCCCAGGTGCGGGCGCGGCCGAGGCCGTCGGGTCCCCGGTCGGGGGTGAGGGGGACGAGGTAGGTGTGCGGGCCCTGCACGAAGGCCGTGGTCCACGACCCGTGCACGTGCCAGATCAGGATCCTCATGTCTTCCCCATCGGTTTCTCGGCGGCCATCAGTTTTTCGACGGCGGCGGCCACGTCGGTGGCCGTGACGGTGTTCAGGCAGGGGTGTCCGGGCACGGGGCAGTCCCGGGCCCTGCTGTCGGCGCAGGGCGCGTCCTGGTCGCCCAGCAGCACGTAGGGGACGCCATAGGGCCGCCAGCGTTCGGCGGGTACGACGGGGGCGAACAGGGAGACGACGGGGGTGCCGACGGCCGCGGCGAGGTGGGCGGGCGCCGTGTTGCCGGTGACGACGACGCAGGCGCCCGCGAGGACGCCGGCCAGTTCGGAGGCGTCGGTGCGGCCGCCGAGGTCGGTGCCGTGCCGGCCCGCGACGTGTGCGGTGAGGTCCCGCTCGCCGGGGCCGCCGGTGACCAGGACGCGGTGCCCGGCGGCGGCGAGTTCGCGTACGGCCTCGGCGGCGCGCTCGGGGCTCCAGGCGCGGGCGGGGACACTGGCGCCGGGGTGCAGGACGACGTAGGGGCCGGGGCCGGTGAGGGCGTCGGCGGGCGGCGGGGTGTGCACGCGCAGCCGCCCGTCGTCGGGGCGGGGGAATCCGGCCGCCTCGGCGAGGTCGAGCGCGGCCTCGGCCTCGTGGGCGTGCGGGGCGCGCTGGTGACGCAGGTCGAGGAGCGATCCCGGGTAGTCCACGCTGTCCGCCGCGATGTACCGGACGCCGGCCAGGCGCAGCACCAGGGCGGTGGGCAGCGGGGACTGGTGGAAGGAGGTGAGGACGAGGGCCGTGTCGGCATCGATCCGGTCGGCCAGCGCGTCGATGTCCTCGCGGTTGACGTCGGGGGGCGCGAACCCGCCCCAGGGCGACTCCCACTCCAGCACCTCGTCGACGCCGGGCAGCAGCCGGGCGGCGGGTGCACCGCGCGACCCGCACAGCAGGGTGACGTGGTCGGCCCGCGCGGCGACGGCCCGAACGGCGGGCCCGGCGAGCAGGACGTCGCCGAAACTGTCGAGCCGGGTGACGAGCGCCTTCATGCGGACCTCCCGGTACTGTCGCCGACGTCCCGCGTGCGGGCCGCCCCGGCGCCGGGCGTGGTGCGCGGCCGGGGTGCGGCGGCGGGGCCGCGGGCGGTGCCCGGGGCCGCCGTCCGGTCCTCCCCGGTCGTGGTGACCGGTCCGCCATCGCTCACGTCCGCACCCGGCCGGCTCCCGCCCGGTCCGGCGGCCGTGCGGTCCCGGTCGCCGTCGTGCTCGCGGGGGGCGAAGAGGCCCCGCCCGGGGGGCGTGGGGGCCAAGGTCGGGTCGGCTCCGGGCCGGTCGGCGGCGGGGGACGAGGAGGAGGCGGTGGTCCGGGAGGTGCTCTCCGGACCCGGTCCGGCGGCCGTGCGGTCCCGGTCGCCGTCGCGCTCGCGGGGGGCGAAGACGCCCCGCCCGGGGGGCCTGGGGGCCAAGGTCGGGTCGGCTCCGGGCCGGTCGGCGGCGGGGGACGAGGAGGAGGCGGTGGTCCGGGAGGTGCTCTCCGGACCCGGTCCGTACGCCGCCCCGACGGGCCGCTCGTCGGCCAGGGCCCGGCCCTCGGGCGGGCCGTCGAGGATCGCCCGTACGGCGGTGAGCAGGTCCGGGGCGACGTGGGGTGCGGCGGTCGTCTCCTCGGGGCGGGTGCGGTCGTTGGGGACGAGGATGCCGTGGGCGCCGGCGCGTTCGGCGGCCTCCATGTCCGCGCCGATGTCGCCGACGACGACGCAGTCGGCGGGGCCGGCGCACAGGCGTCCGGCGGCCCACAGGACCATGCCGGGCTGCGGCTTGCGGCAGTGGCAGCCGTCGTCGGGGCCGTGCGGGCAGACCGCCCAGACGTCGAAGGGGCCGATCAGGTCGTCGACGCGGCGGTTGACGCGCCGGACGTCGGCGTCGCTGATCAGGCCGCGGGCCACGCCGGACTGGTTGGTGACGACGCCGACGCGGACGCCGTGCGCGCGCAGCAGCGCCACCGCCTCGCGGGCGCCGTCGACGGGCCGGACCCGGTCCGGGTCGCCGTTGTAGGGGACGTCGTGGACGAGGGTGCCGTCGCGGTCGAAGAGGACGGCCTTCACGGGGGTGCTCGCGGCGCTCACGCGGCCACCTCCCGCCAGGCGGGGGCGGCGCGGTGGCGCCACAGTCCGCTGAGCCGGTGCCAGGTCGCGGCGGGCGGGATGAGCGCGCTGGTGACCAGCATGGTGGTGACCTCGTGCCGGGTGCGCGGTCCGGGCGCGATACGGGCCCAGGCGAACTCGGCGGTGCCCGCGGCCCAGCCGGCCCCGGCGACGGCGGCGGCCCGGGGGCGTCCGGCCACCGCGAGGACGAGGGCGGCGGTGCCGGCGGCGGTGATGGCCGCGTGGCGCCGGATGCGGCCCCGGGGCGCGACCGCCTTGGCCCACCAGTCGGGGCCGTGCAACCGCCGCATCAGGGCGTCGTCGGCGTTGCCGCGCTGCTGCTTCAGGGACACCCAGCGTGCGGCGGGCCGCACGGGGTGCCGGGTGGTGCGGCGGCCGCGCCGGATGCGCCAGCCCGCGTCGAGGACGCGCAGGGCGAGGTCGGCGTCCTCGCGGAAGGCGCGGGTGAAGCGTTCGTCGAAGCCGCCGACCTGTTTGAGCACGTCGGTGCGGTAGGCCATGTCGGCGGTGATCCACCGAGCCTGCGCGAGACCGGCGGTGCCGCGCTCCCAGTCGGTGGGGCGGCGCTCGCCGGGCAGCGGCACGGCGATCACGCCCTGCACGGCGCCGGTGTCGGGGGCCGCCTCGGCGAGGTCCTGGACCAGCTGGTCGCACCAGTGCGGGCCGACCTGGACGTCGTCGTCGAGGAAGGCGGTCCAGGGGGAGGTGACCGCGCGGGCACCGGTGTTGCGGGCGGCGGCCGGACCGCGGCCCCCGCTGCGCAGCACCACCGTGCGCTCGCGCAGGTCGCCGAGGACGGTCAGGGCGTGTTCCAGCGCGCCGGGGTCGGCGTCGGGGTCGGGCCGGTCGTCGACCAGGACGATCTCGTCGGGGTCGGGACCGTGCGCGGCGACCAGCGCGGCCAGGCAGTCGGCCAGCGTGTCGCGTACCAGGGTGGGGACGACGACGGCGTAGCCCGTCCTGGTTCCGCCGGTCCCGGGGGCGGCGCTCATGCGAACGCCCGTCCCCGGCGCACCGCGAAGGGGCCGATGGCCAGCAGATCCACGGGCGCCGAGCCGAAGCACTCCAGTGCGTCGCGCGGGTCGTCGACCATGGGCCGCCCGGCGGTGTTGAGGCTGGTGTTGACGACGACGGGCAGCCCGGTGCGCCGTTCGAAGGCGGCGAGCATCCGCGCCACGAGCGGCTCGCGGCGTTCCTCGACGGTCTGGATGCGGGCGGTGCCGTCGACGTGGACGACGGCCGGGATGCGGTCCCGCCACGCGGGGTCGACGTCGTGCACGAAGAGCATGTACGGGCTGGGGACCGGCCCGGTGAAGATGTCGGCGGCGCGGTCGGCGAGCACCATCGGCGCGATGGGGCGGAACTCCTCGCGGCCCTTGACGTGGTTGAGGCGTTCGAGGTTCTCCGCGCAGCCGGGGTGGGCCATCAGTGAGCGGTGTCCGAGGGCGCGCGGTCCGAACTCGCTGCGGCCCTGGAACCAGGCGACGACGCCGTCCCGGGCCAGTTCCTCGGCGACGGTCTCGGCGATGTCGTCCGGCTCCTCGTAGGGGATCGCTGCCGTCTCCAGCCAGGCGCGGATCTCCTCGTCGCTCCAGCCGCGGCCGAGGTCGGCGCCGGGCATCGGCTCGGGCGCGGCGCCCTCCTGGGCGGCGGCCACGTGCAGGGCGCCGCCGAGGGCGGTGCCGGCGTCTCCGGCGGCGGGCTGCACCCAGACGTGCCGGTAGGGGCCGCGCGCGGCGATCTTCGAGTTGGCGACGCAGTTCAGCGCGACGCCGCCCGCCATGGTCAGGGCCTCGCCCCCGGCCTCGCCGTGCAGCCAGTGGACGAGTTCGAGGAGGAGTTCCTCGAGGACGGCCTGGGTGCTCGCGGCGAGGTCGGCGTGGTCCTGCGTCCAGTCCTCGCCCTTGGCTCGCGGCGGGGCGAGGACCGCCCAGTCGACGCCGTGGGCGCGGAAGCCGCCGTCGCCGGTGGCGTGGATGTGCTCACGGAGCCGGTCGAGGTGGCGGGGGGTGCCGTAGGAGGCGAGGGCCATCACCTTGTACTCGTCGCTGCTGCGCAGGAAGCCGAGGTGCTCGGTGAGTTCCTCGTAGACCAGGCCGAGCGAGTGCGGCAGCGCCTGGGTGGCGAGGACGTCCAGCTTGCCGTCGCGGTAGCGGCCCGCCAGGTGGGAGGCGGACTCGCCGCGGCCGTCGAGGACGAGGACGTCGTTGTCGGGGTGCGGCGAGGCCGGTCCGGCGGAGGCGGCGTGCGCCACGTGGTGCGGGACGAAGACGACCTGGTCGGGGTCGAGCCCGGGCAGCGCCTCGGCGAGGAACTCGGGGGCGCGGCGGGCGTACTCGAGCCGCAGCGGGTCCCAGGGGTCGTCCAGGCCGAGGTCGCGGGCGGGCCGGGCGAGCTTGGGGTCGAAGGAGTAGGCGACGGCGTCCAGCTCCCCCGGCCGCACCCCGGCGTGCTCCAGGCACCACCGCGCCGACAGCTCCGGGACCTCCCAGGCGGAGAAGGGCACCGGGCGCTTGCCGTGCTTGCGCCGGCTGAACCGCTCCTCCTCCGCGGCCGCGACGGTCCGGCCGTCGACGACGAGCGCGGCGGCCGGGTCGTGGAACAGGGCGTTGATACCAAGGATGCGCATGGGGCGGGCTCCTCTCTCGGCGTCGCGGGTGCCGCGGGACAGTTGCGTCAAACGCTTGGAGACAGGTCACTTCCGGAGAAAAGCGGATGTATCACCGTAAGTGACTTCCTCGGACCTGCGTCAGGCGGCGACGGCGTGCGCGAACCAGCCGATGGTCCGCTCCAGCCCCTCGCTCCAGCTCACGACCGGCCGCCAGCCCAGCCGCTCCCGGGCCAGGGTGGTGTCCGGCCTGCGCCGGCCGGGGTCGTCGACGGGGCGTTCGACGAAGCGGATGCGGGAGCCGGAGCCGGTGAGTTCGACGACCCGGCGGGCCAGTTCCAGCATGGTGATCTCGTCGGTGCCGCCGATGTTCATCGGCCCGCTCTCGCCGGACGCGGCGAGGGCCAGGACGCCCGCCACGGTGTCGTCGACGTAGCACAGGGAGCGGGTCTGGCCGCCGTCGCCGGCGACGGTGAGCGGCATGCCGTCCAGGGCCTGCGCGATGAAGGTCGGGACGGCCCGGCCGTCGCCGGTGCGCATGCGGGGGCCGTACGTGTTGAAGATCCGGACGATGGCGGCGTCGGTGCCGTGCACCTGGCGGTGCGCGGTGACCAGGGCCTCGGCGAAGCGCTTGGACTCGTCGTAGACGCTGCGCGGGCCGACGGGGTTGACGTTGCCCCAGTACGTCTCGCGCTGCGGGTGCTCCAGCGGGTCGCCGTAGACCTCGGAGGTGGAGGCGAGCAGGAAGCGGGCGCCGTCGACGTGGGCCCGCTCCAGGGCATTGCGGGTGCCGGCGCTGCCGACGTCGAGGGTCTCCAGGGGCAGCCGGAGGTAGTCGGCGGGCGAGGCGGGGCAGGCGAAGTGCAGGACCAGGTCGAAGCGGCCGGGCAGGCCGCGCAGGGCCGTCGGGTCACTGGCGTCGGCCCGGACGAACCGGAATCCGCGCCGCCGCTCCAGGTCGGCCACGTTGGCGCGGGAGCCCGTGGCCAGGTTGTCGAGGCAGACGACGTCGGTACCGGCGTCGAGCAGGCGGCCGCACAGGTGCGACCCGACGAACCCGGCTCCGCCGGTCACCAGGGCCCGGCGCCAGACGCGTCCGCCGACGGGGCTCACGCTCACGGGGGTCTCGCTCACGAGGTCCTCCTCACTCCCAAACCGTCACGCATGTGTCGGTTTGAGTAGCCAGGCCGACCCCCCGCTACCCCGAACAGCAATTCGAAAGTGCGCTCCAGGGGGCACTATGAACCGCGTATATACTCGCCGCGTATAGTCCTCGCATGCTTTCGCTGACCAGGAAGATGACGAAAACGGGGACCAGGTTGCGCGCGCTCGCGACCTTCGCCGCCGCCGCCTCGCTGACGCTCGCGCTGAGCGGTTGCACCAAGCTGGAGACCGACTCTCCCAGCTCCGTCCGGAACGCCGCCGGCACCCAGGCCCGGGCGGCCTCGCTCGGCACCGTCGACTGCGCGCACACCAAGTGCATCGCACTCACCTTCGACGCCGGCCCGAGCGAGAACTCCGCCAGGCTGCTCGACATACTCAAGGAGAAGCAGGTTCCGGCGACCTTCTTCCTGCTGGGCAGGCGCCACATCGACACCTATCCCGAGCTTGTCAGGCGCATGGCCAACGAGGGCCACGAGGTGGCCAGCCACACCTGGACGCACAAGATCCTCACGGACGCCGACCCGGACCGGATACGCGAGGAGCTGGAGCGCCCGAACAAGGAGATAGAGCGCCTCACGGGCAAGCGCCCCACGCTGATGCGCCCGCCGCAGGGCCGCACGGACGACACGGTGCACGACATCTGCCGTGAGCTGGGCCTCGCCGAGGTGCTGTGGAGCGTGACCGCCAAGGACTACAAGACGAACGACTCCGACCTGATCACCGAGCGGGTACTGGACCAGTCGTCGCGGGACGGCATCATCCTGCTGCACGACATCTACGACGGCACCGTGCCCGCCGTGCCCGGCATCATCGACGCGCTCAAGAAGCGCGGCTACGTCTTCGTGACGGTCCCCCAGCTCCTGGCCCCCGGGAAGGCCGAGCCGGGCAAGGTGTACCGCTGACGGACGTGCGACGATCGTCGGGTGGCCACCTTCTCGCTCGACCGTGCCGTCCCGCTCGCCCCGGACGAGGCCTGGCGCCGGCTCACCCGGTGGGAGCGGCACGGCGACACCGTGCCACTGACCCGGGTCACCGCCGATCCGCCCGGTCCCACCCGCCGGGGCACGCTGGTCGTGGCCCGTACGGGTGCCGGGCCGCTCGCCTTCGACGACCCGATGGAGGTGACGGTCTGGCAGCCGCCGCGCGAGGACGCCCCCGGCCGGTGCCGGATGGACAAGCGCGGCCGGGTGGTCCGGGGCTGGGCGGAGATCGAGGTATCGGCGGCACCCGGCGGGCGGGCGCGGGTGGTGTGGCGCGAGGAGTTGGACGTGCGGCTCCTCCCGTCCCTCCTCGACGGCGTCCTGGTCCGCTCGGGGCGCCTCGTCTTCGGCCGCACGGTCGACCACCTGCTGCGGCACCCGTGAACAAGCGGTTGCGGTCCGGGTACGGGGCGCGGACGAGATCGTGCCACACGCCTCGCGGACGCCGTTTCCCGCGTACCGTGCCGGCATGTCTCTCGGAGCGCGCACCTTCAATCAACTGTCCCTCGCAGGTGCTTTGTTGACGCTGGCCGTGGCGGCCCCGCCCGCCTCCGCCGCCGACCGGGGCCACTCGGTCCCGTTGCGCGTCGCCACCTACAACATCCATGCCGGGGCCGGCTCGGACGGCGTCTTCGACCTCGACCGGCAGGCCGCCGCACTGCGCGCCCTCGACGCTGACGTGATCGGCCTCCAGGAGGTCGACGTGCACTGGGGAGCCCGCAGCCAGGGGCTCGACGTGGCCGGGGAGCTGGCCGAGCGGCTCGGCATGCGGGTCTCGTTCGCGCCGATCTACAGCCTCGACCCGGCGACGGCCGGGGAACCCCGGCGCGAGTACGGCGTGGCGGTGCTGTCCCGCTTCCCGATCCGCTCCGCGGCGAACCACGAGATCACCCGCCTGTCCACGCAGGACGAGAACCCGGTGCCGGCCCCCGCGCCCGGCTTCGGCGAGGTGACGCTCAAGGTGCGCGGCGTGCCGGTGCAGGTGTTCGTGACCCACCTCGACTACCGCGCGGACCCGGCGGTGCGCGAGGCCCAGGTCGCCGACACCCGGCGGATCATGGCCCGGGAGCGGGCGGAGATGCCGGGCGCCCGCCAGTTCCTGCTCGGCGACTTCAACACCGAGCCCTCGGCCCCCGAACTGGCGCCACTGTGGAAGGAGCTGCGCGACGCGGGAGCTGGGACCCCGGACACGTATCCGGCCCAGGCGCCGGTCAAGCGGATCGACTACGTGGCCGTGGGCGAGGGCGTACGGGTGCGCGACGCCGCCGTACCGCCGGAGCCCACCGCCTCGGACCACCGGCCGGTGGTTGCGGAGGTGTCCCTGGTGAGGAAGGGACCGGGCCGGAACTGAGTCCGGCGGCTCCGCGCAGCCCGTGGCCGGTGCCGGGGACGAGAGGACTACGCCACCGGGCCGACGCGCGCCGCCGGGTTCGCCGGGCCGTCGTGGTGGATGGGGGTGTGGGCGCCGGTCAGGGCGGCGCCCGTGCCGCCGTGGCGGGCCGCGACGATCTCGGCGGCGATGGACAGGGCCGTCTCCTCGGGGGTGCGGGCGCCGAGGTCCAGGCCGATCGGCGACCTGAGGCGGGCCAGCTCCGGATCGCTCACGCCGGCCTCGCGCAGCCGGGCCTCGCGGTCCAGGTGGGTGCGGCGGGAGCCCATCGCGCCGACGTACGCCACCGGGAGGCGCAGCGCCAGCCGGAGCAGCGGGATGTCGAACTTGGCGTCGTGGGTCAGGACGCACAGGACGGTGCGCGCGTCGACCTCGGTACGCGCCAGGTACTCGTGGGGCCACTCGGCGACGACCTCGTCCGCGTCCGGGAAGCGGGCCGGGGTGGCGAAGACCGGGCGGGCGTCGCACACCGTCACGCGGTAGCCGAGGAACGTGCCGACCCGCGCCAGCGCCGAGGCGAAGTCGATCGCGCCGAAGACGATCATGCGGGGTGCCGGGACGGAGGACTCGACCAGCAGGGTGAGCGGTGCTCCGCAGCGCGAACCCTGCTCGCCGATCTCCAGCGTGCCGGTGCGCCCGGCGTCCAGGAAGGCGCCCGCCTCGGCGGCCGCCGTGCGGTCCAGCTCGGGGCGGCCGCCGAGGCCGCCGGTGCGGGAACCGTCCGCCCGGACGACCAACGCGCGGCCCAGCAGCTCGGCCGGGCCGCTCACGACCCGTGCCACGGCCGCCCTCTCCCCGTGTGCGGCGGCGGCGAGGGCCGTGGCCAGGGCCGGACGGGCGGGGTCGGCCGTCCGTACCGGGGCGACGAGGACGTCGATGACCCCGCCGCAGGTCAGTCCCACGGCGAAGGCGTCCTCGTCGCTGTACCCGAAGCGCTCCACGACGGTGCCGCCGTCCTGGAGGGCCTGCCGGCACAGCTCGTACACGGCTCCCTCCACGCACCCGCCGGAGACCGAGCCGACCACCGTGCCGTCGGCGTCCACCGCGAGGGCGGCGCCGGTCGGCCGGGGGGCGCTGCCGCCGACGGCCACCACGGTGGCCACGGCGAAGTCGCGCCCCTGCTCGACCCACCGGTGCAGCTCGTCGGCGATGTCCAGCATCTGTCGGTCCTCCTCGAACCTTCCGGTCCTCCCGGACCTTCCGGCCTCCTCGGACAACGGGTACGTGCAGGGTTCCCGTCGTGGCGGCTAGTGCACGCCCATCCAGCTCTCGATCGGGTTGAGCGCGAAGTAGACGAGGAAGATCACCGTCAGGCCCCACATGAACGCGCCGATCTCCCGCGCCTTGCCCTGCGCGACCTTGATGGCGACGTAGGAGATGACACCGGCGGCGACCCCGGCCGTGATGGAGTACGTGAACGGCATCAGGACGACGGTCAGGAAGACCGGGATCGCGGTGGCCCGGTCGGCCCAGTCCACGTGCCGGGCGTTCATCATCATCATCGCGCCGATGACCACCAGGGCGGCGGAGGCGACTTCCTGGGGCACGATCGCGGTGATCGGGGTGAAGAAGAGACAGGCCGCGAAGAACACGCCGGTGACGACCGAGGCGAGCCCGGTGCGGGCGCCCTCGCCGACGCCGGTCGCGGACTCGACGAAGACGGTCTGGCCGGAGCCGCCCGCCACACCGCCGATGGCACCGCCGGCGCCGTCGATGAACAGCGCCTTCGACAGACCCGGCATCCGGCCCTTGTCGTCGGCGAGCTTCGCCTCGGTGCCGACGCCGATGATGGTGGCCATCGCGTCGAAGAACCCGGCGAGCACCAGCGTGAAGACGATCATGCCGACGGTCATCGCGCCGACCTCGCCCCAGCCGCCGAACTCCAGGCTGCCGAAGAGCGAGAAGTCCGGCATGGAGACAGCGCTGCCGTGCAGCTCGGGGGCGCCGTTGGCCCACTGCCCGGGGTCGATGACCCCGGTGGCGTTCAGGATCGCGGCGACGATGGTGCCGGTGACGATGCCGATCAGGATGGCGCCGGGCATGTTGCGGGCCTGGAGCATGAAGATCAGCAGCAGGGTGCCCGCGAAGAGCAGGACCGGCCAGCCGGCGAGCTCCCCGGCCGGGCCGAGGGTGAGCGGGGTGGACTTGCCCGCGTGCACGAAGCCGCCCTTGACCAGGCCGATGATGGCGATGAACAGGCCGATGCCCATGGTGATGCCGTGCTTGAGGGCGAGCGGGATCGCGTTCATGATCATCTCGCGGAGCCCGGTGACCACGAGCAACATGATCACCACGCCGTACATCACACACATGCCCATGGCCTGCGGCCAGGTCATCTGCGGGACGACCTGCCCGGCGATCACGCCGGAGACCGAGAGCCCGGCGGCCAGGGCCAGCGGCACCTTGCCGACGAAGCCCATCAGGAGCGTGGTGAGCGCCGCGGCGAACGCCGTCGCGGTGATCAGGGCCTTCTGGCCCAGGGTGTCGCCCGCCGCGTCCTTGCCGGACAGGATCACGGGGTTGAGCAGGACGATGTACGCCATCGCCATGAAGGTGGTGATGCCGCCGCGCACCTCACGCGCGACCGTGGATCCCCGGTGGGATATGTGAAAGTACCGGTCGAGCCAAGACCGTCCGCCGGGGACGCGGGAACCCGCGCCCGCGTCTTCGGCGGTGATCTCGGGCTCCACTGACTGCTGGGTCATGGGGCCGTCTCCCAAGGTTCATAGGTGCACCCGGCCGGCCGCTGGGGCGGCCGCGGGATTTGGGATATGCACGACCCGGGGGACGGCCCGAGACGAACGCATGTGTGGTGGTACTGGTACTGGTGATGCTGGCGGTACTGGTGACGCTGGTGGTGCTTCAAGCCTCGCGAGCGGAGCGGGACTTGGCCGGTGCTCCGGGCGGCGCGGAGGGTGTGACGTTCCGTGCGCCGCCCGGAGGGTCCTGGTCCGCAGCCGTACCGGTGAGGTGTTCCGGTCGTACCGGCGTGCGGTCGAGCGCCAGCCCGGTCGCGTCCCTGACGGCCGCGAGGACCGCCGGGGTGGACGACAGGGTGGGTGCCTCGCCGACCCCGCGCAGCCCGTAGGGCGCGTGGTCGTCGGCGAGTTCGAGCACGTCGACCGGTAGGGCCGGCGTGTCGAGGATCGTGGGGAGGAGATAGTCCGTGAAGGACGGGTTCCTGACCTTCGCGGTCACGGGATCGACGACGATCTCCTCCATCACCGCGATGCCCAGGCCCTGGACGGTGCCGCCCTGGATCTGGCCGACCACGGAGAGCGGGTTCAGCGCCTTGCCGACGTCCTGGGCACAGGCCAGCTCGATCACCTTGACCAGGCCCAGTTCGGTGTCGACCTCGACGACCGCGCGGTGCGCGGCGAAGGAGTACTGGACGTGGCCGTTGCCCTGGCCGGTGCGCAGGTCGAAGGGTTCGGTCGGCCGGTGCCGCCACTCCTCCTCGACCTCGACCACCTCGTCCTCCAGCACGTCCGCGAGGTCGGCGAGGACCTCGCCGCCGTCGGTGACGACCTTGCCGTCCTCCAGCAGGAGTTCGGCGGTGGCCCAGGCGGGGTGGTGGGAGCCGAGTCTGCGGCGGCCGGTCTCCAGGACCTTCTCGCGCACCAGCTCGCAGGCGTGCTTGACGGCGCCGCCGGTGACGTAGGTCTGCCGGGAGGCCGAGGTGGAGCCGGCCGAGCCCACCCGGGTGTCGGCGGGCCGGATGGTGACCTCGGCGACGCCCAGCTCGGTGCGGGCGATCTGCGCGTGGACGGTGACGCCGCCCTGGCCGACCTCCGCCATCGCGGTGTGCACGGTGACGACGGGCCGGCCGCCCACGGCCTCCAGGCGGACCCGGGCGGTGGAGTAGTCGTCGAAGCCCTCGGAGAAGCCGACGTTCTTGATGCCGACCGCATAGCCGACGCCGCGTACGACGCCCTCGCCGTGGGTGGTGTTGGACAGACCGCCGGGCAGCTGCCGTACGTCGGCGCCCTCACTGGACTCCCACTGGCGCTCCGGCGGCATCGGCATCGCCTTGACACGGCGCAGGAGTTCGGCGACCGGCGCCGGGGAGTCGACGCTCTGGCCGGTGGGCATGAGCGTGCCCTGCTCCATGGCGTTGATCCGGCGGAACTCCACCGGGTCCAGGCCGAGTTCCGCGGCCACCTTGTCCATCTGCGCCTCGTAGGCGAAGCACGCCTGGACCGCGCCGAAGCCGCGCATGGCGCCGCAGGGCGGGTTGTTGGAGTAGAGGGCGAGGGCCTCGATGTCCACGTCGTCGACCGCGTACGGTCCGACCGAGAGCGAGGCGGCGTTGCCGACGACCGCCGGGGAGGCGGAGGCGTAGGCGCCGCCGTCGAGGACGATGCGGCACTTGACGTGGGTGAGCCGGCCGTCCCGGGTGGCGCCGTGCTCGTAGTGGAGCCGGGCCGGGTGGCGGTGGACGTGGCCGAAGAAGGACTCGAAGCGGTTGTAGACGATCTTGACGGGTTTGCCGGTGCGCAGGGCGAGGAGGCAGGCGTGGATCTGCATCGACAGGTCCTCGCGCCCGCCGAAGGCGCCGCCGACGCCGGACAGCGTCATCCGCACCTTGTCCTCGGGCAGGCCGAGCACGGGGGCGATCTGGCGCAGGTCGGAGTGGAGCCACTGGGTGGCGATGTAGAGGTCGACGCCGCCGTCCTCGCCGGGCACCGCGAGACCCGACTCCGGGCCGAGGAAGGCCTGGTCCTGCATACCGAAGTGGTAGTCGCCCGTGACGATCACGTCGGCGCGCTCGGCGGCCCGTTCGGCGTCGCCGCGCACGATCGGCTGGCGGTGCACGATGTTGGGGTGCGGGACGTGGGCGCTGTGGTGGTCGTCGCGGTTGTCGTGGACCAGGATCGCGTCGGGGGCGGTCGCGGAGGCCTCGTCGGTGACGAGGGGCAGCTCGCGGTACTCCACCTTGATCTTGGCGGCGGCACGGCGCGCGGTCTCCGGGTGGTCGGCGGCGACGATCGCGACCGGCTCGCCGTGGTGGCGGACCTTGCCGTGGGCGAGGACCGGGGTGTCGCGGATCTCCAGTCCGTAGTGGCGCACGTCGGTGGGCAGGTCGTCGTACGTCATGACGGCGTGCACGCCGGGGGTGGCGAGCGCCTCGCCCGTGTCGACGGAGACGATCTCGGCGTGCGCGACGGTGGAGCGCAGGATCTGCCCCCAGAGCATGTCCTCGTGCCACATGTCGGACGAGTACGCGAACTCGCCGGTGACCTTGAGGACGCCGTCCGGGCGGAGCGTGGACTCGCCGATGCCGCCCTTGGTCCGGGAGCCCTGGGTGACACCGGTGGGTGCGCCGATGGCGGTCATGACCGGGCCCCCTCGGATCGGCGGGCCGCGGCGAGGCGGACCGCGTCCATGATCTTCTCGTAGCCGGTGCAGCGGCACAGGTTGCCGGACAGCGCCTCGCGGATGTCCTCGTCGCTCGGGTCCGGGTGGCGCTCCAGCATCTCGTCGGCGGCGACCAGCAGTCCGGGCGTGCAGAAGCCGCACTGGACGGCGCCGGCGTCGAGGAACGCCTGCTGGATCGGCGCCAGTCCGATGTTCTCGCCGGTCTGCGAGTCGGTGCCCCGGGCCTGCCACCGCCGGGCCTCGTCGAGCGAGGCGCTCTCGCCGGCGCGGGCACCCGTCGTGGTGCCGCCCCCGGCGCGCTGCCGGGCGTACTCGGCCAGGCCCTCGACGGTGACGACCTCGCGGCCCTCGGCCTGTCCGGCCGCGACCAGGCAGGAGCAGACCGGCACGCCGTCCAGGCGGACCGTGCAGGAACCGCACTCGCCCTGCTCGCAGGCGTTCTTGGAGCCGGGCAGGCCCATCCGCTCGCGCAGCACGTACAGCAGGGACTCGCCCTCCCACACGTCGTCGGCCTCCTGCGGACGTCCGTTGACGGTGAAGTTGACGCGCATCACGCGGCTCCTTCCGTGGTGCGGCGGGGGGCGCGGTACGACTCCCAGGTCCAGGTGAGCGTCCGGCGCGCCATGACGCCGACCGCGTGGCGGCGGTAGGCGGCGGTGCCGCGGACGTCGTCGATCGGATTGCAGGCGGCGGCGCACAGGTCCGCGAACCGCTTGACGGCCGACGGCGTGATGATCTTCCCGTTGTCCCAGAAGCCGCCCTCGTCGAGCGCCGCGTTCAGGAACTCCTCGGCGGCCGTCGCGCGGACCGGGGTCGGCGCGGCCGAGCCGATGCCGGTGCGGACGGTACGCGTGTCGGGGTGCAGGGCGAGGCCGAAGGCGCACACGGCGATGACCATGGCGTTGCGGGTGCCGACCTTGGAGAACTGCTGCGGCCCCTCGGCCTTCCTGATGTGCACGGCGCGGATCAGCTCGTCGGGCTCCAGCGCGTTGCGCTTGACGCCGGTGTAGAACGCGTCGATCGGGATCAGGCGCCTGCCGCGCACCGACTCGGCCTCGACCTCGGCGCCGGCGGCGAGCAGCGCCGGGTGGGCGTCGCCGGCCGGGGAGGCGGTGCCGAGGTTCCCGCCCACGCCGCCGCGGTTGCGGATCTGCGGGGAGGCGACCGTGTGCGAGGCGAGGGCGAGACCCGGCAGCTCGGTGCTCAGGTTCTCCATGATCCCGGTGTAGGGCACGCAGGCACCGAGCCGTACGGAGTCCCGGCCGACCTCCCACTCGGTCAGGTCGGCGACGCGGTTCAGGTCCATGAGGTACTCGGGCCTGCGGTGATCGAAGTTGATCTCGACCATCACGTCGGTACCGCCCGCGATCGGCACAGCGGTGGGGTGCTCGGCCTTCGCGGCGAGCGCCTCCTCCCAACTGGCGGGGCGAAGGAAGTCCATGACCGGCTCTCCTCCTCGTCTGATCGGGGGCGGTGGGGATGACCGGGGGCGTACGGATCGAGCCACATGCCGGTTCGGGAGGCCGGCTCGTTCATGTGCTGTTCACCTGGAACGGACTCAGTACACCGTTGCGTGCTCCACCAGGGTCAGTCGCAGAAACCATGAAGGAGTTGGCTGGCCAGGGCGGGCATCTTGTAGATTCGTATGAACGGAGGTGCTCAGAAGCCTCCCTGTTCTTCTCCGGAATCGGGCGACACAGCCGCGTGACCTGGAACACTTCGAGACAAAGAACGGCGGCGACGAGAATGCGGCTGCGCGCACTGCTGGACACCGACGCGCTGGGCCTCAAGCTGCTCGGCGGCGAGGACGAGCTGGACCGCACGGTCCGCGGCGTGATGACCACCGACCTGCGGGACCCCAGCCGCTATCTCTCGGGCGGCGAACTGGTGCTCACCGGCCTTGCCTGGCGCCGGGGCCCCGCCGACTCCGAGCCGTTCGTACGTCTCCTGGTGCAGGCCCAGGTGGCCGCGCTGGCCGCCGGTGAGGCGGAGCTGGGGAGCGTGCCGGAGGACCTGGTGGTGGCCTGCGCGCGGCACCGGCTGCCGCTGTTCGCGGTGCACGAGTCGGTGGCGTTCGCGACGATCACCGAGCACGTCGTGCGCCAGGTGTCGGGCGAGCGGGCCGGGGACCTGGCCGCCGTGGTGGACCGGCACCGCCGGATGATGACCTCGGGACCGGCGGGCGGTGGCCCCGACGTGGTCCTGGACCTGCTCGGCTCCGACCTCGACCTGCGCGCGTGGGTCCTCTCCCCCACCGGCCGGCAGGTCGCCGGTCCGAAGGACGCGGAGCCCGCGCTCTCCACCGAGGTGTGCGCCAAGCTGGCGGCCGAGCACCTCTCGGCCACCCGTACGGGCCGGCGGGCGCCGCACCGCGTGTCCGTGGGCTCCACGACGTACAGCCTCTTCCCGGTGCGGGGCCGGGGGCAGCTCCCGGCGACGGCCGCGGGGACGCGGGTCGCGCCGGGTGCGGCGTCGGGTCGGGAGGTGCGCGAGACGGTGCTGTCCGACTGGCTCCTCGTGGTGGAGGCGGACGCCGGGGACTGGGCCGAGGAGCGCCTCGACCTGCTGTACGGCGTCACCCAGCTGATCGCGGTCGAGCGGGACCGGCGGGACGCGGCGCGCACGGTGCGGCGGCGGCTCGCCCAGGAGGTGCTGGAGCTGGTGCAGACGGGCGCGGCGCCCGCCGAGATCGCGGCCCGGCTCCGGGTGGCGGCGCCGGTGCTGCTGCCGGGCCTCGGGGCGGCACCGCACTGGCAGGTCGTGGTGGCCCGGGTGGAGTGGGCGGACGGCGACGCGCAGACCGGCCGGGTCGCGCAGACTCTGCTGGAGGAGATCCTCGTCGACCCGCACGCCACCGGGCCCGAGCAGTCGGACCGTATCGCCGTGGCGCACACCGGCGAGGAGGCGGTCGCCCTCGTACCGCTGCCGGCGGTCTCCACCGAGCACGACGGCTCCGAGGCCGGGGTCCTCGCGGAAGCGCTGCTGGAGTCCGTACGGGAACCGCTGTCGGCCGGTCTCGACGGGGACGGGCGGGTCACGCTCGGCGTCAGTGCGGCCGTGCACTCGGCGGAGGGGTTGCGCGGGGCGCTGGAGGAGGCCCGGCACGCGCGCCGGGTCGCCGCGGCGCGCCCCGGCCGGGTCTGCGCGGCCGGCCACCAGGAGCTGGCCTCGCACGTGCTGCTGCTCCCCTTCGTCCCCGACGACGTGCGGCGCGCCTTCACCGCCCGGCTGCTCGACCCGCTGCGGGACTACGACCGCCGCCACCGCGCCGAGCTGATCCCGACGCTGGAGGCGTTCCTCGACAGCGACGGCTCCTGGACGCGCTGCGCGAACCGGCTGCACCTGCACGTCAACACGCTGCGCTACCGCGTCGGACGGATCGAGCAGTTGACGGGGCGCGACCTGTCGCGGCTGGAGGACAAACTCGACTTCTTCCTGGCGCTGCGGATGAGCTGAGGCCCGGGGCGCGCGGAGGCCGCGGAAGGGCCCGACGCGCTCCCAAACCTCGACGGCACGAAGTCCACGACTTTGTGAAAAGTTTCACCCATCCCCTTGGCCGGGCCGCCGTATCCGTGCTGAGATGCGGCCACCACTCGAGAGCTCGATGGCGTGCTAAGGGGAGGGCGACGTGGCGCATTCCGCCATGGCTGGTTCTGGCTGGGGAACGACCGAGGGTGACGATCCGCTCCAGACCGCGGTATGGCGGTTGCGCTCGCGCGGCTGCTGGGCCGACGCGGCGGCCCTGCTGGAGCCGGTCACCGCGGACACCGCCTTGCAGCGGACCGAGCTGCTGGTGGAGCGGTGCCTGTACACGGAGCAGGGCTGGGCCGAGGCCGAGGACGCGCTGCGCACCGCGGAGGCGCTCGCCGACAGCGACGACGAGCGCGGGGCCGCCGCCTGCGAACGGGGGCAGCTCGCGTACGCCGCGACGGTGCACGGGGTGCGCGACCGGGCCGACGAGGCGCGGGCCGCGCTGGGCCGGGCGGCGGCGCTGGTCGCGCCGGGGGCGAAGGGGCGGGCGTTGCTCGACTTCCGGCGCGGGCTGCTCGCGGAGAACCTGACCAGGTCCCCGCAGGCCGCCCGCGCGGCGTACCGGCGCGCGCACGCCGGCGCCACGGCGCACGCCGAGCCGCTGCTGCTGTCCTTCACCTGGCGGCATCTGGCCGGTCTCGCCCTGCGCGAGGGGGAGTTGACCGAGGCGCGGCACGGGTTCGCCGAGTCGCTGCGCATCCGGGAGGAGCTGGGGTACCTCGTCGGTACGGCTCCGGCGCTGGCCTCGCTCGCCGACGCCGAGTCGGAGCCGGAGGCGTCCCGGCTGCGGGAGGAGGCGCGGCGGCTGTTCCGGCTGCTCGGCGGGGTGCCGACCTGGCTGGCCCGGCAGTTGGCGCCGCCGGCGGCGGGCGCGGCGACGGCCTGAGGGAGCCGTGGGGGCATCGGGCGTGCGTCACGGGAATCTGCTCCAGCGCGGGGCCGTGTTGGCCCAGGCCGCGTCCCACTGGGCGAGGTTGCGCCGGTGCAGCACGAGGCCCGTGGCGGCGTGGACCGCGAGGCCGGTGACGACGAGGCCGAGGAAGGCGAGGATCGCCCAGCCCATGGTGCGGCTGCGGATCTGCTCCGCGGTCAGCGGCGGCTCCGTGATACGGCCCTCGTCGTCGACCCAGACCAGGACGGTGCTGTCCGCCGGCAGCCCCGGTTCGGCCTCGGTCGTCCCGGTCCTGCTCACCCCGTCGGGGCCGGTGTAGCGGACCGGGACCGGGTAGCGGGTCTCCCTCGCCTCGTCCGATCCCGGCTCGGGGTGGCGCGGGGCGTCGTGGGTCAGGACGGCGGGGCGGTGGTCCCGGGTCCGCTCCTCGTGCTCGGCGACGCTCCGGTAGTGCCGGTAGGCGCTGTCGCCGACGCCGGACATCGCCGCCGGGGCGGCCACCAGCACGGCGAGCACGAGCCCGAGCGAGACCCAGGCCCGCAGCCGGTCACTCGGCCTGCGCAGCGGGTTGCGCCGCCACCGCCAGAACAGGAGGTACGGGTGCCGCACGGGCCCGGGTTCGGGTTCGGGAACGGCGGGTGGCGGCTGGGCGGGGGGAATCTCTCCAGCCACGGTGTGTCTCCTTCCTGGGACGGCGGTCTGTCGGGCGGGGGCGCGCCGGGATCGTCTCGGGATCGCGCACATGGGCTGCGGGGCGGTCCACGGCCGACGCCGGGGCGGGCGTCGGCTGTACGAGCGGGGGCGGGAGCGGTGCGAGCGGGGGGATGGATGCGGCCGGAGGACGGGGCGGGCGGGGGGACGGGGGCAGCGCGGGCGGGAGACGGGGCACGGGCGCGGGGACGGATGCGGCCGGAGGCCGGAGTCACTGCAGGCGACGGGACGGAGTACGGACGAGGGAACGGATACGGCCGGAGGCCGGAGTCACTGCAGGCGACGGGCGGGGCGGGGGCGCCCGACGGAGGGGGTCGGCGACTGGGTGTCGGGCGGTTCCGCAGGGGGCCGGCGACGGGGCGGGTGCCGGATCAGTGCGGGTGGACCTCCGGTGGGTCCGTGCCCGTGGCGGACGGATGGGTGTGCGCCGCGTCCAGGAGTTTCGCGGCGCCGCGCACCGCGGCCGTGTGCGGGGCCGGCACCGCGCGCAGCGGTACGTGCAGCCGGTCGGCGAGCCGGCAGGTGATCTCGGGGCGCAGCGCTCCGCCGCCCGCCAGCAGCGGCCCCCGGCCCAGCGCGTCGACGGTGAGGGACGTGCCGTCCTGCCGGAGCATCGAGGTCGTCATGTCGGCCAGCGCCTCCCCGATCCGCGAGGGCTCAGTCGCGTCGTCGATGTCCCCCGTGCCCAGCGCCGTGCGGCGCGCGTCGAAGACGGCGCCGTCGACCAGGAGCACCACCTCCGTGAGATGGGCACCGATGTCCATGACGAGCAGCGGCCGGGTCAGGTCGGCGCCCGCCGAGAGGGCCACCGCCCGCGCGCTGGGAACGGTCAGCACACTGCGCGGGCGCAGCACCTCCACGGCCGTACGGGCCTCGGTGCGGTAGGCCAGCCCGTCGAGGACCGGCGCGGTCACCACGACCACCGGACGGGCGAAGCGGGGCAGCCGGTGGCCCAGCAGCCGGTCGAGCATCCGGGCGGTGCCCTGGGTGTCGACGATGGAGCCCCGCTGGATGGGGTACACCGCGCCCGCCCCGGGGAAGGTCACCGTCGGCACGTCGAGGATCATGCCGCGCCCGGCGACCCAGACGCGGGTACGGGCGCTGCCCATGTCGAGGGCGACGCCGCTGCACCGCCGGCACAGCGGCCGCGGCCGGGGCCGGGACAGCGCGGCGCGGGGCCGCCGGAGCACGGTCATCGCCCGGCCTCCCGCACCTGCTGGCAGCGGGCGCAGTAGCGGGCCTGCGGCACGATCATCAGCCGGTCGCGGTCGATGGTGCGCCGGCACAGATGGCATCGGCCGTACCGGCCCTCGGCCATGCGGTCGAGGGCCGCCTCGACGTCGGCGAGGACCATGCGCGCGGAGGCCGCCGGCTTGACCCGGACCTCGGTCTGCGCGGCGGACCGCCGCCGGATCAGCTCGTCGGTACGGGACGGGCCCGCCGCCATCCGCCGCAGCTGGTCCTCGCGGAACAGCCGTTGCTCCTGGAGGTTCTCCCGGAGCGCGGCGAGGTCCTGGGGAGACAGGGGCGACAGACGCGTGTCGCGGTCGTCGATGATCTGGTTGTTCACCACTTCACCCCTTGGGCAGGGCGGGAGGGACGAGTACGGGACGCAAGGGCGCGGTCAGGCGGCGGCGCGGCGCTGGCAGGCGACGCAGTACCTCGTGTAGGGAAGGATCTCCAGGCGCTCCCCCGGTACGGGCTTGCCGCAGCCCAGGCAGGTGCCGTAGGTGCCCTCCCCGACCCGGGCGAAGGCCTCGTCGATCTCCTTGAGCACGCGCTCGATCGCGGCCTGCTGCGCGGACATGAGCTGGTCGTCCGCCTGGCCGCTCTCGCCGAGGGCCTGCAGCTGGGTCATCCGGGTGTTGCGGGCGTGTTCGAGACGCTGGCGCGCCTCGTGAGCGGTCAGCCGCTCGGGGCGGGATTCGATGCGGGAGGCGTCGAGCGACACGGTGAAGGGTCCTTTTCTCGGAAGGTTCTGCGGGTTCTCGGAGGGTTCTTCGGGTTCTCGGAAGGTTCTGCGCATTCGCGAGGGTTATGGAGATCGCGAAGGTTCTGCCGGTATGCCGAGTGCCGGGCCGATCGGACCCGGTCGTCCTCAACCTTGGCCGGGCGGCCCCGGGAAACCCATCGGGCGCAGGACCCATTTGCACGGGGGCGCGGGATCCACACGCCGGTGTGCCGGGGCGGCCGTATGGGTGCGCGGCGAGCGGGAAATGGGGGTCGGAGCCCATCGACCGGACGGGTCCGCGAGGCGCAAGCTGGTCGCTTGCCCGGTCGCTACCTGGGCCGCAGCTCCCACCGAGGGTGCGCGACAGTAGAGGCGTACCAGTCGACACGTCGCTGAAGGAGGCGTACCCCCGGTGTCCCTGTTCTGGCGGATCTTCGGGCTCAACGCGGTGGTGCTGGGCTTCGCCACGGCGCTGCTGCTGTGGGCTCCGGTGACCGTCTCCGTGCCGATCCTGCTGACCGAGGCCGTCGTCCTCGTGCTCGGCATGGGCGTCATGCTGGTGGCCAACGGCGCGCTGCTGCGCTGGGGCCTGGCGCCGCTGGAGCGGCTCACCGGGCTGATGACCACCGTCGACCTGCTGCGTCCCGGGCAGCGGCTGCCGGTCTCCGGGGGCGGTGAGATCCCCGAGCTGATCCGCACGTTCAACGCCATGCTGGACCGCCTCGAGAACGAGCGGGCCACGAGCAGTGCCCGCGTCCTGCTCGCCCAGGAGGCGGAGCGGCGCCGTATCGCCCAGGAGCTGCACGACGAGGTCGGGCAGAGCATGACGGCGATCCTGCTGGTCCTGGGGCGCGCCGCGGACGACGCCGACGAGCCGCTGCGCGACGAGTTGCACCAGGCGCAGGAGATCACCCGGGAGAGCCTGGACGAGGTCCGCCGTCTGGTGCGCCGGCTGCGGCCCGGCGTCCTGGACGACCTCGGTCTGATCAGTGCGCTGTCCTCGCTCACGCACGACTTCGCCACCCACACCGGCCTGCGGGTGGTGCGCCGTTTCGACGCCGACCTGCCGGCCTTGGACCACGAGACCGAACTGGTCCTCTACCGGGTGGCGCAGGAGAGCCTGACCAACGCCGCCCGCCACGCGGACGCCGAACGGCTGGAGGTGGGCCTGGCCCGCGCCGACGGCGCGGTGACCCTGACCGTCGCCGACGACGGCCGCGGCATCGAGGCGGCGCACGAGGGCGCCGGCATCCGCGGCATGCGTGAACGGGCCCTGCTCGTCGGGGCCGCCCTCGACATCACGTCGGCGCCCGGCGCCGGCACCCGTATCCGGCTCACCGCGCCCCTTCCCAGGAAGTAGCCCCGACCATGCCCGACCCGTCCCTGCCCGAGCCGTCCGCGTCCGACCGCACCGCCGCGTTCGCGACGTCCGCGGACGGCCCGTCCCAGGCATCCGCGTACGGCCCGTCCCAGGCATCCGCCCCGGCGAAGATCCGCATCCTGCTCGCCGACGACCACGCGCTGGTACGCCGCGGTGTGCGCCTCATCCTCGACCGCGAGCCGGACCTCGAGGTGGTCGCCGAGGCCGGGGACGGCGCGGAGGCCATCGACATGGCGCGGGCCCACGAGGCCGACCTCGCGGTCCTGGACATCGCGATGCCCCGCCTCACCGGTCTGCAGGCGGCCCGCGAGCTGGCGGCGCTCAAGCCGGGACTGCGCATCCTGATGCTGACGATGCACGACAACGAGCAGTACCTGTTCCAGGCGCTGAAGTCGGGTGCCTGCGGATACGTGCTCAAGTCGGTCGCCGACCGGGATCTCGTCGCCGCCTGCCGGGCCGCGATGCGCGACGAGCCCTTCCTCTACCCGGGTGCGGTGACGGCACTCATCCGCAACTACCTCGACCGGGTACGGCACGGCGAGGAGACCTCCGACCACATCCTCACGCCCCGCGAGGAGGAGGTCCTCAAGCTGGTCGCCGAGGGCCACTCCTCGAAGGAGATCGCCGAGATGCTCTTCATCAGCATCAAGACCGTCCAGCGGCACCGGGCGAACCTGCTGCAGAAGCTCGGCCTGCGCGACCGCCTGGAGCTGACCCGGTACGCCATCCGCGCCGGGCTCATCGAGCCCTGACGCTCCCCCGGACCGCCCGTGGCTCTGGCCGCCCACTCCCCGGCCGGAGCCCCGGGCTCCCCCACCCGCCAGGCCCGCTCATCCACCACGAAAGGGGACGGTGCATGCGACGACGGCTCGCGTGCGTGCTCACCGTCCTGCTGACCGTCCTGCTGCCCCTGGTCCCGGCCTGGCCCGCGGCCGGTGCGCACGTCGGTCCGAGCGGTCCCCTCGCGGCGGCGGCCGCCACGGCCGTGCCGCACCCGGCCCTCGACCTCCACGCCGACGACGGCTGCACGCCGGTCTGCGCCACCCAGCCCCGGGCCCGGCACGACCAGCCGGCCGGTCGTCCCACGGCACCGGACCAGCACCCGGCGACCACCCCGTACCCCGGGGGTGGCGCCGCCCCCGGCGGCCACGCACGGACGTCGTTCGCGCCCGGCCCGGTGCCGGTCTCCCCCGGCCGCGCGAGCCACGACAGCGGCCGGGCGCCACCCCTGTCCTCCGGCACCTGAGACACCACTCCTTCCTTTCACCTTCTTCCGCCGCGGCCGCGCTCGGCCGCCGCCGCGGCGTGCCCGCCGGAGGCCCGTGTTGAAACGCTCCCGTCCCCCTTCCCGCACCCGTTCGCGCTCGCGTTCCCGCTCCCTGAGCGTCCGCGCACTCCTCGCGCTCGCCGTGCTGGCCGCGTCCGTCGCCCTCGCGCTGACCATGCCGGTCCGCCTCGGGCTCGACCTGCGCGGCGGCACCCAGATCGTGCTGGAGACCCAGTCCACCGAGACCACCACGGCCGACCGCGAGGCCACCGACCGCACCGTGGAGGTGCTGCGCGGCCGCATCGACGCCCTCGGCGTCGCCGAGCCGACCATCGTCCGCTCCGGCGAGAACCGGGTCGTCGTCGAGCTGCCGGGCGTACAGGACCCGAAGCAGGCCGCCGACGTGCTGGGCCGCACCGCGCAGCTCACCGTCCACTCGGTGCTCGGCCCGGCGGAGAACCCCGCCGACGCCGCCGACGGCAGGACCGAGGCCGCCGAGAACGGCGAGCGGGTGCTGCCGGACGAGTCCGGGCAGTCCCTGCGGCTGAGGGCCGCCGCGCTGACCGGGCAGGACGTCAAGGGCGCCGACGCCCGCTTCGACCAGCGAAACGGCGCCGGCTGGACCGTCACCGTCGACTTCAAGGACTCCGGCGGCGACCGCTGGGCCCAGGTGACCGGCGAGGCGGCCTGCAATCCGGCCGGTGCCCCCGAGCGCCGGGTCGCCATCGTGCTCGACGACAAGATCATCTCCTCGCCCCAGGTCGACCCCTCCGTGTCCTGCGGGGCGGGCATCACCGGCGGCTCCACGCAGATCACCGGCTCCTTCGACGACGCCGAGGCGCGCGAACTGGCCCTGCTCATCCAGGGCGGCGCCCTGCCCGTGCCGGTCGAGACCATCGAACAGCGCACCATCGGCGCCACCCTGGGCGACGAGGCCATCAACGCCGGCGCCTGGGCCGCCGTCATCGGCACCGCGCTGACCGCGCTGTTCATCATCGTCGTCTACCGCCTGATGGGCGCCCTGGCGACCGTGGCCCTGCTCTGCTACGGCCTGATCTCCTACGCCGCCCTGGCCGCGGTCGGCGCGACCCTGACCCTGCCGGGACTGGCCGGCTTCGTCCTGGCGATCGGCATGGCGGTGGACGCCAACGTCCTGGTCTTCGAACGGGCCCGCGAGGAACAGGCGGCCCGGACCCGTCCGAGTACCCGGTCGGCGCTGACCGCCGGTTTCCGCAGCGCCTTCAGCGCGATCGCCGACTCCAACATCACCACGCTGATCGCCGCCGCCCTGCTGTTCTTCCTGGCCTCCGGCCCGGTCAAGGGCTTCGGCGTCACGCTCGGCATCGGTGTGCTCGCCTCGATGGTCAGCGCCCTGGTGATCACCCGAGTGCTGGCCGAGTTCGCCGCGAGCCGCCCGGCGGTCTTCCGCCGCCCCGGCATCACCGGCATCTCGACCACCGGGCCGGTCCGGGACGCGCTGCTGCGCCGCAACCCGTTCCTGATGGCCCGGCCGCGCCGCTGGCTGGCGGCGTCCCTGATCGTCATGGTGGTGGCGGGCTCCGGCATCCTGGTGCGCGGCCTGAACTTCGGCATCGAGTTCACCGGCGGCCGGCTCATCGAGTACTCCACCGCGAACCAGGTCGATCCCGACCGGGCCCGGGACGCCCTCGCCGACGCGGGCTTCCCGCGCGCCGTCGTCCAGTCCTCCGGGGACGGCGACCTCACGGTACGCACCGAGGAGCTGACCGACGCCGAGGCGGCGACCGTCACCAAGGCCGTCGCCGAACTGGGCGGCGAGACGGACAAGGTCCGCGACGAGCTGATCGGTCCGAGCCTCGGCGAGGAGCTGCGCCGGGACGCCCTGATCGCCCTCGGCCTCGCCCTGGCCGCCCAGCTGGCCTACCTCGCGGTCCGCTTCCGCCTGCTGTTCGGCACGGCGGCGGTCAGTGCGCTCGCCCACGACGTGGTCATCCTGGTCGGTGTGTTCGCCTGGCTGGGCAAGCCGATCGACGGGGTGTTCCTGGCCGCGCTGCTGACCGTGATCGGCTACTCGGTGAACGACTCGGTGGTCCTCTTCGACCGCGTCCGGGAGTTGCTGGGCAGGGAGCGGAAGGCGCCGTTCGCCCGGCTCACCAACGACGCGATCCTGCAGACCCTGCCGCGCACGGTCAACACCGGCATGGGCGCGGTGCTCATCCTGGCCTCGCTGGCGGTCCTGGCCGACGACTCGCTCACCGACTTCGCACTCGCGCTGCTGATCGGCGTGGGAGTCGGGACGTACTCGTCGGTCTTCACGGCCTCTCCCCTGGCCATCGAGCTGCACGACCGCGGCACCGGGTCCCGCTCGGCGCGCCGCAAGGGCGGCAAGGGGCAGGGGGCCGGGAAGACCGACAAGCAGGTCCCCGCGAGCCGCACGGAACGGCAGGAGGCCCTCTAGGGACGGACGGTCCGGAGGGACGCGTGGCCGCCCCCGGCTCTGAGCGGGGGCGCCCCCGCTCAGAGCCCCAGGACCCCGGAGTCCTGGCGCGCGCCCGCGAAGTGCTGCCCGACCAGGGCCCGCACCACGTCCGGGTCGCCGGCGATCAGCGCGTCGAGGAGCGCGGTGTGCTCGTGCGCGTCGGCGACCAGGTCGGCCCGCCCGCGCGCGGCGGGCGCGCCGGCCGGCGGCCACTGGGCGCGGCGGTGCACGTCACCGGCGATCCGGACGAGCTCCTCGTTGCCGGCCAGGGCGAGCACCGCGCGGTGGAAGGCGCGGTCGGCCTCGGCATAGGTGGCCGGGCAGCCCAAGGAGGCGGCGCGAGCGGTGACCTCGGCGAGGGGGCGCAGCTCCGCCCAGCGCTCGGCGGGCACCGTACGGGCCAGCCGGAGCCACACCGGGACCTCGATCAGGGCCCGGACCTCGGCCAGCTCGGCCAGTTCCCGGTCGCCGCGTTCGACGACGCGGAAGCCGCGGTTGGGGACGACCTCGACGGCGCCCTCCAGGGCGAGCTGCTGCATGGCCTCCCGCACGGGGGTGGCCGAGACGCCGAACCGCTCGCCGAGCACGGGCGCCGAGTGGACCTCGCCGGGCCGCAGCTCGCCGGTGACCAGCGCGGCGCGCAGGGCGTCGAGGACCTGCCCGCGCACGGAGGAACGCTGGACGAGGGCGCGCGGGCGGGGCGTGGAAGGGCCGGGTACGGACGGTGCGGACGGTTCGCCGTGGGTGTGCTCGCCGCGCGCCGAGCCGTCCGGTTCCCCGCCGGCACGCGTGCGGTCCGCCGCCGAGGGCTGCACCGGAATCCGCACCGTTGCCGCCGCCGTACCCGCACCGGTTCCTGCGGCGCCCTGCGCGCTGTGCTTCACGGGTCCTCCTGCGGGACGTGTCGGTACTTGAGGTCATTGCGGCGGGTTGTGACCTGTCCGTCAAGCACCATAGGCGCAGGGGCCGCCAGTTCAAATCCCCGGAACACTTGGGTAAGGTAAGGCTTACCTTTAAGCAGCCTGTTGTCCCGACGTGGATCGGTGGTCCCGCATGCCTGTCGCCCGTACGGCCTTCACGGACGCCTACGCGCGCCTGTCCGAGGTCCTCCCCGGGCTGGGCGTCACCGAACTGGGCGCGGCCGACGGGATCCCGAGCGGCGACGGCTGGTTCACGGCCGCCTCGCTCGCCTCGGACGGGGCGGAGCTGGCGGCGTTCCTCGCCCGGGACGAGGCGCAGGTGCTGCGGGACTACGGGCAGCGGGCCCGGCCGGACGTGATCGCCAGCTTCGGCCTGCACCGGTACGCGTGGCCGGCCTGCCTGCTGATCACCGTGCCGTGGTTCCTGCACCGCCGGGTGCCGCGCCTTCCCGCGACCCACGTGGCCTACGACCGCACGGCCGCCGGGCTCCCCCTGGGCCGGATGGCGGTGCGCGCCACCTCGTTCGCCTGTCTGCCGGGCGATCCGGCCGCCGCTTCGCCGGGCGCCCGGGTGGTCGCCGACGAGGAGGCGCTGCGCGCCGAAGTGCGGGCGGCGGTCGCCGAGCACATCGAACCGGTCCTGGCCGGATTCGGCCCCCGGATGCGGCGGCGCGGACGCGCCCTGTGGGGCATGGCGACCGACGAGGTCGTCGAGGGCCTGTGGTACGTCGCCCACCTGCTCGGCGAGCAGGAGCGGGCGCGGCACGAGCTGGAACTGCTGCTGCCGGGCGCCACCAAGCCGTACGTCGGCGACGCGGCGTTCCGCGAGCTGAAGGGGCCGGACGGCACACCGCTGCACACCCGGGACCGGGCGAGCTGCTGCCTGTTCTACACCCTGCGCCCGGAGGACACCTGCGCCACCTGCCCGCGCACCTGCGACGCGGACCGCGTCGAGAAGCTGCTCGCCGCAGCCGGCTGACCCACCGTCGGCTAAGATCATCGGCGTTGTTTCACAACTCCCCCACCCGTCACGGGAACTTTCCGTGGAACCACCCGTACGGGTAGTCTTATTCGAACTCAACTCCCGCCCCTCACGCGGCAGTTCGAGCAGAACGCCGCCCTGGGCACTCTCTCTGCACTTCCTTGGCGGCCTCTTGCCCCGAAACCCCCTGAGGGCCGCTGGGTTTGGGCCACCATGGCGGGCGTTACGCCCTATCCCACTGCAAGGGACCCCAGATGAGATTGACCGACATATCGCTGAACTGGCTGCTTCCGGGCGCCGTGCTGCTCCTGGGCATGCTGGCGGCGGTGGCGGTGCTCGCGCGCGGCAAGCGTTCCTCGGGGAAGGACGCGGGCGCGGACGACTCGTGGGAGCGGATGGAGGAACGCCGCCGGCGCAAGGAGGCGCTCTACGGCACCTTCTCCTACGTCCTGCTCTTCTGCTGTGCCGCGGTCGCCGCGGCGCTCTCCTTCCACGGTCTGGTCGGCTTCGGCGAGCAGAACCTCGGCCTGAGCGACGGCTGGCAGTACCTGGTCCCGTTCGGGCTCGACGGCGCGGCGATGTTCTGCTCCGTCCTCGCGGTGCGCGAGGCCAGCCACGGTGACGCGGCGCTCGGCTCGCGGATACTCGTGTGGGCCTTCGCCTTCGCCGCGGCCTGGTTCAACTGGGTGCACGCGCCGCGCGGCCTGGGGCACGCGGGTGCCCCGCACTTCTTCGCGGGCATGTCCCTGTCGGCGGCGGTGCTGTTCGACCGGGCGCTGAAGCAGACCCGCCGGGCCGCCCTGCGCGAGCAGGGTCTGGTGCCCCGTCCGCTGCCGCAGATCCGCATGGTCCGCTGGCTGCGCGCGCCCCGGGAGACGTACCGCGCCTGGTCGCTGATGCTCCTGGAGGGCGTGCGCAGCCTGGACGAGGCGGTCGAGGAGGTGCGCGACGACCGGCGCCAGAAGGAGGAGAAGAAGCTGCGGCGGCGCGAGCAGGAGCGGCTGGAGCGGGCGCAGCTCAAGGCGATCAGCCGGGGACACGGCCATCGCGGCTTCCCGGGCCGCGGCGGCCGCCAGGTCGAGGTCGAGGTGCAGCAGGTCGAGCGCGGCTCGGAACGCGCCTCCGCGGAGCCTGCCATATCGCCCCCGGAGCAGCTGCCCCCGGCGAGCCGGCGCCCCTCCCTGCAGCCCGTGCGGAGCGGGTCTGAGCAGATGAGGGTGGAGACCGTGGACCTCACCGCGGAGGACGACACACAGGCCCTGCCCCGCCTGGACTCCCTGGAGCGCAAGCTCAAGGATCTGGAGCAGCAGTTCGGTTAGGGCTGGTCCGAGCGACACCGTGGCGACTGCCTGGGGCGTCGGGGCATCCCGGCGCCTCAGGCCGCTTCCGCGCCTGCTTCCCCGCCCGGTTCCGCGCCCAGCTCGAACCAGACCGACTTGCCCGCATCGCAGGGCCGTACGCCCCAGTCGTCGGCGAGCGACTCGACCAGGAACAGGCCTCTGCCGTTGGTCCTCCCCTCCTGCGGGGCGCGCGGTCTGGGCTGCCGACCGCGGCCGGTGAAGTCCCGCACCTCGACCCGCAGGGCACGCGGCCCGACCGTCGCGGTCAGGACGGCGCCCTCGTCGGTGTGGACGAGCGCGTTGGTGACCAGCTCGCTGGTGAGCAGCTCCGCGACCTCCGACTGTCCGGGCCCGCCCCAGTGCCGCAGCAGGTCACGCAGGGCCCGCCGGGCCTCCGGCACCGCCCGCAGATCGGCCCGGCCGAGCCGTCGCCTGAGCTGTGACACCGCCTCGTCCTTCATGTCCCCCGTCGGCGCGCTGATGTCGCTTCCCCCCGTCTGTCGCGTCCGTCCCGTCCGGGTCGAACATCTTCACGGGGAAAGCCTTGCCCGTTCGGGCCCCGGGCAGTCATCGAGTTTCGGGCGGACGGTCCGATCGGTCACGGCCGGGGGACGTTGCGCAGGTTGGAGCGGGCCATCTGGAGCATGCGGCCGACGCCGCCGTCCAGGACGATCCTCGAGGCGGACAGGGCGAAGCCGGTGACCATCTCGGCGCTGATCTTCGGCGGAATGGACAGGGCGTTGGGGTCGGTGACGACGTCGACGAGGGCGGGACCCTTGTGCTTGAACGCCGCCTTCAGCGCCCCCGCCAGGTCCTTGGGCTTCTCCACCCGTACGCCGAAGGCGCCACAGGCCTCGGCGACGGCGGCGAAGTCGGGGTTCTTGTTGGCCACCCCGTGCGAGGGCAGGCCGGCGACCAGCATCTCCAACTCGACCATGCCCAGCGAGGAGTTGTTGAAGAGTACGACCTTCACCGGCAGGTCGTGCTGGACGAGCGTGAGGAAGTCGCCCATCAGCATGGTGAACCCGCCGTCGCCGGACATCGACACGACCTGCCGGCGCCGGTCGGTGAACTGGGCGCCGATCGCCATCGGCAGCGCGTTCGCCATCGAGCCGTGGGAGAAGGAACCGATGATGCGGCGCCGGCCGTTGGGCGAGATGTAGCGCGCCGCCCAGACGTTGCACATCCCGGTGTCGACGGTGAACACGGCGTCGTCGTCGGCCATTTCGTCGAGCACGGCGGCGACGTACTCGGGGTGGATCGGGACGTGCTTGTCGACCTTGCGGGTGTAGGCCTTGACGACGCCCTCCAGCGCGTCCGCGTGCTTCTTCAGCATCCGGTCGAGGAAGCGGCGGCTCTTCTTCTCCTTCACCCGCGGGATCAGGCAGCGCAGCGTCTCCCGGGCGTCGCCCCACACCGCGAGGTCCAGCCTGGAGCGCCGGCCCAGGTGCTCGGGCCGGACGTCGATCTGGGCGATCAACACGTCGTCCGGCAGGAAGGCGTTGTACGGGAAGTCGGTGCCGATCAGGAGCAGCAGGTCGCACTCGTGGGTGGCCTCGTAGGCGGCGCCGTAGCCGAGCAGTCCGCTCATGCCGACGTCGTAGGGGTTGTCGTACTGGATGAACTCCTTGCCCCGCAGGGCGTGCCCCACCGGGGCCTTGAGCTTCCCGGCGAACTCCATGACCTCGGCGTGCGCGCCCGCGGTGCCGCTGCCGCAGAACAGGGTGACCCGCTCGGCGTCGTCGATCATCCGCACCAGCCGGTCGATCTCCTCGTCGCCGGGCCGGACGGTGGGCCGGGAGGTGACCAGAGCCGTCTGCGCGGCCCGCTCCGGGGCGGGCTCGTCCGCGATGTCGCCGGGCAGCGAGACGACGCTGACGCCGCCCTGGCCGACGGCGTGCTGGATGGCGGTCTGCAGCAGCCGGGGCATCTGCTTCGGGCTGGAGATCAGCTCGCTGTAGTGGCTGCACTCGCGGAACAGCTGGTCCGGGTGGGTCTCCTGGAAGAAGCCGAGTCCGATCTCGCTGGACGGGATCTGGGAGGCGAGGGCCAGGACGGGGGCCATGGAGCGGTGGGCGTCGTAGAGCCCGTTGATGAGGTGGAGGTTGCCGGGTCCGCAGGAGCCGGCGCACGCGGCCAGCTTGCCGGTGATCTGCGCCTCCGCGCCGGCGGCGAAGGCGGCGGTCTCCTCGTGCCGCACATGCACCCATTCGATGCCGGAGTGGCGGCGCACGGCGTCCACGACGGGGTTGAGGCTGTCCCCGACGACTCCGTAGAGGCGCTCGACCCCGGCGCGGGTGAGGATGTCGACGAACTGTTCCGCGACGTTCTGTTTGGCCATGGGTCCAGCTATGCCACAGCGAGCGGTCTCACGCCTCCCAAACGGCGGCGGCCGTACGGTCGTCCGCGTATCCCTTGACCCGGACGCGGCCGTCGGCGAGGAACTCCCCGAGTCCGGGCGCCGGGCGGCCCGTCCATCTACGGGCGAGGAGCTCGCCCAGACCCGGCTCGTTCAGCAGCGGCTCGGCGAGGCCCGCGGTGCACATCAGGAGCACGTCACCCGGGCGGGCTACGGAGGCCCGGAAGCGGAAGGGCTCGCGGGGCGGTTCGGCGGGCGGGCCGTCGTGGGGTCCCGGGGCCGTGGTGATGCCGAGGTCCACGGTGAGCCGGTCGCCGTCGGGCGTCTCGGCGGGCGCGTCGTCGGGCGTGCCGCCGGGGGCGCTTCCGGGCGTTCCCCGGGGCGCGGAACCGAAGCCGAGGACGGGTTCACCGGTGACGTCGCCGACGTCCGGCTCCATGTCCTGCCACGCGCCGTCGCGCAGCCGGAGCAGTCCGCCCGCGCCGACGCCGAAGAACACCCGGGTGCGGCACTCGGGGTCGGCGGGCAGCAGCAGGCAGCGCAGGGTGGCCGCGTACTCGTGCGGCTCGAGACCCTGTTCGGCGGCGCCGGCGCGGAGTCGGCCGAGACTGCGGTCGGTGAGGCGGTGGAGGCCGGACTTGAGGTCGCCGCGCCGGGCGGCCCGCAGGTCCTCGGCGAGCCGTGCGTGACTGTGTCCGACGGCCCGCCCGATCCACCGGCACACTTCGGCCGCCGCCCGGTGCGCCCCGGCGGTGGCGCGGGCGCCGGTCGCCATCGCCACCAGGACCAGCGCCTGCTCGCCGGCGCCGAACCGGGCGACGAGCAGCGCGTCGCGCCGTGGCTCGCCCCGGTACCGCGCGGAGTCCCCGCGCACGGAGACGGCCCGCAGCGTGCACGTCCCGTACCGGGCGCCTTCCAGCACGGTGTCGGGGACCAGCCCGTCGAGACCGTCGGGATCGGCGGGCGGCAACGCGGTGGGCTCGGCGTCGTAGGTGGGCGGTCCGCTGCCGACGTAGCCGGGGTCGGCGCCGTCCGCTTCGGTCGGCGCCGAGGGGAGGAATGCGGGCGGGAGCGGGGGCAGGCCGGACGCGGTCCGGGGCTGCGAAACGGCGGCCGGTGGCTCCGTGAGGTCGGCGGCTCCGGTGCCCGAGGTGGTGAGCCCGCGCGGTCCGCCCCCTCGCCCCCGGCCGCCGGATGCCGGGGCAGGCGGTACCGGGGGCGCGGACTCCGCGACGCCGGTCCCCTGCGGGGCCGCTGCGGGCGGCACGGCGCCGGGCACCCCGTTCTCCGGCAGCACGGCGCCGGACCCGTCGTTCCCCGGCGAAGGCCCGGCACCGGACCGCAGTGGCCCGTCGGCGCCTGCCGGGCCCGCGCCGCGGGGGCCGGGGATGTCCGGGGTGTTCGCCGGGGACGCCCACCACGGAGACCGGGGTCCGGGCGGGACGGGGTCCTGCGGGGGCGGGGCCGCAGCGTCCTCGGTGCCGTCGGCCGGACGGCGGGCCACCGTGCCGGACGCCGAGGCGAAGCGGTCGTCCAGGGAATCGGGTGCGGCCGTGGGGCCGGTGTCGTCGGTGGAGTCGTCGTACAGCTGACCCCACCAGTCGTCCTCAGGACCGGTGGGACCGGTGGGCCTTCCCCCCTGCTGACTCATGCTCCCGATTGTCCACCGAGGGAGCCGGGTGAGAACGGGGCATCGGGAAATTCGGGCGGGCCGACGCGCGCCGGGCGGCGTGTCGGGGGACGCGTCGAACGCTTCTCCGAGGCGGGGCGGCCGGGCGGCCCCACCCCCCACGGGAGGACCGCCCGGCGACGCCACCTTGGCAGAGTGACCGGCGGTACGGCGATGATGTCCGCGGGCGGGTTTACGCCGTGGCCGTTTTCCGCCACGGACGTCCCCGCGGCTGGTGATGTTCATGGGTTCGGGGAGGGGCGACGCCTGATGCTGGGAGTGCTGGGACTGGAGGACACGCAGGAGGCGGCGTACCGGGCGCTGGTGTCGGTGGGCGCCGCCGACGTGCCCGATCTGGCGCGGCGGCTGACGCTCGGCGAGCAGGACACCGAGCGCGCGCTGCGCCGGCTGGAGCAGCACGGGCTCGCCGCGCAGTCCTCGGCCCGTCCGGGACGCTGGGTCGCGGCCCCGCCGGGCGTCGCGCTGGGCGCCCTGCTCACCCAGCAGCGGCACGAGCTGGACCGGGCGGAACTGGCGGCGGCGCTGCTGGCGGAGGAGTACCGGGCGGCTGCGGCCGAGCCGGCCGTGCACGACCTGGTGGAGGTGGTGACCGGTGCGGAGGCCGTCGCCCGGCGCTTCCTCCAGCTGCAGCTCGGCGCGAGCGACGAGGTCTGCGCGCTGGTCACCGACCGGCCGGTCGCCGTGACCGGCATGGAGAACGACGCGGAGGAGCAGGCCACCGGACGCGGTGTCCGTTACCGCGTGGTGGTCGAGCGGTCGGTGCTCGACCTGCCGCACGGCATCACCGAGCTGACCGCCGCGCTGGGCCGCGACGAACAGGTCCGGGTCGTGGACCGGGTGCCGACCAAGCTGGTCGTCGCCGACCGCTCCCTCGCCCTGGTGCCGCTCACCGCGCACTCCTCGGAGCCCACCGCGCTGGTCGTGCACGCCAGCGGCCTGCTCGAACTCCTGTCGGGCCTCTTCGAGGCGGTGTGGCAGGACGCCCTGCCGCTGCGGCTGGGCGCCTCCGGGGTGACCGAGCACGGCCCGGACGGGCCCGACGGCACCGATCTGGAGATCCTCTCCCTGCTGCTCGCCGGTCTGACCGACGCGAGCGTCGCCAAGCAGCTCGACCTGGGCCTGCGGACCGTACAGCGGCGGGTGAAGCGCCTGATGGAACTGACCGGTGTCACCACCCGGCTCCAGCTGGGCTGGCACGCCTACGAACGGGACTGGGTGGCCCGGAAGCCCTGAGAGGCCGCCTCCCCCACCCCCGCCGTGCCGGACTTCTGCGGACCGGGCCGGACTCCGGCACCCTGGACAGATGGGAGCGTGGGACCTCCTGCTGGCCGGCCTGGTCATCCTGCTCGGGCTGTGCGGCGTCCTGCTCCCCGGCGTGCCCGGGTCGTGGCTGGTGTGGGCCGGGGTCCTGTGGTGGGCGCTGAAGGACCCGCAGCCGCTCGCGTGGGCCGTCCTCGTCGGCGCCACCGTCGTGCTGCTGCTGTCCCGGGCGGTGCGCTGGGCGCTGCCGCGCCGCAGGAGACGCCGGGACGAGGCCATGCGCCGACTGACGGCGTACGGGGGCGCCGGCGCCGTCCTCGGTTTCGTGGTCGTCCCCGTACTGGGCGCGATCCCCGGCTTCCTGGGCGGCGTCTACCTCGCCGAGCGGCTGCGGCTCGGGCGGCACGGCGAGGCGATGGCGTCGCTGCGGACGGCGATGCGCCACGGCGGCACCGACCTGCTGACGGAGCTGTTCGCGTGCCTGCTGATCACCGGGGCGTGGCTGGGAGCGGTGCTGGCCGGCTGACCGGGGCGCCCTCCAGCGTCAGCAGCCGCGTCTTGCGTTCCAGGCCGCCCGCGTACCCGGTCAGGGAGCCGTCGGCGCCGATCACCCGGTGGCAGGGGCGCAGGATCAGCAGCGGGTTGGCGCCGATCGCGCCCCCGACGGCGCGTACCGCGGGCCGCGAGGCCCCGATGCGCGCGGCGATCTCGCCGTACGTGGTCGTAGCCCCGTAGGGCACGTCGTCCAGGGCCGCCCAGACGCGCTCCCGGAAGGCGGTGCCCTCGGCGCGCAGCGGCAGCCGGAATCCGGTCGACTCCCCGGCGAAGTAGGCGCCGAGCTGCTCCCGGGCCGCCCGGAACGGCCCGGCGTCGTGCCGCCAGCCGTCCTGGACGCTGCGGCCGCCCTTCTGCCCGGGCACGGACAGGGAGGTGATCGCCCCGTCGGGTCCGGCGGTCAGCAGCAGCCGTCCGACGGGACTGCCGATCTCGTGCCAGTAGGTGGTGGCGGGGGTGGTCATCGGTCGTTCTCCCACTCTCCTGCTGCGCGCAGGTGGTTCAGTGCGTACGAGCGCCAGGGGCGCCAGGTGTCGGGGACGGCGGGGCCGGGCGGGCCGACGTCCGGGTCGCCGAGGGCGCGGGTGCGCACGACGGCGACGGTACGGGCGTCGAGGCCGGGCACGGCGAGCAGGGCGCGCTCGGCGTCGTCCCGGTCGGCGCCCGGGTCCAGGCGTACGGCGCCGTCGGCGAGGGCGGCGGCGAGCGCGCCCGGGGCGCCACAGGGCGCGGCCTCGGCGAGGACGGCCGGTTCGGGGAAGAGGTGGGTGAGGGTGCCGCAGGGCGCGTCGAGTGCCTTGCCGTACCGCTGGACGAGCCGCTCGGACTCCGCGCGCCCCACCAGGGCCCGTACCGCGAGTTCGTCGGGGTCGGCGGTGCCCGGTGAGCGCAGCCCGGGGCGGGCGGCGACCAGCGGGGCGAGCCGGGGGTCGGCGCCGAGCCGCTCGTCGACGGCGTACGGGTCGGCGTCGAGGTCGAACAGCCGCCGCAGCCGCTGTACGGAGGTGGTGAGGTCGCGCAGGTCGGTGAGGTGGAGGCGGGCCTCCAGCCAGCCGCCGCTGCCGGTCCGGCCCGCCCGGTCCGGCCGGTCCTGGCGCCCCGGCCGTTCCTGGACGGCGACGATCCCGGTGCCGTACGGCAGGCGCAGGGTGCGCCGGTAGACGCGGCGGCCGGGTGCGCCGCTCACCTCCTCGACCCCGGCGACGGCCTCCCGCTGGAGCAGGTCGAAGACGGGACCGGGCTGGTAGGGCCCGCGGTGGGCGAGGCGCAGCGGGACGCCGGCGGTGGGGGTGGCCGTGCGCCGGGCGGCGCGGTCGTGGGCCGGGGCGGCGGCGCGCAGCTCGCTCGGGGTGGCCGCGTACACGGCCCGGATCGTGTCGTTGAACTGCCGCACGCTGGCGAAGCCGGACGCGAAGGCGATCTCGGTGACCGGCAGGCCGGTGGTCTGCAGCAGGACGCGTGCGGTGTGCGCCCGCTGGGCTCGGGCGAGGGCGACGGGTCCCGCGCCGACCTCGGCGGTGAGCTGGCGCTGCACCTGGCGGGCGCTGTAGCCGAGCCGGACGGCCAGTCCGGCGACGCCCTCGCGGTCGACGACGCCGTCGCCGATCAGCCGCATGGCCCGGCCCACGACGTCGGCGCGGACGTTCCAGTCGGCGGAGCCCGGCACGGCGTCGGGACGGCACCGCCGGCAGGCCCGGAAACCCGAGCCCTGCGCGGCGGCGGCCGTGGGGAAGAACCGCACGTTGTGCCGCTTCGGCGTGACCGCCGGGCAGCTGGGGCGGCAGTAGATGCCGGTCGTCTCGACGGCGAAGAAGAACGCGCCGTCGAACCGGGCGTCCCGGCTCCGCACGGCCTCGTACCTGCCGTCCTCGTGCGTCTTCTCGTACTGCGCTGTCCCTGTCACGCAGTCCAGTCTCCGCCGGACCGGCGGACCGGGCTGGCGGAAATCGGACACCACGTTGGAGCGGCAGCGGGGCTGGGGGGCGTCGTTTGGATCGTGCCGGGGTCGCGGGGCCTGGCACGCGCTCTTCCACTGCCTGAAGGCCGTGGGAGGGGCCCCAGCGGCGTTGTCGTCGGTTGCCAGGGCTCCGCCCCGGCACCCTCCTCCACCTCGCAGCCGCACGCTCCCCCACGCTCGGCTTGGCTCGCGCGGGAGGGGCCCCATCGCCCCCACTCGGGTCGGCCACGAGGCACCGTTGCCTGCAGCCGACCCGATCCGAACGACGCCCCCTAACGCAGGCCGCCCCGCTTGGCCTCCATCGCCGCCTTGCCGATGGCGCCCCGGCGCTTCCATTCCTTGCGGATCTCGGCCCGCAGCCGGGCGTCGGTCTTGGCGACGATGCGCTGGTTCTCCCGCACGAGCTTGCGGTAGCTCTCCAGCCGTCGCACGGGCAGTTCCCCGCTGTCGATGGCGGCGAGGACGGCGCAGCCCGGCTCGGACTCGTGGGCGCAGTCGTGGAACCGGCAGCCCTCGGCCAGCTCCTCGATCTCGGCGAACACCTGCCCGACCCCGCCGCCCGCGTCGAAGAGCCCGACGCCCCGCAGACCGGGGGTGTCGATCAGCACTCCCCCGCCGGGCAGGGCGAGGAGGTTGCGCGTGGTGGTGGTGTGCCGGCCCTTGCCGTCGACGTCGCGGATGGCCTGCACCCCCATGACGTCCTCGCCGATCAGCGCGTTGGCGAGGGTGGACTTGCCGGCGCCGGACTGCCCGAGCAGCACGGCCGTGCCGCCGGAGACGACGGCGGCGAGGACGTCGAGCCCCTCGCCCTGCTCGGCGCTGACGGAGAGCACCGGCACGCCGGGCGCGGCCGTCTCCACGTCCTGGACGAGGTGCGCCAGGGTCACCGGGTCGGGCACGAGGTCGGCCTTGGTGAGGACGACCAGGGGCTGCGCCCCGGATTCCCAGGCGAGGGCGAGGAACCGTTCGATCCGGGCGAGGTCCAGCTCCCCCGCGAGCGACACGGCGACGATGGCGTGGTCGACGTTGGCCGCGAGGATCTGCCCCTCGGACCGCTTGGAGGAGGTGGAGCGCACGAAGGCGGTACGGCGCGGCAGATACGTGCGTACGTAGCGCGGAGTGCCGCCCTCGGGGTCGACGGCGACCCAGTCGCCGGTGCAGACGACGCGCAGGGGGTCGTTGGGGGTGACGAACGCGGTGTCGGCCCGCAGGACGCCGTCCGCGGTGACGACGTCGCACTGACCCCGGTCGACGCGGAGGACCCGGCCGGGCAGCAGCCCTTCGGCGGCGTGCGGCGCGAACGCGTCGGCCCAGTCGTCGTCCCAGCCGTAGGACGTCAGGGTGGAGGAGGGCAGGGAGGAGGAAGCGGAGTGGGAAGTCAAGGGTGACCCTTCACAAGGGCGGCCCCGGCGGCGCGTGCACAAACGCGCGGAAGGAAGTGGTGTCAGCCGGTGGCCACGGAGGTGGACTTGATGATCCGGAATCGGGCAGCGCCCGGCGCGGCGACAGTCATCGGTCAACACCTCCAGGTCATGCGCGGCAGACGGCGGCTACGGAGCAGCCGCGGGAACGAACACGACCTTAGCCGCCGCCCCGAACCACGCACCAGCGGTTTTCGGGGAAGCGGCCTCGGCGCCCCTCCGTGGGGCCGGCGGCCTCATGACCTTCGTCAGTACCGACGGCTGCCGGAAGTAATTAGCCTTGCCGACGTGAAAGGATCAGTCGCCTTCCCCACCCCTGTCCGGCCCGGCACCGCGCCCGTCGAGCAGAAGCGGCCCAGGAGGCGCTCGCTGGTCCCGGCACTACTCGTGTGGGCCGCGCTCAACGTCCCGGCCCTGCTGCTGTCCTCGGGGTTCCCGGACGGCCTGAACACGTGGTGGCAGATCCTGATCGGGGCCGTGGTCACCGGTGCCGCCGTCGCGCTGCACCGGGACCTGCCCCTGGTCTCGTTCGTGCTGTGCCTCGCCCTGTGGTGGACCCTCGGCACCCTGGACAACGACCTGGGGTCGGCGGTCCTCTCGCCGTACCTGCCCGCCGTCTTCGTCATCAGCTTCGCCCTGGGGCGGCTCCCGGTGCCCGCCGCGGCGGTGCTGCCGGCCGTCGGCGGCACGATCGTCGTCGGCTCGGTGCTCGCGGTCGTGGTCCATCTGTCGCTGCCGGTCTGGTTCCTGCTGCTGACGGTGCTGATCTTCGCCTGTCTGCTGCCCTGGCTGACCGGCCGCTACTGGCAGCAGCGGCACGAACTGCAGCTCGCGGGCTGGGAGCACGCCCGCCAGACGGAGTTGCAGCAGCGCATCCTGATCGACCAGGCCCGGCTGCGGGAGCGGACCCGGATCGCCGTGATCACCCGCATGGTGGTGGTCTTGTCCGCACCGTTGGGCCCGAGGAACCCGGTGACCTTGCCCGCTCCGATGGTGAGGGACAGGTGGCCCACGGCGGTCTGATCGCCGTACCTCTTCGTCAGCCCCTGCAGGGTGATCATGGATGAATTGCTCCCCAGCCGTTCCAGCTTCTCTGTCTCACTGAGAAACTAGGCTCTGACCAGGCACGATCACATCAGCCGAAGGGAAGGCATTCACCCCTGCTCAAGTCAGACCTCCACCCTGACCTTGGGCAACCGTCCGTTGACGAACGTGTCACACCTCCACGGGCGCGTCCGCCGGAAGGCTGTCCATGAAGGAGCTGACCGAGAAGACCGCGTTGCCGGCGCCGGGCGGGCCGTAGCCGGGGGGCGAGGAGAGGCCGTAGTCCTCCATGGTCTGGCGGTAGGCCTGGAGCAGGCGGATGTGGTACTCCAGCGGGGCGCCGTCGGGGTTGGTCTTGCCGAGCGGGGTGGTGGGCTCGGGGCACCAGGTGGTGAAGCGGGGCGTGATGCCGTGCGACATGAAGAAGCGCAGGCCCTCGGTGGTGGACGCGACGGCCTCGTCGACGGTCTTGAAGCCGAAGGGCTCGGCCATCTCCACGCCCGCGACGAAGTTGGGGATGACGTTGCGGGCGCCGAAGACCTCGGTGGAGTCGAGGATGCGCCGGTGCCACTCGTCACGGCCGACGTAGCGCTCCTTGCCGGGGCAGTACATCTTGAACAGGTACTCGTCCCACACCTCGAAGTTGGGGTGGTAGATCTGCACGCCGTAGTCCTTGAAGCGCTGGACGTCCGGCTTGGGCAGGGCCTGGGCGACGACCTTGCCGATCCAGCGGCCGGGGAAGTGCTCCTCGATGGCCTTGGCGTACCGCCCGTAGAAGTCGGCCTCGTCCAGACCCTGGACCTTGGACGTGATCGCGCCGCCGGTGAGCGTGTACGCGGTGGAGATCCTGCCGGTGTCGTACCTGTTGATGATGTCCAGCGCCTCGAGGACCTCGTCGACGTCCTTCACGCCCGTGTAGGGCCGCCCGGCCGCCTTGTGCTGGCGCCAGTTGTGGTTGATGTCGCAGTACTGGCACTCCTCCTTGGCGCCGAAGTACTGGCAGACGCGGAACGCCGTCAGGTAGATCAGGTAGCCCCACTGGATGGTCGGGGCCACCTCCATGACGGACTTCCCGTTGGAGAGCTTGTGCCGGTAGTACTCGGGCATGGGCGGCACGCCGACGTCGGCGATCCGCCTGCCGTCGAGGTAGAGGCCGAGGACCCCGTCCTCGTTCGCGGCGACCCGGTAGGGCGAGGCCGGGTTCACGCGGACCGAGACGACGGTGCGGCGCAGGTCGTAGGGGCCGCCGGTGAGGATGATCTCCTCGGGCGGGCGGCGCAGGGCGGCCTCGCCCAGCTCGGGCAGGGTGCCGTGGTCGAAGGAGAAGATGAAGTACGACTTCGGCTTCACCTCGCCGCTCTCGTTGTCGCTCAGCGCCGAGGGGTCGAAGGCGACGCCGCCCCGCAGGAGGTCCTCCTTGAAGACGGCCTCGCGCGGTACGTTCGGGAACCGCTCCATCAGATCCTCGACCAGCGCGGTACGGCTGTCCATCCCGTGTCTCCTCCCAGCTCCGGCGTTCGACTTCTCACGGTATGCCCCCGCGGGAGCGGCTTCCCTCCCGGGTCCCCTCCCGGGCGCGCCGGGTAGGTTCCACGGTATGAGCGACATCACGGTGACCAACTGGGCCGGCAACATCACGTACACGGCCAGGGAACTGCTCCGGCCGCACTCCCTGGACGCGCTGCGGGCCCTGGTGGCGGACAGCGCCGGGGTCCGGGTGCTGGGCAGCGGGCACTCCTTCAACGAGATCGCCGAGCCGGGCGACGGGGGCGCCCTGCTGTCGCTGGCGGACCTGCCCGCCGAGATGGACGTGGACACGACCGCCCGTACGGTGCGGGTCGGCGGCGGTGTGCGGTACGCGGAGCTGGCGCGGCTGGTGCACGCGCGGGGACTCGCCCTGCCGAACATGGCCTCGCTGCCGCACATCTCGGTCGCCGGGTCCGTGGCGACCGGCACGCACGGCTCGGGGGTGGGCAACGGTCCGCTGGCCTCGGTGGTCCGCGAGGTGGAGCTGGTCACCGCGGACGGATCGACCGTGGTGCTCGCGCGGGGCGACGAGCGCTTCGGCGGCGCGGTGACCTCGCTGGGCGCACTGGGTGTGGTGACCTCGCTCACGCTCGATCTGGAGCCGGCCTACGAGGTGGAGCAGCACGTCTTCACCGAGCTGCCGCTGGCCGGCCTGGACCCGGCGACGTTCGAGACGGTGATGGCGGCGGCGTACAGCGTGAGCCTGTTCACGGACTGGCGGGCACCCGGGTTCCGCCAGGTGTGGCTGAAGCGCCGCACCGACCAGCCGCTGCCCGACTTCCCGTACGCCGTTCCGGCCGCCGAGAAGATGCATCCGGTGCCGGGCATGCCCGCGGTCAACTGCACCGAGCAGTTCGGGGTGCCGGGGCCCTGGCACGAGCGGTTGCCGCACTTCCGCGCCGAGTTCACGCCCAGCAGCGGGGCCGAGCTGCAGTCGGAGTACCTGCTGCCCCGGGAGCACGCCGTGGCCGCCCTGCACGCGATGGACGCGATACGCGAGACGCTCGCGCCGGTGCTGCAGACCTGCGAGATCCGTACGGTCGCCGCCGACGAGCAGTGGCTGAGCCCGGCGTACGGCCGCAGCACCGTGGCGGCGCACTTCACCTGGGTCGAGGACACGGCGGCGGTGCTGCCGGTGGTGCGGCGGCTGGAGGAGGCGCTCGCGCCCTTCGCGGCCCGCCCGCACTGGGGGAAGGTGTTCACGACCCCGGCGGACCGGCTGCGCGGACTGTACCCGCGGCTGGGCGACTTCCGGGCGCTGGCCGGGACGCTCGACCCGTCCGGGAAGTTCACCAACGCGTTCGTGCGCGGGGTGCTGGGCGGCTGAACGGCACCGGCGGGCCCTGGGCCGGCCCGCCCTGCGGACCGGTCGCCTCCCCGCCGCCCACGGTCAGGTCCGCGACCACCAGCGGAGCCGCCGACGCTCCGCGCGCCGCGGTCACCGGCCGGTCAGTGGTCCGCGCAGCACGGTGTCGGGTCCGGGTCCTCGAAGGGTACGAGGGTGCCGCCCGCGGCGGGCATGGCGGCCAGGACGAGGCGGCCGTCCTGCCAGTGCGGCCGGACGTGTTCCCGGGTCACCAGCAGGGTCCGGGGGTCCGGTTCGCCCGGCGTGCCCAGTACCGTCACCCGGTCGATCGCGGAGCGCGCCAGCAGTTCGGCGAGCGTGAGCGTGCCGGTGAGGGCGCCGGCGCCCGGGAAGAGGACGGCACGGCCGGCTTCGTCGGGAGCGCCGTCGCTCACCTCGTAGCCCTGCTCGACGAGCCGGTCCGGGACGGTGCGCAGGACCGGCTCGGACTCGGCGGCGAGGGACAGGGCGACCCGCGGGCGGCCGTCCCGCACCAGGTGCGTGCAGCCGAAGACGCCCTCGGGAAGGGCGAGTTCGGACGCGAGCGCCCGGAGCAGGTGGTCGGCCTCGCGCAGCGTCGTCGTGTCCGTGTCGACACCGAGGACGTACGGCACGTGGGCGGTGTGGGTCACGACGGGAGGATCCACACCGGGTTGGAGTAGAACCACAGGTCGCGCCACGGGTCGGCGTCGCCCACGACGTCGATCGCGGGACCGGCCGGGTCGACCTTGGCGCCGCGCGCGCCGACGGCGGAGCGGTTGCCGTCGGTGCCGCGGGTGCGGAGGTAGACGGGACGGTCGACGCGACCGAGGTCGTGGGTGAGGCGGACGGTGCCGCTGCCCTTGTTCACCTCGTACGACTTGACGACCCGGGCGGACGGCTCGGTGAAGGTGTCCTTGTCGGCGGCCGGGCCGGTGACGTCGCCCTGGATGACGTCCACGCGGGCCAGCTCGGGGACGAAGCCCGCCCAGTTGGGGCCGCCGGCCAGGGCTACGTCGACGGAGAGGGTGACCCGGGTGCCCTTGCGGACGTGCAGGGCGCCGCCGAGCGTGGCCCAGCGGCCGCCGCCCGAGACACGGACGTCGAGGCCGCTGATGAGCTGCCCGTGGTCGACCCAGATACGGCCGGCCCGGATGCCGTCCATGACGGCGGCGTAGGAGAAGCCGTCGGAGCCGACGTGGGTGCGGCTGTACTGGCCGGGCCAGAAGTCGTTCTGGGTGATGTCGATCCGCCCGCCGTAGACCGGGTCGTCGTAGCGGCCGTTGGTGTCGAAGTCGCCGCCGCCGCGGGCGCCGGTGTCGGCGTAGACCTGGTGGGAGTCGGAGTTGGCGGTGATCCACCAGGGGCGGCCCTCGGCGATGAGGCTGTCCCACAGGCCGCCGACGGTGGCGGTCATCCAGTCGAAGCCGCCCCAGGTGCGGTAGCTCTCCAGCGGGTAGCCGGCGAAGGAGTTGGCGCTCGGGCTGCCGTCGTAGATGCCGCGGGCGCCGCCCGGGCCCAGCGGCTTCGGCAGGCCCCCCGCCTGGTGGCCCGGGGCGCCCTCGAAGCCGACGGCGATCTGGTGGCCGCGGGGGGTGGCGTCGCGCCAGGCGCGGATCTCGTGCGGGGAGTCGATGCCCTTGCGCGCCGGGTGGTTGGCGAGCATCAGGGCGTCCTTGACCTTGCGCCGCTCGACCTGTTCGGCGAGGAAGGACAGACCGGCGATGGCAAGGGCCTCGTTGGCGGGGGTGGAGTCGGTGGCTCCCTTGACGCCGCCGTCGTAGTCGGTCTCGAACTGCTTGAGGACGGAGACCTCGTGCTTGCCGGGGTGGACGAAGACGGTGCCGTGTTCGGCGGCCGGGATGTTCCACTCCAGGCCCTGGAAGACGAGGGTGTCGTCGTGGGCTTCGCGGGCCTCGCGGATGTCCGGGTTGACCTTCTCCACCCCGATCCTGGCGTGGGTGGCGCTGCCGTGGTCGGTGATGACCAGCCAGTCCATGCCGTGGCGGGCGCCCTGGCGGACCTGGTCGACGACGCGGTACTTGCCGTCGCTGCTGTACTGGGTGTGGATGTGGTGGTCGCCGGCCAGCCAGAGGAAGCCCTTCCTGCGGCGGCCGTTGCTCGCGGCCGGAGCGGGGGCGGCGGCAGCGGTCCCGGTCTGGGCGAGGACGGTACCGGCGGCCAGTCCGGCGCCGAGCAGGCCCGCGCGGCGCAGCAGCCCGCGCCGCGACTGCTGTTCGGGGCTCAGGGCCTCGTCGGGGACGCTGGTGTCGAAGGCGGCGGGCAGGGCCGACGGGGTGTCGTGCTCGTGGCCGTGCGGGTGTCCGTGGTGGTGGCCGTGCGCGTGTCCGTGCCCGTGTCCGTGTCCGTGTCCGTGCCCCATGAGTCTTCCTCCTGAATACCGCCGCCGTGCGCGACTTCGAGGAGGATCGACGCGGAAGGTGAACGTTGAACGACTTGCGGGTGATCCGTGTCTGCCGCCCGTCCTGACCTAGCATGAAACCCAGGATTCCCAGGCTGCAGGAAGGTGGCCCATGCCCCGAGCGGGTCTCACCACGGACCGCGTCGTCGCCGAGGCCGCCGATCTCGCCGACGAGACCGGGTTCGAGGCGGTCACCGTCTCCGCCCTCGCCCGGCGCCTGGGAGTGCGGGACGCCAGTCTGTACACGCACGTCAAAAACCTCCAGGACCTGCGCGTCCGGGTCGCGTTGCTGGCCGGCGGCGAGCTGATCGAAAAGATCGCGCAGGCGGTGGCCGGCCGGGCCGGGAAGGAGGCGCTGGCCGCCTTCGCCGGCGCCTACCGGGCGTACGCCCTGCGCCACCCCGGTCGTTACGCCGCCACCCAGATCCGTGTCGACCAGGCCCTGGTGGCCGACTCCCCCGCCCTGCGCCGCACCGCCGAGATCACCTACGGCATGCTGCGCGCCTACGGCCTGACCGAACCCGACCTCACGGACGCCGTACGCCTGCTGCGTGCCACCTTCCACGGCTACTGCGCGCTGGAGGCCTCCGGGGGCTTCGGCGCCCCGCGCGACGTACGGGCGTCCTGGGACAAGGCGGTCGACGCCCTGCACGTGGCGCTGGAGAACTGGCCGCGGGCGGAAGGGCAAGAGGACGAGAACGAGGAGTGGAAGGGCACCGCCGGCTAGCCGGTCAGTTCCCGGACCTCGTCGTAGGTCGGCGTCGGACCGCCGCCCGGCTCCCGGCCCGCCCGGAGGTCCGCGGCCGCCTCCAGGGCGGCGCCCAATGCGCGCCGGTAGAGCAGCGAGCCGAGGCTGACGCGGCCGACACCGAGGTCGGCGAGGTGCGCCAGGGCGGGTCCGGAGGGCGTGTACAGGACGTTCAGGGGGACGTCGAGGCGGGCGGTGAGGGAGGCGATGCGGGCCGGGTCGGTGAGGCCGGGGACGAAGACGCCGTCGGCGCCGGCCTCGCGGTAGGCCTCCAGGCGCCGCAGGGTGTCGGACCAGTCGCCGTCGCCCGACCAGTACGTGTCCGTACGGGCGTTGACGAAGAGGCCGGGGGCGGCCCTGCGGACCGCGGCGATCTTCGCGGCGTGCCGGTCGGCCGGTCCCAGGGCGTCCTCCAGGTTGATGCCGACGGCGCCGACCGCCGCGAGCTGCCGCGCCAGCTCCCCCACCTCGTCCGGGTCGTCGCTGTACCCGCCCTCGGCGTCGACCGAGAGCAGGAAGGGGGCCGATCCGAGGGTGAGAGCCAGCCGCAGCGTCTCGTCGCGGGTCGCCGAGGCTCCGTCGGGCCGCCCGGCCGACGCCGCGACGCCGAGGCTCGTCGTGCCGACGGCGCGGAAGCCCAGCCCGGCGAGGGCGAGCGCCGAGGCGTGGTCCCAGGCGCAGGGCAGGAGCAGGGGCTCGCCGGCGCGGTGCAGGGCGGCGAACGCGGTCACGACAGGTCACCCACCGCGTCCGCGTAGTACACGGATTCCGTCAGGTGGACGGCGAGTTCGCGAAAGCTCCAGCCCTCGCCGGGCGAGTGGTCGAGCTGTTCGCCGGTGAGCGCGTCGAGGCGGTTGGCCCAGATCCGGGCGAGCCGGGTGAGGCGGCTGCGGGCCTCGTCAAGATCCTCGTCGGTGAAGCGGGCGCGGTCGGCGTCCGTGGTGACCGTGGAGGCGTGCCAGTGGTCGGGCTGCGTCGCCTCCCCCGCCAACCGGGCCTCCAGCTCCGCGAGGTGGTCGACCATGTGGTCGGCCACCCGGCGGATCGCCTTGTGCGGGGTGTAGACGCGGCCGTCGACGTGTGCGGGCCGTCCGTCCCAGCGGGTCCAGGTGGCGGCCAGGGCGAGGACGTGGTCGACCATGCCGGTGACGGCGGCGGTGGGCGTGAGGGGGTTAGCGGCGGTTCGCGTGTCGTTCATGTCCCGCACGCTATGGGCCGGTCGGTTCGGCGTCGGCCGAAGTGTTCCCGCCCCTCCTCGAACGGCCCTGCCGTCGGGGCCTGTCGCGTCGGCGGCCGATGGCTCACAACGCACTGTTCGGCCGCCCTCGCCGCGCGCCACAATGGCCCGCGACCCGCCGTGCCGGTCCGTGGGGTTGGAGGACTTACGTGGGGGACACCGCAGGGGACGCCGAGAACGACTGCCTCGACCTGTGCGTCGACGAGGTCGGCCAGTGGGCGGAGATCACCGCCCTGGCGCTGGTGACGACCCGGATCAGGGCCGTGGAGCGGGACAGCGCCTTCACCGCGCGGCTGCGGACCGTGCGGCTCGGCGCCTCCCAGCTGTCCCTGGCCAGGTACGGGGCACTGCTGTCGCAGCGCACGCCCCGGCTCATCCGGCAGTCGGACCCGGAGCTGTTCCAGGTGGCCTTGATCGAGTCCGGGCGCCAGCGGATCGACCAGGCCCGCAACCAGGCGGTGGTCGGGAAGGGGGACATGGTGCTGTACGACAGCTCCCGGCCCTTCGACTCGGCCGCGGAGAGGTGTGCCGCGGGCACCGGGGCGAGGAGTGCCCTGTTGCAGTTCCCCAAGGCCATGCTGCCGTTCCCCGCACGCCGGCTCGACCGGCTCCTCGCCGTCCGCCTGGACGCCCGTCAGGGGGCGGGGCGGCTGCTCGCGCAGTTCCTCGCCGGGACCGCCAAGGAGTGCGGACTGTGCACCCCCCTCGTCAGGGCCCGGCTGGGAAACACCGCGGTGGACCTGGCGACCGCCGTCATCGCGCAGTATCTGAACAGTGAGGACGCCGTCCCGGCCGACTCCCGGAGTCGCGCCCAGTTCCTGCGGATCACCGCGTTCATCGAGCAGCACCTCGGCGACCCCTCCCTCACTGTGGGAGAGATCGCCTCGGCACACCACATGTCGACCCGGTCCCTCCACCGGCTGTTCCGGGAGCACGGCCACAGTGTCGGTGCCTGGATACGCGACCGGCGGATGGAGCGTTCCGGCCACGACCTGGCCGACCCCCTTCAGGACCACCTGCCCATCGGCGCCATCGCGGCCCGGTGGGGCTTCGACCGCGCCGCGGACTTCACCCGCGCGTTCCGCGCGAGCCACGGCACCACTCCCAGCGCCTACCGGGGCCGGGCCCGGGGGCACGCCCGGGACGGGTGAGGAGGCGCGGACCGTGCCGAGTCCGCTGCGGCAGGCTCTGGGACCGCCTGTGAGCCGGCCGGACCGGGGATCAGATGGGTCCGTGCCAGCCGGACTCGCAGTGGATGATGCCGCCGGAGGACGTGGCGTGGCACGCGCGCGAGGAGACGTTGCGCACCTTGTAGGTGCTCTTGACGTACCTCTTCCAGTTGCCGCCGCCCGTCGTCCCGGTCGAGCAGTCGTAAACGGGCATCTGCCGGTAGTGCCAGTGTCCGACCCAGCCGCCGTTGTCATAGATCTCGTACCGGATCTGCGCCGTTCCGCAGTAGCCGTCGGTCTTGGTGTCGGACACATAGCCGGCCAGCACGACGTAGTTGTTGCTGCGCCACATCTGGACCTGCTGGTAGACGCCGCTGACGTGGCTGCTCGACGAGCCGACGTAGCCGTAGCCGCTCGGCACCGACCCCACGTCGTACCAGTCGTCGGTGCTGTGCGCGCTCGCGGCCCCGGGCATGCCGAGCAGCAGTCCCACCGCTGCGGCGCCGGCGATCAGGATCCGTCTCAAGGCTTTCCTCCCCTGTCGCGGTACGGCCTGTGCCGTACGACACCGGCATCCTGCCGAGCGTGCGCGGCGAAGTCGTTGGCGTAGCGCGCCAGGTTGTTCGCATCCTGCGCCACACTGTGGCCGAGAGGTGCACGGGGCACTTGGGCGATGCGACGCGTCAGGTCACCAGCCCGTGGCGGTAGGCGAAGACGACCGCCTGGACGCGGTCGCGGAGGTCGAGCTTGGTGAGGATGCGGGAGACGAAGGTCTTGACGGTCTCCGGGCTGATCACGAGGGCGGCGGCGATCTCGCTGTTGGAGAGGCCGTCCGCGATCAGGCGCAGGACCTCCATCTCCCGCGGGGTCAGCGGTATGTCCCGGGTGGTGCCCTCGGCGGGGCGGATCCGGGCCGCGTACCGGCCCACGAGGCGGCGGGTCACGTCGGGGTCGAGCAGCGCCGCGCCCATGGCCACGGTGCGGATGCCGTGCAGCAGCCGGTCGGGGGGCGCGTCCTTGAGCAGGAAGCCGCTCGCGCCCGCGCGCAGCGCCTCGTAGACGTACTCGTCGAGGTTGAACGTGGTGACCACGAGCACCTTGACGGGGTGCTCCACCCCGGCGCCGGCCAGCAGGCGGGTGGCTTCGAGGCCGTCGAGCACCGGCATGCGGATGTCCATCACCACGACGTCCGGCCGCAGTTCGCGGGCCAGGTCGACCCCGGTCCGCCCGTCCCCGCACTCGCCGACCACCTCCAGGTCGGGCTGGGCGTCGACGATGGTCGTCAGACCGGTGCGGATCAGTACCTGGTCGTCGCAGATCACGACCCGGACCGGCGCGCTCATGCCGTGCTCCCCCCGGGTATCCGGGCCCGGACGACGAAGCCGCCGTCCGCCGGGCGGTCCGTGCTGAACTCTCCGCCCAGGACGTCGACGCGTTCCCGCAGTCCGGCCAGGCCCCGCCCGCTGCCGCCGGGGGACGCGGCCCCCGTGCCGGAACCGTCCGTGCCCACTTCCACCGTGATCTCTCTTTCTCCGTGGCGTACCAGGACGGCGGTCCGGGCGCCGTGGTCGTACTTGAGGGCGTTGGTCAGGGCCTCCTGTACGACGCGGTAGGCCACGAGGTCGGAGCTGCCGGTGGCCGCCGCCGGGGTGCCCTCCTCGGTGAACTCCACCGGCTGCCCGGCCCGGCGCGTCTGCTCGACCAGGGTGAGCACCCGGCCGACGGGCGGTGTCCTGGGCTCGGCGGTGCCGTGGTCGGGGTTGAGGAGGTCGAGCAGGTGCCGCAGGTCGGTGATGGCGCGGCGGCCGGTGTCGCTGACGGCGGCCAGTGTCTCGTCGAGCCGGTCCGGTGCGGCGGTCAGGTAACGGGCCGCCTCGGACTGGACGACCATCGCCGTCACGTGATGGGTCACGACGTCGTGCAACTCGCGGGCGATACGGGTGCGTTCGGCGTTTCGGGCGTCCTCGGCGACCCGGGCACGGCGTTCGGCCTCGGCGGCGCGCCCGGAGCGCATCCAGGCACCGATGCCCCAGGCCAGGGCGAGGACCAGGTAGAACGTCACGTACTCGACCAGCGTTTCGTCGCCGCCGCGCGCCTTCAGCCCGACGGCCATGGCCACGTACGCCAGGGTGGCGGCGACCTGCGTGGCACGCCGGTACTTCTCCTGGTGGGACCCCGCGCTGATCAGCGCGATGGGGAGCGCGGCGCCCGCGAACAGGTGGTAACCGCGCAGTTGGTCGAGGGCGAAGCCGAGCGAGACCAGGGCGAGACAGACGAGGGTCCCCCGCCGGCGCACGGCCAGGGGAAGGGACTGCAGGACGGCCGCCACCCCGGCCAGCGCGTCGGCGGGACGGGTCGGCAGGCCACCGATCTCCGTGCCCTGACCGCGCAGCTCGGGCAGGAGCGAAGCGACGAGGAGCAGCACCCCGAGCGGGAGGTCCCGGACCGTGACGTCCAGCCGGCGCCACAGCTCCAGGACCCGTCGGCGATCGATCACCGGGGAAGTGTAGCGGCGGAGTCGGCACTCGCGGCACGGCGCCGGGCGCCGAACGGCACGACGTTCCCGCGCCGGTGCGCCAGCCACAGGAACACCAGCGTGAGCAGGACCCCGAAGCCGACCGAGTACACGCTGCCCTCCGGGCCGAAGTCGCCGCCGGTGAGCAGCTCGGGACCCGACATCGTGGCGTCCAGCAGGCCCTCGCTGTCGCCGTTGCCGGAGACGACGGTGCTGAAGACGCCGCCCGCGGCGACGTTCCAGCCGAAGTGCACGCCGATGGTCAGCCACAGGTTGCGGGTGGCGGCGTAGGCGGCGGCGAGCATGAAGCCGGCCTCGATGGCGATGGCGACGGCGCCCCACAGGGTGGCGTCCTCGTTGAGCAGGTGCGAGAGCCCGAACACGAGGCCGGTCAGGCCCAGCGCGAGATAGGTGCCGATGTGCTCCTCGATGATCCGGAACAACACCCCGCGGTAGACGACCTCCTCCGTCGCGGCGGCTCCGGCCATGAAGCCGACCAGGCCGATCGCGCCCTGCACCGAGCCCAGTCCGTCGACCTCGTAGTGCCCGGAGGTGAAGAGGTTCACGACGACCGCCGAGAACATCCCGGCACCGATCAGCGTCCCCCGGGCGAGCTTGGCGCCGGCGCCCTCCAGAGCCACGTCCAGGGCCTTCCGGCGCTCGGTCCGCCGCACCACCCACCCGTACACGAACAGCACCAGCGCGGCCGCCGTGAGTCCGACGACCAGAGTGAGCCAGTCGTCGTCCTTCACCGCCTGGATGGCGGCGCCGCCGATGGCGTAGGCCGCCAGTACGGCCAGGAACTGCCAGACAAACCTCACGGTAACTCCTCGGTCGGGCCCGTGACTTCGGCGCCCCGGGCTGTGACACGGGACGCTACGGTTCCGGCGGCCGAAGATCGTCACCTCGCGGTGGACACCTGGCTGTAGCTCGCACGGGGGACAAGACCCCGGGGCCCGGGCGGGCACGTCGTAGCCTCGGACGCATGACCAGCGACTTCGCCGACGACTCCCCCGACGGCGCTTGCGTCCGCTCCTTCGCCGACGCCCTCGCCGCGGGCCCGCTCGTGCTCGACGGCGGCCTGTCCAACCAGCTGGAGGCGGCCGGGCACGACCTGGGCGACGCCCTGTGGTCGGCCCGGCTGCTCGCCGACGACCCCGAGGCGATCACGCGGGCCCATCTCGCCTACTTCGAGGCCGGCGCGGACGTGGTGATCACATCCAGCTACCAGGCCACCTTCGAGGGCTTCGCGCGGCATGGCATCGGGCGGCAGCGGGCTGCCGAACTGCTCGCGCTCAGCGTGGAGTCGGCGAGGGAGGCGGCCCGCCGGGCGCAGGCCTCCCGTCCGCTGTGGGTGGCGGCGTCGGCGGGCCCGTACGGGGCGATGCTCGCGGACGGTTCCGAGTACCGGGGGCGGTACGGCCTCGGCGTGGCCGAGCTGGAGCGCTTCCACCGACCCCGTCTGGAGGTGCTGGCCGCCGCACGGCCGGACGTCCTCGCACTGGAGACGGTCCCGGACACCGACGAGGCGGTCGCGCTGCTGCGGGCGGTGCGCGGTCTGGGTGTGCCCGCCTGGCTGTCGTACACCGTCGACGGGGACCGGACGCGTGCGGGCCAGCCGCTGGAGGAGGCCTTCGCCCTGGCCGCCGACGCGGAGGAGGTGGTCGCGGTCGGCGTCAACTGCTGCGCTCCCGGGGACGTGTCCGGCGCGGTCCGGACCGCCGACCGGGTCACCGGGAAACCGGTCGTCGCCTATCCCAACAGCGGGGAGGTCTGGGACGCGCGGGCGCGGGCCTGGCGGGGGCGTTCGCTGTTCGCGCCCCGGCTGGTGCGGGAGTGGCGGGCGGCCGGGGCCCGGCTGGTCGGGGGGTGCTGCCGGGTGGGGCCCGACGCGATCAGGTCGATCGCGTCGGCGCCCTCCTCGTCCTGACTCACAGCGAGAGCATCGCCAGGGGGGTGTCCCGGGTGACCTCCTGGACGCGTCGCGGGGCCAGGCCGGCCCGTTCGAACCACTCGGCGCTCCGAGTCAGCCAGTCGGTGATGTCCGGCTGGGACGGCTGGCCCAGGTCGGAGCTGTAGACGACCCTCGGCAGCAGGGTCAGGACGTCGGCGAGATCGCTCCAGGGCTGGTGGCCGAGGAGGTGGGTCAGGGCGGTCTGTTCGGTGAAGACCTGTTCCGCGCCGACGAGATCGGCGAGATCCTTGCAGGTCAGCCCGGTCATGGGGTTGGCGGGCTGGTTGAGCATCAGACGGGGCAGGTCGAGTCTTACGGCCTCCTCGATCAGCAGCCGCACCTCGTGGCCGTCGGCGTGTCCGGTGGAGACGACCACGGGGAGGTCCCGGGCGGCGCGCAGGAGGTCACGGACGTCGGGGCGCAGCCTGCCGCTGTCGTCGGTGACGGTGAGCGGACGCTGGCCGTCGGCGAGCAGGGGGTGGGAGGGGGTGCGGGTCAGGCGGCTGCGGTGCGTCCGGCCGGTGACGGTGGGCAGGTGGACGATCAGCCGCAGGCCGCTGTCCTCGCCGTGCTGGACGACGGCCTGTTCCACCGCCCTCGGGCCGAAGCCGCCGGCCAGGTCGTTGAGGACGATCGAACCCGAGACCGGCAGGCCCTGCTGCCGTGCCTCCCACGCCTGGGCGGCGGTAGATCCCAGGTGGTTCTTGAGGACCACCCAGCCGCCGTGCTCGGCGTAGCCCGCGGCCGCGGTCGTCGCGGTGTGGCGGCGCACATACGCGTCGGGGCCGCAGTGGTAGTGGACGTCGATGAAGCGGGCGGTCCGCGCCCCGCTGTCAGCGGCCGTCACGGCGGCCCGCTCAGCGAGCTGATGACCGCCTTCGCGCTGGGCACCGCCGTGGCCACCCTCGTTGCCGGGGTGCTGGCCCACTACGCGAGCTGGCGCGTGGTGTTCGCCCTGCCGGGCCTGGTCGCCGCCTACCTGGTCGTCGCCCTGCGCCGGCTGCCGGAACCGCCGCGCGCGGAACCCGGCGCGCTGCTCGCCCCCTTCGCCGTCGTCCTGCGCTCCCGCTGGCAGTGGTACGTCATGGCCGTCGCGCTGTTCGAGGGCGCCGTGCTGCTGGGCTTCCTCACGTACATCGCGCCGGCGCTGGAGGCCCAGGGTGCCTCGGCCGCCCTGGCCGGTGCGGTGACCGCGCTGTACGGCGTGGGCTCGATGGCCGCGGCGCAGCTGGTCAAACGGCTGGTCGGGCGGTGGACGCCGGTCCGGCTGATCGTGGCCGGCGGGGTGCAGATGACGGTGGCGTTCGGCTGTGCCGCGGCCGACCGGTCGGTGCCCGCGCTGGTGGTGTGCGCCCTGCTGCTCGGCGGCGGCTGGTCGTTCATGCACTCCACGATCCAGTCCTGGGCCACCGCGCTGTCCCCGGCGGCCCGTGCGACCGGGGTCGCGATGTTCGGGGTGGCCCTCTACGTCGGCAGCGCCCTGGCCAGCACCGTCGCCGCCGGTCCCGCGGAACGTCACGCCTACCACGGCCTGTTCCTCACCGCGGCGGTGCTCACCGTCCCGCTGACGGTGGCCGCCGCCGCGGGCCGCGCCCGCTACCGGGGCTGACCGGCACGGGCCGCCGCCGGGAGCGCCCGCACCGGACCGCCCCGGGCGCCGCGGCGCAGCTCCCCGGGGCGCCGGTCGGGCATGTGCCAAGATGGCTTTGAACAGGCGTTCGGGGGCGACGGGTTCGACGGGGGGCGAACGGCATGGAACGGGGCGGGCGGACCGGACAGCGCGCGGTGCCGGGGGCGGTGGTGGCCGTCGGAGTCGTCGGCGCCCTGGCGGTCGCCGCGCTCGCGCTGCGGCCCGCGGAGGGGCTGCTGCACTCCGGCCGGGGGCCGCTCGGCCAGTGGGGCATCGTGGCGATCGGGGCGTCCGCCGCCTGGACGATCGGGGTCTGGACGGCCGTCCGGCGTCTTCGCCCGCGTTTCGGCGCCAACCGCATGGATGTGCCGCCGGTCGAGGAGCGGCTGCGGGAGATCGCCGCGCCCCTGCTGCTCTCCGCGACGGCCGTCATCGGCGTACTGGCCCTGGTCCTGCACCGGTTCTCCACCGGCGACGGCACGCCCGGCCCGCCGCCGCCCCTCGCCCCCGAACCGGCCCCCGAACCGACGTTCGCCACTCCGCCGCCCCCGGAGCGCCCGCGCGGTTCGGGGGACCATTCCTCCCTGCCGCTGCATCTCGTGCTCCTGACACTGGCCGCGGTCGTCGCCGTGCTCGTCGTGGTGGCCGTCGTACGGCGGCTGCGACGGTTCCGGCTGCGTCTGCCGTACCGTCCGGGTCCGTCGGGGAGCACCGCACCGCAGGACGACGACGCGCGACTGCTGCTGTCCGCCGTGCATTCGGGCCGCCGCGCCCTGGCCGGCACCGACGACGACGCCCGGGGCGCCGTCATCGCCTGTTACGCCGCGATGGAGGACGCCCTTGCCGCGTCCGGTGTGCGGCGGCATGCCTCCGACAGTCCGGCCGACCTACTCACCCGCGCCGCCGACGCGGGCTTCGCCCCGGGCCCGGCCGGGCCGCGTCTCACCTCCCTCTTCCGCGAGGCCCGTTACTCGTCGCACCCGATGGACGGCTCGCACCGGGCGGCCGCGGCCGCCGCCCTGGAGGAGATCGCGTCCCTGCTCGGGGGCCTGGAACCTGCCCCGGCCCGGGACGGGAAGGTCGAGCGGTGAACCGGCCCCTGGAGGACGGCGCGGGACAGGACGTGCTGTCGCTGCCCCGGCTCGGGCTGCTGGGCGGCGCGGTCGCCGGTTCGGGCCTGCTGCTCGTCCTGCTCCTCGACGGTCCCGAGGCAGCCGGTGCGCTGGTGGCGCTGCTCGCGGCCGCGGCCGTGCTGGTCGCCCGGTACGTCACCGGGGCGGGCGCGGTCGACTCCGCGTACCGGGACGAGGTACGGCTGTTGCGGACGCGGGCTCCGGGCATGGGCGAGTGGCGGCGCAACGTGAAGACCTCCACCGGACCCGACGGCGCCCTGTACTACCGCGCGGTGCTCCGGATCGAACTGCGCCGCCTGTACGCCGCCGCGCTCGCCGAGCACCACCACGTGTCCCTGGAGCACCAGCCCGAGCGGGCTGCCGAGTTGGTCGGCCCCGAGCTGTGGCCGTGGCTGGGGCCCGTGCCGCCGGACACCGGCCCCGGGGGCGCGGTACCCGTCGAGGTACTGCGCCGCCTGGTCGACCGCCTCGAAGCCCTCGGCGCACCCCGCGACCGCGCCCACGACCACGCGCCGGCCGGCACCCGCACCAGCAGCAGCAGCACCCGCACCTCCCGTACCGGTAAGGACCAAGTGAAGTGACCTCTACCTCCACGCCCCCGCTCCGCACCGCCGAGCAGGTCGGCGAGCAGGCCGGTGCCGTACTGCGCGAGATCGGCCGTGCCGTCGTCGGCAAGCAGGACGCGCTCGAGCAGGTGATGCTGGCCGTGCTGGCGGGCGGCCACGTCCTCGTCGAGGACCTGCCCGGTCTCGGCAAGACGCTCCTCGCCCGCTCCTTCGCCACCACGCTCGGCCTGGACTTCCGCCGCATCCAGTTCACGCCCGACCTGCTGCCCTCCGACGTCACCGGAACGCCGCTGTACGACCAGCGCACCGGCGAGATGGTGTTCCACCCGGGCCCGGTCTTCACGCACCTCCTGCTCGCCGACGAGATCAACCGGACGCCGCCCAAGACGCAGGCCGCACTGCTGGAGGCGATGGCCGAGTCGCAGGTGACCGTGGACGGCGAGACCCGGCCGCTCGCCGACCCGTTCCTGGTGATCGCGACCGCCAACCCGGTGGAGTACGAGGGCACCTACTCGCTGCCCGAGGCCCAGCTCGACCGGTTCCGGCTGCGGGTGCGGATGGGGTACCTGACCGCCTCGGAGGAGCTGGCGATGCTGCGGGCCCGCATCGACCGGGCCGCGCCCGAGGCCGTGCTCGGAAGGCTCGCGGGGCCTCAGGACGTGCTGGCGTGGCGGGCCGTCGTCGAGCGGGTGGAGATCGACGACGACCTGCTGGAGTACGCCGTCGCGCTCGTCGGCGCGACCCGCGGCCACCCCCAGATCAGCATCGGCTCCTCGCCGCGCGGCGGCCTCGCCCTGGTCCAGCTCGCCCGCGCCCGCGCCGTGCTGGACGGCCGCGACTACGTCGTCCCCGAAGACATCAAGGATCTCGCGGTGCCCGCGCTGGCCCACCGGGTTTCGCTGCGGCCGGAGTTGTGGGTGCGCGAGCTGTCCACGGACGACGTGCTGCGCGAGCTGGTCGACGGCGTCCGTACGCCGACGACGCGGCGTACGGCCGCAGTGCCGTCGTGACCCCGTCCGTGCCGGAGGCGGTACCGGCACCGGAGCCGCGGCCGGACGCGCTGGTGGACCGCGCCCTGGAGGGCCGTACCGCGCCGGCGCCCCCGCCGTCCCGGCCGCCCGGGGGGCCGCGTCCGGGCGAGCGGACGCTGCGCCTGCTGACCGTGGCCGCCGTGGCGCTGGCCGCCGCCCTGCTCACCGGGCGGGGCTGGCTGCTCGCGCTTGCGGCGGCGCCGCTGGTCCTGCTCGCGCTGGCGCTGCCCCGCACCCCCGCCCGCCGCGTCGAGACGTCGGTGACCGCCGAGCCGGGGCGCTGCTTCGAGGGCGAGACGGTCACCGTCCGCGTCGAGGTGGCCCACGACGGCGACGCCGTACGCCTCGACCCGGGCGTCACGCTCGGCCCTGGCCTGCGCCTCGACGAGGTGGCCGTCGGCCGCTCCTCGGTGACGCTGCGTCATACGGCGTTGGCCTGGGGCCGCTGGTCGCTCGGCCCGGTGGACCTGGACGTGTACGACTCGGGCGGCACCGTGCGCCGCACCGTGCGGGTCGAGGCCCCCGAGGTGTCGGTGTTCCCGCACGCCGCGCAGGCGAGGTTCACCCCGATCCCGGTACGGCTGCCGCAGCGGCTGGGCGAGCACGCCTCGCCGCAGCCCGGGGAGGGCGTCGAGGTCGTCGGAGTGGGGCCCTGGGTTCCCGGGGAGCGGCAGCGGCGCATCCACTGGCCGTCGACGACCCGGCGCGACGCCGTGCAGCTGCACCGGTTCGCGGCCGAGCGGGCCGCCGACACCGTGATGCTGCTGGACGCGTTCGGGGACGTCGTCGACCCGGTGACCGGGCTGTCCTCCCTGGACGAGACGGTACGCGCCGCCGCCGGGCTCACCCGGGCCTATCTGCGCACCCACGACCGCGTGGGCGTCGTCTCGACCGGCGGCACCACCCGCTGGCTGGCGCCGGGCACCGGGGACGCGGCGTTCTACCGCATCGTCGAGAGCGTCCTCGACGTCCGCAAGGACCGCACCTTCGGCGGCGACGGGCTGGAACGGGTCCCGCCGCCCGCGCTGCCGGAGGGTGCCCTGGTGTACGTGTTCACCCCGCTCAGCGACGCACGGATCCTGTCGGTGCTGCGGGACGTCCAGGCGCGCGGGCGCCGTCCGGTCGTCGTGGAGATCCCGAGCGGCGACCCCCGGGTGGAACCCGGGGACGAGGCGGGCGAGCTGGGCCTGCGGCTGTGGCGGGCGGAGCGCGACGCGATGCGCTTCGCCCTGCGGGACAGCGGGGTGCCGGTGCTCCGGCACACGCCGGGCGAGTCGTTGGATCCGGCGCTGGCGCCGCTGCTGTCGGGGCGGGTCGGCGGAAGGGGGCGCGCGGGATGACGGCGCTGGAGTCCCGGGTGGGCCTTCGGGAGTACCTGGGGTACTGGATCGGCACCGTGCCGGTGCGGGTGATCGCGGTGGCGGCCGTCGTGCTGGCGTGGCGGCCGTGGACGACGGTGACCACGGCGGGTCAGGCGGTGCCGCTCGTCGGCGCGATCGCCTTCGCGGCGTGGGCGGCGCCCTCACTGGACCGGCGGCCGTCGGTGGCGGCCGGCTGGTCCGCCCGGCTGCTGCGCCACCGGACGACGCTGGTCGCGGCGGGCGTGGTGGTGATCGCTGCGTTCGGCGACCCGGCCTGGTGGGAGGCCGGCTGCGTGGTCGTCCTGCTGGTCGGCTATCTGGTGACCAGTGAGACGTGGCCGTGGCGGTGGGGGCGCGGGACCGCACGTGTGTGGGCCGAGGCGCTGGCGGCCTGCGCGGGAGCGGGCATCGTGGCGGCCGCCGCCGCGGTGCCGGTGAGCGGGACCGGCTCCGGGCTCGGGCGGGTGATCGCCGCCGGGGCGGTGGTGGGACCGGCGTTGCTGGGCGGCGCAGTGTTGCTCACCCGGTGGCGGGGCGGTGCCCCGAAGAACCGTTTCCCGGCGCCCTGAAGGGCCGTGGCAGTGCCCGTTCGGCGCCGGATATGCCAACTTCACCTGGCGGCGGCACGCATCGAGCGGCAGGGAATCCTTCAGGGCAAGGAACCGCCGATCACGTGCTTCGTGGTCTGGGAGCCGGTCGTTCGGGCACCGATCGGTGGGCAAACCGTCTGGCGCGAGCAGCTACGGCAGCTGCGCGCGTGCTCGGAGCTGCCAGGGCTCATGGTGCAGGTCCTGTCTCAGGACCGGACGAGTCACGCGGGGCTGAACTGCCCGTTCGTGCTGCTGGAGACACCCGAACACCAGCGGCTCGCCTACACGGAGAACCAGCGCGGCAGCCAACTCATCGCCGACCCGGATGAGGTGGCGATCCTTACGCAGAAGTGTGCGGTGCTGCGGTCTCAGGCCCTCACCCCCGAGGACACGAGGGATCTGCTGGACCGTCTCCCGGGAGAGCAATGAGCGGCACCGCACTTCGGTGGTTCAAGTCGAGCTACAGCGGCAGCGAAGGCGGCCAGTGCATCGAAGTCGCCCAGGAACCCACCGCCATCCACATCCGCGACTCCAAAGCCCCGCAGGGACACGTCACCGTCGCACCAGACGCCTGGGCCGCGTTCCTCGGGGCGCTCGGCGCGTGATGACGTCGGCCTTCCACAGGTCGTACTCGGCGTCGAGCGGGCCGTAGGCCGTGCGCGGGTCGCCGTCGCCGAAGACCCGCACGGGGTGGGTGGCGTCCCACGCCTCCCACCCGGGGTCGCCGGACGCCACGAACCGCACCCATGCTCCGTGCATCGCGTCGGCCAGTTCCTGCGGCGCTCCCTCGCCCGCGAGCCTGCGCGCGTCGGGGCCGTCGCCGGAGTCGAAGACGAAGCCCAGCTCCAGGGCGTGACAGGCGCCGAGGTCGGGCAGGTTGGACGGCCAGGCGAACTCGTACACGTACGAGGAGCCGGGCCGCGCGTCGGCCAAGCGGTGCATCGGGATGCGGAGCAGGTGGTCGGTGACCAGTTGGCCCACGACTTCGGCGGTCCCCGCGTCGGGGCGCGCCGTACGGTAGCCGCGGACGACCTCGTTGCCGCAGTGGCAGCGGGCCCGGGCGCCCGCGAGGGCCACGGCGCCGAGCCGGTCGACGCGTTCGACGAGGCCGCCGGGGACGAGCCAGAGCCGGTACTCGTCGCGGGTCCAGCCCATCATGAGGTCGACGCCCGGCGCCACAGCGCCGTCGACGAGCGCCTCCAGCGGGTCGCGGGGCAGGACGTCGCCGTCGATGACGAGGCCGAAGCCGGGGCCGCCGAGCACGGGGCTGCTGAACCGGCCCACCTCGGCCTGGGCCCGCAGCAGCTGGTCGCGGTCGGCCGCGGCGAAGGCCGCGGCGGTGGCGGGGATCTTGAGGCGGGAGGCCATGCGGCGGACCATGCGCCGCACCTTGTCGCGGTCGGCCGCCTCGGGTGCGCCGCTCTGGAGCACGGCCCGCCGGAACAGCCCCTGGGCCGCGGGGGCGGCGAGGAGCGCGCCGGTGCTGATGGCGCCCGCGGACTGCCCGGCGACGGTGACCCGGCCGGGGTCGCCGCCGAAGGCGGTGATGGAGTCGCGCACCCACTGGAGGGCGGCGATCTGGTCGCGCAGTCCGGCGTTGGCGGGGGCGTCCGGGAACAGTCCGTAGCCCTCCACCCCCAGTCGGTAGTTGACCGAGACGCAGACGACCCCGTCGCGGGCGAAGGTGTGTCCGTCGTAGACCGGTACGGCGGAGGAACCCCTGGTCAGGGCGCCGCCGTGCAGCCAGACCAGGACCGGCAGGCGGGCTCCGGGGCCCGGCTCGGGGGTCCAGACGTTGAGGTTGAGGCAGGCATCGCCGGGGATCGACGGATCGGAGAGGTACCGGGCGAAGGCCTCGGAGTACGGCGGCTTCGGGGCCGTGGGGCCGAAGGAGCCCGCGTCGCGGACGCCGTCCCAGGGCTCGGGGGGCACGGGCGGACGGAACCGGCCGGGGCCGAAGGGGGGCGCCGCGTAGGGGATGCCCCGGAACACGGCGACTCCGTGCTCGTACCTGCCGCGTACCGCCCCGTGCACCGTTCTGACCACGGGGTTCGTCTGGCCCGACCGCATACGCCCACCAGCCCTTCGCCGCACTCTCGTACCGCTCAAGGCACAGCGCCGCCCGGGCCTGATCTATTCCGGGCCGCCCCTGTCATGGCGAACGGGGGGACAATGGAGGCTACGGACGCCACGCACGCACGAGCGACCGAGGAGGCTGTCGTGACGGACGCACCCGTAAGGATCGCCGAGGCCGACGGGCGGCACGCGGTGCTGGCCTTCTCCGGGTCCCTGGAGGCGCCCGCGCTGGGCGTGCTGGAGGAACTGCTCCTCGACCCGCGGCTGCGGGAGCCGGGATCGTGGACCCTGGACATGAACGACCTGGACCACATCGACCTGGCCTGCGCCTACGCGCTGCTGCGGACGGTGACCCGGACGCCGGAGCCGGTCGCCCTCACCGTCCGGGGCGCCCGCCCCGCAGTCCACCGGACGCTGCGGCAGGCGGGGCTGGACACGGTGGCGTCCTTCACGGCGTGAGCGAGTGGCCGCCGGGTCAGCCGCCCACGTCCACGTGGTTGTCGGGCGCCCCGTCGCCGTACCGGGGCAGGTCGCCGCGCTCGACCGGAGAGGCGGGCGCGGGGTCGGCGGAGGGCACGAGGCGGTCGGTCTCGGCGGCGTCGGGGCGGTGGGCGGCCAGGGCGGCGGCGCGCAGGACCTCGCGCGGTACGGCGTCCGTCTCGGCGGAGACCCGGACGACGTGACCCTTCTCGGGCAGCGCGTACTCGTGCCGTCCGGCGCCGGTGCGGTACCAGGCGTCACCGTCGCGCTCGCAGGTGGTGTGCTCGCCGGACAGGTCGCCGACCGGCTGCTCGGGGCAGGTGTCGGCGGTGATGGTGCCCCGGTCGACGGCGAGGCGCAGCAGCGCGTCGGTGTCGCCGTCGACCCAGGTGGCGGAGAAGCCGTCGTCGCCGAGGACGCCGACGGACTGCTGGGCGAGGGTGAAGCCGGGGGCCTCGGTGACGTAGACCAGTTCGGGCGCCACGCCCATCGCCTGGGCGCGGGCCTCGAGTGCACCCGCGTCGGTGGCGGGAGCCGCCGCGCCCGGCGAACCGGAGGGGCGGCCGGCGGCCGCCGTGGAGGATGCCTGCTCGGATCCGCAGGCGGTGAGCAGCAGCGGGGCCACCAGCAGCAGCACGGGCAGCACGCGCGCGTGACGATTCATGCGCTCATCCTGCCGCACAGGTGTTCATGCTTCGGTGGTTTTGTGATCGATTAGAGTGGCGCAATGTTCGAAGATAGGTTCGACAGGTTCAAAGGGCGGCTGGTCAGACTGCGTGCGCTGCGCCCCGAGGACGCGGAGCACCATCTGCGGTGGCGCAACGACCCCGAAGTGATGCACTGGGCCACGGCCGGCGATCCGTGTTTCGGCCCGGTCACCTCGGAGGCGGTCGCCCTCGGCTTCGACACCATGCTGCGCCTGAACCCCCGGGAGTCGGCCGTGTTCACGGTCGAGGACCTGGCGGGCGGGAAGGTGATCGGCATGGCGGACTACCGGGACCTGGACCCGTACGCCGGCGTGGCCACGCTCGGAGTCACCATCGGCGAGCGGGAGTTCTGGGGCCTCGGCCACGGCAGCGACGCGCTGCGGCTGCTCGTGGACCACCTGTTCGGCGCCTTCCCTCTGCACCGGCTGGAGCTGGACACGTGGAGCGGCAACGAGCGTGCCGTGCGTGCCTTCACCGGGCTGGGATTCCGCGAGGAGGGCCGCCGCCGGTCGGCCGTGCTGCTGGACGGCAAGCGCTACGACCGCGTGCTCTTCGGGATGCTCCGCGAGGAATGGGCGAAGCCCACGCGCGCGTGACGAGGCGGGCGGGCCGCCTAGGGCTGTCCGGTGGGTCGTGTGACGCTCCTTCGGGGAACTCGTTCCGTGGGACATGGGGCGCGGAGATCTTTCGGATCAGGAGTGGGCTCGGTTGGAACCGCACGTGCCGACAGATCGCGGGCGGGGCGGACGCCGGCAGTGTCACCGTCCAGTGATCAACGGGATTCTCTTCCGTCAACGGACCGGCCTCCCCTGGCGAGACCTGCCTCTCTGCTTCGGGAGCCGGAAGACGGTTCACGACCGTCATCGCAGGTGGTCAGCGGACGGCACGTGGGAGAGGATTCTGCGGGCCGTCCAGGCCGACGCCGATGCCGAGGGCCGGATCGACTGGAGCATGGTCAGCGTCGATTCCACGACGTGCCGCGCTCATCAGCACGCGGCTGGCGCCTCCACTCCGGCACCAAAGACCCCGGTCGGCGTAGGGGCCCGGCACGCCATCGCTCCGATGAGGCCCTGGGACGCTCGCGAGGCGGGCTCACAAGCAAGATCCACCTTGCCGGGGAAGGGGTGCCGCCCACTCGGGTTTGTCGTCACGCCCGGCCAGTGGGGGGACGCACTGCAGATGATCCCCGTCCTGCAAGAGATCCGTGTGCCCCGGCAAGCAGGTGGACGACCGCGCACCCGGCCCGACCGTGTCGGGGGCGATAAGGCGTATTCGTCACGACGCAACAGGCGTCACCTGCGCAGACGTCAGATCAAGCACACGATCCCCCTGATCAAGTTCAGTAGCTGTACGACTCGGGAAGGCATCGCCTGGGGGCGACCGTGCCCCCAGGCGGGTCAGCGCGTCCCGCCGACGCCACCCTCGATGAGTGAGGACATCTTGCCCATGGTCGCCGCGGTCACATCGCCGGTGACATACACGACCGCCGTGCGCGAACCGTCCGCCGTGACAGCGGCCCACGCGTGGTAGCCGAGCAGTTCGCCGAAGTGGGAGAAGAAGCTGCCGCCGCCGGGGAGCGGCAGTTCGGCGAGGCCGAGGCCGTACCGCGCACCCTCGATGCCGATCCCGGACGCTGGGACGGTGGCGGTCATCTCGGCGAGCCGCGCCGGGGGAAGCAGTTCCCCGCCGAGCAGCGCGGCGTAGAAGACACTGAGGTCGCGGACACTGCTGATGAGGGCACCAGAGCCAACAGCCATGCTGGGGTTGAGAAGCGTGACGTCGAGCGGCGTCTCGGTGCCGAACGATGCCCAGCCGGGCGCGTGTGGGCCGGGGACGAACGGTGACTCTCCGGGGGCGCTGGTGGCGTCGAGGTCCAAGGGACGGATGATCCGGTCGGTGATCTCCGCGGCCCAGCTCCGGCCGGTGATCCGCTCAATGATCATCGCGGTGAGCAGGTAGTTGGTGTTGGCGTACGACCACTTCTCGGGTCTCCTCCCGAGCCGCAACGCCGCGCCTGCCAGCTCCTCCGGCGTATAACTCCGCAGCCGCTCCGCCTGATAGCCCTCTGCACTGGTCAGTGCCGGGATCTTGGGGTCGAGCAGGCGGCTGGTGTGGCGCAACAGGTCCCGTACGGTGATGTCCCGCGCAACCTCCGGCAGCCAGTGCCGTACGAGGGTATCCAGTTTCAGGTCGGCAAGCTGGAGTGCGACCACCGCCGTGAACGTCTTGGTGAGGCTCCCAATCCGGAACCGTCCTTCGCGCGGCGTCCCGGTGAACGCGTGGCGCCGACCGTATGGCGACATCACCTCCGCGCCGACCCCCGCAACGCCGGTGGCCAGGATCGCGTTCACCTGCCGACGGAGATTGCCGTTCGTCGCGGCGGCTGCGGGTGTGGCCAGGCCCCTGGAGGCGGGTGCTGACGCCGCCGTCGGCCCCCTGGTGAAGCCCACCAGGGCCGAGGCCATGCCGAAGGTCAAGGCAGCCCGGCGTGAAACAGGTACGCGCATGGTGTTCCCCCTTCTGTTCCCCCCATCCCATCAACACCGGAGGCCCACGCCCATCCAGCTGTCCTCCCCTCAGCCCCCCAGCTGGCCCCCGGCGAAGCCCGGGGGATGCCCACCGGACCCGGTGGGCCTTGTCGCGGCGAGGGGTGCCTTGCGGCGGTATGGCCCCGGGTGCGCTGTACCGGGCACCATGTCCTCCGGCGTGATCCATCGGACAGGGCCCAGTAGTACTTCGTTACGTTGGGTGATCTTGCCTGATGGGTGGGCATTCTCCTGGCATGGGGCTGGGGGAGGTGGAACGACTCCGGGGTGAGTTGTCGGAGTTCGTTGCCGATGTGTTGGCCTCGCTGCCGCGTCGGGACCAGCGGCGGTGGGGCGAGTGTTATCCGCGGGGCCTGATGCTGGACGGCCGTCGTAAGTCGGTCCAGCCGATGGCCGAGCGGCTGCCGGACGGGAACATGCAGGCCCTGCAGCAGTTCGTGAACCAGTCGCCATGGGATCCGCTGCCGGTCAGGCAGCGGATCGCCGAGCGGCTGTCCGCAGTTGTCGGGCCCGAGGTGTGGGTGATCGACGACGTGTCGTTCCCCAAGTGCGGCAAGGCGTCGGTCGGGGTGGCCCGCCAGTACTGCGGAGCGGTCGGCAAACGGGCGAACTACCAGGTCGCGGTCAGTGTCCATGCCGCCACCGACACGGCCTCGTGCCCGTTGGAGTGGCAGTTGTATCTGCCGCGTGAGTGGACGGACGAACCGGAGCGATGCCGCAGGGCAGGAGTCCCCGACGACGTGGTGCACCGGGAGAAGTGGCGTCTCGCGCTCGGCCTGCTGGACACACTCGCCCAGTGGCAGTTGAAGGCACCGGTCGTGGTCGCCGACGCCGGCTACGGCGTCAGCACCCCCTTCCGACTCGGCCTCGAGGAGCGAGGGCTGTCCTATGTCCTGGCCCTGACCGGGAAGGAAGTCGCCCACCCGGAGGATGTTGAGCCGTACCAGCCTGCTTACGGCGGACTCGGACCGCCCACCCTTCCCCGCTACCGCACCCCACCGCGAACCGTCTGCGTCCTCGCAGCGGAGGCCGGTGCCGACCGGTTCACCGAGGTGACCTGGAGGCAGGGCAGCAAAGGCGCGATGACCTCACGCTTCGCGGTCCTGACGGTCCGGCCCGCGGGCAAGCAGTCCCTGGCCGCAGCGCAGGAGGCGGGCGGCGGCCGCAACCGGTGGGACGGCGTCCTGCCCGTCCAGACACTCCTGGTCGAGTGGCCGGACGGCCAGGACGCTCCGACGGACTACTGGATATCGAACCTGCCCGCCACCACACCGGCCGCCGACCTGGTGCGGTGGGCCAAGATGCGCCGGCGGATCGAGCACGACTACCGCGAGCTCGACTTCGGCACCGAAGGCCTGACGCACCGATGACTTTCCTGCACTGCGGGGGTCCTATCGGCAGCAAGGCACACCACAGCAGTACGGCCCCTACGTGAACCGGAGAGACAAACATGGCAACAGCGCGAGAGCAGTCGGCCGGAGCCGAGGCCCGAGTCACCTCCGCCGACGGCACCGAGATCGCATTCGAGCAGTCGGGCCGCGGGCCGGCCGTCGTCCTGGTTGCCTCGGCACTGGCAGACCGCTCGGACACAGCCAAACTCGCGACTCTCCTCGCCCACCACTTCACTGTGATCAACTACGACCGGCGCGGACGCGGTGCCAGCGGGGACACCGCTACTTACGCCCCCGACCGCGAGATTGAAGACATCGCCGCGTTGGTCGAACACGTCGGCGGTTCGGCGTCGCTGTTCGGCTCGTCCTCCGGAGCGGTCCTCGCCCTGCGCGCGGCCGCGGCCGGAGTCAACGTCGACCGCCTGGCTCTGTACGAGCCGCCGTTCGTGGTCGGCGAAGGCGACGACGGACCGCCTAAGGACCTCGCACAGCAGATTACTGCGTTGCTTGCGGAGGGCAGGCACAGCGACGCGGTCAAGTACTTCATGACCAGGGTGCAGGGCATGCCCGGCATCGCCGTGTTCTTCATGAAGCTCATGCCGAAGATGTGGGCAAACCTCACCAAGTTGGCCAGCACTCTCCCCTATGACATCGCGGTCATGGGCGATACCCAGCAAGGCAAGCCGCTCGATGCCGAGGAGTGGAAAGAGGTGGCCCTACCCACCCGCGTGCTGACCGGTGGCAAGAGTCCGGCCGCATTCCAGCGCGCCGCCCTCGCCGTCACCGAGCTCCTGCCGCAGGCCGACCATCGCACTGTGCCCGGACTCAACCATGGCGCCGTCGTCATGGCTCCAAAGAAGATCGCCCCGCAGATCATCGAGTTCATCAAGGGATGAGCTTGTCGGTTCGAGCGGTTCGGCGGCGCCTGGCACCCCTTCTGGCACTCGGAGCCGAGCACGCCCCGTCCCCAACTGACCGCCGAACCCCGAACGACCACGACTTGCGGGACAGCTTTCAGGGGCGGTGGGCCGCGGCGTCCTTCGTCAGTTTGACGGCCTGGCGCAGGCTGAGCCCGGGAACCGCCTCGCGCAGGGTCTTGACCGCCCGCACGGAGTCGACGGGGCCCTCGTGCCCGGCCGCGGCGAGGCGTTCGTGGACCCAGCGGGCGAGCAGTGCCGCGTCGGGCTCCGCGGCGGTCTGCTCGACCAGGGCGGCGGCGCGCTCCAGCCCGGGCCGTTCCTCCGGCGTCGCCTCGGCGAGCGCCTGACGGATGCCGTGGGCGACGACGTCCGTGTCGCGCAGGACGAGGACGTTGAGTTCAGGTGGGGCGAGTCGTCCGAACATACGGCCATGATCGGCTGGACACCCGGTTCCGATCAACGGACTTGAGGAGCTTCTGAGGCACGCGGCGCGGCAGCCACGTGTCCGTTTTCTTCAAGACCGCGGGCGCGGCCCTGCCTACGGTGGCCCCATGACCGCACGATTCGACGCCATCGGCCTCATCGTCTCCGACATGGCCGCCTCCGTGACCTTCTACCGCCGGCTCGGCTTCGCCTTCCCCGAGGGCTGCGAGGAGCAGCCGCACGCGGAGGCCTCGTTGCCGGGCGGCATCCGGCTGCTCCTGGACACCGAGGACTCCGTTCGTTCCTTCACCCCCGGGTGGCAGCCGCCGGCCGGGGGCGGGCGGCACTCCCTCGCCCTGCTGTGCGACACGCCGCCCGAAGTGGACGCCTTCTACGCCGAGATGACCGGCAGCGGGTGCAAGGGCGAGCGCGAGCCCTGGGACGCGCCCTGGGGGCAGCGGTACGCCGTCGTCAACGACCCGGACGGCCACGGCGTCGACCTGTTCGCGCCGCTGCCGGAGGGCCCGGCTTGACCTCGAGCCAACTCGAGGTCGGAGGCTGGGCAGCAGGGATCGGCGCCATGTATCCGCTGGAGCGGGCCGCCGAAAGCCCACCACGCGCGGGCCGCGCACACCACGGTGGGCACGTCGCTGCTGCTGATGGACGGCGGCGCGACGCGGCCACGAGCTAGCCGCGCAGCAGCTCGCCGGGCGGCAGCCCCGTCAAGTCCCGTACGTCCCGCGCCAGATGGGCCTGGTCGGCGTACCCGGTCAGGGCGGCCGTCTCCGCCAAGGGCGTGCCGTCCCTGGCCAGGGCGAGGGCGCGTTGCAGCCGCAGTACCCGGGCCAGCGTCTTGGGACCGTAGCCGAAGGCGGCCAGCGAGCGGCGGTGCAGTGTGCGGGCTCCGACGCCGAGGGCGTCGGCGGTGGCGGAAACCGGGCGGCCCGCGTCGAGGGCGGCGACGATCCGGGCCGGCAGCGGGTCGGGGGGTCCGCTGTCGGCGGCCCGCGACAGCGCGGCCTCCTCCAGGCCGGTCGCCGGGTCGGGGGCCGCGTTCACCCGGGCGGTCAGGCGGCGTGCGCGGGCGGCCGGCCAGAGGTCGGTGAGGGCGACGCGGCGGTCGCGCAGTTCGGCGGCGGGCACGCCGAGGAGGGCGGGTGCGGTGCCCGGGCAGAAGCGGACGCCGGCCCAGGGGCCCTGGGTCCCCTCCGTGACGTGGGCGCGGGTGTCGGGCCCCGCGACCAGGAGCCGGCCGTCGTGCCAGAGCAGGTCCATGCAGCCGTCGGGCAGGACCCGCCCGGGGCCGGACCCGGTCGGGCTGTTGGTCCACACCACCGCACCGGCCAGCCGAGACCCCCACTCCGCATACACGCACGCCAGACTACGCCGGACAGCACAGGTACCGCCCCAGCCACGGACAGTCCCCACACCGCCCCAGCCACGAGCAGTCCCCGCGCCACCGCCGCTGCGGGCAGTCGTGCCGCTCCCCCACCGCCGCTGCGGGCAGCCGTGCCGCTGGGGCGGCACGGGTGGGCGCAGCGGCACCCCGCAACGCCGGGCAGCGCAACCCGCCCCGCCCCCGCCCGCGCCACCGCGCCGGTCAGCCGGGACCCCCGTTCCGCGGGCCCTCCTGCCACGTCATCCCGGGACCCCGGTCCGGTACTCCTGCGGACTGACGCCGTACACCCGCTTGAACGCCGCGGACAGCGCGAACGCGCTGCCATAGCCGACCCGGCGGGCGATCGCGCCGAGGGTGTCCTCGCCGTCGCGCAGCCGGTCGGCGGCCAGGGCGAGGCGCCAGCCGGTGAGGTAGCCCATCGGTGGTTCCCCGACCAGGTCGGTGAACCGGCGGGCGAGCGCGGCACGGGAGACGCCGGTCTTGGCGGCGAGCGACGCGACGGTCCAGGGGTGCGCCGGGTCGTCCTGGAGCAGCCGCAGCGCCCGGCCGACGACCGGGTCGCCCAGGGCCCGGTACCAGGCGGGGGCATCGGCCGACGGACCGGCGAACCAGGCCCGGAGCGCGGCGATGACCAGCAGGTCCAGCAGCCGGTCCAGGACCACCTCCTGGCCGGGCTCGTCCCGCGTGACCTCGCTCATCAGCAGGGGCGTGAGGGGGTTGTCCCACGCCTCGGAGGTGAGCGACAGCAGCGGGGGCAGCGCGTCCAGGAGCCGGCCGCCGATCTCGCCGCGGACCAGGTAGGTGCCGATGAGCAGGACCGCCCGGCCGTCGGGGCGGTCGCCCCAGGTGCGTACGCCGAGGTCCATCGAGCCGTTGAGGGGGCGTCCGTCGGGGTAACTGCACGCGCTGCCCGGGAGGATCACCGCCTGCGGGGCGGTGGCGGGGTCGTCGGCGCAGACGTACGGGTCGGGGCCGCGCGCGATGGCGAGGTCCCCGGCGCGCAGCCGCAGCCGCTCCCCCGTGTCCGGCACGATCCAGGCGTCGCCGCGGACCATCAGCATGACGGTCAGCGGTGCCCGGTCCTCGACGCGCACGGCCCAGGGCGGGTCGAAACAGGCGCGGATCATGAAGGCGCCACGGGCCCGGGGGCCCTCCAGCAGTCCGGCGAGTGCGTCCACGGTGCCAGTGTCCCGGTTCGGCCCCCGGGCCGTTCACCCAGGGGCGTGGCCCGCTCCTGCGACCGCCGCGTCCAGTGCCCGCCGCGCCGCCGCGACGACGGCGCCGTCGGTGACGAAGTGGGTGTCGTCCTCCGCCAAGGTGCCGCCGGCTCCGAGGGGCACCCAGCCGGCCGCGCGCCGGGGCGTCGCCCGGGTCTTGGGCGGAGAGGTGCACCGAGCCGGCGCCCGCCGTCAGCAGGCCGGCGACGTCGCCCGGAACGGTGAGGGCCATCGTCCAGGATCCGATGCCAAGGTGCCATCCCGCTGCTATCGGCACAACAGGTCGTAGAACCGGCTCGACCGTCCGTATTCGACGGGCCCAACACCCACTCCTCGTTCGTGAGACCTCCCCCTCTGCCCACGATCATTCCGCAGGCAAGATCCACTTTCGATACACGGCCTACGAGGCCTCCGGCTTGTCGTGGCCGTGACCGTGCCCGTCGTCGTGGTGGTTGTGGTGAGGGTGGGTGTGGTTGCGGTGCCCGGGCGGCGGGTTCTTCCCGTGGGTGCGCAGGCGGGCCGTGACGTCCTCGGGCGGCAGGAAGCGGGACCAGCGTTCCGGGAACTCGGAGGGCATGTCCGGGTCGCCCTCGCCGTTCGCGGAGGTCCGGGCCACGTACTCGGCGACCTGGGCCTGGCGCAGCCGTTCGTTGGCCTCGCGGGCGGCGGCGGTGGCGGCGGCCGGCCACACCCGGTCGATGGCCGCGTTGACCGCCGCGCCCACGAGCACCGCGAACGCGGACACGCCGATCCACAGCAGCACGGCGACGGGCGCGGCCAGGGAGCCGTAGATGGTGGGGCCCTCGACGGTGCTGGTGAGGTAGATGCGCAGCAGGAAGCTGCCCAGCACCCACATGGCGAGGGCCACCAGGGCGCCGGGGACGTCCTCGATCCACGGGGAGCGCACGGGTACGGAGACGTGGTAGAGCGTGGTCAGGAAGGCCACGGACAGGATGATGACGACGGGCCAGTACAGGACCTGGACGACCGTCGTCGACCACGGCACGATCCGCACCACGGCGTCCGGCCCCGCCACCATCAGCGGCAGCGCGACCGACCCGATCAGCAGGGCCACGATGAAGAGGAGGAAGGCCATCAGGCGGGTGCGGACGATGCCCCGGACGCCGTCGAGGCCGTACATCACGGTGATCGTGTCGATGAAGACGTTCACCGCGCGGGAGCCCGACCACAGGGCGAACAGGAAGCCGATGGAGATGACGTCGGGCCGGCCGCCCTTCATCACGTCGTCCAGCATCGGCTCGGTGATCTGCTTGACGCCCTTCTCGGAGAGCACCGCGCGGGAGGCGTCCAGGATGTTGTTCCGCAGGCTCTCGGTGGTGTCGGCGCCGATCCAGGAATCGACGTAGCCGAGCAGCCCGAGCAGGCTCAGCAGCAGGGGCGGCACCGAGAGCAAGGTGAAGAACGCGGCCTCGGCGGCGAGACCGAGGATGCGGTACTCCATGCACGAGTTGACCGTGTCCTTGAGCAGCAGCCAGGCGGTCCTGCGTTTGGAGACGTTCCGGTACAGAACCCGGGCGCGGTGGAGCCGGCCCGAGGGCCGTTCGGGGGAGTCGCTTGCTGGCTGCACGCCCTAAAGGTATCCGGCGCGGGGGCCGGCACTCATCCGCGGACGCCCGGTGATCCCGTAGCGGGCCCGCCGGGGCCGCACGCGCGGTAGGTTCACGTCCATGGCAGGCAGTACCCACACCGTGACGAATCAGGCGCCGCCGCTGACCGGCTACGACGTCTTCACCGCCGACCGGGCCCTGACGGAGGCGGTCGAGCGGCATCTGCCGGCCCAGCTGCGCGGGGAGGCGCTGGCCGAGCTGTCGGGGACGGGCCGCAGCTGCGGGGCGCTCCAGACCCAGGAGTGGGGGGCGCAGGCCAACGCGAGTCCTCCGGTGCTGCGCACCCACGACCGGTACGGGCACCGTGTCGACGAGGTCGACTTCCACCCCGCCTGGCACCGGCTGCTCGGCAAGGGCGTCTCGGCGGGCCTGACCGATGCCTGGTCGCGTCCGGGAGGGCACGTGCGCCGTGCGGCCGGGTTCCTGATGTGGACCCAGGTGGAGGCGGGGAACTGCTGTCCGCTGTCGATGACCCACGCGGCGGTGCCCGCCCTGCGCGCCGACCCCGACCTGGCCGCCGAGTGGGTGCCCCGGCTGACCTCCCGGGTCTACGACCGGGAGCTGCGGCCGGCCCGCCTGAAGGCCGGGGCGCTGTTCGGGATGGGCATGACGGAGAAGCAGGGCGGCAGCGACGTACGGGCGAACACCACGTCGGCGCGGCCGCTGGCCGAGGCCGGGACGTACGCGCTGACCGGGCACAAGTGGTTCTGCTCGGCACCCATGTCGGACGGCTTCCTGGTGCTGGCCCGGGCGCCCGGGGGGCTGACCTGCTTCCTGGTGCCGCGCGTCCTGGCGGACGGCACTCGCAACGTGTTCCTGATCCAGCGGCTCAAGGACAAGCTGGGCAACCGGTCCAACGCCTCGGCGGAGGTCGAGTTCGCCGGGACGTGGGCGCGCCGGGTCGGTGAGGAGGGGCGCGGGGTGGCCACCGTCATCGAGATGGTGGCGGCGACCCGGCTCGACTGCGTGCTGGGCTCGGCCAGCTGATGCGGCAGGCGGTGGCGCAGGCGGTGCACCACTGCGGGTACCGCGAGGCGTTCGGCGGGAAGCTGGCCGACAAGCCGCTGATGCGCAACGTGCTCGCGGACCTCGCGATCGAGTCGGAGGCGGCGACCGTCCTCGGGATGCGGCTGGCGGCCGCCCACGACGCAGCCGAGGCCGGGGACGAGCGGGAGCGGGCGCTGCTGCGGCTCGCGGTGCCGGCGGCCAAGTACTGGGTGACCAAGCGCTGCGCGCCGGTGGCGGTGGAGGCGGCCGAGTGCCTGGGCGGCAACGGATATGTCGAGGAGTCCGGGCTGCCCCGGCTGGTGCGCGAGTCGCCGCTGAACTCGATCTGGGAGGGCGCCGGAAACGTGCAGGCGCTGGACGTGCTGCGGGCGCTGGGGCGGGAACCGGCGACGTTGGACGCGTATCTGACGGAGGTGGGCGCGGCGCGCGGGGCCGATCACCGGCTGGACGCGGCGATCCGGGACCTGCTGACGGAGCTGGCCGACCTGGCGGCCGCCGAGGGGCGGGCGCGGCTGCTGGCGGAGCGGCTGGCGCTGGTGCTGCAGGGCGCGCTGCTGGTGCGGTACGCACCGCCGGAGGTGGCCGACGCGTTCTGCGCCTCGCGGCTGGGCGGCGACGGGGGTGCGGCGTTCGGCACGCTGCCGCCGACGCCGGACCTGGCGGCGGTGGTGGAGCGGGCGCGGCCCGTGCTCTGATTCCGGCCGCGTGGCGCGGGGGTGGTGCTGCGCCGACACGGCACCACCCCCGCCACACGGGCCTGTTCAGGCCGCGTACGCCGCTCGGGACGGCGTGGTTCAAGTTTGGACACCGGCGGGACCGTCCACCAGGGTTGCAGGGGGTTGCAACTTGCGGTCGGCTGTGTGCGGACTGTGCCCGTCCGGCGTGGGCAACCGGTCACTATGAGACGAGCAATCGACTTCCGGAAGGACGAGGTCCCGTGGCGCTCTCGCCCATGGACGTGACGCAGTTCACCGCCGCCGACACGGCGCGTGCGGCGCGGATGCTCAGCGAGGTCCGCTCCGCGAGACTCTCGGGCGGGCGGGCGCCGGTGGCACCGCGGCCGGTGATCGAGCAGTCCTGGGACCGGATGCTGCGCAGCGGCGTCGATCCGGAGCACGACTTCCGCTCCGGGCTGCTGGCGCCGGAGGAGATCCGGCGGCGGCGCGAGTCCTCCCCGCTGCGGCACGTCCTGCCGGTGCTGCGGGAGGCGCTCCTGTCGGTCGCCGACGTGGCCCACCACATCATGGTGGTCGCGGACGAGGACGGCCGGGTGCTGTGGCGGGAGGGCAGCGCGCGGGTGCTGCGCCGGGCCGACGGGCTCGGGTTCGAACTCGGGGCGGACTGGCGGGAGGAGGTCGTCGGCACCAACGGCCTGGGGACACCGGCGGTGACCCGGCGGCCCGTACAGGTCTTCGCCTCCGAGCACTTCGTACGGTCCCAGGCCACCTGGACCTGTGCCGGGGCGCCGATCACCGACCCGCGCAGCGGACGGCTGCTCGGGGTGGTCGATGTGAGCGGGCCGCTGGAGACGATGCATCCGGCGACGCTGGCCTGGGTCGACTCGGTGGCCAAGCTGGCTCAGGCCCGGCTGCGGGAGCTGCACACGCAGTCGCTGGAGCGGTTGCGGGCGGTGGCCGCGCCGGTGCTGGCCCGACTGGAGGGGCGGGCGCTGGTGGCGGACCGGGACGGGTGGACGGCGGCGGTCACGGGAATGCCGTACCTGGAGCGGGTGGTGCTGCCCAAGTCGCCGGAGGCAGGGGTGCGGTGGCTGCCGGGGTTCGGGGCGTGCACGGTGGAGCCGCTGGCGGAGGGCTGGCTGGTGCGGGCCGCGGCGGGGCCGGTGCCCCAGGGCGCCGTCCGGATCGTCCTCGACCTCGGCCGGCCGCGCCGGTGGTCGGTGCGGGTGCTGGGCGGCGCGGAGGACTGGACGCGGGAACTGAGCCCCCGGCACGCGGAGTTGCTGTACCTGCTGGCGGTGCACCGGGGTGGGCGCAGCGCCGCCGGGCTGGCCGAGGACATGTTCGGCGACCGGGCCCGCACGGTGACGGTACGGGCGGAGATGTCGCGGGTGCGGAGGTACCTCGGGGCCTACCTGGAACACCGGCCGTATCGTTTCTGCGAGGACGCGGAGGTCGAGGTCCTGCTCCCGGCCGATCCGCGCGACCTGCTCCCCCACTCCACGGCACCGGCGGTGACGGAGGCACGGGCATCGGCGACGGTGCCGTGACCGGGGCCCGCGACGCCGACGTACGACGGGGCGACGGGGTGACGGGGTGACGGGACCCGCCTCGTACCGCCCTCGATGCGGACGACCCGGATGGCCGTAAAGACGGGTTGATTCCGCATATTTGCATCGTCTGCGTCCGCCGGGCCGTCCGTCTGCCGTAGCATCCTCTACGGACCGCCTCATCCGCTCCTCGGTCAACGCGTCCACCGTGGAGCACAGTTGGTCCGGTGTCCGTGGAGGTTGTATGAAGCAGCGCGGCAGACACCGCCGGCGCAGACGGGGCAGGGCACTGCGCGCGGCCCTGACCGGCGCCGCGCTCGCCCTGACCGGCGCGGCCACGCTGATCAGCGCCTCGCAGGCCACGGTCGCCGACGATCCCGGCACCCTCAAGCCCCTCACCTCCGCCGCCGACACCGAGGCGCTGCGGCTGACCGAGCACCGGGTGCCGACGGCCTGGCTGGACCGGCTCTCCGCCGCGATGGGCGACCCGGTGGGCGTCGACACCGTCCTCGACTCCGCCGACCGCACCCTGCGCGACGCCGACGACTGCACGGCCGGGGAGCGCGAGGCGCTGCCGGTCTCCCCCGCCGCCACCCGCGCCTACTGCTGGGACGAGACCGACACCGACGGCTGGCGCCCCGGCGCCGTCACCACCTCGGGGGAGGCGGAGAAAGACGGCCGCTGGGGCGGCCACCGCGTCGTCCTCTCCGCCTGGTCCCGCGACGACGGCACACCCCAGGGCGGTCTCGCCCGGGTCTCCTTCGTCAACGCCGACGACCCCGGCCGGCTCGGCTACACCTCGGCGCTCCTCGCCGTCCCGGTCGACGGCGGTCACGACTACCGGGGCCTGGCCTCCCCCGTCACCGGCATGGTCTGGTACCGCGACAAGCTGCTGGTCACCGCGGCCGCCGGGGACCGCGACGCGCTGTACGTGTACGACGTGCGGCGGGTCCAGCGCGCCACCACCGCGGCGGACGCCGTCGGCCGGGTGCCCGGCGGCTGGGCCGCGGGCGGCCACCGCTACGTCCTGCCCGCCATCGCCTCCTACCGGCTCCCCGACCTCGACGGCGCCGCCCGCCCCGGCGCGATCTCCCTGGACCGCGGCACGACCCCCGACAGCCTGGTGGCGAGCGAGCGCGTGGACGCGGACGGCGACCGGCCCACCCGGCTGTGGCGCTACGCCCTGCGCGCCGGCCCCGACCCCGAGCGCGGCGGACTGCCGGTCACGGACTCCACCGGGCACGTCAACGCGGTGGAGGCGTACGAGACCGGTGCGGCCGAGGTCGGCGGCGTACTGTCGTACCGCCCGCCCGGCGCGACACGGACGGACTGGTACCTGGGACGCGCGCCCGGCGGGCAGGACGGACGCGGCACCCTGTGGCGCCAGGACACGCAGGGCGCGCGGGCCTCGGAGTGCGGCGCGGACCGGTCGCAGCAGTGCTGGAGCGGACCGGCGGGTTCACTGTCGTACTCGGCACCGACCGGCGAGGTCTGGTCCCAGTCCGGCCGGATGCTGTTCGCGCTGCCGATGACCTCGATCGAGGACGCCCTCGGCTGACGCGCCGTCGCCGTCGCGGGCGTCGCACCGGCCCGCGCGGGCGGGGATCGACAGACCCGCGGAGCGGATGATTCCCTGACCGGCATGACCAACATCGCCGTGACCACGTGGTCCCTGGAGCAGACGGCGCCGACCGATCTGCTGCCGGCCGCCGCCCCGGAGGGGGACGTCCGGATCGTCCGCTCCGAGGTGCCCTCCCCCGAGTTCAGCCGCTTCCTGTACGCCTCGGTCGGCGGCGACATCCGCTGGACGGACCGGCTCGGCTGGAGCCACGCCCGCTGGCGGGAGCACCTGGAGCGGCCGGGCGTGGAGACCTGGGTGGCCTACGACCGCGGCACGCCAGCCGGATACGTGGAGCTGACACCCGGGGACGACGGCGTCGTGGAGATCGAGTACTTCGGCCTGCTCAAGGCCTTCCGCGGCCGGCGCATCGGCGGCCACCTCCTCTCCTACGGCACCGCCCGCGCCTGGGACCTGGCCGAGCGCTGGCCGGGGCTGGCCACCACCAAGCGGGTCTGGCTGCACACCTGCAGCAAGGACGGCGAGTACGCCATGGACAACTACCGGCGCCGCGGCTTCCGGCTGTTCGACACGAAGGTGGAGGAGGAGGCGGACGTGGCCACTCCGGGGCCGTGGCCCGGAGCCTTCCCCACCTGACCTGCGCCGACACGTCTGTTTTCGGCCGTCTGCCCGCACGGCGCCGCACATGTGACCCACGACACCCTTGTCTCGCTCAACGAGACAAGGGTGTCCACATTTTGGATTAAGCTGGACCTGGTCCAGATCGCCGTGCCAGTCTTCCGACATGCCTGGAACTGGAATTGCCTTGGTGAGTCGGCGCCACGTCGACCTCGGCCGTATGTCCAGCGCCATCTGTCCGGGCCGCTGAGAGCACTCTCCAGCACCTCCGGAACCCCCGCATTCACCCCGCTCCCGCGCAATGACGCGCACGCGTGTCTCACGTACGCCCACGTAGCGCCATGCGCCATGCGCGCAGGTCAGAGCCCTTTTCCACCTGTTCTCAAAGGACGTGTCACCCATGGCCGCCACTCCGCCGAAGCCTGCTGCCGCGAGCCCCCGCCGCAAGGTGAGCCGTCACCGCGGCGAGGGCCAGTGGGCGGCCGGGCACTTCACCCCGCTCAACAGCAACGAACAGACCAAGAAGGACGACGACGGTCTCAATGTGCGGACACGCATTGAGACGATCTACTCCAAGCGTGGATTCGACTCGATCGACCCCGGCGACCTGCGCGGCCGCATGCGCTGGTGGGGTCTGTACACCCAGCGCCGCCAGGGCATCGACGGCGGCAAGACGGCGATCCTCGAGCCGGAGGAGCTGGACGACCGCTACTTCATGCTCCGGGTCCGCATCGACGGCGGCGCGCTGACCACGGACCAGCTGCGCGTCGTCGGAGAGATCTCACAGGAGTTCGCGCGCGGCACGGCCGACATCACCGACCGGCAGAACATCCAGTACCACTGGATCCGGATCGAGGACGTGCCGGAGATCTGGAGCCGTCTCGAGGGCGTCGGCCTGTCCACGGTGACCGCCTGCGGCGACACGCCGCGCGTGATGATCGGCTCCCCCGTGGCGGGCATCGCCGAGGACGAGATCATCGACGGCACACCGGCGCTGGAGGAGATGAAGCGCCGGGTGCTGAACAACCCGGCCTACTCGAACCTCCCCCGCAAGTTCAAGACCGCGATCTCCGGGTCGCCGGTGCAGGACGTCGTGCACGAGATCAACGACGTGGCGTTCGTCGGCGTCGAGCACCCCGAGCACGGGCCCGGCTTCGACCTCTGGGTCGGCGGCGGTCTGTCCACCAACCCCAAGCTGGGCGTGCGGCTGAACGCCTGGGTGCCCATCGAGGACGTGCCCGACGTCTACGAGGGTGTCATCTCCATCTTCCGCGACTACGGATACCGGCGGCTGCGCAACCGCGCCCGCCTGAAGTTCCTGGTCGCCGACTGGGGCCCGGAGAAGTTCCGCCAGGTGCTGGAGGACGAGTACCTGAAGCGGAAGCTGACCGACGGCCCGGCGCCCGCCGAGCCCACCAGCCGCTGGCGCGACCACATCGGCGTGCACCGGCAGAAAGACGGCCGCTACTACGTCGGCTTCGCCCCGCGCGTCGGCCGCGTCGACGGCACGATCCTCACCAAGGTCGCCGACCTGGCGGAGGCGCACGGCTCGGGCCGGGTGCGCACCACGGTCGAGCAGAAGATGATCGTCCTCGACGTCGAGGAGGGACGGGTCGACTCCCTGGTGGAGTCCCTGGAGGCACTCGACCTCACCGCCCGCCCCTCCACCTTCCGGCGCGGCACCATGGCCTGCACCGGCATCGAGTTCTGCAAGATCGCCATCGTCGAGACCAAGGCACGCGGCGCCTCGCTGATCGACGAACTGGAGCGCCGCCTCCCGGACTTCGACGAACCCCTCACCATCAACCTCAACGGCTGCCCGAACGCCTGCGCCCGCATCCAGACCGCGGACATCGGGCTCAAGGGCCAGCTCATGCTCGACGAGCGGGGCGAGCAGGTCGAGGGCTACCAGGTGCACCTGGGCGGCGCCCTCGGCCTGGAGGCCGGCTTCGGCCGCAAGGTGCGCGGCCTGAAGGTGACCTCCGACGAGCTGCCGGACTACATCGAGCGCGTCCTCACCCGCTTCCAGGCAGAGCGCGAAGACGGCGAGCGCTTCGCCGCCTGGGCGGCCCGGGCCTCCGAGGAGGCCCTGTCGTGAGCGAGCGCGCCGCGCCCTTCTACTGCCCCTACTGCGGCGACGAGGACCTGCGTCCCGGCGAGCAGGGCCACGGCGCCTGGGAATGCGGGGCGTGCAACCGCGCATTCCAGCTGAAGTTCCTCGGGCTGCTGGCCCGGGGTCTCCAGCCCGACTCCACGGGAGGGGAACCGACATGACCGCGGTTCAGGAAGAGCGTACGACCGAGGACCTCAGGGCGCTGGCCGAGCGGGCGGGCCGTGAGCTGGAGGAGGCCACGGCGCTGGAGATCCTCCAGTGGGCGGCCGAGACCTTCGGCAACCGGTTCTGCGTGACCTCCTCCATGGAGGACGCGGTCGTCGCCCACCTCGCCTCCCGCGCCCTGCCCGGCGTGGACGTGGTGTTCCTCGACACCGGCTACCACTTCCCGGAGACCATCGGCACCCGCGACGCGGTCGAGGCCGTGATGGACGTGAACGTCATCACGCTCACCCCGCGCCAGACGGTCGCCGAGCAGGACGCCGAGTACGGGCCCAGGCTGCACGACCGCGACCCCGACCTGTGCTGCGCGCTGCGCAAGGTCAAGCCGCTGGAGGAGGGCCTGAAGGGCTACCAGGCCTGGGCGACCGGACTGCGCCGCGACGAGTCGGAGTCCCGGGCGAACACTCCGGTCGTCGGCTGGGACGAGAAGCGCGGCAAGGTGAAGATCTCGCCCATCGCCAAGTGGTCACGGGAAGATGTGCAAACGTACGTCACCGAGCACGGCGTCCTCACCAACCCGCTGCTGATGGACGGCTATGCCTCCGTGGGCTGCGCGCCCTGCACCCGCCGTGTGCTGGAGGGCGAGGACGCCCGCGCCGGACGCTGGGCGGGCCGCGCCAAGACCGAGTGCGGACTGCACGGCTGACATGACGACCACCACGGGACCGACGGCCACCGGGCCGACGACCACCGGACCATCGATACCCAGGGAGAACCACGTGACGACCGGAGCCACCGTCTGGCTCACGGGGCTGCCCAGCGCCGGCAAGACCACCATCGCCCGCGAGCTGGCCGACCGCCTGCGCGAGGAGGGCCGGCGCGTCGAGCTGCTCGACGGCGACGAGATCCGTGAGTTCCTCTCCGCGGGCCTCGGCTTCGACCGCGCGGACCGGCACACCAACGTGCAGCGCATCGGCTTCGTCGCCGAACTGCTCGCCCGCAACGGCGTCACGGCGCTGGTCCCGGTGATCGCACCGTACGCGGACAGCCGCGACGCGGTCCGCGAGCGTCACGAGGCGAACGGCACGGCGTACGTCGAGGTGCACGTGGCCACCCCCGTCGAGGTGTGCTCGGTGCGCGACGTGAAGGGCCTGTACGCCAAGCAGGCCGCGGGTGAGCTGACCGGCCTCACCGGGGTGGACGACCCCTACGAGGAGCCCGTCAAGCCCGACCTGCGCATCGAGTCGCAGGACCAGACCGTCCAGGAGTCCGCCGCGGCGGTCCACGCCCTGCTCACCGAAAGGGGACTGGCATGACGACGACCGCCGAAGCGGCGCGGGAGGGTACGGCCGGCCCGTACGCCCTCTCCCACCTCGACGCGCTCGAATCGGAAGCCGTGCACATCTTCCGCGAGGTGGCGGGCGAGTTCGAGCGGCCGGTGATCCTCTTCTCCGGCGGCAAGGACTCGATCCTGATGCTGCACCTGGCGCTGAAGGCGTTCGCCCCTGCGGCCGTGCCGTTCTCCCTGCTGCACGTGGACACCGGGCACAACTTCCCCGAGGTCCTGGAGTACCGGGACCGCACGGTGGAGAGGCACGGGCTGCGGCTGCACGTCGCCTCCGTGCAGGACTACATCGACCGCGGGGTGCTCAAGGAGCGCCCGGACGGCACCCGCAACCCGCTCCAGACGCTGCCGCTGACCGAGAAGATCCAGGCGGAGAAGTTCGACGCGGTCTTCGGCGGCGGGCGCCGCGACGAGGAGAAGGCTCGGGCCAAGGAACGGGTGTTCTCGCTGCGGGACGAGTTCTCCCAGTGGGACCCGCGCCGCCAGCGCCCCGAGCTGTGGAACCTGTACAACGGCCGGCACGCGCCGGGCGAGCACGTCCGCGTCTTCCCGCTGTCCAACTGGACCGAGCTGGACGTGTGGCAGTACATCGCCCGCGAGGGCATCGAGCTGCCGCAGATCTACTACGCCCACGAGCGCGAGGTCTTCGCCCGCTCCGGCATGTGGCTGACGGCCGGCGAGTGGGGCGGCCCGAAGGACGGCGAGACGATCGAGAAGCGGCGGGTCCGCTACCGCACCGTCGGCGACATGTCCTGCACCGGCGCCGTCGACTCCGGCGCCGACACCATCGAGAAGGTCATCGCCGAGATCGCCGTCACCCGGCTCACCGAACGCGGCGCCACCCGCGCCGACGACAAGATGTCCGAGGCCGCGATGGAAGACCGCAAGCGCGAGGGGTACTTCTAGACATGACCAGCACCACCGAACCCGTCGAGCCGCTGTCGGTCTGGCAGTTGTCGGAGACCACCCTGCTGCGGTTCGCCACCGCCGGCTCGGTCGACGACGGCAAGTCCACGCTGGTGGGCCGGCTGCTGCACGACTCCAAGTCGGTCCTCACCGACCAGCTGGAGGCCGTCGAGCGGGCCTCCGCGAGCCGCGGCCAGGACGCCCCGGACCTCGCCCTGCTCACCGACGGCCTCAGGGCCGAGCGCGAGCAGGGCATCACCATCGACGTGGCCTACCGCTACTTCGCCACCCCGCGCCGCCGGTTCATCCTGGCCGACACCCCCGGGCACGTGCAGTACACGCGGAACATGGTCACCGGCGCCTCCACGGCCGAGCTGACGGTGATCCTCGTCGACGCCCGCAACGGCGTCGTCGAGCAGACCCGCCGGCACGCCGCGATCGCCGCCCTGCTGCGCGTCCCGCACGTCGTCCTCGCCGTCAACAAGATGGACCTGGTCGACTACCAGGAGTCCGTGTTCGCGGCCATCGCCGAGGAGTTCACGGCGTACGCCACCGAACTGGGCGTCCCCGAGGTCACCGCGATCCCCATCTCGGCGCTCGAGGGCGACAACGTGGTGGAGGCCTCCGCGGTCATGGACTGGTACGGCGGCCCGACGGTGCTCGAACACCTGGAGACCGTCCCGGTCAGTCACGACCTGGCGCACTGCCACGCCCGGCTGCCCGTGCAGTACGTGATCCGGCCGCAGACCGCCGAGCACCCCGACTACCGCGGCTACGCGGGCCAGATCGCCGCCGGCACCTTCCGCGTGGGCGACGAGGTCACCGTGCTGCCCTCGGGCCGCACCTCGAAGGTGTCCGGCATCGACCTGCTCGGCAGCCCCGTCGAGGCCGCCTGGACGCCGCAGTCGGTGACGCTGCTCCTCGAGGACGACATCGACATCTCCCGCGGCGACCTGATCGTGCCCCGCGAGGACGCCCCGGCCACCAGCCAGGACGTCGAGGCCACCGTCTGCCACGTGGCCGACGCGCCGCTCACCGTGGGCCACCGGGTGCTGCTCAAGCACGGCACCCGCACCGTCAAGGCGATCGTCAAGGACATCCCGGCCCGGCTCACGCTGGACGACCTGTCCCTGCACCCGCACCCCGGGCAGCTCGTCGCCAACGACATCGGCCGGGTGAAGATCCGCACGGCCGAGCCGTTGCCCGCCGACTCCTATGCCGACTCGCGGCGCACGGGCTCGTTCATCCTGATCGACCCGTCCGACGGCACCACGCTCACGGCCGGCATGGCCGGCGAGTCCTTCGCCGCGCCGGAGCCCGTGAAGGGCACGGCGGACGACGACGGGTGGGACTTCTGAGCATGGGCTCCCCCGACTTCTACTCCACGTTCGCCAAGGAGGGCGGCCGCGTCGGCAGCGGCGCCCTCGGCAGCGGGCAGGGCGGGGTGGCGCGATGTGCGCGGTGACGTACGCGCACCGCCCGCGCGCCCTCACCCCCCGCAGCCGAAGACCCGCCGACCTCCCGGCCACGACCTGACACCTCGGACGAACCGACAGGCGTGCGTGCCGGACCAACGAGAGGAACCCCTCCCGTGCCTGCCCTCTCCGCCCTGCGCCGCGCGCTGGCGGTCCTAGCCGCCCTTCCCCTGCTGACGCTGGCCGCCTGCGGCTACGGCTCGCAGGCGAAGGACGACGACACCGTGAAGATCGCCGCGGGCGCCGAGAAGATCGACGGTCTCGACTCCGTCCGGATCGGGTACTTCGGCAACATCACGCACGCCACGCCGCTGGTCGCCAACCAGAAGGGCTTCTTCCAGAAGGCACTGGGCGGCACCGAGGCCAAGTACGCGGTCTTCAACGCGGGTCCGTCCGAGATCGAGGCACTGAACTCGGGCTCCATCGACATCGGCTGGATCGGCCCGTCCCCGGCGATCAACGGTTACACCAAGTCCGGCGGCAAGAACCTGCGCATCGTCGGCGGTTCGGCCTCGGGCGGCGTCAAGCTGGTGGTGAACCCGGACCGGATCAAGTCCCTCAAGGACGTCAAGGGCAAGCGCATCGCCACCCCGCAGCTGGGCAACACGCAGGACGTGGCGTTCCTCAACTGGATCGCCGAGCAGGGCTGGAAGGTCGACGCGCAGAGCGGCAAGGGCGACGTGACGGTCGTCCGCAGTGACAACAAGGTGACCCCGAACGCCTACAGGTCCGGTTCCGTCGACGGCGCGTGGGTGCCGGAGCCGACCGCGTCCCGGCTGGTCGCCGAGGGCGGCAAGGTACTGCTCGACGAGTCGACGCTGTGGCCGGACGAGAAGTTCGTGATCACGAACGTCATCGTGTCGCAGAAGTTCCTCGAGGAGCACCCGGGGGCCGTGGAGGCGGTCCTCGGGGCGTCGGTCGACACCAACGAGTGGATCACCACCCACCCGGACGAGGCGAAGGCCGCGGCGAACGCCCGGTTGGAGAAGGACTCCGGCAAGGCGCTGCCCGCCGACGTGCTGGACCCGGCCTGGGAGTCGATCAGGCTCACCGACGACCCGCTGGCCGCCACCCTCGGCGCCGAGGCGGAGCACGCCGTGAAGGCAGGTCTGCTGGAGCGGCCCGACCTGAACGGCATCTACGACCTCACCCTGCTGAACAAGGTCCTCAAGGCCAAGGGCAAGCCCGCGGTCGACGACGCCGGGCTCGGCGTCGAGTAAAGCCCGGATCCGACCACCCAGGAGGTGACGACCATGGCCACGACCACGACCCTCGCCAAGGCCGCCCACGGCACCGAGCCGGCCGCGTACGCCGCCCGGATCGAGCACGTCTCGAAGTCCTTCGCGGGCCCCGCCGGGCAGCAGCTCGTCCTGGACGACATCACCCTCGATGTCGCGCCCGGTGAGTTCGTCACCCTCCTGGGCGCCTCCGGGTGCGGCAAGTCCACGCTGCTGAACCTGGTGGCCGGCCTGGACCGGCCCAGCGCGGGCGGCATCACCACGGACGGGCGGCCGGCCCTGATGTTCCAGGAGCACGCCCTGTTCCCGTGGCTGACCGCGGGCAAGAACATCGAACTCGCCCTCAGGCTGCGGGGGGTGCCCAAGTCCGAGCGCCGCGACAAGGCGGAGGAACTGCTCGAACTCGTCCGGCTCAAGGGCGCGTACGGCAAGCGGGTGCACGAGCTGTCCGGCGGTATGCGCCAGCGGGTGGCGATGGCCCGGGCGCTCGCGCAGGAGAGCAAGCTGCTGCTGATGGACGAGCCGTTCGCGGCCCTCGACGCCATCACGCGGGACGTGCTGCACGACGAGCTGACCCGCATCTGGCGCGAGACGAAGCTGTCCGTGCTGTTCGTGACGCACAACGTGCGCGAGGCCGTGCGGCTGGCCGAGCGGGTCGTCCTGCTGTCCTCGCGTCCCGGACGGGTGGCGCGCGAGTGGACGGTCGGCATCGAGCACCCGCGCCGTATCGAGGACACCGCCGTGGCGGAGCTGTCCGTCGAGATCACCGAAGAACTGCGTGGGGAGATCCGCCGCCATGGCCAGCACTGACACGACGCGTCCCGCGAAGGAGAGCGGCGATCTCGCCGGTCTGGAGGCGGGCCTGGACGCACTGGAGTCGGTGCAGCAGGGCCGCAAGCCCTTCCGGCAGACCTTCGTGGAGAAGATCCTGCCCCCGGCCGTCGCCGTGCTCCTCGTGCTGGCTCTCTGGCAGGGCCTGGTCTCCTTCGACGTCGTCGACGACCCGACCAGGCTGCCGGCCCCCTCCGACGTGTGGGACGTGGTGCACCAGGCCTGGCTCCAGGGCGAGTTGCTCGGCTACATCTGGACCAGCGTCTCGCGCGGCCTGCTCGGCTTCTGCTTCGCGCTGCTCATCGGCACCCCGCTGGGACTGCTGGTGGCGCGGGTGAAGTTCGTGCGTGCCGCGATCGGCCCGATCCTCTCCGGCCTCCAGTCGCTGCCGTCGGTGGCCTGGGTGCCGCCGGCCGTGATCTGGCTGGGTCTGAACAACTCGATGATGTACGCCGTCATCCTGCTGGGCGCGGTGCCCTCCATCGCCAACGGCCTGGTGTCCGGCGTCGACCAGGTCTCCCCGATCTTCCTGCGGGCGGGCCGCACCCTGGGTGCGACGGGGCTGAAGGGCACCTGGCACATCGTGCTGCCCGCCGCGCTGCCCGGCTATGTGGCGGGGCTCAAGCAGGGCTGGGCGTTCTCCTGGCGCTCACTGATGGCCGCCGAGATCATCGCCTCGTTCCCGGACCTGGGCGTGGGCCTCGGGCAGTTGCTGGAGAACGGCCGCAACGCCAGCGACATGGCCATGGTCTTCGAGGCCATCCTGCTGATCCTGATCGTCGGGATCGCCATCGACCTGCTGATCTTCAGCCCGCTGGAGCGCTGGGTGCTGCGCAGCCGCGGTCTGCTGGTGAAGGGCTGATACGCCATGTCCGCGCCGGTGCTTCTCGTCGTCGCCCACGGCAGCCGCGACCCGCGGCACGCCGCGACCGTGCACGCCCTGGTCCGCCGGGTGCGGGCACTGCGTCCAAACGTGCGGGTGGAGACCGGCTTCCTGGACTTCAACGTCCCCTCCGTGCAGGGGGTGCTGGAGTCCCTGGAGACCGAGGGCGTGCGGGACGTGGTGGCCCTCCCGCTATTGCTGACCCGCGCCTTCCACGCCAAGGCGGACATCCCCGCGGTCCTCGCGGCGGCGCCGCCGCGTCTGCGGATCCGGCAGGCCGAGGTGCTCGGCCCCTCGCCGCTGCTGCTGTCGGCGCTGGAACGGCGGCTGTACGAGGCGGGCCTGGCGCCCGCCGACAAGTCCTCGACCGGGGTCGTGCTGGCCGCGGCGGGGTCCTCCGACCCGGAGGCGATCGCAGTGATCGCTGACATCGCGCGGGAGTGGCGGCACACCGGTTGGTGCGCCGTGCGGCCTGCGTTCGCCTCCGCATCCCTTCCGCGCACCGAGGACGCGGTACGGCAGTTGCGCGCGCTGGGCTGTGCGCGCGTCGCCGTCGCCCCGTACGTCCTGGCGCCCGGTTTCCTGCCGGACCGTGTCGCCCGGGGCGCGGCCGGGGCGGACGTGCTGGCGGACGTCCTGGGTCCCGCACCCGAGGTGGCGCGGGTCGTCTTGGAACGCTACGACGCGGCACGGATGCCGGTCGCGCTGGCGGTCGGGGCCTGAGGCCCGGGAGCCCGTCAGGCGCCGGTCAGCTCCACGAGCTTGGTGACCGTGTTCCAGTTGCGGCTGGTGGCGATCAGCCCCTTGTTGACGCGGGGTCTGCCCAGGGCCTCGGCGAGCTTGGAGCGGCCGAGTCCGTCCGGTGCGTAGAGGTACAGGGCGCGGTCGCCGAGGCGGAACTCCTCCGGGTGGAAGGCCGGTGCGTCGATCGCCGCGAAGCGCTCCGCGTCGACCGGCGCGGAGAAGTAGGTGACGTGCAGCTGCTTGGCCTCCAGCTCGGCGGCCGGGAACGGGCACGCCTCGACGACCCCCTTCAGATAGGCGTGGTCGCGCACGATCACGTCGACCGGGAAGCCGAACCGCTTCTCGATCGCCTGTGCCACCTCAGGGGCCAGGGACTCCTCGTCACCGTGGTCGGACGCGAAGACGGCCTGCCCGCTCTGCAGATGCGTGCGTACGGCGTCGTGGCCGAGGGAGGTGAGCAGCGCGCGCAGGTCGGCCATCGGGACCTTGCGGCCGCCGCCCACGTTGACCCCGCGCAGCAGCGCCGCGTACATCGTCGTCATCCGCACACCATAGAACGGCCGTCGTGCCCCGTGGGGGCGGGCACGACGGCCGGGTCCGCGCGCCGGGCGCACGTGCGCGTCACTCTCGCCGATGCGGTGCGCGGGCTTCAACCACTACACACGCCTGTGACTCAATCAACAACTCTTCCAAAAGGCTCCGGTGCGCCACCCGACCCTGATCACCGCCCCTGGAAGCCCCCGGTAGATGTAAGGGGCCGGGATCCTCCTCAGCGGTGAGTGCGGCGGTACGCAGGGATGAGAGCGGCGCCGTCGCACGTCACCGGAGAGCACGACGCCACGGCCTTACGCGGCCCATACCTTCGAATCGCAAGGTGGCGGCAGGGGGCCGGCACCGCTCAGGAGGGGGCAGGCCGGTCATGCGGAACCGAGAGACACGGGTGCGGGGCATAGCAGCCCGGGCGGGCGGCTGGAGCGCCCGGCACCGTTGGGCCGCCGTCGGGATCTGGGTGCTGTTCGTCGTCCTGGCGATGGGCCTCGGTTCGGCGGCCGGCCGGGTCGACGTCAAGGACAGCGACCAGATGGGCGGCGAGACGCACACCGCCGCCAGGATCGTCGAGGAGGCGGAGATCGACGAGCCGGCCAGTGAGTCGGTCCTGGTCCAGGCGAAGCCGGACGGGCTGACGGCCACGGACGCCGAGTTCCGGGCCGCCGTCGACGCGGTCGTCACGGCGGTGGAGAAGACCGGGAAGGTCACGGGCGTCACCTCTCCGTACGACGCGAAGACCATCTCGAAGGACGGCCGCAGCGCACTGGTCCAGTTCGACATGCGCGGCGAGGCGGACACCGCGGGCGACCGGGTCGAGCCGGTGCTGAAGGCGGTCGAGGGCGTCCAGAAGGAGCACGAGTCGCTGCGGATCGAGGAGATCGGCGGCGCCAGCATGATGAAGACGTTCGACGACGCGTTCGGCGACGACTTCAAGAAGGCCGAGTACTCGGCGGTCCCGGTGGCCCTCGGCATCCTGCTCGTCGCGTTCGGCGCGCTGGTGGCGGCGCTGGTCCCGGTGGCGCTGGCGATCACCGCGATCATCGCGACGATGGGGCTGATGGGTCTGGTCAGCCACTTCCAGCCGATGAGCGAGACCGCCAACTCCGTGATGCTGCTGGTCGGTCTGGCCGTCGGTGTCGACTACTGCCTGTTCTACCTGCGCCGCGAGCGTGAGGAGCGGGCCGCGGGACGGGACGCGCAGACGGCGCTCAGGATCGCCGCCGCCACCAGTGGCCGGGCGATCGTCGTCTCCGGCGTCACGGTGTGCGTGGCGATGGCGGGCATGCTGTTCACCGGCATCGCCGAGTTCGAGGCGATGGGCCTGGCCTCGCTGATGGTGGTCGCGGTCGCCATGGTCGGCTCGGTGACGGTGCTGCCGGCGCTGCTGTCCCTGCTGGGCGAGCGGGTGGAGAAGGGCCGCGTGCCGTTCCTGCGCCGGCGCCGGCCGAGCGGCTCGACGGGTGAGGGCAGCCGGTTCTGGACGGCCGTGCTGAAGCGGGTGCTGGCCAAGCCGCTGCTCGCCGCCGTGGTCGCCGTCGGCGCGCTGCTGGCCGTCGCCGCGCCCGCCCTGGGCATGAAGACGCAGAACCTGACGCTGGACCAGGAGTTCGGCGACTCGCTGCCCATCGTGCAGACGTACAACCGGGTCAACGAGGCCTTCCCCGGCGGTTCCGACCCGGCCGAGGTGGTCGTGAAGGCCGACGACATCAACGCGCCCGAGGTACGGGCCGCGCTCGCCGACTTCCGGGAGCGGGCGATCAGTTCGGGCGCCTCGCGCGGTCCGGTGGAGATCACGACGCACGACGAGCAGAACGTCGCGCTGGTGTACGTCCCGCTGGTCGGCGGCTCCGACCAGGACAAGGCGGGCGAGAGCCTGGACAGGCTGCGCGACGACGTGCGGCCCGCGACGCTGGGCAGGGTCGACGGCGTCGAGGCCCCGATCACCGGTCAGGTGGCCGGCAACAAGGACTTCAACGACCAGCTCGTCGGGTCGGTCCTGCCGGTCTTCGCGTTCGTCGTGGTCTTCGCCTTCCTGCTGATGCTGGTGTCCTTCCGCTCGCTGACGGTCGCGATCACCTCGATCGTGCTCAACCTGCTCTCGGTGGGCGCCGCGTACGGCATCCTGGTCGCCGTCTTCCAGCACGGCTGGGGCGCCTCGCTGGTCGGCGCGGAGGGCGTGGGCGCCATCATCACGTGGCTGCCGCTGTTCCTCTTCGTGATCCTGTTCGGCCTGTCGATGGACTACCACGTGTTCGTGGTCTCCCGGATCCGCGAGGCCCGGCTGCGCGGGCGGAGCACCCGGGACGCGATCCAGCACGGCGTGGTCACCACGGCGGGGGTCGTCACCAGCGCCGCCGTCATCATGGTCGCCGTGTTCGCCATCTTCGGCACGCTGTCCATGCAGTCGATGAAGCAGATGGGCGTGGGCCTGGCGGCGGCGGTGCTGATCGACGCCACGATCATCCGGGGCGTCCTGCTGCCGGCCGTGATGTCCCTGCTCGGCGAGCGCAACTGGTACCTGCCGAAGTGGCTGCACCGGCTGCCGGACCTCACCCACGACGAGTCGCCCGAGGCGATCGCCCCGACGGTGCGGGACGGCGAGCGCGGGGAGCGGGGAAGGCCGGTCGGCGTCTGACCGCTTCCGGCCGGCACGTCACCACGGCCACAGGGCCCGTCGGTTCCGGGGGAACCGACGGGCCCTGCGCCGTGCTGTGCCGGATCAGCCGCGCGCCGCGGCCAGTTCGGCCTCGATGAGGTCGGCGGCCCGCCGGGTGCCGCCCTCCTGGGCCATCCGCGCCTGGATCTCCTTGAGGCGCCCCGCCACCTCCGGGTCGTCGGCCAGGGCGAGGGCGGCGGTGCGCAGCGCCTCGGCGGTGGCCTCCTCGGTCGGGAGCGTGCGGGCGACACCGAGGCCCTGGAGCATGTCGGCGTTGCCGAACTGGTCCGCGGCCTGCGGTACGGCGATCATCGGCGTGGCGGTCGCCAAACCTTCCTGGCTGCCGCCGGCACCCGCGTGGGTGACGAACAGGTCGGCCTGCTGGAGGATCGCCAACTGCGGCACCCACTCGCGCACTTCCACGCTGTCCGGTACGTCGCCCAGCTCGGCGGTGTCGATGTGCCGGCCGACCTGGAGCACGGTGTGCCAGCCGGGCAGCTCGCCGAAGGCCTTGACGCACTCCCGGTAGAACGCCGGCTGCTTGGTGAAGGCGGACCCGAGGGAGACGAGGACGACCTTCTCCGCGCCCTCGGGTCGCGTCCAGTCGCCCTCGGCGGTGCGGTCCCCCTGGCAGGCGCCGACGAAGGTGTACGCCTTCTCGTCGACCCGGTCGGCGTTGGGCTGGAGCGCCTTGGGGATCAGCACCAGGGAACGGTCGGGGCGGCCGACGAACGGGTCGGGGTGGTCGGTGATCCCGTTCTCCTCCAGCCAGGCGTGGAAGCGGGCGTAGTAAGCCTGCCCGCGCTCGGTCTTCAGCGGCTCCTCCCACATGGGCTCGCCGACCTCCTGCTCGTACCCCTCCCAGGCGACCATGCAGGGCGACAGGGAGATCACGGGCACGTCCCAGCGGCGGCCGAGGACGCGGGCGGTGTAGGAGCCGATGTCGTGCAGGATCAGGTCGGGCTCGTCGCCCTCGTACGCCTCGGCGAGCTGTGGGAGCGCCTGAATGGCGTCGTCGAGGAAGGGCTCGACGTTGTCCAGCAGGGTGCTCCCCCACGCCTTAGGGTCGGCGTCGGGGCCGGGCAGCGTGCTGTTCCAGAGCTTGGGTTCGGCGCCCGTCTCGGCGACCTTGTCCGCGAGGAGCGGCGGGATCGCGTACGTCACCCGGTGCCCTCGCGCGACGAGCTCGCGGATCACCTCCAGGCTGGGGTTCACGTGGCCGTGCGCGGCGATGGAGAACATGGCGATGTGGGCGGGTCGACTGGTCATGCGACGACCGTAAGCGAGACGAGACGTCTCGTGCAACTCTTTTCGGTGCATCTCCTGGGGTTCCTTTCGGTTCATCCTCTGGGGCTCCTTTCGGTTCATCTCCTGGAGTTCCTTTCGGTTCACGCCGTCAGCTCCTCGTACAGCCGGAGCCAGCCGCCGGGCGCGAGCTCGCCGACGAGCAGGGCGGGGTCGAGCCGGGCGGCACGGAACGCCGCGTCCACCCGGCGCCTCGGATGGGCGCGGCGCAGGGACGCGTGCAGCGAGCCGCCCACGCCCGAGAAGCCCAGTTGGACCAGGTCCGCCCAGCCGCGAAGGGCGGCGGGGCCGGTGAGCAGCACAGCCGGGCGGCGCTCGATGCGGAGGATGCCGGCGTCGACGCGCGGGGCCGGGCGGAAGCGGAGGCGGTCCACCCGGCCGACCAGCCGCCATGCGTGGTGCGGCCAGGTCAGGACCGTGAGCAGGGTCCAGCGGCCGTAGTCGCCGGTGCGTCTGCGGGCGTACTCGAGCTGGGTGATGAGGGTGGCGTCGGTGAGGGCGGGTGCGCTCAGGCACCAGTCGACGATGTCGGCCGTGCGCGAGAAGGGCACGTTCCCGGCGACCGAGAACGGCGTGCGCGGGGGCCGCGCGGCGAGGAAGTCACCGGGGACGACGCGGACGTGCGGGCTGCGCGCGAAGCGGGCGCGGAGTCCGGGGACGAGCCGGGGGTCGATCTCGTAGGCGTGCAGTTCGCGGCTGCGGCGGGCGAGCGGCTCGGTGAGGGCACCCTTGCCCGCGCCCACTTCGAGCACGAGCGGAGGGGAGGCGCGGTCGGGGGCGGCGAGCCGGGCCACGTGGTGGGCGGTGGCGCGGTCGGCGAGGAAGTTCTGCGAGAGCGTGCGGGCACGCTGGGTGGGGCGGGCCATGGCCTGCGGTCCTTGTCTTCCGTGACAGGAGGGGGAAAGGGCAGCCGAAGGCCCTGACCGGAAGACGAAGGCGAAAAGGGAATGCGGAGGCTCAGCCCCGCCGTGCGCAACCGGGACGCGTCGAACGCGTCGGGTATGTCAGCGGCGGGGGGACCCCGGGCCGGTCAGGGCTCCGGGGCCACGACGCATCCTGATGGCGTACGTGCAGCCCCGGCCGAGACCGGAGTTGAAGATCGCGTTGAAAGCTGCCACGGACGCGACGTTAGGCGGGCGGGCGCCCGGCGGGCAACCGGTTTCCGCGCGGCCGGCCGTCGTGGGCCGGCTTCTCCGCGAGCCGCGAGCCGCGGGCAGCCGGCGGCGGTCAGCGCTGGTAGCGGGCGAGTACGAGGTTACCGTCCTCCTCCAGTCTGTGGCGCAGTCCGGCCATGTCGATCGCCCCGCTGTAGTACTCCTGGAGCGCCGGTGTCGCCACCTTGTCCTTCCACTCGGCGTAGCCCCGCACGGACTGCGCGGGCGCCGAGCGCAGGTGGGCGGCGAGGGCGGTGCCGGTGGCCCAGCCGCGTTCGGACGTGTGCAGGGCGGGGTCCTTCAGGGCCTGCTCGCCGGTGGGGAGCATCCAGTCGCCGAGGGCGAGGCGCACCATGTTGTCCGGCTGGAGCAGGAAGTCGACGAATGCCGCCGCCTCCCTCTTGTGCGGGCTGTCCTCGGCGATCGACAGGGTCTGCGGGCTGACGCCCTGGACGAGCCCGTCGGCGCCGGCCGGGGCGGGCAGCACCTGCCAGTCGAAGCCCTCGGGTGCCTGCTGCTCGATCTGCTGACGGTAGGAGAAACCCAGCGGCACCATCGCGTACGTGCCCGCGAAGAAGCCGGGCAGCGTGTCGGAGCCGCCGCTGCCCAGGGTGGTGGGCGAGGCACTGTGGTCGGTCTCGACCTGGTCGTGGACGGTGCGGGGCACCACCTGGTCGCCCGCCTCGAATCGGACCGTCACCTTGCCGTCGGCACCCCGGTGGAACAGCTTGCCGCCGGCGGACAGGGAGAGGTTGAGGGTGGCGGAGACGGGCTCCTTCAGCGGCCAGGCCACTCCGTATGTGCCGTCGCCGCTCAGCTCCTTCGTCACCTGCCGGAACTCCGCCCAGCTCCAGGGGTGTTCCGGCGTCGGTATCCGCACGCCCGACTTGCCGAGCAGGGTGGCGTTGGCGATCAGCACCCGCGGTTCCTGGAGGAACGGCACGCCGTGGACGCCGTCGCCGAAGGTGACCGTCTCCCAGCTGCGTTGCGGGATGTCCGACTTCAGCCGGGCGGGGAGCAGTTCCGTGAGGTCGGCGAGGTAGCCGCCGTAGGCGAAGTCGGCGAGGTAGCCGCCGTAGGCGTCGTGGATGATGTCGGGCGCCTCGCCGCCCTCGAAGGAGGTGAGGAGCTGGTCGTGGACACTGTCCCAGCTGCCCTGGACGTACTCGACGCGCACGTCCGGGTGGGCGGCGTTCCACTCCCGCACCAGTTCCTTGTTGGCCCGGACCGACTCGTCCTGCCAGGCCAGGGACTGGAAGCGGAGGGTGATCCGGCCTTCGTCGCCGTCGCCGCCCCCTCCCGCGCAGCCGGAGACGAGCAGGACGAGGGCGAGGAGCAGGGTGGTGGTCCTGGCGCGCATCAGCTCTTCACCGCCCCGGCGAGCATGCCGCCCGTGATCCGCCGCTGGATGAGGGCGAAGACCACCAGCGAGGGGAGCGTGGCGAGGAAGGCCGCCGCGGCGAGCGGTCCGAGGTCGGCGACGCCCTCGGCGCCGATGAAGTGGGTGAGGATCACGGGCAGCGTCTGTCTCTCCGGGGTTTTGAGCAGCACCAGCGCGAAGAAGAACTCGTTCCACGCGGTGATGAACGCGAACAGGGCCGTCGCCACGATCCCGGGCGCGAGCAGCGGCGCGGTCACCGAGACCAGGGTCCGCAGCCGCCCGGCGCCGTCGACCGCGGCCGCCTCCTCCAGCTCGCGCGGCACGGCGCGGACGTATCCGGCGAGCATCCACAGCGCGAACGGCAGCGACCACACGACGTACACCATCACCAGCCCGGCCACCGAGTTGATCAGCCCGAGGTTCTTGAGGACCAGGAACAGCGGGATGATCAGCAGGACGAAGGGGAAGGCCTGGCTGACCACGACCCACCCGGTGGCCGCCTTGGTGAGCCTGCCGCGACGGCGGGCCATGACGTACGCCGCCGGGGTCGCGATCAGCACCGCGATCACGGCGGCGCCGAGGGCGGCGACCAGGGAGTTGAGCCCGGCGCGCAGCAGTGGCTGCTCGTCGAAGGCCTGCCGGAAGTTGTCGAGGGTGGGGTGCTCCGGGATCCAGGTGGGATGCAGACTGGCCAGCTCGCGCGGTGGTTTGAAGGCGACGGAGATCAGCCAGAGGAACGGGAAGGCCAGGAAGACCAGGTACGCGAGCAGCGCGGCGTACTGGCCCATGCGGGCCCCGGTCGAGGTCTTCACGCCTCGTCACCTCCCTTGTCCGAGCCGCGGAGCCGGCCGACGAGGAAGACGGCCAGCAGCAGCGAGACGACCGCGACCATGACGCAGCCCATCGCCGCCGCGTAGCCGAACTGGCCGTAGCGGAAGGCCTCCTCGTAGGCGAAGAGCATGGGCAGCCGGGTACGTCCGCCCGGTCCGCCGTTGGTGAGCACGTAGACCAGGGCGAAGGAGTTGACGTTCCAGATGAGGTTGAGCGCCGTGATGGCGAGGGCGACCGGCCTGAGGGCGGGCCAGGTGACCGTGCGGAAGCGGCGCCAGGCGCCCGCGCCGTCCACCGCGGCCGCCTCGTGCAGCTCGCGCGGGGTGTTCTGGAGTCCGGCGAGCAGGGCGACGGTGGTCTGCGGCATGCCGGCCCAGACGCCGACGACGACGACGGCGGGCAGGGCGGTGCCGAGGCCGCTGAGCCAGTCGTGGCCGTCGCCGAGGCCGAGGTCGCGCAGCGTCTCGTTGAGGATGCCGGCGTCCGTGTTGTAAACGAGCCGCCACATGATGCCGACGACGACCTCGGGCATCGCCCAGGGGACGATCGCGAGGGCGCGGGCCGCCCAGCGCAGCCGGAGATTCTGGTTGAGCAGCAGGGCGAGACCGAGGGCGAGCAGGAACTGCGGGGCCGTCACCCCGACGGCCCACACCAGGCCGATCCGGAACGACTCCCAGAACAGCGTGTCGTGCAGCAGGTCCTGGAAGTTCAGGGCGCCGATCCACTCGGTGGGCTCCGTGCGGCCCGACTGGGCGTCGGTGAAGGCCAGCAGGATGCCGTGGAGCAGCGGCCCGACGCTGAGGACCAGGATCGGGATCAGCGCGGGCAGCACCAGGAACCAGGCGCCGTGGTCCGGTCCGCCCCGTGGGGCGTCCGGTCCGGGCGCACGGCGCGCCGGTCTCCTCGACTCGGTCACCGATGTCACACAATCAGCCCCTTTGCACGGCTCGAACGGGCCTGGTCATGGTCGTGAAGTGACCGTGTCCCGTCAAGAGCCCGCGTACACGCTCCCACCTGTGCGAATGCGACACTGACCCCCGGCACGACCGGAACGGGTACGACACGGAGGCGCGAGGCGATGGACGAGGCACGGGCGCGGGAGGTGCTGGCCGCGGCGGAGGTGCTGCCCGGGGCGGCGCGGGAGGCGCGGCTGCTGGCCCTCGGCGAGAACGCGGTGTTCGCCGCCGGCGACCTGGCGGTCAAGGTGGGCCGCGACGCCGAACTCCTCGACCGGGCGCGCCGGGAACTGGCCGTCGCGCTCTGGCTGGAGGAGGCGGGCGTACCGGCGGTGCGGGCGGCCGAGCCGGCGGCGCTCATCGTCGACGGGCACCCGGTCACCGTGTGGCACCGGCTGCCCGACCCGGTGCGGCCCACCGAGCCCAGGGACGTGGCCGCGCTGCTCCGGCTCGTCCACGAACTCCCCCTCCCGTCCTCCTTCGAACTGCCGCCCCGCGAGCTGCTGGGCGGTGTGGAGCGCTGGCTGCGCCTCGCGGGCGACGTGATCGACCCCGCGGACGCGGCCTATCTGCGCGAGCGCCGGGACGGCTTCGCGTCGGCCGCCGCCGCGCTCACCCCGCACCTGCCGCCGGGTCCCATCCACGGGGACGCGCTGCCCCGCAATGTGCACGTCGGTCCCGACGGGCCGGTCCTGATCGACCTGGAGACCTTCTCCGCCGACCTGCGCGAGCACGACCTCGTGGTGATGGCGCTCAGCCGGGACCGCTACGGGCTGCCCGCCGAGGCCCACGACGCCTTCACCGCGACCTACGGCTGGGACGTGCGCGAGTGGGACGGCTGCGCGGTGCTGCGCGGCGCCCGGGAGACGGCGAGCTGTGCCTGGGTGGCGCAGCACGCGCCGAGCAACCCGAAGGCGCTGGCCGAGTTCGAGCGCAGGGTGGCGTCGCTGCGGGACGGGGACCCGACCGTGCGGTGGTATCCCTTCTGACGTGAGGCCCCCTACTGCCGGGGAGGGACCCCGGACGGCTGACCCGAACCGACGGCATCGGGCCGGCGGCCCCGGGAAGGGCGACTCAGACCCGCTCGTCGGCCGGTTCCCCGGCCGGCTCGCGCAGCGGCCAGGTTCCGTCGACGACGGCCGTGGCGTCGCCCTTGCGGCGCAGGAAGCTCTGGAAGTCCGCCGCCCACTCGGCGTACCACTCGACCTGGCGGCGGTGCAGGTCCACCGGGCCGAGGGCCGCGACCTTGGGGTGGCGGCCGGCTATCGCGCAGGCCAGCCGGGCCGCGGCGAGGGCGTCGGCCGTGGCGTCGTGGGCGGCGTCGAGCGGGACGCCGTACTCCCGGCAGACGGCCTCCAGGTTCCGCTTGCCCCTGCGATAGCGGTCGACGGCACGGTCGATGGTGTACGGGTCGATGACCGGGGCGGGCTCCAGGCCGCCGAGTCGCTCGCGCAGGGACGGCAGCCCGTGACGCCGCAGTTCGGCGGAGAGCAGGGTGAGGTCGAAGGCCGCGTTGTAGGCGACGACCGGGACGCCGGCCTTCCAGTGGTCCGCGAGGACGTCGGCGATGGCGTCCGCGACCCGGTCGGCGGGGCGGCCCTCACCGGCCGCGCGTTCGTTGCTGATGCCGTGGACCGCCACCGCGTCCGGCGGGATCTCGACGCCGGGGTCGGCCAGCCACTCCCGCCGGCCGAGCGGCTGTGCGCCCCTGACCTCGATCACGGCTCCCGTGACGATGCGCGCCTCGCGCGGATCGGTGCCCGTCGTCTCCAGGTCGAAGCCGATCAGCAGCTCCCGGTGCCAGCCCATGGGCGGTCCCCCTTCTTGGTGGTGCGTTCCCCCAGTGGTCTCCACCTTCCCACGGGCCACTGACAATCAGAGGATCGCATTCCGCTTACGCCTCCCGGGGGGCCACGTTCAGGACACCGGCCGCGAATCCGCCCACATCAGTTCGAACTCCTCGCGATAGGTGGGGAAGAGTCCGCCTTCGTCGAGCCGGTCCGACTTCACCACCTTTCCGCCGTTGCGCCCGTTGCGCAGGACGAGCACCGGCGCCTCCATCCCGCGCGTGCGACGCAGATAGGACTGCACGACCGCGATGCCGTCGGCGCCGTCCCCGTCGACGAGGTAGGCGGTGAAGCGAGGCGTCTCGTCGAAGACCTGGATCTCGAAGGCGCCCGGGTCCCGCAGCCGGGCGCGCACCCGGCGCATGTGCAGGATGTTCATCTCCACCGCGCGGCTCAGCTCGCCCCGCTTGATGCCCAGTTCACGCTCGCGGCGTTTGATCGCGCTGGAGGCCGGGTTCAGGAAGAGCAGCCGCACCCGGCCGCCGGCCTCGGCCATCCGCAGCAGTCGGCGGCCGGAGAAGTTCTGCACGAGCAGGTTGAGGCCGATACCGAGGGCGTCCACCCGGCGGGCGCTGCCGAACAGGTCCTCGGCGGGGAACTGGCGCAGCAGCCGCACCCGGTCCGAGTGCACGGCGACCACGTCGGCGTAGCGGTCCCCGACCAGGTCCTCCACGGCGTCCACCGGGAGCCGGCGCGCGGACGGCACGTCGCTGCCCGCGCCCAGGACCTCGAGCAGCCGCGCCGAGGCCCGTTCGGCCTGGTTCAGGACCGCCTCGGACAGCGCCCGGTTGCGGGAGACGACGTTGCGGGTGACCTCCAGCTCGTCCAGGGCCAGTTCGACGTCGCGGCGCTCGTCCACGTAGGGCTCGAAGCAGGGCCAGTGCTGGACCATCAGCTCGCGCAGCTGGGGCAGGGTGAGGAAGCTGAGGACGTTGTCGTCGGCCGGGTCGAGCAGGTAGCCCTTGCGGCGGCTGACCTCGCGGACCGCGACGGCGCGCTGCACCCACTCCTGTCCGGCGGGTCCGGCGGCGGCGACCACCCAGTCGTCGCCGTGGACCGGTTCGTAGACCGGCCGCAGGACGGCGGCGACCACCGCCCGCAGCCGCTGCTCGACGAGGTTCAGCCAGATGTAGGCCCGGCCCGCCCGCTGCGCACGGGTGCGCACCTCGTGCCAGGCGTCGGCGTCCCAGTCCAGCTCCGGACCGATCGCGCCCGCGTTCATCGGCCGCGCCAGGGACACCGCACCGGGCGGGACGTCCGTGGAGTTCCCCTGATGACCCTCGTCACCAGGAGGCAGCTCCAGCCCTCCCGAGCCCACCCGAGTACCGCCTTCCGCTCCCCCGGACACTGCCGGGGACACCCCGTCCCAACGATCAAGGAAGGGTACTCCGCCGACGGTCCGCGGTGCAGCCCGATGGACGGGCCGGTTTTCACCAACCTCCTTGATCCACGGGCGTGTTCCGCCTGCGCTCACACCGGGGAGTGAGCGGTTTCATAGCGGTGACGCGGCCGGGGGCGCGACGGCGACTCCGCACCCTTCGCGGGGTCCGTTACGGAGGGAACGCCTCCCGGGTGGGTAGGAGGACGTACGTGCCAGGTGGTCGCCTCACTTTCGGGGAGACTTCCGGGGGACTCGGAGCCAAGGCGTCCGCACCGGCGCCCCACACCTGAAAGAGTCGTGTTCATGCAGGTCTGGCCTGGAGAGGCGTATCCACTGGGTGCCACGTACGACGGCGCCGGCACCAACTTCGCGGTCTTCACGGAGGCCGCCGACCGAGTAGAGCTGTGTCTGCTGCACGACGACGGCTCGGAGACGGCGATCGAGCTGCGGGAGAGCGACGCGTTCGTCCGGCACGCGTACCTGCCGGGCGTGATGCCGGGGCAGCGGTACGGGTACCGCGTGCACGGCCCGTACGCCCCGGAGCGCGGGCTGCGCTGCAACAGCGCCAAGCTGCTCCTCGATCCGTACGCGCGTGCGATCAGCGGGGCTGTCCAGTGGGGGGAGGAGGTGTACGGCTACCACTTCGGCCAACCCGAACGGCGCAACGACCTCGACTCGGCCCCGCACACGATGACGTCGGTCGTGGTCAACCCGTACTTCGACTGGGGCGACGACCGGCGCCCCCGTACGGAGTACCACCACACGGTGATCTACGAGGCCCATGTGAAGGGCCTGACGATGCGGCACCCGGGCCTGCCGGAGGAGCTGCGCGGCACCTACGCGGCCCTCGCGCACCCGGCGCTCATCGAGCACCTCACCGGGCTGGGGGTGACCGCGCTGGAGCTGATGCCGGTCCATCAGTTCGTCAACGACCACCGCCTGGTGGACATGGGCCTGAACAACTACTGGGGCTACAACACGGTCGGCTTCTTCGCCCCGCACAACGCCTACGCCTCCTGGGGCGACCGCGGCCAGCAGGTGCTGGAGTTCAAGTCGGCGGTCAAGGCGCTGCACGAGGCCGGGATCGAGGTGATCCTGGACGTCGTCTACAACCACACCGCCGAGGGCAACCACCTGGGCCCGACGCTGTCCTTCAAGGGCCTGGACAATCCCTCGTACTACCGGCTGGCCGACGACCCCCGCTACTACATGGACACCACGGGGACCGGGAACTCGCTGCTCATGCGGTCCCCGCACGTCCTTCAAATGATCATGGACTCGTTGCGGTACTGGGTCACCGAGATGCACGTGGACGGGTTCCGCTTCGACCTCGCGGCGACTCTGGCCCGGCAGTTCCACGAGGTGGACCGGCTGTCGTCGTTCTTCGACCTGGTGCAGCAGGACCCCGTGGTCTCCCAGGTGAAGCTGATCGCCGAGCCGTGGGACGTGGGCGAGGGCGGCTACCAGGTGGGCAACTTCCCGCCGCTGTGGACCGAGTGGAACGGCAAGTACCGGGACACGGTGCGGGACCTGTGGCGCGGGGAGCCGCGCACGCTGGCGGAGTTCGCTTCCCGGCTGACCGGGTCGTCCGACCTCTACCAGGACGACGGGCGCCGCCCGCTGGCCTCGATCAACTTCGTGACCTGCCACGACGGCTTCACCCTGCACGACATGGTGGCCTACAACGACAAGCACAACCACGCCAACGGCGAGGACAACCGGGACGGCGAGGGCCACAACCGTTCCTGGAACTGCGGCGTCGAGGGCGACACGGACGACCCGGCGGTGCTGGAACTGCGGGCGCGGCAGATGCGCAACTTCATGGCCACCCTGCTGCTCTCCCAAGGCGTCCCGATGATCAGCCACGGCGACGAGTTCGCCCGCACCCAGCGGGGCAACAACAACGCCTACTGCCAGGACAACGAGCTGGCCTGGGTGGCGTGGCCCGACGAGGACCCCGACCTGTTGCGGTTCACCCGCGCGATGGTGTGGCTGCGCAAGGACCACCCGGTCTTCCGCAGGCGCCGCTTCTTCCACGGACGCCCGGTGCAGGGCACGCACGACGAGCTCTCGGACATCGCCTGGTTCACCCCGGAGGGCGCGGAGATGACCCAGCGGGACTGGAACTCGGCGCGGGCCTCGGCGCTCACGGTCTTCCTGAACGGCAACGCGATCTCCGAGCCCGGCACCCGCGGGGAGCGCATCGCCGACGACTCGTTCCTGCTGATGTTCAACGCCTCGCCGAAGCCGCTCGACTTCGTGGTGCCGGTCGACCACGGCCGGCAGTGGGAGGTGGTCGTCGACACCGCCCTGACGGAGGGGGTGCCCGCGGGCACGGGCCCGAAGGTACAGGCCGGGGACCGGCTGACCCTGTTGGACCGGAGTCTGACGGTGCTGCAGCGGCCCGTGTAGGGCCCGGGACGGGGCCGGCCCCCTGCACCCGTGCAGGGGGCCGGTGACAGGAAAGGCGGCGGGGCGGGTACGTAGCTCTCCATGACACCTGAGCGACCCGACCCGGTGCCGTCCCCGGCCTCCCCCGTCTCCACCGCCCCTCCCCCCGCCCGCGTCCCGTCGGCCACCTACCGGCTCCAGCTCCAGCCGGACTTTCCCTTCGCGGCCGCGGCGGCGGCCGTGCCGTACCTGGCCTCGCTCGGCGTGTCGCACCTGCACCTGTCCCCCGTCCTGGAGGCGGTCCCGGGCTCGCCGCACGGCTACGACGTCGTCGACCACACGCGCGTGCGCGCCGAACTGGGCGGCGAGGAGGGGCTGCGGGCGCTGTCGCGCACCGCGCGGGAGCACGGTCTGGGCCTGGTGGTGGACATCGTGCCCAACCACATGGCGATGTCGCCGCGCCACAACCGCGCCCTGTGGGAGGTGCTGCGCGAGGGCCCCGAGTCGCCGTACGCGCGGTGGTTCGACATCGACTGGCGGGCACAGGGAGGCCGGCTGCTGCTGCCGGTGCTGGGCGGCCCGGTCGGCGAGGTGCTGGGCGACCTCCGGGTCGACGGCGAGGTGCTGCGCTACCACGAACACGCCTTTCCGCTGCGGGAGGGCACCGCGGACCTGCCATTGCCGCGGCTCCTGGACGCGCAGTGGTACCGCCCGGTGTGGTGGCGGCTGGCTCGCACCGAGCTGAACTACCGGCGCTTCTTCAGCATCTCGGAGCTGATCGGGGTCCGCGTGGAGGACCCGGAGGTGTTCGAGGCCACCCACGCGACGATCCTGCGGCTGCTGCGCGAGGGCGTGGTCGACGGGCTGCGCGTCGACCACCCCGACGGCCTCGCCGACCCTGACACCTACCTGGCGCGGCTGCACGGGGCCGGCGGCGGCCGGTGGACGGTGGTGGAGAAGATCCTCGCGGACGGGGAGCGGCTGCCCGCCGCCTGGCCGGTCGCCGGCACCACGGGGTACGACGCCCTGCGGCACGTCGACGGGCTGTTCGCGGACCCGGCAGGGTCCGGGCGACTGCTGGACGCGTACCACCGAATCTCCGGCCCCGAGGCGGACCGGGGCGGGGAGTGGGGGGCGACGGTGCGGTGCGCGGCGTACGAGGTGCTCGAACACGAGCTGGCCACCGAGCTGGACCGGCTGACCCGGGTCGTACACCGCCTGTGCGCCACGGCCCCCGACCTCGCGCTGCGCGACCGGGCGCCCTGGGCACTGCGCACGGCGCTGCGGGAGCTGCTGGTGCGCATGGAGGTGTACCGGCCCTACACGTCGGTGGACGCGGCGGCGGTCGTCACCGAGGAGGCGGCGGCCGAGGCCCGGCTCGTCTTCGCGGTGCCCGAGGAGGCCGGCGCGGTGGACGTCGTACGGGACCTGGTGCTGGGGCGGTACGGGGACGGTCCCGAGCACGTGGAGTTCCGGACGCGGTTCGCGCAGACCGCGTCGGCGCTGCGCGCGAAGTCGGTCGAGGACACGGCCTTCTACCGCTACCTGCCGCTGCTGTCGGCGACCGAGGTGGGCGGCGACCCCGGCAGGCCGGCCGTGTCGGCCGAGGAGTTCCACGCGTACTGCGCGCGCGTGCAGCGCGACTGGCCCGCGACGGGCACGGTGCTCTCGACGCACGACACCAAGCGCAGCGCCGACGTGCGCGCCGCGCTGGCGGTGCTCACCCAGTGCCCCGCGCGGTGGACGGACGTCCTCGCGGAGGCCACGGAACTCGCCCGGACGGGCGGGGGACCGCCGGACGGGCAGGTGGCCTGGGCGGCCTGGCAGACGGTGTTCGGTCTGGGTCCGGCGGACGAGGAACGGGTGCGGGAGGCGCTGCTCAAGCACGTGCGCGAGGCGGGCCTGCACACCAGCTGGACGGAGCAGGACCCCGGGTACGAGGAGGCGGTGGCCCGGTTCGTGGCCTCGGGGCCGTGCGGCGCGCCGGGGGAACGGATCGCCGCCCTGCGCAAGGCGCTCGAACCGCACGTGAGGGCCAACGTCCTCGGCGCGGCCCTGGTCCATCTGACGATGCCGGGCGTGCCGGACCTCTACCAGGGCACCGAGCACGAGTACCGGGCACTGGTGGACCCGGACAACCGCCGCCCGGTGGACTTCCCCTCCGCCGGGGCCGGCGGCGCGGGCGTGGGCGCCGGAGAGAGGGGGGAGAAGGCGGCGGTGACCCGGGCGGCGCTGGCGCTGCGGGCACGGCGGCCCGGCACGTTCGGTGACGCGGCGACGTACGAACCGCTGCCCGCCGAAGGTCCGGCGGCGGCGCACTGCGTGGCATTCGCCCGCTCAGGCCAGGCCGTGACGGCGGTGACCCGGCTGTCGCTGCGGCTGGCGGAGGCGGGGGGCTGGCGCGGCACGACGCTGCCGCTGCCGCCCGGCCGGTGGGCCGACGTGCTGGCTCCGGAGCGGGAATTCGCGGGGCACGCACGCGTGGCGGACCTCTTCGCGGACATGCCGGTGGCGCTGCTGGAGCGGGTCGACACGGCGGAGGCGTAGCCGGGCGGCCGAGGTGTGAGGGGCAGCGGAGGAGTGAGGGGCGGCGCAGGAGTCGGAGCCGCAAGAACGCGGGCCCGCGGGTCCGGGTGGACCGCGTCAGTCCCGGTGCATGGGCACCGTGGCCTCGGTCCCCCGGCCGGGACCGGCCACGCGGGAGCCCGCATCGGGACGCCGCCCGGCCAGTTCGAACGCGGCGAGTACGACCCGGGTCTGGTACTCCACCTGGCGCCCGACCGGTATCCAGTGCGCGGCGCAGCCGTCACGGTAGTCGGCGCAGCCCTCGTCGACGAGCCGGTCCAGTTCGGGCAGGACGCCCACCGGATCGCCCCCGGTACGGGTGACGAGCTGGTGCAGCAGTCCCGCGGTCCGCAGGGACAGGCGCCGTCCGGCCAGCCGCAGCGCGACGAGGTGGGAGGTGTTCATCGGCGGCAGTGAACGGCCCGTTCCGTCGTCGGTGTCGGGGTCCCACGCGTCGGCGAGCCGGGGGCAGACCAGCAGGTAGTCGTCGACCGGTGCGAGCAGGTGCGCCGCCTCCGGCACGGTGGCGAGGTGGGGCCTGAGGCGGGCCAGGACGCGGTGCAGACGCCGGGTGTCCTGGCGCAGGGTGCGGCTCACGGTGCGCAGCACGGTGTCGCGGTCGGCCGGGGGCGAGCCGTCCGCCACGGCCGCCACGCCCCACATGGGTGCCTCGACGACCGCGGTGACGGTGCCGTAGCGGCCCGGGTGGCACCAGGTCGAGTCGACGGCGGCCTCGGTGATGGCGGCGGTGAAGTCGCCGCGGCGGGGCGGGGGGATGCGGTAGACGGCGGGTCCGAGGTCGGGCCAGTACAAGGTGTCGTAGGCGCCGAGTTCGCGGGGTACGGCGAGCCGGGCGGCGATGTGGGAGAGGCGCTGGGGCAGGCCCGGCAGGTCGTGGGTCAGCTCGACGAATCCGCCGCCGACGTCCACACCGTGCAGGGAGCACTGCAGGAAGGGCCGCAGCTCCTCCTGGAGGGCGAGCAGCGTGCGGGTCTCCGGGAGCGTGGCGCGGTCCGGGCCGTCGGGCAGCCACTCGGGCTGTTCCAGGAAGCCGGGCCGGAAGAAGTTCCGGGCGTAGCGGCCCAGGGTGTAGGGGCCGGTCAGCCAGCCCTCGTTGCGGCGCAGCCCGTCGGGGTCGGCGCACAGCAGCAGGTTCCAGGTGGCGTCCGCGCCTTCGGTGAGCCGGGGATCGGCCACGGCCCGCTCGGCCAGCCGCAGGGCGGTGGCGCCGCCCACGGGTTCGTTGGCGTGCGGTCCGGCGACGACGAGGACCTGACGGCTGCCGTGGCCGACGGAGAGCAGCAGCAGGGGATGGCCCGCGCGGGAGGTGCCGACACGGCGCAGCCGGGCGTGCCGGGGATGCCGGGCGACGAATGCGGCGGCCTGGGCCCCCAGCTCGTCCACGGTCGGGTAGCGCAGGAGGGGCGGCAGGGCACACCTCCACGAAGTGGGCCGTCAATTCACCTGGTGTGCGCGGTGTACGCACAGTCAGTCACGAGTTGGAGGGTACGTCAACACCGCGAAAAGCAAAGAGGATCCGGGCCCGGTCAGTTCGCGGCCAGGCGGAAGGCCATGCGGCCGAAGCCGATCTGATCGCCCTCGCGGACGACGGCCGCGCCGATGACCCGCCGCCCGTTGACCGTGGTGCCGTTGGTGGAGCCCAGGTCGCGCAGGACCCACATCCCGCCCTGGCGGCTGAGCTCCGCGTGCACCCGGGAGACCGTCTCGTGGCTCAGCCGCAGCCCGCTCGCCGGGTCGCGCCCTATGCGCAGCGGAGGGCCGGCGCCGGGGTGGGGCAGCAGCAGCTTGGGCAGCCGCTCGGCCCGCCACGCCCGGCCGAGCCGTACGCCGAACCCGGACACCGCTTCCACGGTGCCGAACACCATCCGCGACAGCCGGCTCTCGGTGCGCAGGTCGGCGGTGAGCACGGCCAGCTCCTCCACGCGGCGGGCGGCGAGCGCCAGTTCCATCCGGCGGACGAAGGTGTCGTGCGACAGGCGCCCCATGGCGACGCCGTCCCGCAGCACGCGCAGCGCCTTGTCGCGCTCCGCGTCGGACAGCCGCGCGGGGTACGTGGGGAACTCGAAGGACGACGTCACGCAGCTGATTGTCGGTCAGCGGGGCCGAAGAGTCCAGAAAGCGGGAAACGGCGGCCCTCCCACCTGCGTGCGGCACGACACTCGCCGCGAGCCGGGGCAATCCCCGGCGGAACGATCTCTTATGCAGGACCATGGACGAGCTACCTCACGAAGACGAAGGGGAACCGTCCGTGCAGTTCGAGGTGTGGGCACCGCAGGCCGACCGGGTGACGTTGCAGTGCGACGGCACCACACGCGCGCTGGAGCGCGATCCGGAGCGGCCGGGGTGGTGGTGCGGTGAGGCTCAGGCGCAGGACGGCTCGCGGTACGGCTTCGCGGTGGACGGCGGGCCGGTGCTGCCGGACCCGCGCTCGCGCCGCCAGCCGGACGGCCCCGACGGGCTGAGCGCGGTCGTCGACCACGGCCGGTACGCGTGGCGGGCCCGCTGGGCCGGGCGTCCGCTGCCGGGCGGCGTCCTGTACGAGCTGCACGTGGGGACGTACACCCCCGAGGGCACCCTCGAGGCCGCCGCCGAACGGCTCGAGCACCTGGTGCGACTGGGCGTCACACACGTCGAGTTGATGCCCCTGTGCCCCTTCCCCGGGCGGCACGGCTGGGGGTACGAGGGGGTCTCGCCGTGGGCGGTGCACGAACCGTACGGCGGGCCCGAGGCGCTGAAACGGTTCGTCGACCGGGCCCACGAGCTCGGGCTCGGCGTGGTGCTGGACGTGGTGCACAACCACCTGGGCCCGTCCGGCAACTACCTTCCCGCCTTCGGCCCGTACTTCACCGACACCCACCACACGCCCTGGGGCGCCGCCGTGAACCTGGACGCGCCCGGCTCCGACGAGGTGCGGGCGTATCTGGTGGACAGCGCGCTGGCGTGGCTGCGGGACTACCGGATCGACGGGCTGCGCCTGGACGCGGTGCACGCCCTGGTCGACACGCGCGCGTGCCACTTCCTGGAGCAGCTGTCGACCGCTGTGGACGGCCTGGCGGCCGACCTGGACCGGCCGCTGTTCCTGATCGCCGAGTCCGACCTCAACGACCCGAGGATCGTCACCCCGCGCGCGGAAGGCGGTCTGGGGGTGCACGCGCAGTGGAACGACGACTTCCACCACGCGCTGCACGCCGCGCTGACCGGGGAGTCGCAGGGCTACTACGCCGACTTCGCTCGCGATCCGCTGGCGGCGCTCGCCAAGACGCTGACCCGGGGGTACTTCCACGACGGCACCTACTCCACTTTCCGGGGCCGTTCGCACGGCCGTGCGCTGGACCGCGCCCGCACGGCAGCGCACCGGCTGACCGGCTACAGCCAGACCCACGACCAGATCGGCAACCGCGCCCAGGGCGACCGTCTGGCGTCCCTGGTGTCCCCGGGTCTCGCCGCCTGCGCGGCCACACTGACGCTGACCGCGCCGTTCACCCCGATGCTGTTCATGGGCGAGGAGTGGGCGGCGGGCACGCCGTGGCAGTTCTTCACCGACCACACCGACCCGCGGCTCGCCGAGGCGGTGCGCAGCGGCAGGCGGCGGGAGTTCGCCGCGCACGGCTGGCGCGAGGAGGACGTGCCCGACCCGCAGGACCCGGCGACGCGCGAGCGTTCCTGCCTCGACTGGTCGGAGCCGGAGCGCGAGCCGCACGCGCGCGTACTGGACTGGTACCGGCGGCTGATCGCCCTGCGGGCCGAGCAGCCGGACCTGACCGACCCGGACCTGGCCGACACCCGGGTGGCGTACGACGGCACGGCGCGCTGGCTGGCCTTCCGGCGCGGCGACATCCGGGTGGCCGTGAACCTGGGCACCGAACCGGCGGCGATCCCGCTGGGCAACCGCCCCGCGCGCGTGCTGGCCGCGTGGGAGCCGGTGGAGGGCCCCGGCGAGAACGGCATACTGCGCGTGCCGGCCGAGTCGAGCGTGGTGCTGGTACAGGAATGAGCGCCGGGTGAGCCGGCGGCCCGGTGCCGTCAGGCGGTGTCCTCGGGGCCGTCGTCGCGCAGCTCCGTCACGCGTTCCAGGAGGATCGGTTCCCAGGCCCGTCGCAGCCGGGTTCTGAGCCGGGGCAGTGCGCCGGGGCGGTCGTCCAGCGCCCGGGCGAGCCGGACGACGGCGTCGCAACGGGCCAGCCACAGGCCGCGCAGGCAGGGCCGGGCTCCGTAGCCGGCGAGGGTGGCGGCGCGGACGGCGGCCGGTGAGCCGACGGACAGGGCGAGGCCGGCGATGTCCTCGGCCGGGTCGCCGAGGACCGCCTCGCTCCAGCCGAGGACTCCGCGCACCCGGCCGTCGGCGCTGACGACGAGGTGGTCGCCGGTCAGCCCGTGGTGGACGAGGACCATCGCGCCCGGCTGGACGCCGAGCTGGGCCGCCGCCTCCCGGGTGAGCCGCTCCGGCCGCGCGGTGTCGAACTCGTCGGCCGCGGCGAGGCGGCGGGCGGCGCGCTCGGCGGACTGCCGCAGGGTCTCCAGAGCGCGCGGGGCCGCCCGCGGCACGCCGAGCGTCTCGGCCTGCCGCAGGGGCACCTCGCGCAGGCCGGTGAGCAGCGCCGCGAGGTCCGCCTCGCCCAGAGCGGACACGGCGTGGTCCTCACCCGACCCGCCGGGCACCTTGGCGTCCAGCGTGTAGGTGAGGCCCGGTGCCCACTCCCCGTGCGCCACGCTGGCCGGCAGCGCGGCCGGGACGTACGGCCGGACCAGTTCGCGCAGGCGCAGTTCGCGGCGTCTGCGTACCGCGGTCTCCCGGTCGGGGGCGAGCCGCAGGACGTGGCGGGTGCCGACCCACCACGTGTCGGGCTCGCCGGCCTCGGCGACCGGCCGGACGTCGGGTTCCGTGTTCCCGCCCAACAGGGAGCGGACCAGTCGGCGGACGGTGTCCGCGGTGGGTGTCGGTGCCTGGGTCATGTCGCGCCGTCGTCTTCCGGGTCTGCCGGGCTGTGCGGGGTCCGTCCGGCACCGGTCACTCGACCAGGACCAGCTCCCGCGTGGTGTCGTTGAACCGCCTGCCACCGTCCTCGGTGACGGTGACGATGTCCTCGATGCGTACCCCGAAACGGCCGGGCAGATAGATGCCCGGCTCCACGGAGAAGCACATGCCGGGCACGAGGGGCCGCTCCTCCCCCTCGATCATGTACGGCGGCTCGTGGGTGGTGACGCCGATGCCGTGCCCGGTGCGGTGGATGAAGTACTCGCCGTACCCGGCGTCGGCGATGACGGCGCGGGCGGCCCGGTCGACGTCCTGGCAGGCGGCACCGGGCCGCACCGCCCGGAAACCGGCCTCCTGAGCCTCGCGGACCAGGTCGTGCACCCGGCGCTCCTCGTCCGTGGGCCCGCCCACGTGGACGGTGCGTGAGGTGTCGGAGCCGTAGCCGTCCTTGAGGCCGCCGAAGTCGAGGACGATCATGTCGCCGTCCTCGATGACGCGGTCGCCGACCTCGTGGTGCGGGTTGGCGCCGTTGGGTCCCGAGGCGACGATGGTGAAGTCGACCTGGGAGTGCCCGAACCGGCGCAGCAGGTCGGCGAGGTCGGCGGCCACCTCGGACTCCCGGCGTCCACCGAAGCGGACCTTTTGGATCTCCTCGAAGGCGGCGTCCGCGGCCGCGCCCGCCGCCGCCAGCAGCTCCAGCTCCGCCGCGTCCTTGACGGCGCGGAGCATCGGCAGCGCCTCGGTGAGGGAGGCGTAGGACGTGCCGGGCAGGGTGCGCTGGAGGACCAGCAGGTGCATGGCCCAGGCGTTGTCGCTGATGCCGAACCGTCCGGCCCCGTCGAGGAGGGCGGCGGTGGCCGCGTAGGGGTCCTTGCCGTCGGTCCAGTCGCGCAGGGTCAGGGCGGGCGCGCCGGCCGCCTTCGCGGCGTCGGGGGCCTCCAGCGTCGGGACGACGAGCACCGGGTCGCGGCCGGGGGCGAGGACGAGCAGGGTGAGGCGTTCGGTGTCCGCCGTCGGCGCGTAACCGGTGAGCCAGACCAGGTCGGGGCCCGGGGCCACCAGGAGCCCGGCCAGGCCCGCGTCGGCGGCCGCACGCGCGGCGCGCTCCATGCGGGCCCGGTAGTCGTCGGCGGTGAAGGGGACGGCGGCCCTGCTGCCGGTCATGCGCGCCTCCCGGGGCGGAAGAGTGAAGGGAACACGGGCAGCATCCTGCCCTCAGGGCGGGGGCGACGCGAGCCGATTGGCGTTGATCGACCCTCCCGGCTAATGGTTGGATAACGCTAAGCCATTAACATCGGGGGCGCCGCGGCCGTGTCGCGGTTCGGGCGTCCGGAGGAGGCCGGCACCGTGCTCGTACTCGCGCACATCAGTGATCTGCACCTGGACGGAAGCCCGCGGGCCAGGGAGCGCGCCGAGCGGGTGCGCGACCGGCTGTGGCGGCTGCCGGGGCGGGTGGACGCCCTCCTGGTGACCGGGGACATCGCGGACCACGGGACGGAGTCGGAGTACGAGGAGGCCGCCCGCGTCCTGGGACTGCGCGACGGCTCCGCGCCGTTCCCCGTGCTCACCTGCCCGGGCAACCACGACAGCCGCGCTCCCTACCGCAAGGCGCTGCTCGGCCGCCCCGCCGCCGACGGCCCGGTCAACGGCATGCACGTCTTCGACGGCGGCGCGGTCCTGATGTGCGACTCCAGCATCCCGGGCAGCGACGAGGGGGAGCTGGACGAGGAGACGTACGGCTGGATCGAGGCGTCGCTCGACGGACTCGACGGCGACCGGCCGGCCCTGCTCGCCTTCCACCACCCGCCGGCAGCGCTGCACCACCCGCTGCCCGACTCCTACGGGCTGCGCCGGCCCGGGCGCCTGGCCGCGCTGCTGGCACGGAGGCCGGGGATCGCCGGGCTGATCACGGGTCATGCCCACACGCCCGCCGCCACCGTGTTCGCCGGACGGCCGCTGGTGGTGGGCCCCGGGGTGACGTGGACGCTGCGGCTGCCCTGGGAGGGGGACCAGGTCGCGGACCGGGACGCGCCGGTCGGGCTGGCCTACCACGTGCTGGACGACGCCGGCCGGCTCACGAGCCACTTCCGCACGGTCACGTGACGACGCCCGGTACGGCCGTCAGCTGCTGGTAGCCGCCGCTCTTGTGGCGCACGGTGAGCCTGACCTCCTTGCCGGGCTCGGCGCGGGCCACGGCGCGGGCGAGGTCGGCGGCCGAGTCGACGCGGGTCGTTCCGACCGTCAGCAGTACGTCGCCCCGCACCAGACCCGCCGCGTACCCCGGGCCCGGCACGTGGACGCCCACGACCCGCGCCCCGGGCCGCTCGTCGTCGACGGCCTCCACGCCCAGGGTCGCACCGGCCGGCGCCACGGAGGGGGACGCGTCGCCCGACGGGTCCGCCGGGGCGGCCCGCGTGTCCGTGCCCGCCCCGGCTCCTCCTCCTTGTCCGTGCCCGTCTCCGGCCGCCCCACCGGGTCCCGGTGCCCCCGCCTGCCGCTGCAGCTCGGCCAGCTTGCTCATGCCGATCACGGTGGCGCCCACCGTGCCGAGCCCCACGCCCGCGAGGACGAGAACGACGGCGGTGAGCACGCCGGGCAGCAGGGTGAGGAGCCGCCGCCGGCGCCGGCGCCCGGCCTGGGGCCGCAGGCCGGTGTCGGGCCCCGGATCCCGGCCGGGCATCGGCTTGGGACGCAACGCTGTCTGTTCCATGGATCGCCTCCGGCAGGTGCTCTACCCGGCGCATCGGCGCGTGACGAGCCACGAAAGAGTGAGACTTAACGTCGGTCAGGGCGTCGGGAGGGGACTGCTCCTCGGCACCGGGACCGGCATGGACGGCACGGGCGCGGCCGGAATCCGGTCCGGCAGGAAGCCGTGGGTGCGGCTCGCCAGGTACTCGGCCTTGTAGCGCGGGACGTTCCGGTGCCAGTTGAGGATGCCGGCCATCCAGTTCTGCAGGTCGGTGACGTAGCCGTGCATGATGGTCCGTGCCTCGTGGGAGAGCTGGAAGTCGTCGTAGACAACGGGCAGTTCGTGCGCGACGACGTGCTCGAACTGGCGCATGCGCTGGTTCATCAGGTCCTGCACGACGCCCAGGGCGGCCGGGTAGTCGACGCCGAAGAAGTTCTGCACGACGAGGACCGCGTTGTGGATCTCGCCCTCGTACTCGATCTCCTTCTGGTAGGAGAAGACGTCGTTGAGCAGGCAGGCGTAGTCGATCGCCGCGTTCTCCAGGGAGCGGACGGGGCCGCTGCGGTAGACCTCGGGCGGCACCGCCGGGCCGTGTCCGGCGCGGCACAGGCCAAGGGTGAGGTCGGAGCCGAAGGTGGCGCGGCGCATCTCCAGATAGTCGACCGGGTCGGGGACGCGGTTCTGGATCTGGTTGCACAGCTCCCACACCCAGGCCTCGGTCATCGTGTCGACGGCCGTCTTCAGGGGGTGCCGCTCCTCGGGCGTCATGCCGGCCGTCGTGCGCGCCCACAGGTCGATCAGGGAGCGTTCCATGGCGTTGACGGGCGGCGGGACCGGCTCGCCGTCGAGCGGCATGCAGGCCGACAGGCGGGCGGTGGTCAGCCGTGCGGCGGCGAGGTCACGGCGGTGGCCGTAGACCAGCGGGTAGTAGTCGTCGCCGTAGGTGCCGAAGGCCAGCCAGCCGGAGGCGAGGTCGAGTTGGTCCTGGGTGGCGTCCGGGTCGAGGCCGGCGGCGCACAGGGGGAGGTCGCAGCTCTCCAGCTTGTCCTGGTCCCAGACGCCCTCGCCGAGGATGCCCATCCGCAGGCACCACTCGGACAGATGCCGCCGGGCGCCCTCCAGGGCGGGGCTCAGCTCCAGCGGGTAGGGCATGCGGATGTCGGGGATGACGGACGGACCGACCGTCTGGAAGGGCACGTTGGTGTAGGGGCGGGCCCGCTGGGCGACCGTCGCGGCGAGCAGTGCGCCGACGTCGGCGGCGGAGGTGCCGGGGCCGGTCAGCGCCTGCCAGCCCGCCGCCGGACGCTCGCCCTTGTTCATGTAGCGGCTGGAGCGCATGTGCCATTCGTGGCCGCCGGACTGCCAGTCCTGCAGGCCCTTCGTGTACGCGGCGACGGCGGCGAGCTCCGGCGGGGTCAGGCCGTTCTCCAGGGCGACGGCGGGCACCTCGGTGAACGCGGTGTGCTCGAACTGGTGCAGCCGGGAGGTGAGGACGTCGTTGACCAGCTCGGCAGCCTCCTGGGTGGTGCAGCCGAAGAAGGTCTCCAGGACCAGCACCCCGTTGCTCAGCTCCCCCTCGTCCTCGACCTCCCGCTGGTAGGAGAAGAGGTCGTTGCGCAGGTGCACGGCGTCGGAGAACGTCTCCATGAGCACCCTGAGCGGCCTGGACCCGGCGACGGCGGCGGGCACTTCGGCGGTCGCGTACTCCACGAGCCCGGCCGACCAGGGGGCGCCGCCCACCTTGCGGCGCATCTCGATGTACTCGACGGGGTTGGCGACGCGCCCCTCGTTGATGTTGGACAGCTCCCACATGGACTCGTTGAGCAGGTGCTCGGTGGCGACGGCGAAGCGGCGGCGCCAGTCGGCCGACATCGCGGGCACGGTGCGGGTCCACAGGTCGGCGAGGCCGGCCTCGACCGGGTTCTCCGGCTCGGGCATCTCCGTGGCGTCGTCGAGCGGCATGAACAGGGGGAGCCGGTCCAGGTGGGCCTTGCCGGCGAGGCGGTCCTGACTGCGTTTGAACTTCTCCAGGAAGTGGTCGTCGAAGAAGAAGACCCACACGTACCAGTCGGTGATGAGGGAGAGCGCCGGCCCGTCGCAGTCCGGGTGGGTGTAGGCGCACAGCAGGCCGTAGTCGTGGGCGTCGAGGTCGGACTGCTCCCAGACCCCGGAGCCCTCCAGCATGCCCATCTCGCGCGCCCACGTCGTCGAGTGGGCGCGGGCCTCGTCGAGATGCGGGTTGAGCCGCGCGGGATGCGGCAGGTAGAAGTGCGGGAGTCGGAAGGGCTGTTGCGTCATGGCCGGGCACTACCCAAGGCCCTTGGGAGACATCCACCGGGCGACACATGATCACACCATCGCGTGAATCAGCCCAGGATGCGGGAACTTCTCCCCGGCTCTCGCTCAGTACGTACGGCGCTCCCCCGGCCCTCCCTCAGACTCTGGCCTGGATCAGCGCGTGTGTCCCGCTGGTCCGCCAGTGCCGCTCGCCGCTCGCCTCCAGCGCGGCCTCGGTCTTCGCGTCGAGTCCGGTGACCACGTCGGACTTGAGGGTGCGCAGCGCGGCGACCGGGCCGGGGAAGTACGCGGTGACGTCCGCGAAGGGGGTGGTCGGCGGCCACCACCGGTCGCCCACCAGACGCCGGTAGTTCAGGTCGCCCTTGAGGACGGTCACGGTGGCCGCGGCGAAGTCCTCGCGCAGGTCCCCCGGCATGTCCGCGTACGGCAGCGGGGCGCAGGAGAAGGGGTGGGCGCGGACACCGACCCGGCCGTCGGTGAGCGCGGTCCACAGCCGCTCGCCGTACGCGGCCGCCGTACCCCCCGCGGCGACGAGCCGCCGCACGGCGTCGAGCACGTCGGTGGGCGTGGCGTCGGAGACGTAGTAGGGGTACGGCTTGACGTGCAGGACGACCCGGTCGACGCGGCCCTCGGCGAGCAGGTGCGAGACGAGGAGCAGGTCGGGGACGAGTTCGCGGCCGGCGTTGTCGGCGACCAGGCACAGGGTGGCCGGGTCCTGCCGCGCGGCGCCCGTCCCACGGGCCGGGAGCAGCGACCACAGGGTGTCGCTGTCGTCGGCGACGAGGGGTTCCGCCTCGCCCCGGGAGCCGGCGCCCCGGTCGGAGAGGCGGAAGCCGAGGTCGGCGCGGTTGCCCCAGAGCGAGCCGTGCAGCAGGGCCCGGGCGCGCTCGTCGGCGGGCAGTTCGTCGAGGCCGTGAAGCGCGGCGAGTTCCTCGTCCGTCTCCGGCGCGTCGAGTTCGGCGAGTTTGGCGGGCCGGAAGGGGTCGACGCCCTGCCAGGGGCCGGGGCCGAAGTAGCCGACGGCGTCGAGGAGCCGGCGGTAGAAGTGGCTCTCGGCCCACAGCCAGGGCACGTCGTACCAGGAGCGGCCGGCGTACTCGTCCATGCCCCAGTGGGACCAGCGGTCCCGGTCCCGCCCGGTCGGGTCGGCCGCGGCGGGCAGCGGTTCGACCACGCCGTCGGCGCAGCTCGCGAGCAGCGCGTCGAGCGCCTCCCGCCGTGCGGGGTCGAGGGGGAAGGCGTCCCGCACCTGCCGCACGATGGCGGGGTGCCGCTCGGCGAGCACGCCGTAGGGGAAGGAGCCGGGTTCGTTGCCGAGAATGACGGGGGCGGGCTCGAACGGGGTGTCGGGCATGCACGTCACCGTACCGGTCGGACCGCGCCCGGCTCCGTACCGGTCAGGCCGCGCCCGGCTCCCGTTCCAGGCGGGACGCGAGGGTGACGTAGCGGGCGCGCCGGGTCACCGGGACCATGCCCCGGATGAGGACGTACCACATCCCGGCGAGGCGGCGGGTCCAGCGCTCGGCCGGTTCGAGGGTGCTGCTCACGACGCGGGTGCCGACGATGGAGCAGACGAGGGTGTGGGCGGCGGAGTCGACGTCGACGTCCGGGTGCACGTCGGACTGCCGCACGGCGTTCGTCAGCCGGTTCGTGGCGATCTCCCGCCACTCGGTGAACGGGTGCGGCAGCGGCGGCCGCACCGGCACCCCCGCGGTGGCCAGCCGCAGCCCGGCCCGCAGCACCGGCCCCTCCTCGCAGAGCCGGGCCATGCCGAAGGTGAGGCGCATCAGCGCCTCCAGCGAGGAGTAGCCCCGCCCTTCCAGGTCCTTCGCCAGCCGGCGGGAGGTGCGGGACTGCATCTCCATGATGGCGTGGGCGAGATCGTCCTTCGCCGCGAAGTGGAAGTACAGGGCGCCCTTGGTGACCCCGGCGTGGGCGACGATCTCGCTCAGGCTCGTCGACTCGTAGCCGTGACGGTCGAAGAGGTCGGCCGCGGCACCGATGATCGTCGCGCGGGTCTGCTCGGCGCGTAGCTGCCTCGCCATCGGCTGAACTCTCCTGGGCTGGAAACTCAACAGACCGTGCCGCCTGTCTTAACCCCCTGTACACGATATCTCACTTACTAACTGCCCATCAGATCAGCCTCGGAGGAACCGCCGCGCACCCTGGCCACCGCCGGGCGGCCCCGGCCCGTACCGCCGGACATACCGCTCGGCATTCCGCTTCGGCCCGCTTTCGCCGTCCCGATCATCACGATGCGGCACCGACAACCGACAACGGTTCGCTGATCACTTGACTACCAGCGGTCACACACGGTTTGCTCCGGCCAGGCGAGTTTCACCCGGTTGACGCACCGACCCGCTGATCCGGGCCACCTCGCTCCGTTCCTCCTGCTCGGCCGCACAGCGAGGTGCCCCCGCCCCCATGAGTACAGCTCCCCCGCCCATCCGCTCCTTCGCATCCTTCGCTCCCCTGCGCACCGCGGCCCTCGCGGCCGCCGTCTGTCTGCTGGGGGCCGGCTGCTCCGCCCTCGGCGGGGACGAGGACGGCTCGGCGGCGGACGCCGCGGGCGGGCCGGGCGGTGACCGGATGAAGATCGTGATGGTCACCCACGGCGGTGAGGGCGACGCGTTCTGGGACCGGGTGCGCAAGGGGGCCGAGGCGGCGGCCGCCAAGGACGGCGTCGACCTGACCTACGCCGGTGACGCGGACACCGCCGACCAGGCCGACCTGGTGCGGGACGCTGTCCGCGACAAGGCCGACGGCATCGCCGTGACGCTGGCCAAACCGCAGGCGATGAAGGCGCCGGTCGCCGAGGCCAAGGCGGCCGGGATCCCCGTGGTCGGCCTCAACTCCGGCATCGACGCCTGGCGTTCCACCGGTCTCCTGGAGTACTTCGGGCAGGACGAGAGCGTCGCGGGCCGGGCCGTCGGCGACAAGTTGAACGACCTGGAGGCCAAGCACGCCCTGTGCGTCATCCACGAGCGCGGCAACGTCGCGCTGGAGGCCCGCTGCGCGGGGGTGAAGAAGACCTTCGAGGGCGAGACCGAGATGCTCTACGTCGAGGGCACCGACATGAAGGCGGTCGGCGCGGCGGTCACGGCCCGGCTGCGGCAGGACACGAGCATCGACGAAGTCGTCATGAACGGCGCGGCGTTCGCCCTCACCGCGGTCGAGTCCGTGGACGAGGCGGGCAGCAAGGCGCACGTCGCCACCTTCGACCTCGACAAGGACCTGGTCGCCGCCGTCAAACGCGGGGACGTCCAGTTCGCGGTGGACCAACAGCCGTATCTCCAGGGCTATCTCGCCGTGGACGCACTCTGGCTGTACCGCACCAACGGCAACGTCAGCGGCGGCGGGGTGGCCCCCGTGCTGACCGGCCCGGCGTTCGTGACCAAGACGAACGCCGACTCGGTCGCCGAGTTCGCCGCGGGCGGCACCCGGTGACCGGGGCCCGCGGCCGACGGCGCCCAGCCGCGCCCGCTTCCCTTCCCCACCTGATCGCCTAGGACGACGATGTCTGCACGCAAGACACGGAAGACGCAGGAGACACGGGAGACGCCGGAGGCGCGGGGAACTCGGGAGGCGCAAAGAGCACGCCGGACGGGTCTCCGGCGCCGCCTCGGCTCCATACGTCTGTCCCTGATCCTCCTGGCCCTGGTGCCCGGTGTCACCCTGGCGGCCGTGTGGGGCGTCACGACGGTCCAGATCTTCTCGGAGGGCCTGCGGCTGCGCGCGCAGACCGAGTTGAGCCGCGACACCGGGGCCATGGGCACCGAGGCCACCCTGGCCCTGCAGAAGGAGCGCAGTCTGTCGGCCGCCTGGCTGGCCGCGCCGGACGGCGACCGGACGGCGCTGGACGCGCAGCGCGAGAAGACGGACGAGGCGGTCGCCCAGCTCGTGGGCCAGTCGGACGCGATCGAGAGCGCTCCCGACCGGATCTCGGACCGGCTGTACTCGGTGCTCGGTTCGGTGGGCAGCCTGGAGTACTACCGCGACCAGGTGGACGACTCCAGCGACATCACCGCCGAGCAGGCGCTCGACCAGTACACCTCGATCGTCGACGAGCAGATCCACGCCTTCCAGGAGCTCTCCCAGGTCGACGACGGTGACCTCACCTCCCGGGCGGGTCCGCTGGTCGCCCTGGAGCACGCCGCCGAGCTGGTCTCCCAGGAGGACGCCCGGCTCACCCTGGCCTGGCCGTCCGACCGGATGGACGAGGAGCAGTGGAACGGCTTCGCCCAGCTGGTGCACACCCGCCGCTGGCTGGTGCAGGACCAGATCGTGCCCTCGCTGACCGGCAGCGCGAAGACGCAGACCGAACGCATCCTCGCGAGCTCCGAGTGGAAGTCCCTGCAGGACGTCGAGGACCAGGTGATCGAGGCCCGTTCGGCCGGCGGCGACGAGCGGATCGACCTGCCGGACGCGCGGCAGCGCTGGAACACGGCCTTCGAGTCGATCTCCACGCAGTACGCCCAGCTCGTGAGGCAGCAGACGGACGGCCTCCTCGACCGGAGCGCGGAGGAGGCCCGGGGCCTGCTGATCAAGGCCGGCGTCCTCAGCGCGGGCGGGCTGATCGCCCTGGTGCTCTGCGTCGTCATGTCCTGGCGCATCACCCGCTCGCTGTCCCGGCGGCTGCGCGGGCTGCGGCTGGCCACCCTCAAGCTGGCGGAGGAACGGCTGCCCGACGTGGTGGCGAGGCTGGAGCGCGGCGAGAAGGTCGACGTGGAGTCGGCGACGCCGCCGCTCGACTACGGGCGGGACGAACTCGGCCAGGTCGCCCAGGCCTTCAACACCGCGCAGCGCACCGCCGTGCACACCGCCGTCGAACTGGCCGACACCCGGCGCGGGTTCCAGAAGGTGATCCTGGGCATCGCCCGGCAGAGCCAGAACCTCGTCAACATGCAGCTCGGCAAGCTGGACGCCCTGGAGCGCGAGCACACGGACCCCGAGATACTCAAGGGCCTGTACGAACTGGACTCCACGGCCAGCCAGTTGCGGCGCTACGAGGAGAACCTCGTCATCATCAGCGGTGAGCAGCCCCGACGCACCTGGCGCGAGCCCGTGTCGGTGGTGGACATCCTGCGCAGCGCCGTCGGCGAGGTCGCCGAGTACCAGCGGGTGGAGCTGCACGCCGACGAGGAGGTGGCGCTCGCCCCGCCCGCGGTGGCCGACGTGATCCACCTGCTGGCCGAGCTGATCGACAACGCCACCTCCTACTCCCCCGCCCCCAACCCGGTCGGGGTGCGCGCGGCGCTGGTGGCCAAGGGTCTGGCGGTCGAGATCGAGGACCGCGGGCTCGGCCTCTCAGAGGAGGACTACGCCTCGTTCAACGCCCAGTTGGCGGTGGCTCCGCAGTTCGACGTGGTGGCCCTCGCCGACGATCTGCGGCTCGGCATGTTCGTCGTGGCCCGGCTCGCGCACCGGCACGGCATCACCGTCACGCTGCGCCCCTCCCCGTACGGCGGGACCACGGCGATCGTGCTGATCCCGCACGACATCGTGGTGCGCGAGCCGGCCGGCCGGGCGGACGGCACCGGCATCACGGCGGCCGGCGCCCTGGCCTCCCGGGTCCCCCGGGCCGCCGGGGCACCGGAATCCCTCGCGCCCGAGCCGGTCGGCGTGTCCGCCGCGTCCGGCGCCTCTTCGGATCCGGGAGCGGACCCGGCCCACGGCGGGCGGCCCGTGCGGTCGTCACGGCCCGCGCCCCCGAGCCGGTCCGCGGTCGCGGCGGGCACCCCGGGCAGCTCCCGCGACGGTTCGTTGCCCAGCGACGAGCACGGCGGCCTGGCGCCGCTGCCCCGCCGGGTGCCGCAGACCAGCCTCGCCGCCGAGCTGCGCGACGAGGACCCCGGCGTCCGTCGGGACGGCGCGGAGGGCGCGCCCGGCGACGCCTACGCCGACTTCACGGCCGAGCGCGCCGCCTCGTCCCTCGCGGGGTTCCAGCGCGGCACGCTGCGGGCCCAGACCGACGACGACACGGACGCCACCGACACGGACACCGGCACCGGCACCGGCACCGACGGACCCGTCCCCTCCGCCGCCTCCACAAACTCGACTCCCCCCGCCGACCGCCGACCGCCGACGAAGGACACCCGATGACCCGACCCTCCCCCGCCACGCACACCGAGCTGGACCAGTTGCTCACCGGACTCGTGGAGCGGGTCGCCGACGTGAACCAGGCCGTGGTGCTCTCCGAGGACGGACTGGTCGTCAGCAAGTCCACCGGGTTCCTGCGCGACGACGCCGAGCGGCTGGCGGCGACCGCGTCCGGTCTGATGAGCCTCAGCAAGGGCGTCAGCATGGACTTCCGGGGCGGACCGGTGCGCCAGGCGCTCATCGAGATGGCCAACGGCTACCTGATACTCACCTCGGCCGGCCCCGGCGCGCACCTGGTCGTGCTCACCGGGCCGAACGCCGATGTCGGTGTGGTGGCGTACCAGATGAACATGCTGGTGAAGAAGATCGGCGAGCACCTGAGCGCCGCCCCGCGGGCCACCGCCGGCCCCGGCGAGTGACGTGACCGGAGGCGACGCGGCCGGCCGGCTCGTGCGGCCGTTCACCCTGACCGGCGGCCGGACCCGGCCCAGCCGCGCCGACTTCACCCTCATCACGACGGTGACCGCGGTCGAGCCGCAGCCCACACGGGCGGCCCGGCCCCAGCCCGAGCACCTGCGGATCCTGCGCCTGTGCGCCGAGCCGGTCGCCGTGGCGGAGATCGCGGCCCGTCTCGACCTGCCGGTGAGCGTGGTCGTCATCCTGCTCTCGGACCTGCTGGAGGCCGACCGGATCACCGCACGGCCGCCGCACCTCGTCTCCCGCGCCACTCCCGACCTGGACCTGCTGCAGAAAGTGAGGGACGGCCTTGGCCGGCTCTGAGCGCGTCGCCGACACGGCGCCCACGGCATCCGCACGCTCCACCGCGCCCGACGCGGTGAAGATCCTGATCGCGGGCGGTTTCGGCGTCGGCAAGACCACCATGGTCGGGTCGGTCAGCGAGATCGCCCCGCTGCGCACCGAGGAGCCGCTGACCGCGGCGGGCCTGGGCGTCGACGACCTCGCCGGGATCGAGGAGAAGCGGGCCACCACCGTGGCGCTGGACTTCGGCCGGATCTCCATCGGCCGGGACCTGGTGCTGTACCTCTTCGGTACGCCCGGTCAGCAGCGGTTCTGGTTCATGTGGAACGACCTGGCGATCGGGGCGCTCGGCGCGGTGGTCCTGGTGGACGTGCGCAGGCCCGAGTCGAGCTTCGCCGCGATCGACTTCTTCGAGCGGCGGGGCATTCCGTTCGTCGTCGCGGTCAACGGCTTCCACGGCCGGCACCCGTACCCGGCGGCGGAGATCCGCGAGGCCCTGGCGCTGCCGGAGCACGTGCAGGTGCTGCTGTGCGACGCGCGGGAGCGGACCTCCAGCCGGGACGTCCTCATCGCCCTGATCGACCAGCTGATCGACGCCGCGGCCGGGGCCGCGGCGTCGTGACGGCCCCGGCGACGGCTCCGGTCAGCCGAGGCCCGCGGACTTGAGCCACTCCTTGGCGACGTCCAGCGGGTCCTTCTTGTCCAGCTGGACCTGGGCGTCGAGGTCGAGGAGCGTCTTGGTGTCGAGCTTGGCGGAGACCGCGTTGAGCGTGGCCACGCCTTCCTTCGACAGCCCTTCCTTGTTGATCAGCGGGGTGACGTTCGCGTAGCCGAAGAGGTTCTCCGGGTCCTTCAGGACGACGAACTTCTCCTTGACGATGGTCGGGTCGGTGGTGAAGACGTCCGCCGCCTGCACGGTGTTCTTGGTCAGCGCCGACTGGGTCAGCGGTCCGCCCGCGTCGAGCGCCTTGAACGACTTGAACTTCAGGCCGTACACCGACTCCAGGCCCTTGAGCCCCTGCTGCCGGGTCTGGAACTCGGGCGAGCCGCCGATCACCAGCTCCGGCGCGACGTCCTTGAGGTCGGCGAGGGTCGACTCGGCGGTGAGGCCGTGCTTCTTCGCCGTCTCGGCGTTGACGCTCACCGAGTCCTTGTTCTCGGCCGGCGACGACTGAAGCAGCGTCAGCTTCTGGTCGAGCTCTGCCTTGGCCGCTTCGTTGACCGCCTCGGTGGACTTCTGCTCGGCCTTCGGGTCGAGGTAGGCCAGCAGTGAGCCGTTGTACTCCGGCAGCACCGTGACGGACCCGTTCTTCATCAGGCCGTACGTGGTCTCGCGGCTTCCTATGTTGTGCTTGTAGGTGACCTTGAGGCCGTTGGCCCTGAGGGCCTCCCCGTAGATGTCGGCGAGCAGGGTGCTCTCGGCGAAGTTGTTCGAGCCGACGACGACGGTGCCGGTCTCCGCCTTCTCGCCCGCCAGCGGATTGTCGGACGTGTCGTCGGAGCCGGAGGAACAGCCGGCGAGCAGCGCCGCCGCGGCGGTGAGCGCGACGGCGGCCGCGCCGGTGTGCCTCGTCCTGGACCTGCTGCTCTTGGCGGTGAAAGTCATCCGTCGATCCAAACCAGCCGTTCGCCGGTCAGTCAAGACCGGCCTGATTACGGTTTCCTCCCGGGCGCGCGGGCTCAACGCCTGCGTACTCCCGGCGACACGGCGAGCCGTCCGGCCGCCCAGAACACCGCGAGGGTGACGAGCGCCAGCAGGGCGACCAGGGTGGCGCCGCCGACCACTTTCTCGTAGTCGCGCTGGTAGAGCCCGTCGATGATGTACCGGCCGAGTCCGCCGAGACTGACGTAGGCGGCGATGGTGGCCGTGGACACGACCTGGATGGCGGCCGAGCGAAGTCCGCTGAGGACCAGCGGGAGGGCGACGGGCAGTTCGACCCGGAAGAGGATGCCGGTCTCGGTCATGCCCATGCCCCGCGCGGCGTCCACCGGAGCGGGGTCGACGGAGCGGACGGCCTCGTAGGTGGTCACCAGGATCGGCGGGATCGCGAGCACCACCAACGGGATCATCACCGGCAGCAGGCCGATGCCGACGACGACGGCGATCAGCACCAGCAGTCCGAAGCTGGGCAGGGCGCGGGCGGCGGTGGCGACGAAGGCGACGGCGTTGCCGCCGCGTCCGGTGTGCCCGGTCAGCAGCCCGACGGGCAGCCCGATCGCGGCGGCGAGGCCGAGGGCCATCAGCGTGTACTGGACGTGCTCCACGAGACGGGTGGGGATGCCGTCGTAGCCGTGCCAGTGGGCGCTGTCGCTGAAGAAGGCGTCGACGAAGTTCAGGACGTTCACTTGGCGGCCGCCTCCCGGGGCTCGGGCCGCGCGGCGGCCTCCTTGGGGCGTTGCCGCCTGCCCCGCGGCATCCACGGGGTCAGCAGGTTGCGGACCAGGACGAGGACCACGTCGCACAGGATGGCCAGTACGGCGGTGGTGAGGACGGAGTTGACCGCCAGTTCGGGCCGGCCGTACTTCTGGGCGTCCGCGAGCAGGTTGCCGAGGGCGCCCTGGTTGCCGATGAGGGCGCCGACGCTGACCAGCGAGATGCTGGAGGCGACGGCGACCCGCAGTCCGGCCAGGATGGCGGGCACCGCGATCGGCAACTGCACCTGGAGATAGCGCCGCACCGGTCCGAAGCCCATGGCCGTGGACGCGGCCAGCGTCTCCTCGGGCACCGACCGGACGCCGTCGACGATGGCCGGGACGAGCACCACCAGGCTGTACACGGCCAACGGGATCATCACCGTCAGTTCGGTCTGGCCGGTGTAGTCGATGAGGACCACGAAGACGGCCAGCGACGGAATGGCGTAGAAGACGGTCGTCACGCCCAGCACGGGCGGGTACAGCCAGCGGAAGCGCACACAGAGCTGGGCCAGGGGCAGCGCGGCGAGCAGGCCGGCCAGCACCGGCAGCAGTGCCTCGCGCAGGTGCAGGCCGATCAGGCCGAAGTACGTGTTGTCGAGGTCGCTCGGGATGTCGAAGAAGCCGTTCACGGGGCGACCTTCGTGACGTCGGCGGGCTCCTCGGTCGCGCGCTCGCCGCCGGGGCTCGCCGTGCCGTGGGCGCTGCGGATCGCCTCGCCGATGGTCTGCTGGGAGACGACACCGGCGACCCGCCCGTCGGCGTCCACGGCGACGGCCCAGCCGGTGGGCGAGAGCACCGCGCAGTCCAGGGCGGCCCGCAGCGAATCGGTGCCGGGCACGAAGGGCCGCCCGTAGGACAGCAGTGGCCCGGCCGCCAGGTCCCCGGCGCCCAGGTCGCCCGGCTCGGCCCAGCCCAGCGGCCGGTCGTCCGCGTCGGTCACCAGCAGGTGCGGGGCGCCGTCGGCGGCGGCGAGCTGCTCGGCGCCGGCGTCGACGCGTACGACCGGGCCGCGGGTCAGCTCCAGGGCAGCGGAGGGGAAGAAGGAGAGCCGCCGGATGCCGCGGTCGGCGCCGAGGAAGTCCTCGACGAAGTCGTCCGCGGGGTCCGACAGCAGCTCGGCGGGCGGTGCGAACTGGGCGAGCCGGCCGCCGGTGCGCATCACCGCGACCACGGTGCCCAGTTTGATCGCCTCGTCGATGTCGTGGGTGACGAAGACGATGGTCTTGCCCAGTTCGTCCTGGATGCGCAGGAGTTCGTCCTGCAGTCCCTTGCGGACCACGGGGTCGACGGCGGAGAACGGCTCGTCCATGAGCAGCACGGGCGGATCGGCGGCGAGTGCCCTGGCCACGCCGACGCGCTGCTGCTGGCCACCGGAGAGCTGGTACGGGTACCGCTTGCCGAGGGAGGCGTCGAGCCCCACCCGTTCCATCAGCTCCGCGGCCCGCTCGCGGGACTTCTGCTTGCCCCAGCCGGTCATGCGGGGCACGGTGGCGATGTTGTCGAGGATCGTCCGGTGCTGGAAGAGCCCGGCGTTCTGGATGACGTACCCCATGGACCGGCGCAGCGTGGTGACGGGCTGCCGCTGCAGGTCCTCGCCGTCGAGCAGGATCGTTCCCTCGCTCGGCTCGACCATTCTGTTGATCATCCGCAGGGTCGTGGTCTTGCCGCAGCCCGAGGGGCCGACGAGGACCGTGATCGAGCGGTCGGGTATCTCCAGCGACAGCCGGTCCACCGCCACGGTGCCGTCCGGGTACCGCTTGGTGACTGAGTCCATCCGTATCAAAACGCCGAAAACCCTTCGGGACTGGCAGAAGCTGCCCGCTCCGGCCGCGGTCGGTGGGGCCGTCGCCGGTCGAGTGTAGACGGCTGCTGCGCGGGGCCCCCGTTGCTCCGGGGCGACTTCTTCCCGCTGCTCGGGGCTTCACACCGGAAACTTCTCCCGGCCTGGCGGTCACCTGTCGGTCCGCTGTCGATCGGGCAACGACGGCCACCGCGCCCTGGGGTGCGGGCGGCCGGTGGCGCAGTATGGGCGGGTGGAGAAAGTACGCCTGCTCGTGGTGGACGACGACCCGCCCATCGCCGACCTCGTGGCCACCGTCGCCCGCTACGAGGGCTGGGAGGCGGTCACGGCCAACTCCGGTGAGCAGGCGCTGCGCCTGGCCGCCGCGTTCCGCCCGGACATCGTGGTGCTCGACCTGATGCTGCCCGACGTCGACGGCTTCGGGGTCCTGGACCGGCTGCGCGGGGCGGGCACGATGGTACCGGTGGTGTTCCTCACCGCCCGCGACCGGGTGGCCGACCGGGTGGCGGGGCTGACCCGGGGCGGGGACGACTACTTGGTCAAGCCGTTCGCGGTGGAGGAGTTGATGGCCCGGCTGCGCACCGTGCTGCGGCGCAGCACCGGGCCGGGTTTCCAACGGTCGGTGCTGAAGGTGGCGGACCTGGTGATGGACGAGGACGCCCGCGAGGTGCGCCGCGGCGAACGGCGGCTGTCACTGACGCCGACCGAGTACGAGGTGCTGCGCTACCTGATGCGCAAGTCGCCGGCCGTGCTGACCAAGGCCCAGATCCTCGACCACGTGTGGGAGTACGGCTTCGGCGGCCGGTCCAACGTCGTGGAGCTGGTCGTCAGCCGGCTGCGCCGCAAGCTGGAGGCGGTGGACGGCGCGGGCGGGCCGCTGATCGAGACGGTGCGGGGCTTCGGCTACGTGATCCGGCAGGCGGCCGGGTGATGGGCAGGTGGTGGCGTGCCTACCGCGGTCTGCGGCTCGGCACCCGGCTGGCGCTGGGGCTCGGGGTGCTGTCGCTGGTGGTGTTCGCCGTGGTCGGCACGGTGCTGACGGCGTACATGCGGGAGTATCTGGAACGTCAGCTCGCCGACCAGATGAAGCTGGTGCAGGTGGTGCAGTCCAAGGACGCGGCGGCGCACGGCACGGTCGAGCGCAAGCCGTACTACGGCTGGTACACCGCCGTGTACGACGTGTCCGACGGCTCGGCGGACCTGCGCACGCCCGCCGAGGTTCCGGCGGACAGCCAGGCGCTGACCGCCCTGGCGCGGACCATGGCCCGCTCGGACGAGGACCTCACCCGAACGGTGCGCATCGGCGGGCACGGCCCCTATCTGCTGCGGGCCTGCGAGGTCGAGCCCGGCGTGGTGCTGGTGAGTGCGGCGCCGCTGGGCGACGTCGAGGACACCGTGGAGCAACTGGTCACGGTGCAGGTCGTCGTCTTCGGGCTGGCGCTGGCGGCCCTGGTGGTGTTCGGCCGGCGGATGCTGCGACGCGGTCTGAAGCCGCTGAGCGACATGGCGAGCACGGCGCACGGCATCGCCTCGCACGATCTGACCGAGTCGGCGGCGCGGCTGCCGCTGCGGGCCGACGGGCGGGACGGCGGCAAGGAGGTGGCGGAGCTGCGGACCGCGTTCAACACGATGCTGGAGCACATCGACGCGTCGCTGGCGGTCCGTGCGGAGGCCGAGCAGCGGCTGCGCCGGTTCGTCGCGGACGCCTCCCACGAACTGCGCACCCCGCTGATGTCCGTACGCGGTTACGCCGACCTCTTCCAGTACGCGGCGGCCAACGCCCCCGGGGAGCGCGAGCGGCACCTGGCCCGGCTGCGGGCCGAGGCGGCCCGGATGGGGGTGCTCCTGGACGACCTGCTGCTGCTCGCCCGGCTGGACGCGGACGAGGTGGAGGCGCCGCTGCGTTGGGAGGAGGCGGACCTGGCGGAGCTGGTGCGGCAGGCGGCCGAGGCCTTCCGCGCCGCCCACCCCGACCGTCCGCTGACGGTGACGGTGGCATCCGGGACGGAGCCCGTGCGGCTGCGCATGGACCCGCAGCGGATCCGGCAGGTGCTGGACAACCTGCTCACCAACGCGGCCGTGCACACCCCGCCCGGCACCGAGGTCTCGGTCACGGTCTCCGCCGCGTCCGGGACGGCCCGGGTGTCGGTCGCCGACACGGGCCCCGGCGTCCCGGTGGCCGACCGGGACCGGATCTTCGACCGTTTCTACCGCGTCGACAAGGCCCGCAGCCGCGACCGGGGCGGCAGCGGGCTCGGGCTCGCCGTCGCCCGCTCGCTGGTGCGGGCGCACGGCGGGACGATCGAGCTGGGCGGCGAGCCGGGCACGACGGTGTTCACGGTCACGCTGCCGACGGGCCCGGCGGGAGCCGCGGACCGGTGAGGTTCCGGGTCCCGCTCCCGTCGGCACGGCCGGACCCGTCGGGCATACCGCCGACCGGTCCGGCCGCGAGCCCGGCCCGCGCGTCGCCCGCCGTCGGACGCCACGCCCCGACAGCGACCGCGCCCCGCCGAACCCCACGCCCCCCGCACCGGCCCCTCACGACACCGAGCCGTCCCCAAGCACATCGAGAACGCCCCGACACACCGCCGGCACCCACGCCCCGACAGCGACCGCGCCCCGCCGAACCCCACCCCTCCCACACCGGCCCCTCACGACACCGAATCGTCCGCGAGCGTGTCGAGGACGGCCCGGCAGGTCGCCAGCACCCGCGGCCCGTGCTCGCCCTCGGCCAGGGCCGCGGCCTGCTCCCGAAGGGTCGGGTGGGTGAACACGAGCCTGGCGTCCACGTCCAGGTCGAGCACCGCCCCGATCCGCGTGGTCATCCGCGCCGCCTGCAACGACGTACCGCCCAGGTGGAAGAAGCTCGCCTCCGGGTCGGCCTCTCCGGCGAGGTCGAGCGCCTCCGCCCAGACCAGCGCCAGCACGGACTCCACGGGGCCGGACACCCGGTCGGCCCCCGCTCGGGCCGGCTCGGCGGGCAGGTCCCGGCGGGACAGGGCGAGCCGGTCCACCTTGCCGTTGGCGTTGAGCGGCAGCACGTCGAGAAGCTCGACCGCCGCGGGGACCGCCGCGCGCGGGAGGTGCGCGGCGGCGTGGTCCAGCAGTTCCCGCCTGGAGACGGGCCGGCCCGGCTCCGGGACGACGTAGGCGACCAGGCGTTTGCCTCCCGCCACCTCGCGGGCGGTCACCACGGCGTCCCGCGTCGCCGGATGCCGGCGCAGTACGGCCTCGGCCTCCGCCAGCTCCACCCGGACGCCGTCGATCTTGATCTGGAGGTCGCGCCGCCCCATGAACTCGATGCTGCCGTCAGGCCGCCACCGTCCGAGGTCACCGGTCCAGTACGCGGGTGTCCGCGACCCGGGGCGCGGCCGGAAGGCGGGGCTCGACTCCGCGCCGAGGTAGCCGCGGGCCAGGCCGACCGGGGACTCCACGCACATCTCCCCGGTCACCCAGTCCGGGACCTCGCGGCCCTCGCCGTCCAGGACGAAGTACCGCTGGTTGCGCATCGGCACGCCGTACGGGATGGACGCGCCGTCGCAGACGTACCCGCGCGGCAGCGGATTGACGATCGACCACACGCAGGTCTCGGCGGGCCCGCCGGACGCCACGACCGACACGTTCGGGAACACCTGCTCGGCCCGCGCCGGCAGGTCGACGGGTATCCAGTCGCCGGCGAGCACGACGGCGCGCAGGCCGTCGAGGCGCATCCGGTGCTGCTCCGCGTGGTGCACGACCAGTTCGAAGAGGGCCGGTGCGGAGTTCCACACCGTCACCCCCCGCGACCGGATCAGTTCGAGCCAGTGGCCGGGGTCCACCCCCCGGTCGCCGTCGGGCACCACGGCGGCGCCGCCCGCCATGAGGATGCCGAACACGTCGTACACCGAGAGGTCGAAGTGGAAGCCCGACACCGCGAGCACCCGGTCGTCGGCCGAGACCCGCAGCAGCTCGTTCATGTGGCCGAACGCGTTGGCCGCACCCCGGTGCGGGACCACCACTCCCTTGGGTGTGCCGGTCGAGCCGGAGGTCAGGATGACGTACGCGTCGCCGGTGGCCGTCGCCAGGCCGTCCGGCAGCGGCTCGCGGCCGTACGGTTCGTCGACGCGCACGACCGTGCCGGCGCCGAGCCCGCGTGCGCGTCGTTCGTGGTCCCGGTCGGTGACGACGTGTGTGACTCCGGCCTCGCGCAGCACGGCGCGCAGCCGCCCGTCGGGCTGGTCGACGTCGAGCGGCAGATAGGCGAGTCCCGCGTTGGTCACCCCGTGGGCGGCGACGATCTGGTCGCGGCCCTTGGGCAGGAGGACGGCCACCGGTACGCCGGGGCGGCCCCGTTCGGTCAGCACCGCGGCCAGCCCGAGGGCGCGTTCGGCCAGTTCGCCCCGGCTCAGCACCTCGCCGTCGGCGGACACGACGGCGGGCCGGCGCGGATGCCGGCGCGCGCCGTCGAGCAGTGCCCGGGTGAGCGGTTCCCGGGGTACCGGAGCGTCGGTGGCGTTGCCGACGCGGCGCCGTTCGGCCTGGTCGGGCGGGATCAGGTCGAACCGCTCCTGTTCCCACGCCGGGGCGTCGCCGGCCAGTCGGCGCAGCAGCCGGCCGAAGGCGCCGAACATGGCGGAGACCATGCCGGGCGGGAAGGCGGCGGCGCGGTGGTCCCAGCTCCAGCGCAGTTCGCCGCCGGTCTCCGCGACCTGGAAGTCGAGGCTGACCTGCGGGGTCTGGGTGCTGGTGTACACGGACTCCCCGAGGGCCGTACGGGTCTCGCGCCCGGGCTGCCCCAGCAGGCTCGTCAGCACGACGGGGAATCCGACCTCCGTCCGGCCCCGGCGGCGGGCCAGCGCCCGGGCCACGTGGATACCGCTGAAGTCGCTGTGCGGGAGGTCCTCCCACATCTGCCGCTGGGCCTGCCGGGCCCGGTCGGTGAACGTGGCCCCCTCGCCGCGCATCTCCAGGAGCACGGTGCTGGTGAAGTCGCCCACCACTCCCGCGTACGCGTCCCCGGCCCGGACGGCGGGGAAGACGGGGACGTTGACGACGAAGTCGTCACCGCCTCCCCAGGCGCGGAGCACCTCGGCGAAGACGGCTGCCAGCAGGGCTGTCGGGGTGACGGACCGGCGCGCGGCGCTCTTGTGGAGACGCTCCCACGTCCCCGTGTCCAGGGCGTCCTCCAGGCGTACGAACCTGGTGTCGTCGCCCGCCGCGGAAGGGGGCTGGGGCAGCGTCGGGGCCGGGGGCAGCGTGTCGAGCCGTTTCGTCCAGTACTCCTCGGCGCGGCGCCACTCGGGGCCGGTCGCTTCCCGGCGGTGGCGTTCCACGACGAAGTCGCGGAACGTCCGACGGGGCGCCGGCCCCGGCGACTCGCCCCGGTAGAGGGCCGTCAGCTCCGGTACCAGCACGTGGAAGTAGCTCCACGCGTCGGCCACCAGCAGGTCGAGACTGAAGTGGACGCGCCGGCGCCCGCCGGGCAGGAGCGACACCTGCACGTCCCAGAGCGGGAAGGTCAGGGGGTCGAAGACGTGCCGGGACCGGTCGTCGCGCAGCCGGGTGAGGCGTCGTTCGGCCTCCTGCGGGTCCAGCTCCGCCCAGTCGTTGACCGTGACCTCCCACGCCGGCGGGTCGGCGAGGACCCGCTGGCCGCCCTCGGCGCACATCACCGTGCGCAGCGCCGGGTGCCGGGCCACCAGCGCGCGCCAGGCGGCGGCGAGCGCCCGCGGGTCCACCGTCGTCGAATCCCACTCCCAGTAGCCGTGGCAGCCGACCGAGCCGTACCGCATGGCCGTGTCGCGGCCGACCAGATAGGCCTCCTGCGTCGCCGTCAGCGGGAACGGGGCGTGGACGCCGCCCGTGTCGTGCCTCTCCTCGGACGCGGACTGCTGGATCACGGCTGCATCACCTCCTGAAGGTTCGTCGTCGTCGGGGAAAGAGGTCCGGCCGGAACGTCCTCCAGTTCGCCGCAGATCTCGGCGACCCGGCGGCGGGCCAGGGCGCGGGCCGCCGGCGGCAGCGTGTAGGAGGTGGGGCCGTGGGACTCGACGCTCTCCAGCACCCCGGCGATCAGTTCGGCCGCCCGGCGCGCGTGCTCGGCGTCCCCGCCGCGGGCGGCGAGTGTGTTGGTCCCGATCCGCAGACCGCCTGCCACGGCGGCCGGCAGCGTGTCCTCGGGCACGACGTTCCGGTTGACCAGGACGCCGCAGCTCTCCAGTGCCTTCTCGGCGACCCAGCCGGTCGTCCCGGTGCCACGCAGATCGGCGAGGACCATGTGGGTGTCGGTGCCGGAACCGACGAGGGCGTACCCGTGGTCCGCGAACACCTCGGCGACGGCCCGGGCCGCGGTGACGATCCGGCGGCACATGGCGTGGAAGTCCGGAGTCGCCACGTGGCCGAACGCCCATGCCTTCGCCGCGATCGAGTGCGGCGCCGGGGTGCCCTGGACGCCGGGGAAGACGGCGGCGCCCACGCGCCGCTCCAGCTCCCCGGGGTCGGGCACGTTCGTGCCGCCGAGCACCAGTCCGCCGCGCGGGCCGGCCAGTTGCTTGTAGGTGCTCGTGGTCACCAGGTGGGCGTACGGCACGGGTGAGGGGTGCAGGCCGGCGGCCACCAGGCCCGCGATGTGGGAGACGTCGGCGAGCAGGGCGGCACCCGACTCGTCGGCGATCTTGCGGAAGGCCGCGAAGTCGAGCTCGCGCGGGTACGCGCTGCCTCCGCAGATGACGACGTCCGGGCGGAGGCCGAGGGCCAGCGTCCGTACCTCCTCCAGGTCGATGAGGCCCTCGCGGGTCACGCCGTAGTGGTGCACGCCGTAGAGAGTGGAGGTGACCGAGGCACGCGCGCCGTGGGAGAGGTGCCCGCCCGCCTTGAGCGACATCGAGAGCACCTTCCCTCCGCGCGGCAGCAGGGCGCGGAGCGCGGCCAGGTTGGCGTTGGTGCCGGAGTGCGGTTGCACATTGGCGAACGAGGCCCCGAAGACGTCGCGGGCCCGTCGGCAGGCGAGTTCCTCCAGCCGGTCGAAGACCCCGCAGCCCGAGTGGTAGCGCCGGCCCGGGTATCCCTCCCCCGTCACGTTGGTGAGCACCGAGCCGTTGCACCACAGGACCTGCCACGGCGCCGTCGACGCCGCGGCGACCATCTGCAGCGTGTCCCGCTGGCGCCGTTCCTCCTCCGCCAGCAGCGTGAACACCGCGTCGTCCTCGAAGGCCGGCCGCATCCGGCCGGCACCGGTTTCCCAGTCCACGTCATCGCCTCCCCCACAGGTGGCCACGACCGTAAAAACCGCCGGTCAGCGCCGGGAGAAGGGGACCGGAACGCACTGAACCGATTCGTAACCGGCGCTCCTAAGCTTGGGCGGGCTCCTCATTCATCACGCATCCGGAGAGGCGAGTGAGCCGTGACTGGGCCTGAGCAGGACGTCGGGGCGGAAGCAAGTACCGCGGAGCCCGGCGGGCCCCCACCGGACCCCGGGCGCTGGAAGTTACTGGCGGTCCTCGCGACCGTGCAGTTCATCATCTTCCTCGACGCGACCATCGTGAACGTCGCACTGCCCTCCATCCGCGACAGCCTTCACTTCAGTGAACAGCAACTGACCTGGGTGGTGAACGGCTATCTGCTCACGGCCGGCGGCCTGCTCCTCGTCGGCGGCAGGCTGGGCGACATGCTCGGGCGGCGCAGGATGTTCGCCGCCGGTGCGGCCCTGTTCGCGGCGGCGTCGATCCTGGCCGCGGTGTCGGCCAACGCGGAGACCCTGCTGGTGGCCCGCTTCGTGCAGGGCACGGCCGAGGCCTGTGCCGCGCCGGCCGCGCTCGGCATGATCGCGCTGACCTTCACCGATCCGCGGGAGTCCCAGAAGGCGTTCGCGATCTGGGGCGGGCTCTCCGGGCTCGGGGCGACCCTCGGGGTGGTGCTGTCCGGTGTCCTCACCGACCTGATCAGCTGGCGGTGGATCTTCTGGATCAACGTGCCGCTGGCCCTTGTTCCGCTGGTCCTGGTCTTCGTCTTCGGCAAGGAGAGCCGGATGGAGGGCAGGCGGGCGCTCGGCCCCGTGAGCGCGATCCTGGTGACCGGCGGCATGGTGGCGGCGGTCCACGGGATGCTGCAGATCGTCACGCATCCGGTGGGCAGCGCCGAGGTGCTTCTCCCGCTGTGCGGCGGGCTGATCGCCCTGGCGGTCTTCGTGGCCGTACAGGCGAAGTCCGCGCATCCGCTGCTGCCGCTGACCTTCCTGCGCAACCGGGTGCGGGCCGCGGGGTACGTGGGCCTGACCTTCCTGAACGCGGCGACGGCGGCGATGTTCTTCCTGCTGGTGCTCTACATGCAGAACGTGCTGGACTACAGCCCGCTCGCCAACGGCCTGGCCTGGGTCCCGTACTGCCTGACGTTCCTGCTCGGTCTTCAGGTGGCTCTGGCGACCATGCCGAAGGTGGGTGCGCGGGCGGTCATCACCATCGGGCTGACGACCGCCGCGCTGGGCATGGGGTGGCTCGCCCTCATCCCGGCCGACGGCAGTTTCTGGTCGTCGCTGCTGCCCGGCATGCTCGTCCTCGGATTCGGCGGGGGGTACACCTTCCCCGCCACGCAGACAGCCGCGCTCTCGGGGCTGTCCATGCAGGACGCCGGGCTCGGGTCAGGGATCATCGCCACCCTCGGCCAGCTGGGCCAGGTCGTGGGCCTCACCGCCCTGGTCACCGTCTCCCTGGCGGTCACGGCGGACTCGGGCGCGTCCGGCAACGAGGCCGTCGTGGACGGGTTCGGGGTGGGCCTGGGGGTCGCGGCGGTCATCCTCCTGGCGGGCGCGCTGCTGGCCGCGGCCACGTTCGGCAAGGCGAACCGCGACGTCGCCAAGCTGGCCTAGACGTACCGCCCCGCCCGCCAACACGCGGGGCGGGGCCCCGGGTTGCCCGCGTTTCCCCGCCCGCGCGGGGAATCTCATCGGTAAGGTCTCACATCATGAATTCTCCCCATGTGGTGTTCTACCGGAGCATGAACCTCGGCCACGCCGGCAGCCCGGACCGGGCGGCGCTCGAGGGCGCGCTGTCCGCCGCGGGGGCCCGCGGGGTCAAGTCGTTCCAGACGAACGGCACAGTGCTGTTCGACGCGGACGATCCGCTGGGCGTGGTCGCCGAGGCCGCCAAGGCCCTGGAATCGGCGGCCGGTTACACCGAGCCCGCGCTGGTCCGGAGTCTCGGCCTGCTGGTCGACGTGCTCGACAGCGACCCGTTCGACGGCCACGAGGACGGCCGCACGTACCGCAAGACCTTCACGTTCTTCGACGGCGGGCGGCCCGTCGAGCTGAAGCTGCCGTGGACGAACACCAAGGACGACGTCGACATCGTCGAACTGCGCGACGGCCTGGCGCTGAGCCTCATCCGCAAGGAGAGGTCGAACGCGGGCAGCCCGACCGCGGAGATCGAGCGCATGTTCGGCGTACCGGCCACCACCCGCACGCTGGGCACCATCGAGCGGCTGGTGAAGGCCGCGGGCCGGGGCTGACGTTCGGACCGGGTGCCTGCGACGGCGCCTTCAGGCCGCGTCCGGCCAGGCGTCCACCACCTGCCGGGCCTGGCCCGGGTGCAGCCGCGGGTCGCACAGCGGCTCCGGGGCGCCGGCGGGCCAGGGCGACTCGGCCGCGTCCGACACGCACTCGACCACCGGGTCCGCGGTGACCTCCAGGTGCAGTCCGCCGGGTGTGCCCCGCTCGGCGGTGACCGCCGCGTGGAAGCCGCGCACCTCGCTCACCAGTGAGCCGACCACCCGGATCTTCCGGCCGCCCGGGCCGCGCAGGGTGTTGCCGTGCATCGGGTCGCACAGCCAGACGACGGGGTGGCCGGCCCGGCGCACCGCCGCGACCAGACCCGGCAGCAGGCTGTCGACGCGCCCGGCTCCCAGCCGCGCGATCAGGGTGAGCCGGCCGGGTTCGCGGTCGGGGTCCAGCCGCTCGCACAGACCGGCGAGTTCGGCCGCGGTCATGGCCGGACCGACCTTGACGGCGACGGGATTGACCACCCGGGACAGCAGTTCCACGTGCGCACCGTCGAGTTGCCGGGTGCGGTCACCGATCCACGGCCAGTGCGTGGAGGTGAGGACGAGCCCTTCGGGCTCCCGCCGCAGCAGTGGCATCTCGTAGTCGAGGACGAGTGCCTCGTGGCTGGTCCACACCCGTGGGCGCACCCCCGCGAGCACGTCGGCCACGGTGGCCGCCGCCCGGTAGCCGACGAGCATGCGGTACGGGTCCGGCCGCCGGGCTCCGGCCTCGAAGGCCGGATCGTTGACCAGGTGGCCGCGGAAGACGGGGAGTTCGCGTCCGTCGCGGACCTCGACGGGCTCCGAACGGGGTTTGGCGTACTGACCACCGATGCGGCCGACCGTGACGACCGGGCGCCCGGCCCGGGCGGCGAACGCGTCGCCGAGCGAGTGCAGCAGCTCGCCGGTGCGGGCCGCGCGTTCGGCCGTCGCCCGGTCGGGGATCTCCGCGCAGTCGCCGCCCTGCAGCACCCGCAGCCGGCCCGCGGCCGCCCCGGCGAGCAGGGCGCGCAGGGCCGTCACGTCGGAGCCGCTCACCAGGCCCGGCGCGCCGGCCAGTTCGCCGGTCACGGCCGCCACCGCACCCGGATCCGGCCAGTCGGGCTGCTGCCGGGCCGGCCGGGCGCGCACGGCGCGGATCACGGCGTCCGTGGCCGCGGGCCCCGGGGCGGCGAAGTCACTGCGGACAAGGCTCATGAATGGGTCCTAGGCGTCGGGGACTCGGTCCACCGCAGGGGCGCCGGTCCGCAGGGCCGCGGCGAGGAGGCCGCGGATCAGGCGGGGCCCGTGCTCGGTGAGCACCGATTCCGGGTGGAACTGCACCGAGGCGAAGGCGGGTCCGCGCAGGGCGTGCACCTCACCGGTCGTCTCGTCACGGCCGATCTCGACCGGTCCGGTGTCCGGCCCGGTCGTGCGGGAGACCGGGGACCAGGCGGAGAAGGTGTTGTAGAAGCCGACGTCGGCCGGCTCGCCGAACAGGTCGATACGGCGCCTGACCCCTTGGTTGGGCTCCGGCCGGCACCGCACGTCGAGACCGATGAGCCGGCAGAGCACCTGGTGGGACAGGCAGACCGCCAGCAGGGGCTTGCGCAGGGCGAGGAGCTCACCGACCAGCGTGTGCAGCCGGGCGATCCTCGGTTCCTCCAGTCGCCCCGGGTCGCCCGGGCCCGGGCCGGCGACGACGAGGTCGTGACCGCCGTGGTCGGGAACGTCCCGCCAGGAGGCCACCGTGACCGTCAGGCCGAGCGCCCGCAGCTGGTGGGCGAGCATCGCGGTGAAGGTGTCCTCACCGTCGACCACCAGCGCCCGCAGGCCGGTGAGCTCGGGCACCGCCCAGTGGGTGCGGGGCGACGGCGAGAGCCAGAACCGCGCCAGGCCCTCGTTGCGTGCGCGCAGCAGGCGCCGTACCCGGGGGTCCCGGGCCGGGTCGGGCTCGGCACCGGTGCGGACGGCGGCCGTGCGCTGCCCACCGTGCAGGGCGGAGAGGAACCCGGCGGCCTTCGCGTGGGTCTCCGCCACCTCCTTCGCGGGGTCGGAGTGCCGGACGAGCGTCGCGCCGACGCCGAGCCGCAGCCGGGCGTCCGTCAGTTCCGCCGTACGGATCAGGATCGTCGAGTCCATCGTGACCGCGCCGGCGCAGTCGCGGCCGATGAGCGCGGCCACTCCGCTGTAGTAACCCCGGCCCACCGGCTCGTGCCGGGTCAGCACGGTGCAGGCGTTCTGGACCGGGCTGCCGGTGACGGTCGGCGCCAGCAGCGTCCGGCGGAGGATCTCGTGCGCGGGCAGCGCGGTAGGGCCCCGGACGAAGTACTCGGTGTGCGCGAGGTGGCGCATCCGCCGCAGGTACGGCCCGTCCACGTGCGGCCGCTCGTGGCAGATGCCCGCCATCATCTTCAGTTCCTCGTCGACCACCATGTACAGCTCCTCGACCTCCTTGCGGTCCGCGAGGAACCCGAGGAGGCCGTCCACGGTGGGGCCGCCCGCCGGGTAGCGGTGGGTGCCGCTGATCGGGTTCATCACGGCCTCGCCGTTGCCCAGGCTGACGTGCCGCTCCGGGGTCGCCCCGACGAAGGTCCGGCGCCCGGTGTGCACGAGGAACGTCCAGTGGGCTCCGGTCTCGCCCGTCAGCAGCCGGCGGAACAGGGTCAGCTCGGCCGTCACCGAGGGGTCCCGCAGCCGCGCGGACCAGCTGCGTGCGATGACGAAGTTCGACCCCGCCCCGGTGCCGATCTCCCGCGCCAGTACGTCGCGCACGATCTCGGCGTAGCGGTCGTCGCCGAGGTCGAACCCCGCCGCGTCGAACGGCACGTCGGTGTCCCGGGTCGCCCGCAGGAAGGCGTCGAGCCCCAGGACCGAGCGCTGCTCGATCCGCATGGCCAGCAGCGGTGCTCCGTCGTCGACACAGGCGTAGCCCCGCTCGGCGACCTGCCGGAACGGCACGAGGGCCAGCACCGCGGGGCCGGCGGCCGGGGCCCCGGCGTGGTCCACCGGCAGCTCCGCCAGGCGCGACAGCTCGGCCACCGGCCCGCGGAACAGCTCCAGTGCACCGGGCGCCGTCATGCCCGGCCGGTGGACCAGCGCGAACGGCCCACCGTCGTACAGGCGGCCCAGCGGCCCGCCCGGCTTCCTCTCGTCCAGCCGGCCCACGGCTCCCCCTTCCGCACCGCGCGACGGTGTGGGCTCAGGTCCGCCGCCGGACGGACACCTCGAGGTTCTCGGGCATGAAGAAGCCCCCCTCGGCGACCGACAGGACGTAGTCCGGCGGCACCTCCACGTCGAACGAGCGCACGGTCTCGGCCAGCGCCAGGGTGGCGGCGTGCAGGGCGAACTGGCGGCCGATGCAGGCCCGGGGGCCCGTGCCGAAGGGCTTGTACAGGTGGGGTTCACGGGCCCGGACGCGCTCGGGCAGGAACCGGTCCGGGTCGAAGGCCTCCACGTCCTCGCCCCAGGCCGGGTCCCGGTGCAGGCCGCTGGTGAGCAGCGCGGCCCAGCCGCCGCGCCTGACCTCGTACCGCCCGCCGATGACGGTGTCCTCCTTGGCGACCCGCAGGAACGCGGGGGTGGGCGACCAGAGCCGCAGCGTCTCGTCCACGGCCCGGCGCAGGGCGCGCAGCCGGTAGACGCTCTCGAAGTCGATCTCGGCGTCCCCGACGGTCTGCTCGATCTCCGCCCGCACCGCGCTCAGGACACCCGGATTGCGGGACAGGAAGTACAGGCAGAAGGTGATCAGCGAGGCCGTGGTGCCGTATCCGGCGACCATGAACGTCGTCACCTGGTAGCGCATGTTCTCGTCGGGCAGCCGCTTTCCGGTGACCTCGTCGCGGGCGTGCATCATCATGCCGAGCAGGTCGGTGTCCGTGGTCGTGCCGGACCGGCGCCGGGTGTCGATGACGTCGTCGACGGTGCCGTTCATGGTCGTCACCCAGGAGCGGAACTCCGCCTCGCGTTCCTGCTGGAGCTGTGGGGGCAGCACCGAGTAGGCGAGCGCGTTCACCATGGAGCTGACGTAGGGGTGGTTCTTCCCGCCGCCCTCGAAGGAGCCGAAGTCGAAGCCGAATCCCGCCTGCCCGATCATGTCCAGCGCCAGGGAGACGGAACTCTCGCCGAGGTCGACCGGCTCGTCGCCCGCGGTCTTGGTCCAGTGGTCGACGAGCCTGCCGACGGAGCCGGCCATCTTGGGGTGGTAGCGCATGAGCGCCTCACGGCTGAACGCCGGCAGGAGGATGCGGTGGGCCAGCGCCCAGTTCTCCTCGTCGTTGTAGGCGGTGAACAGTCCGTCCCCGGTGACCGGCCGGAACGCCTCGATGCCGAAGCCGGTGTACTTCTCGAAGCGGGTGTCGTCGAAGAGGTCCCTGGCGAGGTCGGCGCCGGTGACGACCACCATGCCGAAGCCGGGGGCCTGGGTCTCGAAGATCGGGCCCAGTTCCCTCGACCACTGGAACATCCGCTGCATCGGCCGTACGAAGTCGGAGTTCTCCATGTCCAGGGTGTCGGGCTTGCGTCCCGCCGGGTGGGGAATCGCGTCGAGCCCCGGCCACTGTTCCTTCAGGTGCGCCACGTTCGCTTCCCTTTCTGTCGTGACGGGTGGTGCGGAGGGTTCCGACTCGTTCACGCGGACCGGGGTGCCGGGAGCGCGACCGGGCAGCGGTCGCGTTCGCCGGCGTACTCGTCGGCCAGCAGGTCCGCACCGGTGAGCTCCCGGTGCTCTCGGAGCACCCGGGCCAGGCGTGCCATCCGGATCACCATGCGGCGCAGCATCTCCATGCCCTCCTCGTCGCCGAGGACCTCGCCCTTCTCGTTGCCGAACAGCACGCTCGGGAAGCCGTGGCCGGGCACGATCATGCGGTTGAGCAGGACGTTGTTCAGCAGGTGGTTGTGCGTCTCGACGTGGGAGTAGCGGCGCCCGGTCACGAGGACCCCGCCCACCTTGTTGGTCAGCACGCGGTCGAAGCGCAGATGGCCGGTGCCGGAGCGCTCGATGAAGGTGGGCATCGTGGGCGCGGACCCGAACCCGTGCACCGAGGTGGCGTAGATGAGGGCGTCCGCGGCGGCCATGCGGTCGATCAGCGGCCGCAGGCCGTCGTCGAGGGCGCAGGGCCGGGTGCGGAAGTTGCAGTCGCCGCACGGTCCGCACGGCGACAGCCGCAGGTCCCACAGGCGTACGACCTCCAGGTCCGCCTGCTGTCCGGCCAGGATCTCCTCGACCCGGCGCAGGGCGTGCACGATGTTGCCGTCGGGGCGTTCGGAGCCGTTCAGGGCGAGGAACTTGAGCCGGCCCGGGCCGGTGACGGAGCCGGTGCCGGTGCCGGTGCCGGTGCCGGTGCCGGTGCCGGTGCCGGGCTGCGTGGTGTACGTCATCGGGCCGCCCGCCCGTCGCGGCGCGAAGCGGGCCGGAACCGGATGGGAAGCCTGCTCAGCCGGTGCACGGTGAAGCTGGGCTCCCAGGTCAGTTCCTTGTCCGGAACGGCCAGTTCGAGGTCGGCCAGCCGGTCGACGGTGACCCGCAGGGCGATCTCGCCCTCCAGCCGGGCCAGGGGCGCTCCCAGACAGAAGTGGGTGGAGTGCCCGAAGCTGAGGTGCGGGTTGACGGTCCGGCGGACGTCGAAGTGGGCCGGGCACTCGACCACGCGCTCGTCGTGGTTGGCCGAGGGCAGGCAGATCGCGACGTGGTCGCCCTTGGGGATGCGCACGCCGGCCAGGGTGAGGTCCTCGGCGGCGAAGCGGTAGGTGATGCCCGAGACCGCGCTGTCGTAGCGCAGCATCTCCTCCAGCGCGCGCAGCGTCCCGTCCCGCGACCCGTCCTCGCGGAAGATCCGCAGCTGCTCGGGGTGGCGCAGCAGCGCCAGGAGCCCGTTGGCGAGGAGGTTGACGGTGGTCTCGAAGCCCGCGGACAGGAAGAGGAAGGCGTTGGAGCGGGCCTCCCGCTCGGTCATCCGGCCCGCGTCCACGGCCTGGGCCATCGTCGTCATGACGTCGTCGCGCGGCTCGGCCCGCCGGCTCGCGAGCAGTTCGCCGGCGAACGTGTCGAACCAGGCCCCGGCCGCGGCGATGTCGCTGCCGTTGGCCGAGGTGTTCACCCCGGTGATGACGGCGGCCCGGGCCTCGAAGTCGGCGCGCCTGTCCTCCTCCACGCCCAGTACCTCGCTGATGACGGCGATCGGGAAGGGCAGCGCGAAGGCCGCGACGAAGTCCGCCTCGCCGGCCTGGGCGAAGGCGTCGACGAGACCGTGGGCGAGGTCCGTCATCCACGGCCGCAGTTTCTCCACCCGGCCGCGGTTGAAGGCGTCCTTGACGCTCTCCTTCATCCTGCCGTGGTCGGGCTGGTCGGCGAAGAGCAGATGCCGGCTCAGCGGGAAGTCGCTGTTGGCGAGGGTGAGGTAGGGCGTCAGCGCCTCGTTGGCGGCCGACGCGCTGCGCACCAGTCCCGGGTGCGAGAGCGCCTGGCGCATCTCGGCGTTTCCCAGCACCAGCCAGGCCGGCATCCCGTCGGGCAGCAGGATCGGCACGCAGCCGTGGCGCCGGCCGACCTTGCTTTCCAGGGCCTCGACGTCGCTGAAGTCCTCGATGGTGAGGGGTACGGCCTCGCTGACGGTCATGCGCTCTCAGCTCCTTCGCTCGCCGGGACGCCCACTGTGCGGGCGGGCGGTTATCCCGCCTCCCCGGGCGCGGCCGCGCGCATAACCACGGCTGAACCCGCCGGTGCCAGCCTCGGCCATCCACGACGACGAGCCCGGCGACGGGTGACTGAGGGCAGGGGTTCACCAGATGGCCACGGAAGAGAAGGAACAGCTCCTCGACGAGGCGGCCGGCCACCGGCCCAGCGCGTGCCGCATCTACGGCAGTCTGATCGGCGGCGACACCGTCCTGGACGTGGATCAGGGCGCGTTGGCCCGGCTGCTCACGATCAATCCGGGTACGCCGACGGTGGCCCGCGAGAACCGCCAGTTCATGCTGCGCGCGGCGCGGACGCTCGCCGCGCGGTACGGGGTGGGGCAGTTCCTCGACCTGGGGTGCGCGTTCCCCACCGAGGACTCGCCCAACCTGCACGAGGTGGTGAGGGCCGAGCGGCCCGACGCCCGGGTCGTCTACGTCGACGTGGAGGACGAGGCCGTGGCCGCCTGGCGGGACCGTCTGGACGGCGAGGAGAACGTGGCGGCCGTACAGGGTGCCGTGCAGGACCCGGAGGGGGTCCTCGCGGACCCCCGGGTGCGTGGCGTCCTGGACTTCACGCGGCCCGTCGCCCTGGTCCTGACCGGGGTGTTCCCCTTCGTCTCCGACTCGGACGATCCGTGGGCGCTGCTCGGCCGGTTCCGGGACGCCACCTGCCCGGGCAGCTGTCTGGTGCTGTCCCATGCGCTGACCTCCGAGGACTGGCCGCAGGGCGCCGAAGAGGTGCTGCGGCTGTACCGGGAGGAGATCCAGCCGATGTACCCGCGTCCCGAGCGGGAGGTCCTGCGCTTCTTCGAGGGCTACGACCTGCTGGAGCCCGGCGTCGTGTCGACGCCCGCCTGGCGGCCCGACGAGCCGGTGGCCCCGGAACTCGTCGCCTTCAAGCGGGCCGTGGCGGGAGTGGGACGGCGGCTCTGACCGCGACGACGCCGCACGAGCGGCGAAGACACCGGTGCCCCGGTGGCCGGAAAGGCCGCCGGGGCACCATCCGTTCAGCGCTCGCCGGGCATCCGCTCCGCCCCCGCTCCGCTCACCGACACGCCAAGCCGCACAGGCACGCCCCGTTCGACCGACGTCGCAGAGCGGCGAACACACGAACCCCCCGGTAACCCGAACGCCCCCCGGGACACCACCCGTTCAGCCCTCACCGGACACCCGTCGCTCGCCCAGCATCCGTTCCGCCTCCGCGTCGCTGAGCGAGGCGACGAGCCGCACGAGCGCGTCGCGTTCGGCGGCCGCGGTCTCCAGCAGCCGGCCCACCCCGCGCGCGGTGGCGTCCGCGAACAGCTCGTCCATGTCGATCTCCAGCCCGAGCTCGTCCCTGGCCAGTGCCACGGTCCGGGCGGCCGTCAGGGAGTGCCCGCCGATCTCGAACAGGTTGTCCGTCACCCCGAGCGGTTGCCGGCCCGTCATGCGGGACCACACCGAGCGGACCCATTCCTCGTGGCGGGACGCCCCGGAGGCGCCGGGCGCCGTGGCACCCGCCTCCCGCTCTCCGCCGGCCGCTGCGCCCACCAGTTCGGCGACGCGTCGCCGGTCGGTCTTGCCGCTCGTGGTCAGCGGCACGGTGTCGGCCCGTCCGACGAGCGAGGGAACCATGTGCTCGGGCAGCAGCCCGGGAAGCAGTTCGCGCACCGCCGCGACCGCTTCCTCGCCGCCCACCACCAGGAGCCGGAGGGCACCGTCCGCGACGGCCGCCACGGCGTCCGTGACGCCCGGCGCCCGGCGTGCGGCCGCCTCGACATCGCCGAGTTCGACCCGGTGCCCGCGCACCTTGACCTGGTCGTCGGTCCGCCCGAGGAACTCGAACCTGCCGTCGGGGCGCCGGCGCGCGAGGTCGCCGGTGCGGTAGGCGGGACCGGCCTGGGACGAGAAGAAGCTCTGCGCCGTGGCCTCGGGCCGCCCCACGTACCCGTCCGCGAGCGCCGCGCCGCCCAGGCACAGCTCCCCGACGACGCCCGGCTCCAGCGGGCGCAGGGTCACCGGGTCGGCGACCCAGGCGGCGTAGCCGGGCAGCGGTGCTCCGATCAGTGGCTCTGCACCGGCCGCGGTGTCCTCGGCGCGCACCCGCTCGCGCAGCGCCCAGACCGTCGCCTCGGTGGGTCCGTAGAGGTTGACCAGCTCGCCGCCGCGGTCCGCCAGTTCGCCGGCCAGGTCGGCGGGCAGCCGTTCACCGCCGCACAGCACGCGCGGCACCCGGTCCTGCCGGCGCCAGCCGGCCGCCATGAGGACCTTCATGGTGGACGGCGTGCCGTGCACCACGTCCACGGCTCCCTCCCGGATCAGCCGCACCGCGCGGCCGACACCGCGGACACCGGAGCCGCCGGCGAGGACGACGGTGGCCCCGGCGGTCAGCGGCAGCAGCAGTTCGTACAGCGAGATGTCGAAGGTGGTGGCCGTCATGGCGAGGACCCGGTCCGCCGGGCGGACGAGATGCTCGTCGGTCATGGCCGCGGCGAACGCGGCCAGGGCACGGTGGCTCACCCGCACGCCCTTGGGCCGGCCCGTGGAGCCGGAGGTGAACATCAGGTACGCGCTCGCACAGGGACGCCGTACGAACGGTGCGGCCGGGTCCGCCGTCCCGCCCTGGAGCGACACCATGCCCTCGCCGTCCGGTCCGGGAGGCCCGCCGGGGTCCGCGGGACCTCCCAGGAACACCGCGTCCCGCCCGGAAGCGTCGCGCACCGTGAGGCGGGCGTCGGCGTCGCCGAGGATCATGGCCAGGCGCTCGGCCGGCAGCCCGGGGTCGACCGGGAGATAGACGCAGCCCGCCTTGAAGGCGGCGAGCATCGCGACCGGCACGAGCGCGGAGTGCTCCAGCAGACAGGCCACGACGTCCCCGGGTCGGGTGCGGGCGGCCAGGCGGGCCGCCAGCACGTCCGAACGGGCGTCGACGGTCCGGTAGTCGAGTGCTCCGTCCGGGGCCCGCAGCGCCACCCGGTCCGGCCCGGCGGCCACGGCCGCGTCGAAGCCCGCGAGCACCGCCGGCGGCCGCCGCCTGCCCGGTGCGACCGACACGGACGCGCCGCCGTACGGCACGGCGGGGGAACCGATCGGCTCCTCGCCGTCCGTCACGGCGCCCACCAGCGCGGCGAACTCGCGGGCCAGCCGCTCGACGCCGGGGCGGGACCGTTCGGCCGTGGCGAAGTCGAACCGGGCCCGGGCGGAGGGACCCCGGGGTGACACCGTCACCTGGAGGCCGACCCTGGCCGTGCCGTTGTGCAGCCCGTGGACCCGCCAGCCGAGCCGGCCGTCGACCGGGGTGACCTCGTCGCTGACGAAGGGGTCCATGGTGACCAGCACGTCGTACAGGGGATTGCGGCCGGGTGAGCGCGGCACCTCGAGGGCGCGGACGAGCGAGGCGAAGGGCACCTCGTACGGGGCGCGTCCGCAGGCGGGTCCGTCCACCAGTGAGCGCACCACCTCGCGCACCGTGCGGTTCGGCTCGGCGCGGACGCGGACGGGTACCGAGTCGGCGAACGGGCCCACGCACTCCAGCTGCGAGACGGTGGACCGCCCGGTCACCGAGAGGCCGTACACGGCGTCGGCCGAACCGGAGTGCCGTGCCACGACCGCGGCGAGGCAGGCCAGGACCGCGGCGGCCTCCCCCGCCCCCTCGGCCTGCGCGACGGCCCGCAGCCGCTCCCACCCGGCTGTCGGCAGATCGACGGTGACGTGGTCGCCGCGGTGGCGGTCGGACGCCGTGCGCGGCCGCCGGTCGGCGGGCAGCCGGGCCGGTGGCCGGCCGTCGAGGTGGCCGCGCCACCAGGCGCGGGCCTCTTCGCCGACCTCGCCGTCGGCGGCCCGGGCCGCCAGCGCGCGGAACGCGGGCGTGTGCGGGCCTTCGGGCACCGAGCGCTCGCGGTAGGCGGCCGCGACCATGGCGACGATCGCGGCCATCGACATGCCGTCCACGACCGCGTGGTGCCCGATCAGCACCAGGAGGTCGGCCTCCGACCCCGCGGACCGCAGCAGGGCCGCGGTGAACAGGCCACCGCGCTCCAGCCGCAGCGGCTCACGGGCCAGTTCCCGCGCGCGTTCCCACACCCGGGCGGTGTGCTCCACCCGCACCCGCACCGGCGGCGTCCCGGCCACCACGGACCGCAGGGCGCCCCCGCCGTCGGCCTCGAAGCGGCTGCGCAGCACCGGCAGCCGCCCGGCCACCGCCTCCACCGCGGCGGCCAGCGCCGACTCGTCGTAGTCGCCCAGCAGTTCCAGTGCGAAGGGCACGGCGTAGGGGCTGGGCGCGTCACCGACCGTCTGGTCGACGTAGAACTGCGCGCTCTGACCCACCGAGGCCGGTACGGGCCCCTCCGGGTCGCGGAGGTCCTCGGCGGGCGGTCCGGCGACGGTGCCGACGCGTCGTCCGCGCTCCTCGGGGCTCAGTGCCGCCCACCGGTCCAGGCTCATCGGGCCCGTCCTTCCCGGGAGGCGTCGGCGGCGAGCCGCTCCCGTATCACCCCGGCCAAGTCGTCCGGGCGGTGCTTGCAGAAGTAGTGCTCCCCGCCCTCGATGACCGAGAGGGTCACCCCGGTGCCGTACCTGCCCCAGTCGGTGTAGCGCTGTTCGTAGCCGGGGGTGGCGGGGTCCTCGCTGCCGACGACGCAGTGCACGGGCGCCCGGACCGGCTCGATCCCGGTGCCGTGCTCCTCGCCGTACATCGTGATCATCTCGGCCAGGTCGTGCCGCACCACCCGGAGCATTCTCAGCAGGTCGCTGTCGTCGAGTACGCCGCTCAGACCGCCGAGTCCCCGGATGTGGCCGAGGAGCAGGTCGTCGTCCGCCTCGCGCACCAGCCGCATCGATTCCGCGGGGTCCTGGTCGGGCAGGGCGGCGCCCACGAAGAGGGCCCGGACCTCGACGCCCCGGGCCTCGCAGGCGCGCGCCAGCCGGACGGCCGCCGCGCAGCCCGCGCACTGCCCGTAGACGACCACGGGGCCGGTGAACCGCTCGGCGATCTCGTCCGCGCAGCGCCGGGCCACCTCCCGGATGCTCTGGGGGTCCTCGCGATCGGCGAGGTCGTGGCCGGGCAGGTTGACGGCCCAGACGTCGAAGCCGTCGCCCAGCGTGTCGGCGAGCGCCTGGTAGACCACGGCGTTCCCCCCTCCGTGCGGCAGGCACACGACGGGGACCGGCTGCCCGTCCCGGCTCGGCGGGTGCTTTGGGGGTGCCGACAGGTGGAGCAGCAGTCCGGTCCCGCTGCCGGACTCCCCGCCGCGGTCGATGTGGTCCGCGAGGGCGGCCACCGTCGGGTGCCTGAAGACCGCCGACGCGGGCAGGTCGCCCGCCACGAGCCGTGCCGCGCGCACCGCCTTGAAGGAGTCGCCGCCCAGTTCGAAGAAGTCGTCGTGCCGGCCGAGGGCGGTGGCCCCGAGCACCTGGGCCCAGGCCTCGGCGACCCGGCGCTCGGTGGGCGTGGCGGGCGGCTCGGAGCGGGGATCGGCGGGGGCGGGGGCCGCTTCCCGTCCGGCCAGGGCCCTGCGGTCGACCTTGCCGTTCGGTGACAGCGGGAACGCGTCCAGCACCTGGATCCTGGCGGGCACCATGAACGCCGGCAGTACCTTCTTCAGGCCCTCGCGCAGCGCCGCGGTGTCCACTTCGCGGTCGCTCGTCACCCAGGCGACGAGTTCCTTGCCGCCGCCGGGGGCCGCGGCGGCCACCACGGCCACGCCGGTGAGATCGCCGGTCCCGTGCAGCGCGGACTCGACGTCGCCGGGCTCGATGCGCAGCCCGTGGATCTTGATCATGTCGTCGTCGCGGCCCAGGAGTTCGAGTTGGCCGTCGGGCCGCCACTTGGCGATGTCGCCGGTGCGGTAGCGCCGTTCGCCCAGGACGTGCACGAACCGCTCGGCGGTCAGTTCGGGCTTGCGGTGGTATCCGGCCGCGAGACCGGCACCGCCGAGCAGCAGGTGGCCGGGCACGCCGATGGGGCTCGGCCGGCCGTCGTCGTCGACCACGACCGCCGTCTGGTTCGCCATCGGCCTGCCGTACGGGATGGACTTCCAGCCCGGGTCCACGCTCGTGCAGGAGTAGAAGGTGGAGTGGATGGACGCCTCCGTGGCGCCGCCCAGTACGGTGAACTCGCTGTCGGGGAACAGGGAGTACCAGCGGGCGGGCGCGCCGAGCGGTACCCAGTCGCCGCCGAGCACGGCGACGCGCAGCGGCGGTGCCTCCTGCGTCGAGCCGCTCTCCAGGTGGCCCAGGAACAGCTCCAGCAGCGCCGGCGCCGAGTTCCACACGGTCACCGCGTGGCGCGTGGCCATCTCCTCCCAGTGCGCGGGGTCGCGGGCCAGTTCGTGGTCGACGACGACGGCGGCGCCGCCGAAGCCGGGTACGCCGAGCAGTTCGAAGACCGACATGTCGAAGCTCGGCGACGACACCGTCAGGACTCGGTCGTCCGGCCCCAGGCGCAGCCGCTCGGCCAGGTCGGCGAGGTTGTTGAGGATGCCGCCGTGGCGGATGACGACGCCCTTGGGACGGCCGGTCGACCCGGAGGTGAAGATGACGTACGCCGGGTCGTCCGGGCCCACGTCCGGCAGGGTGACGTCGGCGTCCCGCCCTTCGGCCGTCAGCGTGGGCACGTCGAGTCCGGTGTCGTCGACGAGCAGCGCGAGGTCCGCCTCCGAGGAGATGAGGGCGACCCGCTCGGCGGGGTAGTGCGGGTCGATCGGCACGAACGCGGCTCCGGCCGCCATGGTGCCGAGGACGGCGGCCAGGTAGTGCGCGCCGGGCTGCAGGCGTACGCCCACCGTGTCGCCGCGTCCGACGCCGCGCCGCATCAGTGCCCGGGCGACGCGGTCCGCCTGCTCGGACACCTCGCGGAAGGACCGGCGCGCGCCCGTGGCGTCGACGAGGGCGAGCGCGTCGGGCGTGGCCCGGGCCTGGCGTGCGAACAGCCCGGGCAGGCTGCCGGGCAGGTCGAACTGTCTGCCGGTGTCGTTGTGCCGGGCCAGTTCGGCGGCCTCGGCGTCCGACATGACCGGCAGCTCCCGCACCGGGCGCTCGGGTTCCCGCACGGCGGCGGCCAGGCAGGTCTCGTATGCGTCGAGCATGCGGGCGGCGGTGGAGCGGTCGAACAGCTCCGCGTCGTACTGGAAGTGGAGCCGGGTGCCGTCGGGCCGGTTGCGGACGCTGACGAGGAGGTCGTACTTGGCGGTGCCGGAGAGGAAGTCGTCGTCGAGGGCGACGTCCAGGCCGGTCAGGCGCAGTGCGCTGTCGGGGGTGTTGTCCTGCTGGAACAGCACGGGGGTGACCGACCGCCCGGTCCCGTCGCGGGTGCCTTCGAGGGCGTCGACCACCAGCTCGAAGGGGATGTCCGCGTGCGGCCGGGCGCCGAGCACGGCGGCCTTCACGGAGGCGACGACGTCGGCGAAGGTGTCGCCGGCGCGCACCTCGGTCCGCAGCACGTTGGTGTTGACGAAGAAGCCGATCACCCCGGCCAGGTCCTCCGACTCGCGCCCGGCCGCCGTCGTGCCGACCGCGAGGTCGTCGTGGCGCTGGTAGGCGCGCATCACCACGAGGAAGGCGGCGAGTACGACCATGAAGGGCGAGGCCGCGCACCGCGCCGCGCAGGCCCGCACCCGGCGCGCCACCTCGGGCTCCACCCAGCGGGCCACCTCGCCGCCCAGCTGCGCCGGTTCGGCGGGACGCGGCCGGTCGGTGGGGAGTGTCAGGGGGCGCAGGTCCTTCAGCGTCTCGCGCCAGTAGGCCAGCCCGGCCTGGAAGCCGCCGTCGCGCTCGCGGGCGGCCTGCTCGCGGGCGTACTCGGCGTAGGTGCGGCCGGGGGCGGGCAACCGGACGGGCGTCCCGGACGTGTTGGCCTCGTAGACGGCGGCGAGTTCGCGGACGAAGACGCCCATGGACCACTGGTCGCAGGCTATGTGGTGGATGGTCAGCAGCAGGAGCCACCGCTCGCTGTCGGTCTGGACGAGCGCGGCGCGGAACACCGGGCCGCGTGCGAGGTCGAAGGGCCTGGCCGCCTCCGCGTGGACCAGCCGCTGGGCCGCGTCGTCGCGGAGGTGGTCGGCCAGGCCGGCGACCGAGTGCCGGGACAGCACGTCGGACGGCACGGGCTCGACGCGCTGGCGCAGGTCGCCGTCGGCCTCGTGGTACGTGGTCCGCAGGATCTCGTGGCGCTCCAGCAGGGTCGCCAGGGCGTCGGTCAGCGCCGGCACGTCCAGCGGTCCGGCGATGCGGTACAGGATCGGCACCGTGAACGCCGGGCCCGGCGCCAGCTTGTGCACGAGCCACATCCGCCGCTGGGCGTGGCCGGCCGGTGCCCGGTCCGTCGGCGGCGCGTCCGGCGCGGTGCCGGGGCCGGGCCGCCGGCCCCCGGTCATCGACTCCAACAGGCGGCGCTGTGCCGCGGACAGCTGCGGCAACTGATCGTCGACGTGTGTCACATGGGCCTCCCACCGTGGCTTTGCGCGCCAAGCTAGAAGCGGGGGGTTATGAGCTTCCGTGCGTCGCCCCCCGGTGCGTAACTCCTCCCTAACCGCCGCGGACGACGATGCCGTGCGAGGTGGAGCCATGGAGACGTACGACGTTGTGGTGGTCGGCGCGCGGTGCGGCGGGGCTCCGGCGGCGCGGCTGCTCGCCGGACAGGGCCTGCGGGTGCTGCTCCTCGACCGCGGAGCACGGGGTTCCGACAAGCTGTCGACCCTGTACGTCCATCAGCCGGGCGTGGCGTTCCTGCGCGCGTGGGGAGTACTGGACGAGGTCCGTGCGACGGGCGCGCCGCCCATCACCGGCCTCACCTACCGGGTGCGGGACGTGGTGCTGCGCGCTCCGGGGCCCGAGGTGGGCGGCGGCAACGAGGCGTACGCTCCGCGCCGCGGTGACCTCGACGCCATCCTGTGCCGGGCCGCCGAGGCGGCGGGAGTGGAGGTCGTCCACGAGGCCTCGGTCACCGAGCTGGTCCACGAGCGGGGACGCCCGGCCGGTGTGCGTTACCGCAAGGCGGGTCGCTGGCACGAGGTCCGGGCGGACCTGGTCGTCGGCGCCGACGGGCTGCGCTCGACGGTGGCGGGGCTGGTCCCGGCGGAGTCCTATGCCGTACATCCGAAGCTGAGCTGCTGCGTGTACGGCTACTGGACCGGTCTGGACGCGGGGTTCGAACAGCACCAGGGCGACGGCCTCTGGGTCGGCGTCATCCCCACTGCGGGCGCGCACGTCGTCGCCTGCTACTTCCGCCAGTCCGAGTTCGCGCGGGTGCGCATCGACGTGGCGGGTGCCCACGAGCGGTGCCTGCGCGCCGCGGCCCCTTCGGTGGCCGAGCGGCTGGCCGGCGCGGAACGGATCGGGCGGCTGATCGGCATGGGCGACCAGCAGAACTACTTCCGCACCGCGAGCGGCCCCGGATGGGCGCTGGTCGGGGACGCGGGACACCACAAGGACTCGCTGACGGCGCGCGGCATCACGGACGCCTTCGTCCAGGCGGACCTGCTGGCCCGGGCCGTGGCGGCGGCGGGGTCGCTGCGGCCCGCGCGCATCGACCCCCACCTCGCCGCGTACGCCCGCGAACGCGACCGCCGCATGATGCCGTTCTACCGCTCCACGCTCGCGGTGGCGCGGCTGGACGTGGAGGCCGAACGACTGGCGGAACTGCGGCGCATCGCCGCTTCGCCGGAGCTGTGCGCCCGGTACGGCACGGCGGTCGCGGGCGTCGTGACTCCCGAGGAGTACCGGCTGCACGACGCGGCACTGGCGCCGTGACCACACCCGACCACAGGAGGAGCGGATGACCTCGACGACCGGCGATCCGGCCGAGCTGCGCGGCGACGCCGACATGTACACCAGACCGGTGCTGATGATCTACGACCCGATCGCGCTGGGGATGGTCTGCCCCGTCGCGTGGCGCTGTTCCCGCCGGACGATGCTGTCCTTCTACAACGACAGCGTCAGGGGCGACCACCTGGACATCGGTCCGGGCTCCGGCTTCTTCCTCGACAAGTGCCGTTTCCCCACCAGGACTCCGCGCATCACCCTGCTCGACCTCAACGAGTTGGTGCTGCGCACCGCGGCCGGGCGCATCGCGCGGTACCGGCCGACGACCGTCGTCCGGGACGTGCTCGGCGATCTCGACCTGGGCGAGCGGAAGTTCGAGTCGGTCGCCCTGCAGAACGTGCTGCACTGTCTGCCCGGGACGATGAAGCAGAAGGGCGTGGTGTTCGACAACGTCCGCCCGTACGTCGCCGACGGCGGTGTCGTCTTCGGCTGCACCGTGCTCGGCAAGGAGCCCCCGTTGCCGGCCCACGGCCGGTGGATGATGGAGAAGTACAACCAGGCCGGTTCCTTCCGCAACACCGAGGACGGCCTGGAGGAGCTCGAGGCCCAGCTCGCGGCGCGGTTCACCCGGTACTCGGTGCGCACGCGCGGTGCGGTGGCGTTCTTCGAGGGTCACTGCTGAGACCGTGAGCCGGGGCGGGCGGCACGCACCGGAGTGCGCGCCGCCCGGCCCCTTCTCGCGAGAACCACGGATTCCGGGGACCCCGGTGTCCCGGTGTGCCGGAAATCGCGGTGGCTTCCGCGCCGTCCTACGGCGTCGCCACGTCGCAACGCTTCATGACCGACGACAGTACCGACCGCGTCTCACCGCTCACCGGGACGCCGAGTTCGTCGTGGAGCCGGCTTTCACAAACGCTGTACCATTTCAGTGCCATTCCGAGATCACCCCTTTTTCCGTGGAGTTCCATCATCAGGCGGTAGGTGCGTTCGTTGTAGGGGTCGATTTCACTGGCGCGCCGGCACCACTCAATCGCCCCGAAGTCGTCTCCGCCCTTGATCGCCAGGGCGGCGAGCCGCTGCACGACCTTCAGGCCCGTCGACTGGTGCCAGGCCCTTTCCGTTTCCGCCCAACGCGCCTCCTCGCTCGGCAGGAAAGGGCCGCGGTACAGCGCGGCGGCGGCCTTGTACTCGCGCACCGCGGCCGCCCGGTCGCCCCGCTGTTCCAGGGTGAACCCGCGCGTCGCGTGCCCGCGGAAGGCCTCGCAGTCCACCCAGATGCCGGAGGCCCGCAGCACGTACCCGAAGTCCTGGTACTCCACCCGGACACCGCTCGTCAAAGGCCCGTCCGCGAGGGCCTTGCGCAGCGCGTGGGCGGCGACCTTGAGCGAGCTGTTGCCGGGCGACTTGTCCTCGCCCGGCCACAGCACCTCGCTCAGGACGTCTCGGGACACGACCGTGTCCCGCCGAGTGATCAGATACTGCAGGAGGTTCCTGGCCTTGCCGGCGCGCCAGCGCGCCACCGGGACTCCATCGGCCAGGACCTCGAAGTCCCCCAGCAGCCTCACTTGTAATTCGCCACAGATCACGTATCCCCCAACACATGTGTGATCTCACCCCGTTGTCGGCGAAGCTGTGCCGTCCTGCGGATACAAGGAGCGACGCATCTCGTGACGATCGCACCGCGACCGCTGGTTCCCGGACGGCAGTCGTCAGCCTAAATGATCCATTTCAGAACAGCCAGAAGCCGGAAAGCGGTGTTCAGCAAGGAACACTTTCAAACGTCACCCAACATCACCGGCGAGTCCGCGCATAACCCGGCACGAACCGGGGGGCCTTACGTTCCTTGCATGACGCTCAGTATGGAAGACGGTGTACCGGCGGCCCCGTCCCCGCACGGTGAACGGCAGGCCGCGTACTACGAGTCGCTGCTGGACCTCGAGCGGCGCTGGGACGGCGATCCGTCCTCGGCGGCACTCGCCGCCTGGCGCGAGCGGCGCACGGCCGAGGTGGTCGACTGGGTGAGGGCCGAGTCGCCCTTCTACGCGGAGCGGCTGGGCGACGAATGGCAGGGGGAGAAGCAGGACTTCTTCACCACCAAGGCGGACCTCGCGGCGGCCGGCCTGTCCGTCCTCAGCGGGTCGGTCGAGGACGCGCAGGTCTACTACGAGACGACCGGCACCACCGGCCCGCCGACGCCGTGTCCCCGTTCGCCGCTGGAGGTCGCCGTCAGCAACCGGGGGATCCTCCGCGCCTGGCGGGAGATGCTGTCCCGGCACTTCCCGGGCGAGCGTCCCTTCGTCGCGGTGCTGGGCCCCTCGGAGCTCTACGCCTTCGGGGACGTCTTCGGCGACGTCGCGCGGTCCTGCGGCCTCGGCCACGTGAAGCTGTGGCCCGACTCCCCGCGCGTCGGGTTCGCCAAGGCGCTGCGCCTGCTGCGGGAGCTGTCCGTCTCGGTGGTGGCGTGCGCGCCCTCCATGGTGCTGGAGCTGGCGCGGGAGCTGTTGCGCACCGGCCAGGACCCCGCCGACCTAAGCATCCGGCAGTTCCTCGTGCTGGGGGAGGTGAGCACTCCCGAGTTCCTCCGCAATGCCGGCACGCTGTGGCCGGGATCGCGGGTCGGGCCCGGCATGTACGGCTCGCAGGAGGCGATGTGCATCGCCGGCGGCTGGCCCGACGGCCGGCTGCGGCTGTCCGAACCCAACTACGCCGTGGAGCTGGTCGACCCGGACACGGGCACGCCGTCGGCGGGCGACACCGGCGAGCTGGTCGTCACCATGCTCACCCCGGGCGTGAAACCGCTGATCCGCTACCGCACCGGCGATCTGGTCCGGATCGACCCCTGGGCACCGGGAGACCTGCCGGGGCGCGCGCTGACCGTGCTGGGCCGGGCGAGGGACAACGTGGTGTTCGCCGCCGGCGGCCCGGTCACGGCGTACGACCTGGAGGAGGCGGCCCTGACCGGGCTGGAGCGCTGCCTCGGCTACCAGATCGTCCTGGAGGACGCCGCGGGGGCTTCGGGGGCGCCGGGGGACCTGCTGGTGCTGCGCGTGCAGTTCGCCGATGCGGCGCCCGCACCGGAGCGGACCGCGGCGGCCGTCGGGCGGCTGACCGCACTGACCGGTGCCGAGGTGCGCGTGGAGGTCGTCGACGACCTCGACGCACGGGCTCATCAGGGCGCCCTGATCAGCTGGAAGGCCGCACGCATCGTGGACAACCGCAAGGGGGCGCGGTGAACCCGGAGAGCACTACGGAACAGGAAACGCCGTCCACGCGTCCCGGCCTGCACGTGGCGGGAGACCACCGCGCTCCGCACGCCGCCGTCAGCCACGTGGTGCGGCGAAGGCCCGACCCCGACGGGTCCGGCACCGCCCTCAGGGCGGCCGTGCTGGCCACCATGGTCCGGTACTGCCGCGGCGGCCGGGTGGACGTGGCCGACCACCGGGAGGTGCGGTCGTACGACGTCGACCTCGACTCCCCCCTCGGTGAGCTGCTGGAACTGGCCGCCACCGACGGTGTCCCCCGGCCTCGGGCCGCGGAGGCGTCCGTCGCGCTGCTGCCCGTCGGCAGGGCTCCGGTGGTGGACGCCACGCTCTGCGTGCAGTGGGCCGGTGACGGTGCCGAGGAGTTCGTGGTGGCCTCACCGGCACGCCAGCACGGTCCCGTCGCGGTACGGCAGTTCGCGGATGCCGTGCGGACCTTCCTCGAGGTGTTCGCGGAGGCCGACGGGCCGTCCCTGGCGCAGATGACGGTGGCGTCCGTCGGCATCCTGGACGCCGGGCACGACGCCGCCGTCGGGCGGGGACCCGTGCTGCCGCCGGCCGGTGAGCAGGTCCACCGCGCGGTCGCCCGGCTCGCTGTCGAGGCCCCGGACCGCCCCGCCGTCGAGGACGGGGACGTCGTCCTCACCTACCGGCATCTGGCCGGCGCCATGCTGGCCACCCGGAACCGGATGCGCGCGGCCGGAGTGGCCGCCCACGACGCGGTGGCCGTCGCGATGGACCGCGGGGCCGGCAGCGCGGTGGCGCAGCTCGCCGCGTTCGCCGCCGAATGCCGCGTCGTCCTGGTCGACCCGGCCCTCCCGGCGGCCCGCATCCGGTACATGCTGCGGGACTCGCGGGCCGCCCTGGTGGCGGTGGCCTCCCCGGACCACGAGGTGGCCCGGCTCGCCGCCTCCCTGGGCCTCGCCACGCTCGTGCCCGACACGGACCCGGCGCAGGCCCGCCCACCGGAGCCGGCGCCGCGCGGGAGTGCGGCGGCGCTGCCCGAGCTTCCGGAGCACGCGGTCAGCCACATCGCCTACACCTCCGGTTCGACCGGCGAGCCCAAGGCGGTGCAGCTGCGGCACGGCCCCATGCGCAACACCGCGACGGCCCTGGCGCAGGCCTGCGGACTGTCGGCCGCCACCCGCGGCTCCTGGTTCTGCCCACCGGGCGTGGGCATGGTCGAGGTCGACATGTTCCCGGTCCTGGCGGCCGGCGGCACGGTGGTCGTGGCCCCGGTGTCGGTCGGCACCGACCCGGTGGCCGTCCAAGGGTGGCTGCTGGACCACCGGATCTCCCACACCCTGCAGACCACCGTCGTCGCCGAGCACCTGCTCAAGATGGCCTGGCCCGCGAAGCCGGACCTGGTCTCCATGCGGGTCGCCGGCGAACGCCAGCGGCTGTGGCCCCCCGCGGACTGTCCCTTCCAGGTGCTCAACGTCTACGGCTCCACCGAGGCGAACGTCGTGGCCGTCTGCGACCTGACGGAGTTGGTGCGCGAGGGCGCCGGGCGGGCCGGCCTCGCCCCGCCGATCGGCCGTCCGGTACGCAACGTCGCCCTGCACATCCTCGACGAGGAGCTGCGTCCCCTGCCCCGCCACGCGGTGGGCGAACTGTGCATCTCGGGCCGCAGCCTGTCGCGCGGCTACCTCAACCACGAAGCGGCGAACGCCCAGCGGTTCCTGCCCAATCCGCTGCCCGGGGAGGAGTTCCCGGTCCTCTACCGCAGCGGGGACCTGGCACGGATGGACGGCGACGGCCTGGTCGACGTGGTGGGCCGGATGGACGACGAGGTGAAGATCCGGGGCTACCGCGTCCACCCGGGCGCCGTGGAACGGGAGCTGTCCACCCTCCCGGGTGTCGCCGCCTGCGCGGTGATCGCGGAGCAGCCCGAATCCGGGGAGTCCCGGCTCGTCGGCTACGTGGAGCGGGCTCCCGGCCCGGTGGGCTCCGCCCTGGACTCCTCCCGCGTCCGCAAGGAGCTGGAGCGGCTTCTCCCCGCGTACATGGTCCCGTCCGTCCTGACGTTCGGCCCGCTCCCGGTGAACCGCAACGGCAAGATCGACCGGGCCGCCCTGCGCGAACGCCCCCGGGCGGGCCACCGGCACCGGGCCCCCGCGTCCGAGACGGAGCGCAGGCTGGTGGAGCTGTTCGCACAGGTCCTGGGCCAGGGCGACGTCGGTGCCGACGACCACTTCTTCGAGCTGGGCGGCAGCTCGCTGAGCGCCGCCCTGCTCGTCCGGAAGGCCGCGGAGGAACTCGGTGCGGAACTCACCCTGGTGGACCTCATGGAGGCGCCGACGGCCGCCCGGCTGGCCCTCCGCTGCGCGCCGCCTGCCCCGGGCCCCTGAGAGGGCGCCGGGACCGACGGGCCCGGCCGGACGACGCGACGCGTCCGGGCCCTGCGACGGGCCCGGACCGCCTCAGCTCTCGGCCGGGGCCAGCCTCAGGGAGATCGAGTTGATGCAGTACCGCTGGTCGGTCGGGGTCGGGTAGCCCTCGCCCTTGAAGACGTGCCCGAGGTGCGACCCGCACCGGGCACAGCGCACCTCCGTGCGGACCATGCCGTGGGAGCGGTCCTCGATCAGCTCGACCGCGTCGGTGTCCTTCGGGTCGTAGAAGGACGGCCAGCCGCAGTGCGACTCGAACTTGGTCGTGGAGGTGAACAGCTCGGCGCCGCAGGCGCGGCAGGAGTAGACGCCCTCGGTCTTGGTGTCGGTGTACTCACCGGTGAAGGCCGGCTCCGTGGCGGCCTCGCGCAGCACGGCGTACTCGGCCGGGGCCAGCTCCGCCCGCCACTGCTCGTCCGGCTTCTCGACGTCGTACGACATGAGTCCTCAGCCCCTTACTTCGGCAGTTCGTCCAGGATGCGCGGTCCGAGGTCGGTGACGTCGCCCGCGCCCATGGTGAGAACGAGATCACCGGCCTTCGCCATTCCCGCGACCAGCGCGGGCGCCGCGTCCTTGTCGTGGACCGGGGTGACGTCCGCGCCCGCCGCGCGGGCCGCCTCGATGATCAGCTCGCTGGTGACGCCCGGGATCGGGTCCTCGCGGGCCGGGTAGATGTCGAGGACGACCGAGGCGTCGGCGAGGGCCAGCGCCTGGCCCATCTCCTTGCCCAGCTCCTGGGTGCGGGAGAAGAGGTGCGGCTGGAAGAGGACCAGGATGCGGGCGTCACCGACCGCGGCGCGCATGGCCTCCAGGTCGGCGGTCATCTCGGTGGGGTGGTGCGCGTAGGAGTCGACGACCTGGACGCCGGCCGCCTCGCCCTTGAGCTGGAGGCGCCGCTTGACGCCGGTGTAGGCGGCCAGCGCCGGGGCCAGCTCGGCGGCGGGGACGCCGAGGGCGGCGCCCGCGGCGAGGGCGGCGACGGCGTTGTGGGCGTAGTGGCGGCCGGGGACGGAGACGGCGAAGGTCAGCTCGGCCCCGTCGAGGACGACGGTGACCTCGCTCTTCAGGCCCTGCGGGACGACCGACAGGATGCGCACGTCGGCGTCCTCGGACTCCCCGTACGTCACCGTCCGCACCGTGCCGGCCAGTCGCCGGGTCAGCTCCCGGGCGCCCTCGTGGTCGGCGGCGATCACCAGGGTGCCGCCGGGGACGATCCGGCCGGCGAAGGTCTCGAAGGACGCGTAGATCTCGTCCATCGAGGCGTAGTTGGCGTGGTGGTCCAGCTCGACGTTGAGGACGATGGCGACCTCGGGGGCGTACTTGTGGAAGCTGCGGTCGCTTTCGTCCGCCTCGGCGACGAAGATCTCGCCGTCGCCGTGCAGGGCGTTGGAGCCGGGGGCGTCCAGGTCGCCGCCGATCGCGTACGACGGGTTCAGGCCCAGCTCGGACAGGGTGACCGCCAGCATCGAGGTGGTGGTGGTCTTGCCGTGCGTACCGGCGACCGCGATCGGGCGCAGGCCGTTCATCAGGGCGGCCAGGGCGTCGGAGCGGTGCACGACCGGGATGCCCAGCTCGGCGGCGCGGGCCAGCTCGGGGTTGTCCTCGCGGATGGCCGAGGAGACGACCACGCAGCTCGCGTCGTCGGCGAGGTGGTCCGCCGCGTGCCCGATGTGCACGGTGGCGCCCAGCGCGCGCAGCGCCTCGGCGGTCGCGGACTCCTTGGCGTCGCTGCCCGCCACGGCGGCGCCGCGCTGGGCGAGGATCTTGGCGATGCCCGACATTCCGGCGCCGCCGATGCCGATGAAGTGCGGTCGGTCCATGGCGGTAGGAAGGCCGGGTGCCATGCGCTGTTCTCCCAGGGTGATCCGTTGACGGGCGCGCCCCCTCTGCGGGGGCGCGGCACCAGCCTATGCCTTGCTGTGCGAGAAGAGTTTCAGGACCGGTACGCCGACCTTGTGCCGGGCCCTGGAGGCCCAGTCCCGGTGGAAGAACTCCTCCACGTAGTGCGGATCGGTCAGGACGATCACCTCGTCGGCCGCGATCTCCGTGACCAGGGCCTTGAGCTCGTCCAGCGGATGGTTCTCGATCAACCGGCCCTCGGCCCGGGCGCCGGACGCGCGCAGGGCGGTGAGGGACACCTCCAGGGCCCGCTCGCCCACGCTCTGCGCCTCCCGGCCCTCCGGTGTCTCCCCCTCCCGCACGGCGTCGTCGAGCTCGCCGAGCGCGACGTCGTCGATGGCCCGCAGCAGGCGGTCCGCCTGATCGCCGCGCGGCTGGAGCAGCACGTGGAAGGCGACCTGCTCGTCCCCGTGCAAGGTGGTGACGAACTCCACGTCGGCGGACGTCAGGGCCTTCTCGATCATCAAAACGCTTGTGAACACCAGGCGCCCCTTCTCCTTCGAGGGCCCGTGGGCCCACCCTCCGTAGGCCGGAAACGGACCCTGCGGAAACCATCCTGCCCCGTGATCGCACGGGTACTGCCGGAATCAGTGTGCCCGGCGGAGACTAAACGGAACGAGAGATTCCGCCGATTCCCGGATGTGCGGTAACGACCGAACCGCTGTCCGGTCGTCGTCGCCCACTCGTGCCCGGGATCGCCCTAGTCACGCCGGTAACGGCTGAAGAGGAAACCTTCCTCCTCCAGGAGGGACACCAGTGCGAACCGCCGCGGAACCTCGACCGCCGGTCCGCCCGCGATCCGCTGCGCGCTCCCCGCGGTCAGCATCGGGGAGACGGTCAGGCACAGCTCGTCGAGCACCCCGGCCGTGACGAACTGCCCCAGCAGCCGCGGACCGCCCTCGGTCAGCAGCCGGGTGTGCCCCAGCTCCGCGAGTGCCGTGCGGGCACGGGCCGGGTCCACGCCGACGCCGTCCCCCGCGGTCACCACCCGCACCCCGGCCTTCTCGGCGGCCGCGATCCGGTCCGGGGCCGCGGCGGCTCCGGTCAGGACCAGGGTGGGTACGGCCGAGGAGGTGAACAGCGGCAGCGAGAAGTCCAGCTCCAGGCTCGCGCTGACCACGGCGATCGCAGGCACGGGTGCCTGGCCGGCGGCCCGCCGGGCCTCGGCGAAGTCCGCCCGCGCGCGGGCCGGGCGGTAGCCCTCCTGCCGTACCGTCTCGGCCCCGGCGATCACCACGTCCGCCAGCGCGCGCAGGGTGCCGAAGATCCGCATGTCGGCCGCGCTGGAGATGGGCTGGGAGCGGCCGTCGTGCTGGGCGGCGCCGTCGAGGGTGGAGACCATGTTGGCCCGCAGCCACGTCTCGCGCCGTCCGTCCGGCTCGGGATAGGCGTAGGCGGTCGCCAGCTCGGCCAGGCTCCACTCCCGATCGGTCCCGTCGAAGCCCGGGCCGGCTGTCTGATCGGTCACAGGGGGCAGGGGGAACAGGCGTCGCATGGGGTGCAGTGTTCCACGCCCCCGCCGCCCCAACCGCGCGGGCCGACGCCCTGACCACCGCGCCGGCCCGCCCGGTGGGCCGCCGCCGGCACCCGTCGCACGCCTCCGCCCGCGGGGCCCTGCCCGCCGGCTCCGCTTCCGTGCGCCTCGCGGACGACAAAGGCCTGTCGGGCAGGCTTTACCATTGGGCACCGTGTCGTCCTCCTCCGCCGCCTCCAGTCCCGCCCCGATAACCGGGACGGCTCCGGCCACGGTCTCCCTGTGCGCCCGCGAGCCCCACGTCCCCGCGGACCGTCTGGTCGCCGAGATGGTGCCCCCGCCGCGTTTCGACTCGGTCCGCTTCAGCACGTACATCCCGGACCCGAACCAGCCCAGCCAGAGCGAGGCCGTACGGGTCCTCGAGGGCTTTGCGAGCGGGCTGGGCGAGGCTCCCGGCGCGACCGGCGGCAGGCGCGGGTTCCTCGGGTTCGGCCGCGGCAAGGCGCCGAAGGCCCCGGCCGGCCCCCGTGGCGTGTACCTCGACGGCGGCTACGGCGTCGGCAAGACGCACCTGCTGGCCTCCCTGTGGCACGCCACCCCCGCCGAGCCCTCCCGCAAGGCCTTCGGCACCTTCGTGGAGCTGACCAACCTCGTCGGCGCCCTCGGCTTCCAGCAGACCGTGCGGACCCTCTCCGGGCACCGCCTCCTGTGCATCGACGAGTTCGAGCTCGACGACCCGGGCGACACCGTCCTCGTCTCCAGCCTGCTCGCCCGGCTCGTGGAGGCGGGCGTGGCGCTCGCCGCCACCTCCAACACGCTGCCCGGCAAGCTCGGCGAGGGCCGCTTCGCGGCGGCCGACTTCCTGCGCGAGATCCAGGGCCTGTCCGCCCACTTCCGCGCCCTGCGCATCGACGGCGAGGACTACCGCCACCGCGGTCTGCCCGAGGCCCCGGCGCCGTACTCCGACGAGCGGGTGACCCGTGCCGCACAGGCCACCGGGGGTGCGTCCCTGGACGACTTCCCCGCCCTCCTCGACCATCTCGCCCGCGTCCACCCCAGCCGCTACGGCGCCCTGACCGACGGCCTCACGGCCGTGTGCCTCACCGGGGTGCGCCCGGTGCCGGACCAGTCGACGGCGCTGCGGCTCGTGGTGCTCGCGGACCGGCTCTACGACCGCGAGGTGCCCGTCCTGGCGTCCGGACTGCCCTTCGACCGGCTGTTCAGCGAGGAGATGCTGAAGGGCGGGTACCGCAAGAAGTACTTCCGGGCGATCTCCCGGCTCACCGCGCTGGCCCGGGACGCGGCCCGTCTCGTCGAGACTCCCTGAGGGGCCGGGCCGCGGGGGCCCGGTTCACGCCCGCCCAGGCCTGACACGGGGCCCGTACCGGGCCTATCGTGACGGTAAGGGTGAAATCGACCCTCCCATCCAGGAGGTCGTCATGGTCCAGGAGTTCCTGACCGCGATCGTCGCCGTCGTCTGCGTGGGCGTCCTCTACGTCCTCGCGGCGGCCCGGGTCGTCAGGCAGTACGAACGCGGGGTCGTCTTCCGGCTCGGACGGCTCGCGGGGGAGCCACGAGGTCCGGGCTTCACGATGATCGTGCCGTTCGTGGACCGGCTCCACAAGGTGAACCTGCAGATCGTCACGCTGCCCGTGCCCGCCCAGGAGGGCATCACCCGGGACAACGTCACCGTGCGGGTGGACGCCGTCGTGTACTTCAAGGTCGTCGACGCGGCCAACGCGGTGGTCAGGGTCGAGGACTACCGGTTCGCCGTCTCGCAGATGGCCCAGACCTCACTCCGGTCGATCATCGGCAAGAGCGACCTGGACGACCTGTTGTCCAACCGGGAGAAGCTCAACCAGGGACTGGAGCTGATGATCGACTCTCCGGCGGTCGGCTGGGGTGTGCAGATCGACCGGGTCGAGATCAAGGACGTGTCCCTGCCGGACACCATGAAGCGCTCGATGGCCCGCCAGGCCGAGGCCGACCGGGAGCGGCGCGCCCGGGTCATCAACGCCGACGCCGAGCTGCAGGCGTCGAAGGTGCTGGCGCAGGCGGCCCGGCAGATGTCCGAGACGCCCGCGGCCCTGCAGCTCCGGCTGCTGCAGACCGTGGTGGCCGTGGCCGCCGAGAAGAACTCCACGCTGGTGCTGCCGTTCCCGGTGGAGCTGCTGCGGTTCCTGGAGAAGGCGCAGGAGCGCCCGGAGCACGCACAGGACCACTCGGAGCATCCGGAGCGCCCGGAGCACGTGGAGCCCGTCGAGCACGACAAGCACCCGGTCGAGCGGTGACACGAGCGACACGCGTGGTTCCCGGGGCTCCTGGCAGGTGATAGACACAGCGGGGTCACAGTCCTGTCCGCCAGCAGGAAGGTCACCCCATGTCCGCAACTCGACGCCAGGTGCTCGCCCGTACCGGAGCACTGGGCGCAGGCATCGCCTTCACCGGCGCCCTCTCCGAACTCTTCGCCGGCACCGCCGCCGCCCAGCCCGGGGGCCACAGCGGCTACGGTCCCCTCGTCCCCGACCCCGACGGTCTGCTCGACCTGCCCAGGGGCTTCCGCTACCGCGTGCTGTCCCGCGAGGGCGACGAACTGCGCTCCGGAGAGGGACCGGTGCCGTCCAACCACGACGGCATGTCGGCCTTCCCCGGGCGTTCCTCCGACAGACACGGCCACGGTCACGGGAACGCCCACACCTACCTGGTCCGCAACCACGAGAACCGCGCCGGCGGGCGCGTCCCGGTCCCCACCGTCGAGGGCCTGACGTACGACCCGCAGGGCAAGGGCGGCTGTACGGCGCTGGCGCTGGACTCCCGCAACCACGTCCTGTCCGAGCGGGTCGCGATCGCCGGTACGGCCGTCAACTGCGCGGGCGGGCACACGCCCTGGAACACGTGGCTGACCTGCGAGGAGACCGAGGACCGGGCCGGTACCAACGGCTACACCAAGGACCACGGCTTCATCTTCGAGGTCGACCCGGTCGACCCGCACCGCACCGGCGCCGTACCGCTGACGGCGATGGGCCGCTTCCAGCACGAGGCGATCGCCGTGGACCCGCGGCGCGGCGTCGTCTACGAGACGGAGGACGCCTTCGAGCGGCCGTTCGGCCTCTTCTACCGCTTCCTGCCCGAGAAGCCGCTGGGCGGCCTGGGCTCGCTGCGGGCGGGCGGGCGGCTCCAGGCGATGCGGGTGCCCGGCGTGCCCGACCTCTCCTCGATCCAGGAGACGGGCGCGACCTTCGACCGCATCGAGTGGGTGGACGTACCCGACCCGCTGGCCGACGGGACGCCGATCCGCTTCCAGGACTTCGGCCGGGGCGGCATCACCCACGCGCAGAAGCTGGAGGGCTGCTACTGGGGCGGACGGAGCGTGTACTTCGTGTCGTCCTTCGCCCACAGCGACGACGGCTCGGCCGCCGACCACTTCGGCCAGATCTGGCGCTACGACCCCGAGCGGCGCCGGCTCACCCTGGTGATCGTCTTCGGCCCGGACACCGACGTGCAGTTGCCCGGCGAGTCCCCGGACAACATCTGCCTCGCCCCCAGCGGCGGCCTGATGGTCTGCGAGGACGGCAACGGCGCACAGCACGTCTTCGGCGTCACCCGGCGGGGGGAGGTGTACGCGATGGCCCGCGGCGCCCAGAACATCGGGACGGAGGAGGAACCCGAGTGGGGTGAGTTCGCCGGTGTCACCTTCTCCCCCGACGGCGACACGATGTACGTCAACTGCTACACGCCCGGCACCACCTTCGCGGTGACGGGGCCCTGGCGCAGGTAGCGGCGGAACACCGGCGGGGCGCATCGTCCGGTCACTGAAGCCTCCACCCCTGGGTACTCGGGCCGCATGACTCGGAACGTGCAGGTCAACGGCTCGTACTGGCTTCGGACGGCACCGGGCGGCGCGCCCCGCCCCGCGCTCGCGGAGGATCTCGACGTCGACGTCGCCGTGGTCGGCGCAGGCGTCGCGGGTCTCAGCACGGCCTGGGAGCTGGCGCGGGCCGGGCGGAGCGTGGCGGTCCTGGAGGCCGGCCGGGTCGCCGCCGGTGTCACGGGGTACACCAGCGCCAAGCTGACCGTCCAGCACACCCTGGTCTACGACAGGCTGCGCCGCACCCGCGGCCCCGAGGGCGCCCGGCTGTACGCCCGCTCGCAGTCCGAGGCGATCGAGCGCGCCGCCGGGATCGTCGCCGAGCTGGGCGTCGACTGCGAGTGGGAGACGCGCGACGCGTACACCTACGTCCGCGATCCGGGCCGCGTCGACGAGGTGCGGGCGGAGGCGGCCGCCGCGCAGGAGGCGGGGCTCCCGGCGTCGTTCGTGACGGAGACCGGGCTGCCGTTCCCGGTGGCGGGCGCCGTGAAGGTGACCGGGCAGGCCCAGTTCCACCCCCTGAAGTACCTGCGGGCGCTCGCCGCGGACCTGGAGGCGCAGGGCGGGCGGATCTTCGAGGACACCACCGTCCAGGGCCTGGACGAGGGCGAGCCGTGCCGGGTGCGCACGGAGGCGGGAGCGACGGTCACCGCCTGGGACGTCGTGGTCGCCACGCACTACCCGATCTTCGACCGCGCCCTGCTCTTCGCCCGCCTCTCCCCGCGCCGCGAGTTGGTCGTCGCCGGGACCGTCGAGGCGGACCGCGATGTGGACGGCATGTACATCACGCCGGAGGAGAACACCCGCTCGGTGCGTACGGCGCCCCTGGACGACGCGGGCCGCCGCCTGCTCGTCGTCACCGGGGAGCACTTCACGCCGGGTACGGGCGACACCCGGGAGCGCTTCGAGACCCTGGCCGCCTGGGCGGACGAGCACTTCCCCGGCTTCGAGCGCACGTACGCCTGGGCCACCCAGGACATCGACCCCACCGACACCGTGCCGATGGTGGGCCCGCTGCATCCGGGCGCGCACCACACGTACGTCGCCACGGGCTTCGGCGGCTGGGGGCTGAGCGGCGGCATGATGGCGGGCCGGCTGCTGACGGCGCAGATCCGCGGCGAGGAGTGCGCGTGGAGCGGGCTGTACGACCCGCGCAGGCTGCGTACCGCGGTGCGCGAGGCGCCGGCGCTGCTCAAGACGCAGGCGGAGGTGGCCCGGCACTTCGTGGGCGACCGGCTGCGGCCCGTGCCCCCGGTGGACTCGCTGCCGCCGGGCGAGGGCGCGGTGGTCCGGGCGGGCGGCGACCGGCTCGCAGTCTACCGGGACGAGGCGGGCGCGCTGCACGCCGTCTCGGCGCGCTGCACCCACCTGGGCTGCCTGGTCGCTTTCAACGCGGCCGAGCGCGCCTGGGAGTGCCCGTGCCACGGCTCCCGCTTCGACACGGACGGCAAGGTGATCGAGGGTCCGGCGACGAAGCCGCTGGAGCGGCGGGACATCTGACGCAAGGGCCTGAGCCGGGAGAGTGACCGGATCGGCACGTCAGCTCACATAGTCATACAAACAGAACATCCCACCCGTACGTTCGTACGGTGATCTCTCTCGTACGACGCGCGACCGTGCTCTGTGCCCTGGGCGCCGCCCTCACCGCCTGCGGAACGAGCGGTGCCGGGCAGACCCCCCGCCCCGCGCCCTCGGCCCCCGCCCCGTCCCCCTCCCGGACGCCCACCCTCGCCCCCGGCCCCGCCGGACTGACCCCCGTGTTCGAACACGGCCCCCGCACGGACGGTACGCAGGGCGGCACGAAGGACGGCAAGACGGTCGCCCTCACCTTCGACGCCGACATGACCGCCGACCAGGGGCCGCGGGCGGCCGCGGGCGAACGGTTCGACAACCCGCGGCTGATCGCGACGCTGCGGAGGCTGAAGGTGCCGGCCACGGTCTTCATGACCGGCCGCTGGGCCGAGGAGTACCCAGACGAGGCCCGTTCCATCGGCCGGGACCCCCGTTTCGAGATCGCCAACCACTCCTACAGCCACTACGCCTACACCGACGACTGCTACGGCCTGCCGACGGTCGCCAAGGCCGACATGCGCTCGGACCTGGAGCGCGCGTACGCCGCGTTCGAGAAGGCCGGAGTGCCGAACCCGATGCCGTACTTCCGCTTCCCCGGCGGCTGTTACGACGACGCGGCCCTCAAGGAACTGTCGGCCACCGGGGTCACCGCCGTGCAGTGGGACGTGGTGAGCGGGGACGCCTTCGCCACGGACGCCGGCGCGGTGACCCGGCAGGTCCTCGACGGGGTGCGGCCGGGTTCGGTCGTCGTCATGCACTGCACGCGCAGCGCCGCCCCGGTGACCGAGGAGGTGGTGCGGGCGGTCGTGCCCGAGCTGCGCCGCCAGGGCTACCGCTTCGTGAAGGTCTCGCAGCTCGTCGGCGCCGCGAACGGGCACGCCTGACGTCCTGCGCCGACGTCCTACGCTGGAGACATGAGCAGCGAACACGACCAGGGCCCGGACGACTCCGGCCCCGGCTGCGAGCCCGGCGGCTACTGCCTGATCGACACGGCACCCCGGCCGCCCAGGGCGGACGGCCCGCCGTACGCGGACTGCGTCGTGTGCCGGGAGCCGACCGAGTACCCGCAGTCGTACAAGGGCATCACGCTCTGCCCGGTCTGCGAGTGGCAGGAAGCGCAGCGCACGGCCTGCTCAGGCTGACGACCTGCGCGAGCTGAGCGCACAGGCCGCGGCGACGGCGGCCGCGGCGACGAGCGCTGCCACGGCCAGCGGCAGCAACGGCAACGTGACCGTGCCCGACTTCGACCCCGTGACCAGCCCGCTGACCGCCGCCCGGGCCGGGGAACCCGAGGCCACCAGCGCCAGCAGGGCCGCCAGCAGCAGGGCGGGCACCGCGCGGCCGGGCGAGCGCAGCACCGGCCAGGCGGTGAGCGCGCCGACGGCGGTGCCGAGCAGGGCGCACACCAGCGCGGCGAGCAGTCCGGCGCCGCCCGCCGGGAGCAGTGACACGCGCGTGCCGTGCCCGGTGCCGACCGGGTCGCTGATCAGCGCCACGACGACGGTCGCCACCGCGCCCAGCACCGTCGCGGCGGCCAGCGCCACCAGCACGGCGGACAGGTGGGCCCGCGCGGGGCCGCGCGCCGCCGACACGCAGCCCCGGGCAGCGGGCGGCTCGCCGGTGACGCAGATCCGCACCAGCCAGGCCGCGACCGGCAGCAGCACGGCCGCCGCCCAGCCCAGCGAGTCCAGCACCGGCTGCCCGCCCTGCACGCCGATGCCGAGGGCGGCGGCGTACAGGACGACGGGCGGCAGCCAGCGCTGGGAGCTCAGCAGGAGCGCGGCCTGGTAGCGCAGGAGAGCGGTCATCGATGGTCCTCCGGGGCGTGCACGCTCACCACGTGCCAGGGCGGCCGGGCGGTCAGCAGCGCCCGCAGCAGGACGTCGGAGTGCGAGGCGGGGAGGGCGAGCGTGTGGGAGCCGGGGGCGGTCTCCTCCACCGAGGCGGCCGTCCGGCGCACGTCGCCGGGCAGGACGGCACCGGGCGGACCCTGCACCCGGACCACGACCCGCGGTCCGGCCGCCACCGGCTCCGGTGCGGTACGGCGGTGCAGGGCGCCGTCGCGCACGGTGTACACGGCGTCGGCCGTCCCGGCCAGGCGGCGCGGATCGTGGTCGACGAAGACGACGACACCGCCGGCCGCGGCACGTTCGGCCGCCGCGCGTTCCAACTCCCCCCGCGCGTCGGCGTCGAGCCCGGTCCAGGCTTCGTCGAGGACCAGCAACTCCGGCTCGGCGAGCAGCGCCTGCGCCACCGCCACCTTCTGGCTGGTGCCCTTGGACAGCCGGGAGAGCCGTGTGTCGGCGTACCCGGCGGCCCCCAGCCGCTCCAGCCACTGCCCGGCGGCCCGGGCCGCCGCCCGGCGGGACAGCCCGTGGACGGTGCCGAGGTGGGTGAGGTACCGGGCGGCGGTGAAGGGCAGGGCGGGCGGAAATCGCTCGGGGACGTAGGCGGTGCGGGGGCGGCCGCTGACCCGGCCCTCGGTCGGGGCGTCGATCCCGGCGAGCAGGCGCAGCAGGGTGGACTTGCCGGTACCGTTGGCGCCCTCGACGCGAACCAGGGTGCCGGGCACCAGGCCCAGATCGACCCCGCGCAGCACCCAGGGCCCACGAACACCGTAGCGGCGCCCCACACCGTCCAGCCGTAGCTCGCGTTGCATGGGGCCATCCTCTCGCGGACGAGCGGCCCGGCGGGCCCGGGCTGGGCGGTTGGCGGCCGCGGGGGGCTCGGCGGCCCAGGAGAGCGGCCCGGCAGACCCGGACAAGCGGCTCGGCGAACGCGGAGGGGGCGGGGACCCGGCCGGGCGGCTTGACGGACGCCGCGGGGCAGCGCGGCGGGCCCAGACGGGCGGCTCGGCAGGCCAGGAGAGCGGCCCGGCAGACCCGGACAAGCGGCTCGGCGAACGCGGGACGGAAACCTACCGGGCACGGCGGGCGGCCCAGCAGGCCTGGGTGAGCGGCTCGGCGGACGCGAGGGGATCGCCCGGCAGGCCCCGGCGAACGGCCCCCAGGCCCGGGCAAGCGGCCCGACGGGCCGCACCGGGCGGCCCGACGGGCCCGGGCGGGCGGCTTGGCAGACTGTAGGGCGTGAGCAATGACCCGACGGCACCCGTCCCCGCGTCCGTTTCCGTTCCCGACAGTCCCTTCCGTCCCGAGCCCGGCGACCGGGACCTCGCGCCGCAGTTCGTGCTGCCGCTCGTGGTGCGCATCGAGCGGGCGGCGCCGCCGGCCCGTACCGACGCACTGGAGACCGCGGCCCGGGCGGTGCTGGTGATGCTCGGCGACGCGCGGTCGACCGGTGACGGCGAGTGGGCCCGGGCGATGCGGGACTGGCAGGACGCCCGCATCCGCAAGGTCGTCAGGCGGGCCCGGGGCGCGGAGTGGCGGCGGGCCGAGGCGCTGCCCGGCATCACGGTCACCGGCAAGGGTGCCGAGGTGCGGGTCTTCCCGCCGGTCCCGCTGGACGGCTGGCCGAAGGACCTGGCCCGCCTCCAGGTCTCCGGCACCGACCTCGACGACCCGGAGCCGCCCGCGGACGCCGACCCCACCGCGCCGGTGCTCTGGCTGAACCCCGACCTGGACATGTCGGCGGGCAAGGCGATGGCCCAGGCCGGCCACGGTGCGCAGCTCGCCTGGTGGGAGCTGTCGGACGGCGAGCGGACGGCGTGGCACGACGCGGGCTACCCGCTGTCGGTACGCACCGCGGACCCGGCCCGCTGGGCCGGCCTCACCACCGGCGGCCTGCCCGTGGTGCGCGACGCCGGCTTCACGGAGATCGCGCCGGGGTCGTGCACGGTGGTCGCGGACCATCCGGCGCTGCGGCGGTAGGAACCTCAGATGTTGCTCTGAACAGGCCCCGCCCGGGGTTCGGCCCGGGCCGGGTGGGCGATACCCCCGACATGTTCGCAGGAGGGGAGGCAACCATGGAGCGCATGGCGCGACTGGGCACCGGCATCGGATGGCGGCCGGAGATCGCGGACGTCGTCGAGGGGATGCCCGGCATCGAGTGGGTCGAGGCCGTGTCGGAGAACCTGTGTCCCGGGCATCTGCCCGACTCGCTGCTGCGGCTGCGCGAGCGCGGGGTGACCGTCGTGCCGCACGGGGTCTCGCTCGGGCTCGGCGGCGCGGAACGGCCGGACGCGGGGCGCTTGGCGGCGCTGGCCGAGCGGGCTCAGGTGCTCGGGTCGCCGCTGGTCACCGAGCACATCGCGTTCGTGCGGGCGGGCGGCGCGCTGACCGCCTCGCCGCCGCTCGAGGCGGGGCACCTGCTGCCCGTGCCGCGCACCCGGGACGCCCTCGACGTGCTGTGCGAGAACGTGCGCATCGCGCAGGACGCGCTGCCCGTGCCGCTCGCCGTGGAGAACATCGCCGCGCTCGTCTCCTGGCCGGACGAGGAGCTCACGGAGGGGCAGTTCCTGTACGAGCTGGCGGACCGGACCGGGGTGCGGCTGCTGATCGACGTGGCGAACCTGCACACCAACCACGTCAACCTCGGCGCGGACCCGGCCGACGCGCTCGCCGAGCTGCCGCTGGAGGCCATCGCCTACGTCCATGTCGCGGGCGGCTTCGAGCGGGACGGCGTCTGGCACGACAGCCACGCCCACCCGGTTCCCCGGCCGGTGCTGGACATCCTGACCGACCTGGCCTCGCGCGTCGCACCGCCGGGCGTCCTGCTGGAACGGGACGAGAACTTCCCCGACGGCGACGCGTTGAGCGGTGAGGTGGAGGCGATCCGCGTCGCCGTGGAGAAGGGACGGGCGTCGCGTACGGCGGCCACCGGGGGCCGGGCGCCCCACCCCTCGGGTTCCGGCTCCGCCGCCGACGACGCCGTACGGCAGCGGCTCGGGCTCGCGCAGGCCGCGCTGCTGTCTGCGCTGGTCGCGGGCACACCGGTGCCCGAGGGGTTCGACCGGGTGCGGATGGGCGTGCAGGCGCGGGCGCTCGCCGGGAAGCGGGCCGACGTGGTCGGCAGGGTCGCGCCCGAGCTGCCGGTGATCATGGGCGCGCGGTACCGGCCGGCCTTCCTGCGCTACGCGCAGGGGTCCCCGATGACCGGCGGCTACCGGCGGGACGCCCTCGACTTCGTCGCGCACCTGCTGCGGACGGCGCCGGAAGGAGGCGAGGAACCGGGGGTGCGGCGTGAGTTGCGGGAGTGGTGGCTGGAGCGGTCGGGTCCGGTGCCGCGGTCGGCGCGTCCCGGGGCGCGGCTGGGCCGGGCGACCAGGCGCGTTCTGCTGCGCCGCTGAACCCGGGGCGGCCCCCGGGTCGGACATCATCAAACGGAACGTCACATACCCACAACACCGTGTCCCGGAATGTGAACAGGGCATGGCGTCGGCGAAAGCCTTTGGCATAGAAGTACGGCATGTTCTGGGTCCTTTTCCTCCTGTCGGCCTGGGCCGTCGCCTGCCTCGCGTGTCTGCGGCTGTGCCTGGCCGCCGTGCGCGCGGCGGCCGTCGACCCGCACGCCGTCGTCCGTGAGCACACGCTGACGCTGTACGAGGCGGCGTTCCTGTCCGGCGGCCCGCGACGGGTGGCCGACCTGACGCTGGTCTCCATGGCGCGTCAGCGGCGGCTGCTGCTCGCGCACACCGGCTGGGCGACGGTGGTGGACCCGTGCGGCCGGGACGACATGGAGCGTTCGGTCATAGGGGCGATAGGGCCCGGGGGGCAGTCCCGGATAGCGCCGGTGCGGGCCGCCGCGGCCGCCGCGGACGCGGTACGGACTCTGGCCGACCGGCTGGTCGGGGCGGGCCTCGCCGCGCCCGACGGCGGTGCCGGTGGCGTCGCGGCCGGGGTGCGGCGGGTGCGGGTCGCCGCGGTGACCGTGTGCGGGCTCGGCCTGGTCGCCCTGGCGCTGCCGCTGCCCGCCACCGAGCCGCGCCTGCTCATCGCCCTCTGGTTCGCGCTGCCGCTCACCCTGACGCTCGGGTGCCTGGCCATCACGCGCGTGGAGATCCACCCGTACGCCCGGTGGGCCTCCCCCGCCGGGCAACGGCTGGTCGGCGCCCTCGTCCGGCAGGCCGACGGCAGGGGGGACGACCGGACCTTCCTCACCTCGGTCGCCGTACGGGGTGTCCACGCGGTCGGCGAACCGGACCTGCGCGCGGCCTTCGCCCACCGCGAGAAGTACGCCGTGGACCACTGGGAGCGCCGGGCCTGACCCGCCGGGGGCGTACGGGGGCACTCGGCGCCGACACCCGCGGGCGGTGCTTGCCCCGCCCGGCCGCCGCACCAAACATCCCTTGTGTCACACCGTGCACCGAAGGGATACGCGATGCGAGCTGCCGCCCTCTACTCGGCCGCCGGGTCCTTGCTGCTCACCACTCTCGCCGTCGCACCGGCCCAGGCGGAGCCCGCGGCCGGGCCCGGGGCCACCGAGGCGCACGGCACCGCCGTGGCCGCCCGGCGCGCGGCGGCGGCCGGGATCGAGTTCGGGGCGTGCCCGGGGGCGGAGGAACTGCCGGACAGCATGCGCTGCGGCACGGTCACCGTGCCCCTGGACTACGCGCACCCCGACGGGAAGCGGATCGAGCTGACCGTGAGCAGGGTGCGGGCCACCCACCAGGACCCGGACGACGGCGGACGGAAAGTGCCCGGCCGGGGTGCCCTCCTCTACAACCCGGGCGGCCCCGGCGCCTCCGGGCTCTACTTCCCCCTCGTGGGCATGGTGCCCGAGTGGAAGCGCATCGCCGCCGCCTACGACCTCGTCGGCTACGCCCCGCGCGGCGTCGCGCCCTCGGCGCCGCTGTCCTGCCAGGACCCCGGGGACTTCTTCAAGGGACCGCGGCCCGCCCCGACGCAGCCCTCGGACGCGTACAAGGAGCAACGCGCCGCCGAGGCCGAGGCGTACGCGCGCGACTGCGCGGAACGGGGCGGGGAGGCGCTGCGGCACTACCACTCGCTCAACAACGCCCGGGACCTGGAGGTCGTCCGCGCCGCGCTGGGCGAGCGGCGGCTCACCTTCATGGGCGCGTCGTACGGCACCTACCTCGGGGCGCTGTACGCCGAGCTGTTCCCCTCGCACGTACGCCGGATGGTGTTCGACGCGGTGGTCGACCCGGACCCGGAGCAGATCTGGTACCGCAACAACCTCGACCAGTCGGAGGCGTTCGAGGACCGCTGGGACGACTTCAAGGAGTGGGTCGCCGAGCACGACGCCGTGTACGGGCTCGGGGACACGGCAAGGAAGGTGCAGGACAGTTACGAGGAGGCGAGCGCGCGGCTGGCGGCGGAACCCGCGGGCGGGACGGTGGGGCCCGCGCAGTTGCAGGGCGCGATGCTGAAGGCCGGGTACTACGACGACTACTGGCCGCACCGCGCCGAGGCGCTGTCGGCGTATCTGAAGGGCGATCCGCAGCCGCTGATCGACCAGGCGGGGACGCGGACCGAGGAGGGCGCGGTCGCGGCGGAGAACTCCAACGCCGTGTACACGGCCGTCGAGTGCAACGACGCGCCCTGGCCGGCCGACTTCGAGGTCTGGGACCGGGACAACACGCGGCTGGCCCGCCGGGCGCCGTTCGAGACCTGGGACAACGTGTGGACGAACCTGCCGTGTGCCTACTGGCAGGCTCCCCGGCAGCAGCCGCTCGACGTGCGCACCGCGCCGGGTGAGCTGCCGCCGACGCTGATCCTGGCCGCCGAACGGGACGCGGCGACGCCGTACGGGGGTGCGCTGGAGCTGCGGCGGCGGCTGTCGGGCTCGGTGCTGGTGACCGAGCGGGACGCCGGGACGCACGGCATCGCCGCCGGCCCGAACGCCTGCGTCAACGGCCACCTGGAGGCGTACCTCCTGGAGGGCCGCCTCCCGGCGCGGGACACGTCCTGCGCCCCGCGCCCGGAACCGGAGCCGAGGCAGGCCGCGGCACCGAAGGCCTGACTGCGCGAGCCCGGCGACCAACTCGCCGATGTCCTTCCGACGACCCGTGCCGCACCCCCGGGGACAACCCCCGGACCCCCGGCCGACCGCAACCACGCCCACTGATCAGGCGAGCCCCGCGACCAACTCGCCGATGTCCTTCCGACGACCCGTGTAGAACGGGATCTCCTCGCGGACGTGGCGACGCGCCTCGGAGCCGCGGAGGTGGCGCATGAGGTCGACGATGCGGTGCAGCTCGTCGGCCTCGAAGGCGAGGATCCACTCGTAGTCGCCCAGCGAGAAGGAGGCGACCGTGTTGGCGCGCACGTCCGGGTAGCCGCGGGCCATCTTGCCGTGGTCGGCGAGCATGCGGCGGCGGTCCTCGTCGGGCAGCAGGTACCAGTCGTAGGAGCGCACGAACGGGTAGACGCTGATGTAGTTGCGCGGCGTCTCGTCGGCCAGGAAGGCCGGGATGTGCGAGCGGTTGAACTCGGCGGGGCGGTGCAGCGCCATGTTCGACCAGACCGGCTCCAGCGCACGGCCGAGCTTCGTGCGGCGGAAGAGGTTGTACGCCTCCTGGAGCTGGTCGGCGGTCTCGGCGTGCCACCAGATCATCAGGTCGGCGTCCGCGCGCAGCCCGGACAGGTCGTAGGTGCCGCGGATCGTCACGTCCTTCGCGGCGAGCTGGTCGAACAGCTCCTGGACCTCGTCGGCGTACCCGGCGCGGTCCTCGGGGAGGGTGTCCTTGAGCTTGAAGACGGACCAGAGGGTGTAGCGGATGACCTCGTTGAGGTCCTTGGCCAGCTTGCCCTTGTTCGGGATCCGCTCGGCGGCGGGGGTGGAGGCGTCGTCACTCATGGCCCTATTCTCCCGCTCCGCCGTGCAGGCTCTGCACCGGGTGGGCCGTGAGCTCCTCCACACCGCGCAGGTCGCCCCGGATCTGGTCGACGGCGGCGTACGCGCTCGCGATGCTCGCCGGGATGCCGACGCCGTCGTAGGCCGCGCCGCACACCGCGAGGCCCGGGAGTTTCGCGACGTGCTCGCGGATGCGAGCCACGCGCGCGTGGTGGCCGACCGGGTACTGCGGCAGGCCGTCCTGCCAACGGGTGACGCTGGTGGCGACGGGCTCGGCGGTCAGGCCGGTGGCCTCCGCGAGGTCGTGCCGGGAGACGGCGACGAGGCCCGCGTCGTCGCGGCCGAGGATCTCCGAGTCGCCGTACCGGCCCACCGAGGTGCGCAGGACCACCAGGTCCGGGTCCTCCTCGGCGATCCAGCCCCACTTGCGGGAGGCGAAGGTGGACGCCTTGATGGTGTGCCCGTCGACCGGCGGCACGAGGAAGCCGCTGCCCTCGGGGAGCGCGGCGGCGTCGGCGCGGCGGTAGGCGAGGGTGATCAGGGCCATCGAGGCGTACTCCACGGCCGACAGCTCGGCCGCGGCGGCGGGCGCCTCGGCGCGCAACAGCTCGGCGGCGGGCCCGGCCGGGACGGCGACGACGACCGCGTCGGCGTGCAGCTCCCGGCCGCCGGCGACGATCCGCCAGCCGTCAAAGGCGGTGCGGCGCAGCTCGGTGACGGGCGCCTGCGTGAGGATCTCGCCGCCGTGCGCGCGGACCGAGTCGGCGACGGCGGGCGGGAGGGTGCCGATGCCGCCCTCGATGCCCATGAACACCGGGCCGCTCGGCGGTGAGGTGGCCGTGCGGCCCTGGAGGGCGCGCACCGCCTCGGTGAGGGAGGTGTGGGTGCGGGCGGCCTCGAAGAGCTGGGGCACGGCCGAGCGGAGCGAGATGCGGTAGGCGTCGCCCGCGTAGACGCCGCCCAGCAGCGGCTCGACGAGGCGGTCGACGACCTCGCGGCCCAGGCGCGCGGCAACGTATTCCCCCACGGCCACGTCGTCGCCGACCTCGGTGCGGGGCAGCTCGGCGTCGCGCTCGATACGGGCGAGGCCCTCCTCGGAGAGCACGCCGGACAGGGCGGCGGCGGTGCCGGGGACGCCCATGACGTGGCCCTTGGGCATGGGGCGCAGGGCGCCGCGGGTCCACAGGGAGGCCGTCGCGGTGGACGGCGGCTGCAGACGGCCGGCGAGTCCGGCGGCGCGGGCCAGACCGACGGCCTCGGGGCGGCGGGCCAGCATCGACTCGGCGCCGAGGTCGACGCGTACGCCGGCGACCTCGCCGGGCAGCAGCTTGCCTCCGACGCGGTCGGACGCCTCCAGGACGGTCACCCTGGCGCCGCCCTCCAGGAGGCGGTGGGCGGCGGCCAGTCCGGCGATGCCGGCTCCTACGACGACTACGTGTCCGGGCCCCTGTTCCGGGGGGAACTCACCCGCCGGGGTCTCACTTGCGCTCATGCCCCCAGCGTCTCAGACACCACCGACACCGCCCCGGGGCCGGACGACCCCGACACCGGGCCCACAGGCCCCGCCCGTCCCACGCACCCACCACCCGCCGCCCGCCGCCCGCCGCCCGCCGACATCCGCCCTGACATCCAGCCGCCCCACACCCGCCCCGAACGGCCCCGGAACGCGCCCCACCATCCGCCCGCACCTCCAACCCCACGCCCCACCCGGACCAGACACCCCCGGCACCAGACCCGCACGCCCCGCCCCTCCCACGCACCCGCCCGCCGCCGACGTCCCACCCCGGCGCGCGTCGCGCCATCCGCCCCGGCGACGGTCCCGCCGTCCAGCCCCACGCCGGCCCGCGGCGCGTGCCTTCACCCGACCCCGTGCCCGCACCCGCCCGCCCCGCGTCCCCGCGTCCCCACGTCCCCACGTCCGGAAATACGTACGCCCTCCGTCTCAACCCCGCGAGTCCGGACCGTGATCGCTTCGGAACCGTTCCGAGCCGTCGTGTGCGCCCCCGCCCGCGTCGTAGAGGCATCAAGCCCGACTCAGCCCTGGGGGGACCCACGATGCAGGCACGACGAGCGACGACACGACGAGCGGCGGCCCGGAGAGCTGCCCCACCTCCGCGTGCGTGGGCCGGCCTGCTGCTGGTCACGGCGCTCGCCCTCACCGGCTGCAGCGCCTCGGACGCCGGCTCCGACGCGGGCGGCAAGGCCGAGGCGGCCGCGCCGCAGCAGGGCTCGCAGGGAGCCGGGTCCAAGGCCGACGGCCGGGCGGGCGCCGCCGGTGAGGCCGGGGGCGACAACGCCCGGGCGAGCGCGCCGCCGAAGCTCGCCCCGACCCACATCATCCGCACCGTCTCGCTGAGCGTGCAGGTCGAGGACACGCCCAAGGCGCTCGACGCGGCCCGCACCGCGACCGAGAACGCGGGCGGTTACCTCGGTGACGAGAGCACCACCCGGGACGCGGAGGGCCACGAGCGGACCGAGGTGACGCTGCGCGTGCCCGTGGAGCGCTACGAGGACGTCCTGGACGAACTGGAGGGCGCCGGGAAGCTGCTCAGCCGCAAGGCGAAGGCCGAGGACGTCACCGACCAGGTGGTGGACGTGGACAGCCGCGTGAAGTCGCAGCGCGCCAGCGTGGCCCGCGTCCGCGGGCTGATGGACCGGGCGACGGAGCTGGACGACGTGGTGACCCTGGAGGGCGAACTGAGCACGCGTCAGGCGGAGCTGGAGGCGCTGCTCGCCCGGCAGGCGGCGCTGAAGGACCGCACGAGCCTGGCCACCATCACCCTCTCCCTGTCGGAGACGCCGGTGAGGCATGTGGAGAAGAAGAAGGAGGACGAGGACCCCGGGTTCGTGGACGCGCTGGCAGGCGGCTGGGACGCCTTCATGACGATGCTGCGCTGGCTGGCGGTGGTGCTCGGCGCGGTACTGCCGTTCGCGGCGGTGGCGGCGCTGCTCGCGCTGCTGTGGCTGCGGGTCGTACGCCCCCGGCTGCCGCACCGTCCGGCGGTGGCCCCGGCACCCGTGGCGCCGCGGGCGGAGGCGCCGCACGGCGAGGAGCCCGGCGAGCAGGACTGAAATCCCCCGCCCCCGTAGCGTGTTCGCATGAGCATGAGCATGAGCACGGGCACGAGCACGGGCAGCGCGGGCGGTACGAGGGAACGACTGGTCGTCATCGGCGGCGACGCCGCGGGGATGTCCGCGGCGTCGCAGGCGCGTCGGATGAAGGGACCGGACGAACTGGAGATCGTGGCGTTCGAGCGCGGGCACTTCAGCTCGTTCTCGGCGTGCGGCATCCCGTACTGGGTCGGCGGCGACGTGGCCGACCGGGACGCGCTGATCGCCCGCACGCCCGAGGAGCACCGCGCCCGGGACATCGACCTCAGGACGCGCACCGAGGTCACGGAGATCGACGTGGCCGGCGGGCGGGTACGCGCGCGTGACGTCGACTCCGGCGCCGAGTCCTGGACTTCGTACGACAAGCTGGTGATCGGGACGGGGGCGCGGCCGATCCGGCCGGAGCTGCCGGGCGTCGACGCGCCCGGTGTGCACGGGGTGCAGACGCTGGACGACGGGCAGGCGCTGCTCGACACGCTGGCACGCACGCGTGGCCGTCGCGCGGTGGTCGTCGGCGCCGGGTACATCGGCGTGGAGATGGCCGAGGCGCTGATCAACCGCGGTTACGAGGTGACGGTCGTCAACCGGGGCCGGGAGCCGATGGCGACGCTCGACCCCGACATGGGCCGCATGGTGCACACGGCGATGGAGGGCCTCGGCATCACCATGGTGAACGGCGCCGAGGTCACCAAGGTGCTGACCGGAAACGACGGCCGGGTCCGTGCGGTGGCCACGGAGGACGCCGAGTTCCCGGCGGACGTGGTGGTGCTCGGCATCGGCGTACGTCCGGAGACGGGGCTCGCCCGGGCCGCGGGGCTGCCGCTCGGCGCGCACGGGGGGCTGCTGACCGACCTGGCGATGCGGGTGCGCGGCCACGAGAACATCTGGGCGGGCGGCGACTGCGTGGAGGTGCTCGACCTGGTCTCCGGACAGGAGCGGCACATTCCGCTGGGTACCCACGCCAACAAGCACGGGCAGGTCATCGGCACCAACGTGGGCGGCGGCTACGCCACCTTCCCGGGCGTGGTCGGCACGGCGGTCAGCAAGGTGTGCGATCTGGAGATCGCGCGGACCGGCCTGAGGGAGAAGGACGCGCTGCGGGCGGGGCTGCGGTTCGTGACGGCGACCATCGAGTCCACCAGCCGCGCGGGCTACTACCCGAACGCCTCCCCCATGACGGTGAAGATGCTGGCGGAGCGGCGCACCGGGCGGCTGCTGGGCGTGCAGATCGTCGGCCGTGAGGGCGCGGGCAAGCGCGTCGACATCGCCGCGGTGGCCCTCACGGCCGGGATGACGGTCGAGCAGATGACCGCCCTGGACCTGGGCTACGCGCCGCCCTTCTCCCCGGTGTGGGACCCGGTGCTGGTGGCCGCCCGCAAGGCGGTGCGGGCGGTCGAGCAGCAGCGCTGAGCGACGAGGCCGGGCGGGGGCCCGGGACTCCACGCCGTTGCGGCGGCGACGCCGAGCGGGGCGCCGGGCCCTACGCCGTTCCGTTGATGCGGTCGATGGCCTGCCGTGCCTGCTCGGCCGGGGGCCGGGACGGCAGGGAGGACACGGAGGCCGGGCCGGTCGCCGGCACCGGGGCGCTCACCGCGGGCGGCTGCTCACCGGCCGGCCTGGCATGGGACGCGGCCCGCGCGGAGCGCAGCCGGTGACTCACCGCCTCGTCCAGTGTCACCGGCCGCTGCGTCTGCGCGGCCAGCCGTCCCGCCTCCTGGCCGAGCCGGGCGACGTCCTCCCAGGGCAGCCGCAGCACGAGGGCGACCTCGGCCTCGCCGTCGGGCAGGGCGTGCAGCGCCGGAGCCGGTGTGACCCGTTCGTTCATCGCCTGATCCTCACGTCGTCCCCGCGCCCCGCCTTCCCCGGGTCGCGGGCGGTTGAGAGGGCATACGTACACACGGACGGGGGCGTTCAACGCGGCGAGCCGATTCACCGTCCGCGGGGCGGGCAGTAGTGACTCGTGGTCATCCCCGTCCATGACGTGAACCCGGCGCGCCGCACCCCGTGGGTGACGTACGCCCTGATCCTCGCGAACGTCCTGGTGTTCCTGTTCACCCCCGGCATCACCGGGTCGGCGACGGGCGACGGCAGCCTGGCGCAGTTGTGCGACCTCCAGGCGTTCCTGGACCACTGGGCGGCGGTGCCGCAGGAGCTGCTCCAGCACCGGATGCCACGCCTGGTGCCCACCGGCGCCGTCGGGGTCGGCCCCCAGGGGCCGGGCTGCGTGGTCGCGCCGCCGGACTACGACAAGTCGCCGGAGCTGAGTGTCCTGACGGCGATGTTCCTGCACGGCGGCTGGCTGCACCTGCTGGGCAACATGCTGTTCCTGTGGATCTTCGGCAACAACGTCGAGGACCGGATGGGCCACCTCCCCTTCCTGCTCTTCTACGGCGTCTGCGGCTACGCGGCCACCTACGGCTTCGCCCTGCTCAACGCCGACTCGGGCGCCCCGCTGATCGGCGCGTCGGGCGCGATCGCCGGGGTGCTCGGCGCCTATCTGGTGCTGTATCCGAGGGCCCGCGTCTGGGTGCTGGTCCCCTTCCTCATCTTCCTGCCGCTGCGGTTGCCGGCCTGGCTGGTGCTGGGCTTCTGGTTCGGGCTCCAGGCGGTCTACTCCTCCGGCGGGGCCGTCTCCGACGCGGGCACCGTGGCGTACGTGGCCCACGTCGTCGGCTTCGTCGTCGGCATGCTGATCGCCTGGCCGCTCAGGCGGGGCACGCCGCCTCCGCCGGAGCCGCGCGGGCTGCTGTTCGGCAGACGGGCGCGGCCCGGGTGGTGAGCGGCGGCCACGGCGGGCCGCGTGCGGTCAGGCCGGGGTCGCCTCGCTCCGCGCGACGGGGGCCGGGGCGGTCCAGCGGATGCGGGTGCTGCACAGCGCGACGGCGCCCGCCGAGGCGGCCACGGCGCCCATGCCCCAGGCCAGGTCGCTCGCGCCGGCGATGAAGCCGATGAGGGGCGGGCCGGCCAGCAGTCCCGTGGTGCCCATGGCGGCGACCAGCGTCAGCGCGTCCGAGCCCTGCCGGGCGGCGGCGGCGTAGACGCAGGGGGTCACGGCGGCGATGCCCAGGCCCATGCAGGCGAAGCCGGCCAGGGCCGGTGCGACGCCGCCGCTGACCAGCGCGACGGCGAGCCCGGTGCCGGCCACGGCGCTGCCCAGGAGGACGACCCGTCCGTCGCCCCAGCGGCTGCGCCAGCCGTCGGCGAAGAGGCGGGCGACGACCATCATCCCGGCCACCACGGCGATGCCGAGCGGGGCGAGTTCCGCCGACGCCTTGGCGATGTCCCTGAGGTAGAGGGCGGACCAGTCGTTCATGGCGCCCTCGGCGACCGTGCCGAAGACCATGGCGCAGCACATCCACAGGGTCAGGCGGGAGGGGATGCTCCAGCGGCGCCGTTCGGGCTTCGGCTCGGCGGGGGTCTTGGCGGGGGCCGGGTCCGTGCCGTCGGAGTCGGTCTCCTCGTCGAGGAGTCCGGTGCGTGCCGTGGCGGCCAGTACGACGAGCAGGGCGACGGCGACCGCGAAGTGCGCGGTGACCGATTCGGTGGCGGCGGTCATGCCGGAGGCGAGCAGGGCCGCCAGCAGGGAGCCGCCGCTGAAGACGGCGTGCAGCCTCGCCATCGTGTTGCGTTCGTGCCGTGCCTCCAGGGCCGCTCCCTGCGCGTTCATGGCCACGTTCAGGCAGCCGACGAGGACGCCGTCGGCGCACATCACCAGCAGGGCCACGGGGTAGTCGGGGGCCGCCGCCAGGGCGAGCAGCAGCAGGGCCAGGCCCAGTTGGGACAGCAGCGCGAGCCGGCGCGAGCCCATGCGGCGCATCAGCCAGGCGACCGCCGGGAAGGACACCGCCGCGCCGACCCCCGCGGCCATCAGGAGCACCCCCACCTGGGCCGCGCTCAGGTCCAGGTCGGCCTTGACCGCGGGGATGCGCGCGGCCCAGGTGGCGTACTGGAAGCCGAGGGACAGGAACAGCGCGGCGATCGCCAACTGGCCGCGCAGGAAGGGATCGTGGAGTCGGGACACGCGCAATCAGCTCACTTCGCGCAGGGTGGGTGCGGGCGGGGAGAGGGACGGGCGGGCACGGGTCTGCCGGACGGCCGCCACCGGTTTGGACATGTAGACGGCGCCGCCGCCGTACGCGTCGCCGGGCACCACCCCCGGCTCGGGCACGAAGCCGCGCGCCGACCAGAACGGCTCGGTGCCGCCCACGGCGACCAGGGAGATCCGCTGGTCCCCGCGGGCCCGGGCGGTGCCGGTGAGGTGGTGCAGGAGGTGTCGGGCGAGTCCCCTGCGCCGCAGGCCCGGGGCGACGACGATGTCGTGGAGGTGGAGATTGCCCGGCGGGAAGGCGGACGTCTCTGCGGGCGGTCCCTCCGGCGGCCCCTCCGGCCGCGCCAGGTCCGGGTAGCGGTGCGGCGGATACGGCAGCGCCAGCATGTAGCCGGCCGTACGGGCGCCGACGTCCACGACGAAGCAGGTGTCCGGCGACACCGCTGCCCTGGACTGCAGCGCGGCGCGGCCCTCCGACAGGCCGAGGCCGGTGTAGGCGTCCCGCTCCAGCGTCACGACCGCGTCCCAGTCGCCGTCGGCGAGGGGGCGTACGCGCACGGGGTCAGTCATCGGCGCCGGTCCCCTCCGGGCGGTCCGCCCAGGCGTGCGGGAGCGGGGCGAAGCCGTTGAAGCCCAGGGTCGTGTAGCTGGTCGCGTAGGCGCCGCAGGACAGCACCCAGACCGGGTCGCCGGAGGCCAGCGTCGCGGGCACCGGGACCAGTGCCTCCTCGTGGGAGTAGGCGTCGTCGCTGTCGCAGGTGGGTCCGGCGACGACGGCGGGGACGTGCGGGCCGTCGGGGTGGTGGCCCGGGAAGACCAGCCGGTACTGCAGGGCGTCCATCTCGTACAGGCCGTTGAACTTGCCGCAGCTCAGGTACAGCCAGTGCTGCCGTTCGCCGCCCGCCGTCCGCCGTTCGGTGAGGCGGGTGACGTGGGCGCGGATCGCGCCGTGGTCGGCGACGAGGTGGCGGCCGGGTTCGACGACGAAGTCCAGGGGGCCGCCGTGGATCCGGCGCAGCTCGTCCATGCCCTCCCGGATCACCGCGAAGATCTTGTCCAACGGCGGGTCGAGAGGGGTGCCGCGCCGGTCGCGGTAGCCGAGGGCGGGCAGGCCGCCGCCGAGGTTGACGTGGTCGACGCGGATGCCGCGCCGGCCGAGGGCGCGCAGCACGTCGCCCAGGTCCTCGGCGGCGGCGTGCCAGGCCTCCCCCGTCAGCTGCTGGGAGCCGACGTGCACGGACAGGCCCGCAGGCACGAGCCCGGCGTCGCGGGCCTCCTCCAGCACGCGGACGGCGTCGCCGGGCGGGCAGCCGAACTTGTTGCTCAGCCCCCACACGGCGCCCGCGCCGCCGGTCGCCAACCGGCAGAACACGCGGGCGCCGGGGGCGTGTTCGGCGAGGGCGGCCACGTCCTGGACGCTGTCGGTGGCGAAGGTGCGCACGCCGAGCCGGTACGCCTCGGCGATGTTCCGGTCGGACTTGACGGTGTTGCCGTAGTGCACGCGGCCGACCGGTGTCCCGGCCCGCAGCGCCTGTTCGACCTCGCCGGGACTGGCCGCGTCCGCACCGGCGCCCCGGCGGGCCAGGGCGGTCAGGACCTGGTCGAGCGGGCAGGCCTTCATCGCGAACCGCACCTGTACGCCGGGTAGTTCGCGACGCAGGGTGTCGTAGCGCGCTTCGATGCCGGCCAGGTCGTAGACGAGCCGGTCCTCGGTGGCGGCGGCGAGGGCGGCGGCCAGGGGCTCGCTGAGGCCCGCGCCCGTCACCGCGCTCTCCGCGCTCACCGCGGCTGTCCCGTGGACGGAGTGAGCGAGGTGGCCCCGGCGGCGGTCACCATGCTCTCCCACGCCTCGGTGAGCAGGGCGAAGTCCGCCATGTCGTCGCGTGCCTCGTCGAGGAGGCGGGCGCGGCGGCCGGCCAGGTGGTCGGCGACGTCGGTGTATGCGCCGCCGAGCCGTCGGTAGGCGGTGTCGAGGGCGTCGAGTCTGCGGACGTTCTCGGCGGGGTCGAGGCCGGTGCTCTCGCGGGCCAGGGCGGCGACGGCGCCGGGGCGGGCCCGGCCGTGCTCGTCCAGCAGGCAGTCGCCCGCCTCGGCCATGCGGTCGTAGACGTGGTGGAAGTAGAGCATCGACAGCAGGAACTTGGCGAATCGGGTCTGGTAGGCCAGGAAGCCGGGTCCCGTTCGGCGTTCGCCGGTGTAGTAGTTGACGATGTTGCGGTTGTGCAGCACGCCGGGCAGCCGCGCGTCGTGCACGAGGTGGATGAGGAAGTAGTCGCTGCCGATGGTGTCGCGGGCGGGCGGCAGCGGCACGCGTTCGGTGACCGTCGCGGCGTGGAAGGCGATGTTGCACATGTCCACGCGCATCGGGTCGACCACCGTCAGCGTCGCGTGGTCGGCCGTGAAGGGTTCGGTGCCGGCGCCGGTGAACGACTCCTCGACCAGCTCGCGCTTTTGTTCGGCGGACCAGTGCTCGGGCGCCCAGAGGGAGACGACGTCGCGGTAGACGTCGGGGTCGGCGTCCCGTATGCGGGCGATGTCGACGGAGAGTTCGCCCACGAAGGAGCTGCCGACCATGGCGACCCGCCGCTCCATCAGGTGCTCCGGCAGCGTCGACTCCGTGACACCGGCCACGGCGTCGGCGGCGCGTGCGCCGAGGGACAGCAGCTCGTGGTGGACGGGGAAGACCGTACGGCCGTCCACGCTCTGGTAGCGGCTGTCGGAGTCCCGGCGGTGGACGGAGTCGCAGCCGAGCGCGGCCGCGATCAGGAAGGCGCGGTTGGTGCAGGCGCCGTAGGAGAGCCCGTCGGGGAGCATCAGATCGAGGAGCAGTTCGGGCTTGGCGCTGCCGGAGCGTGCCGTCACCCGGGTGAGGAAGTCGCGCTGGGCGGCCTCGTCGAGGTGGTGGGTGGTGATCCGGGGGTGGTCGGGCAGGCGCCGCAGGGCGTCGGCGTGGGCGGTGCGGTCCTCGGGCGGGCAGGAGTCGAGGACGAGGAGGTGGACATCGATGTCGAAGTGGTCGGCGGCGTAGGCGGCTTCCTCGCCGAGGGCCGTGATCGTCTCCGGGCAGTGCCGGTTGGTGGGGAGGGTCAGGCAGATACGGCGCATGCGGCGTCCCCGGTGGCCTCGTCGGTCGCCTCGTCCGTGTCGCCGCCGTCGGGTGCGGCGTCCGCGTGCCAGGACGTGAGGCCCAGCAACTTGGCGCCGAGCTCGGTCAGTTCGGCGGAGCCGTAGCGCTCCGACTCGTGCCGGTGGGCGTCGCCGAGGAGGGTGGCGTTCCAGTCGGGGGTGGCGAGGGTGCGCCAGGAGTCGACGCGGGAGTCGCGCAGGCTGCGGTGGCTCTCCAGGGCGGGCATCATGGACAGGTACTGGACCGCGCGGACGCCTTCGCCGGAGACGTTGGGTGCGACGCCGTGGGCCAGCAGGCCGTTCCAGATGAGCAGGTCGCCGGCCTCCAGGTCGGGCCGTACGACGGGCATGTCCTCGCGGTCGATCGCGGGCCGGATGGGATCCCGGTCGTCGGGCTGGAGCGCCTTCCAGCGGTCGAAGCGGCGGAACAGCTCGGGGCAGCACTGGAAGCCGCCGTGGTCGGGCTTGGTGTCGTTGAGCGCGATGATGCCCTGGACGCGTTGCGGCAGGACGCCCTGGGAGGTGTCGACGTCCCAGTGCAGTTCGATGTCGAAGCCGCGTTCGGGCTTGTCGATGAGCGCGCGGTCGCGGTTGCCGACGTTGGGCGGGTTGAGGTTGAGCCGGTCCAGGGTGACCCACAGCTCCTCGCAGTCCCACACGTCGACGAAGGCGTCGTAGACGCGCCGCGTCTGGCGGCTGTCCCAGATGAGCTGGTGGTGGTAGGCCTCGACGAAGCCGTAGATGTGCAGCTCGCGGTCGAGGTCGGAGCGGTACTCGCGGTCCTGGTACCAGGTGTCGGGGCGTTCGGGGTCGAGCCCCTGGAACTCCCAGGCGAAGTCGAGCAGCCGACGCGCGGAGTCGGCGGGTATGGCCTCCTTGACGACGACGTAGCCGTACGTCTGCCAGTGGGCGAAGTCCTCCTCGGACAGCACCCGCAGCGGGCGTGTCTTGCGGAGGTCTCGCAACTGGGTGCGGGCCAGGTAGGTGTCGGCGTCCGCACTGAAGTAGGGCAGGTCGGACGGGGCTCGGTGGAGGTAGGAATCAGGCGTCGCCATGTGGTGCTCCAGATCCTCGCCGTCGCCCCGTGCGGGCAACGGCGGTGCGTGCGACGGTGGTCGGCCGTCGCACCTGAGGTCGGTGGTGGCAGCGGGAGCCCGCTCGCGGCACGGGGCGGGAGCGGGGCGACGGGGCGGCTCGGACGGGGTGGTGTCCCGGCCCGCGCACCCGTCCGGAATGGTCGTCTCGTCCGGGGTGGTCGTCACGGAAGTCGTCGCCACGACAGCGGTCTGCGCAGTCCGGCCGCGGCTGGTGTCCGGCGCGGAAACAGGAGTCTCAGCAGCCCCTCGCCGAACTTGCGCCTCACAATGGACTAGACCAAGGGAAGGTGTCAACACCCCTCCGGACTAGGCAATTTGTTACTTCCGAGTTCGCTTCCAGGTGCCCTTGACACGTCTGGTTAACCTGAACGCGCACCCTCTTGGTCTATACCAAGAAACCACCCGAAAGGCGCGGCCGATGTCCTCAAGCAAGCACAGCAGCGCGTTGCGTCGGCTCGCGCTCTCCGTCCTGCAGCCGGGTTTCGTGGGCACCGAGGCCCCCGACTGGATCCTGCGCGACATCGGCGACGGACTGGCCTCCGTCGTGCTCTTCTCCCGCAACATCGTCTCCACCGAGCAGGTGGCCCGGCTGACCGGCCGGCTCCGCGCCGAGAACCCCGACCTGATCGTCGCGATCGACGAGGAGGCGGGCGACGTCACCCGCATCGAGTCCGCCACCGGCTCGTCCCGGCCGGGCAACTTCGCCCTCGGCACCGTCGACGACCCGACGCTGACCGAGGCGGTCGCCGCCGACCTCGGCCGGCAGCTGCGCGCCGCCGGGGTGAGCCTCGACTACGCGCCGAGCGCGGACGTCAACTCCAACCCGGACAACCCGATCATCGGCGTGCGCTCCTTCGGCTCGGACCCCGGCGTGGTCTCCCGCCACACCTCCGCATGGATCCGCGGGCTCCAGTCGTCCGGCGTCGCCGCCTGCGCCAAGCACTTCCCCGGCCACGGGGACGTCGCCGTCGACTCCCACCACGACCTGCCCTCCTACCCCGCCGGGCGGGAGGAGATCGCCGCCCAGGCGCTGCCCCCGTTCCGGGCCGCCGTCGCGGCCGGCGTGCGCGCGGTCATGAGCGGCCACCTGCTGGTCCCGGCCTACGACCCCGACCTCCCGGCCACGCTGAGCCGTCGGATCCTGCACGGCCTGCTGCGCGAGGAGTTGGGCTTCGACGGCCTGATCGTCAGCGACGCCATCGAGATGGGCGCGGTCACGCGCCGCCACGGCATCGACGGTGCCACGGTGAAGGCCGTCGCCGCCGGGGTGGACGCCGTCTGCGTGGGCGGCGAGAGCGCCGACGAGGCCACCGTCGCGCTGCTGGTCAAGGCGCTGACCACCGCGGTGACGGGCGGGGAGCTGTCCGAGGAGCGGCTGGCCGGGGCGGCGGACCGGGTACGGGAGTTCGCCCGCTGGTCGGCCGGGCTGCGGGCGGCCGGGGACGCCGGGACGACGGCCGGGGACGGCATCGGGCACATCGCCGCGCGCCGGGCCGTGCGCCTCACCGGCGCCGCGCGGGCCGCCCTGCCGCTGACGGCAGCCCCGCACGTGGTCGAGCTGGCACCGGTGACCAACATGGCCATCGGCAAGGAGACCCCGTGGGGCGTGGCCGGCCCGCTGCGGGAACGGCTGCCCGGTACGACCTCGGTGCGGGTGCGCGGGCAGGAGCTGGAGGAGGGGACGGTGGCGCTGGAGCGATGCGCACTCGAACCGGCGGCGGGGCGCCCGCTGGTGATCGTCGCCCGCGACGTGGCCCGGCACGCGTGGATGAGCCGTGCCGTGACCGGCCTGACCGCCGCCCGCCCGGACGCGATCGTCGTGGAGATGGGCCTGCCGGGCACCGCCGCCACCGCGGCCGCCCAGATCTTCACCCACGGCGCGAGCGCGGCCTCGGGGGTGGCCGCGGCGGAGATCCTGACGACGACGTCGGCGGGCTGAGCGGGGGCCGCGCCCAGCAGCCCGGGGCGGCCCGGAAACCCGTCGCCGCCCGGAAGCGTGTCGCGGCACGGACATCCCGCGAGGCTACGAGAGGGAGGGCGAGGCGAGGAGGCGCAGGGCGCCATGACGCCCCTTGGTCGTTCCTCCGCCCTCCGAACTCAGCGTCCACCGTGCGCACGGTCCACCGCGGTGGAGTACCGCTCGCGGGCTCGACGCGCGGTCGGCGTCGCCCCAGGGCCGTGGGCCACGCCCTCGGCCGCCGGTCGCGCGCCGGCCCGGCGGATCGTGACACCGGCGCGGGACGGCCTGTCCGCCCATGCCCAAGGCGCCTGTCAGCCCGCACCCGAGCCGAACAGCGCCCCAGGGGCATGCCGGTCGCCCGTCGTACCGCGCGGGGCGACGGGCTCGGCGCACAGCGGGCGGTCGGGGGCGCAGCCCGCTGTGCGGAGCGGGCGTCAGCGCGCGGTCTGGGTGTGGACGTACTCCACGAGGCGGGTCAGCGCGTCCGGGGCGGTGGCCGGCAGGACGCCGTGGCCGAGGTTGAAGACGTGGCCCTCGAGCCCCGCCGCCGCCTCCAGGATCTCGCGGGTCTTGGTCTCGACCGCCTCCCGGCCGGCGAAGAGGACGGCCGGGTCCAGGTTGCCCTGGAGCGCCTTGCCCGGGCCGACGCGGCGGGCCGCCTCGTCCAGCGGGACGCGCCAGTCGACGCCGACGACGTCCGCGCCCGCCTCACCGAGGAGGCGCAGCAGCTCGCCGGTGCCGACACCGAAGTGGATGCGCGGCACGCCGTACCCGGCAACGGCGTCGAAGACCTTGCGGGAGGCGGGCAGCACCGAGCGGCGGTAGTCCGCCGGGGACAGCGCGCCGACCCAGGAGTCGAAGAGCTGGACCGCGCTCGCGCCCGCCTCGATCTGCACCTTGAGGAAGGCCGCCGTGATGCCGGCGAGCCGGTCCAGGAGGTCGGCCCACAGCTGCGGATCGCCGTACATCAGGGCCTTGGTGTGCTCGTGGTTGCGGGACGGGCCGCCCTCCACGAGATAGCTGGCGAGGGTGAACGGCGCGCCGGCGAAGCCGATCAGCGGGGTGGCGCCGAGCTCGCGGGTGAGCAGACCGAAGGCCTCGGTGACGTAGGTGACGTCCTCGGGGGTGAGGTCGCGCAGCCGCGCCAGGTCCGCGCGGGTACGGATCGGCTCGGCGATGACCGGACCGACGCCCGGCTTGATGTCGAGGTCGATGCCGATGGCCTTGAGCGGGACCACGATGTCGCTGAAGTAGATCGCCGCGTCCACGCCGTGCCGGCGCACCGGCTGGAGGGTGATCTCGGCGACCAGTTCCGGCCGCATGCAGGAGTCGAGCATCGGGACGCCCTCGCGCACCTTCAGGTACTCCGGCAGCGAGCGCCCGGCCTGCCGCATGAACCACACGGGCGTGTGCGGCACCGGCTCACGCCTGCACGCCTTCAGGAACGCGGAGTCGTACGTGGCGGTCGGCGGCTGGCCCGCGGGGCTCTGGTTGGCACTCACACCGGCAAGTCTCGCATGCCCCCACAACGGCACCGGACCACGGGTGGGGCGGCTCCCGCGCGCCCCTGGGGGGCCGCGTGATCCGGACATCGCGCCCGCACGCGGGTGTCCCTCCCTGCACCGGGCCGCCGTTCCGCTTAATGTTCCCCGCATGGCTGCGGCTCAGGGACGACTGTCGGACGGCGCTGGCGGAATGGACGACGCGAAGGGGACCGAGGAAGAGGCCCGGCACAAAGGGAATCACAACGGAAGCGACGGAAGCGGCGGGAGCAACGCAAGCACCGGCAGTGGCGCGGGCGGCGGGAGTACGGTGCCGCCGGCCTTCACGGCCGCCGTGGAGGCGCTGCGGGCCGCGCGGCTGCGGCCGCAGATCGAGGTGGAGGCCACCCGCGCCCCGCAGCGGCTCGCCCCGCACGCCTACGCGCTGGAGGCCGCGGTCGTCGACGGCGACGAGGAGCTGGCGGACGGGCGGCTGGTGCTGCTGCACGAACCGGCCGGACACGAGGCCTGGCACGGGACCTTCCGGCTGGTGACGCTGGTGCGGGCCGAGCTGGAACCGGAGATGGCGGCGGACCCGCTGCTGCCGGACGTGTGCTGGTCCTGGCTGACCGGCGCGCTCCAGGCGCGCGGGCTGACGTACGGCGAGCCCAGCGGCACGGTCACCCGTGCGAGTTCCCACTACTTCGGAGGGCTCTCGGCCCGGCCGTCCGCCTCGCAGATCGAGATCCGGGCGTCCTGGACGCCGCGCGAGTCCCTGGGCGGCGTCCCGGACACGGCGGCGCACCTCTCCTCGTGGTGCGACCTGCTGGCCCAGGTCGCGGGCCTGCCGCCGGCCGCGCCGGGCGACGCCTCGGTCGTGACGCTGCCGCAGCGGCGCGGCCCGCAGTCACGCTGACCCCACCAACCCTCGTCACTTGTTTCCGGGCGTGGGACCCGCACGCCCGGAGGAGGTTCCGTCACTTTGTCGATACGACAACTTTCGGGCTCTTATCGACAAAGTGTGAAACCGTTCGATCTTCGAATGATCGACAGCGTGTCCGAATTGCTCGGATTGTTACTCACCAGATCGTGATCATTCTCTAAAGGCGGACGCCTTCGGTGCCGAAGACGACTGTGACCTTGAAAGCACGGTTCGTCCCGGCTTCCCCCATGAGCCGGCCCCGTCCCCGCCCCCCAGGAGGCCTGGTGTCCGTTCTCCTCGAGCAGCCTGCAAGCCTGGTCGCCTACCGCCCGAACAAGCCGACCGCCATGGTGGTCGTGGCCGATCAGCGCGTCCGTTCCACCGTCACCCGCCACCTGTGGGCGCTCGGCGTGCGCGACGTCATCGAGGCCTCGTCCGTCGCGGAGGCTCGTCCCCGCATCGGCAACCCCCGCGACATCTGCGTCGCCGACGTCCACCTTCCCGACGGCTCCGGCCTGACCCTGCTGTCGGAGACCCGCGCCGCGGGCTGGCCCAACGGGCTCGCCCTGTCCGCGGCCGACGACATCGGCGCCGTGCGCAACGCACTCGCCGGCGGCGTCAAGGGCTACGTCGTCACCGGCACCCGTACCAACGTCGGGCTCCCCACCCGGCCGGGCGCCGCCCCCATCGGCGCCGCCGCCGCCCGCCTGCACCGCCGCCCCCCGGGCGCCCCGAGCCACCCGGGCGGCTACCGCGAGCTCTCCGGCCGCGAGGTGGAGGTGCTCCGCCTGGTCGCCGAGGGCCAGTCGAACAAGGCGATCGGCGTCTCGATGGGCCTGTCCGCCCTCACCGTCAAGAGCCACCTGGCCCGCATCGCCCGCAAGCTCGGCACCGGGGACCGCGCCGGGATGGTCGCGGTGGCCCTGCGCACGGGAATCATCCACTGACCGCCCCGATCTCCCACTCCCCACTCCCCACCCCCGCTCCCCTGACGACGCCCCCGTGAAGCCGATCTTTCACTGACCTGACTGGTTTACGACCCCCCGGCGCCCGCCGACGGAACGTTCCGTCGGCGGGCGCCGTCGATCCACCGATACCCTTGACAGGTGACCGACGCCCACGAAACCGCAGCAGACCGTCCACTGCGAACCACCGGAGGCGCCCCTCCGGACGACGCCGGATCTTCTGTGAGCCGGGCGCCGATCCCCTTGCTCGAACCACGCGAGGGCATTCCGCCGGTGATCGCCGACGCGGAGACCCTCGCCGAGGTGACCGCCGCCTTCGCCGCCGGGAGCGGCCCCGTCGCCGTCGACGCCGAGCGCGCCTCCGGGTACCGCTACGGGCAGCGCGCGTACCTGGTGCAGCTGCGCCGCGAGGGCGCGGGGACGGCGCTGATCGACCCGGTGGCCTGCCCCGACCTGTCCGGCCTCGGCGCGGCGATCGCCGACGCGGAGTGGGTGCTGCACGCGGCCACCCAGGACCTGCCGTGCCTGCGCGACATAGGGATGGTGCCCACCCGCCTCTTCGACACCGAGCTGGCCGGGCGGCTGGCCGGGTTCCCGCGCGTCGGCCTGGGCGCGATGGTGGAGAACGTCCTGGGCTTCGTCCTGGAGAAGGGCCACTCGGCCGTCGACTGGTCGACGCGCCCGCTGCCCGAACCCTGGCTGCGCTACGCCGCGCTCGACGTGGAGCTGCTGGTCGACCTGCGGGACGCCCTGGAGAAGGAGCTGGACCGTCAGGGCAAGCTGGAGTGGGCCCGGCAGGAGTTCGACGCGATCGCGTCGGCCCCGCCGCCCGAGCCGCGCAGGGATCCGTGGCGCCGTACGTCCGGCATGCACAAGGTGCGCAGGCGCCGACAGCTCGCCGTGGTGCGGGAGCTGTGGCAGGCCCGGGACCGGATCGCGCAACGCCGGGACGTCTCCCCCGGCAAGGTGCTCGGCGACGCGGCCATCGTCGAGGCCGCGCTCGCCCTGCCGCCCAACGCACACGCGCTGGCCGCGCTGAACGGGTTCGGGCGGGTCAACCGCCGGCAGCTGGAGCAGTGGCAGTCGTCGGTCGACCGGGCCAGGGCGCTGTCCGAGTCGCAGCTGCCGCAGCCCGGCCAGCCGGTGACCGGTCCCCCGCCGCCGCGGGCCTGGGCCGACAAGGACCCGGCGGCCGCGGCCCGGCTGACCGCGGCACGGGCCGGCGTGACGGCGCTGGCCGAGGTGCTGAACATGCCCCAGGAGAACCTGATCACGCCGGACACCGTGCGCCGGGTCTGCTGGCAGCCGCCCGCGACGATCGACGCCGAGTCGGTGAGCGCCGCCCTCGCCGGACACGGGGCCCGTCCCTGGCAGGTGGAGCAGGTGACACCGGTGCTGGTGGCGGCGCTGAGCGAGGAGGCGTCGTAGACGGCGCGAGGTCGGATTCCGGCCGGATTCCGAAGCGGGACGTCCGGCCGGATCCCGAACCGGACGCCCGGCCGGACGCCGGACCCGACGTCCGCCTGAGTGGTGCTCCGGTGGTGTGACGGACGGTGTGACCTTCGCCGCTCCCGCCGGGGGGACTGGGCAGCTACGTTACCCACAAGTAGCATGGGGCTGAGCGCGCGCTCAGTGCATGCGTGCCGCAGCAGTGCCATCCCGCACCCTGGAGGAGAGCCATCGTGCCTCGTACCGTCAGGGACGTCGTCTTCGTCGACGGCGTCCGCACCCCGTTCGGCAAGGCGGGCCCGAAGGGCATCTACCACGAGACCCGCGCCGACGACCTGGTCGTGAAGGCGATCCGGGAGCTGCTGCGCCGCAACCCCGGTCTCGACCCGAAGAAGATCGACGAGGTCGCCGTCGCCGCCACCACGCAGATCGGTGACCAGGGCCTGACCATCGGCCGCACCGCCGGCATCCTGGCGGGCCTGCCGACCTCGGTCCCGGGCTACTCGATCGACCGCATGTGCGCCGGCGCCCTGACCGCCGTCACCACGGTGGCCGGCTCGGTCGCCTTCGGCGCGTACGACGTCGCGATCGCGGGCGGCGTCGAGCACATGGGCCGCCACCCGATGGGCGAGGGCGTCGACCCGAACCCGCGCTTCGTCAGCGAGAAGCTGGTCGACGAGTCCGCCCTGTTCATGGGCATGACGGCGGAGAACCTGCACGACCGCTACCCGTCGATCACCAAGCAGCGCGCCGACGAGTACGCCGTGCGCTCGCAGGAGAAGGCCGCCAAGGCGTACGCAGGCGGCCAGATCCAGGCCGACCTGGTGCCGATCTCGGTGCGCCGCACCAACGAAGAGGCCGGTGAGACGGGCTGGGGCCTGGTCACCGCCGACGAGCCGATGCGTCCGGGCACCACGCTGGAGAACCTGGCGGGCCTGAAGACGCCGTTCCGCGTGCACGGCCGGGTCACCGCGGGCAACGCGGCCGGCCTGAACGACGGCGCGACCGCCTCCCTCATCGCGAGCGAGGACTTCGCCCGCGAGAACAACCTCCCCGTGAAGATGCGCCTGGTCGCGTACTCCTTCGCGGGCGTCGAGCCGGAGGTCATGGGCTACGGCCCGATCCCGGCCACGGAGAAGGCGCTCGCGCAGGCGGGCCTGTCGATCTCCGACATCGGCCTGTTCGAGATCAACGAGGCCTTCGCCGTCCAGGTCCTCGCGTTCCTGGAGCACTACGGCATCGCCGACGACGACGCACGCGTCAACCAGTACGGCGGCGCCATCGCCTTCGGCCACCCGCTGGCATCCTCGGGCGTCCGCCTGATGACGCAGCTGGCCCGCCAGTTCGAGGAGCAGCCGAACGTCCGCTACGGCCTGACCACCATGTGCGTCGGCTTCGGCATGGGCGCGACGGTCATCTGGGAGAACCCGCACTTCGAGGGGGACAAGTGAGCACCACCGCAGAGCTGCTGAAGGGTGCGGCCGAGCTGTTCCCCGGCGAGGTCGTCACCAGCGCCCACGTGCGCCACTTCGACCTCCCCCTGGGAGCCGGGCGCTTCGCGCTCATCACCCTGGACAACGGCCACGACCACACCAAGCCGACCACGCTCGGCCCGCAGTCGCTGGCGAACATCGACGCCGCCCTCGACCAGGTCGAGAAGGAGGCCGCGGACGGCGACATCGTCGGCGTCGGCGTCACCGGCAAGCCGTTCATCTTCGCGGTCGGCGCCGACCTCAAGGGCGTCGAGCTGCTGAAGCGGCACGAGGACGCCCTGGCCATCGGCAAGGGCGGCCACGACGTCCTCAAGCGCCTGGCGAACCTCGCGGTGCCGTCCTTCGCGTACTACAACGGCGCGGCCATGGGCGGCGGCGTGGAGATCGGCCTGCACTGCACCTACCGCACGGTGTCGGCGGCCCTCCCGGCCTTCTCCCTCCCCGAGGTCTTCCTCGGCCTGGTCCCCGGCTGGGGCGGCTGCACCCTGCTGCCGAACCTGATCGGCGCCGACAAGGCCGTCTCGGTCGTCATCGAGAACAGCCTCAACCAGAACAAGCAGCTCAAGGGCAAGCAGGTCTTCGAACTCGGCATCGCCGACGCGATCTTCGAGGGCGCCGACTTCCTGGAGCAGTCGCTGCTGTGGACGGCGTCCGTCCTCAAGGGCGAGATCACCGTCGAGCGTCCGCTGATCGACCGCGGCGAGGCCTGGGACCAGGCCGTCGCCAAGGGCCGCTTCATCGCCGACGGCAAGGTGCACGGCGCCGCCCCGGCCGCCTACCGCGCCCTGGACATCATCGCCGCCGCCAAGAACGGCGACCTCCAGCAGGGCTACGACGCCGAGGACCAGGCTCTCGCCGACCTCATCATGGGCGGCGAACTGCGCTCCGGCATCTACGCCTTCAACCTGGTCCAGAAGCGCGGCAAGCGCCCGGCGGGCGCCCCCGACAAGTCGCTGGCCCGCCCGGTCACGAAGGTGGGCGTCGTCGGCGCCGGCCTGATGGCCAGCCAGCTGGCCCTGCTCTTCCTGCGCCGCCTGGAGGTCCCGGTCGTCCTCACGGACATCGACCAGGAGCGCGTCGACAAGGGTGTGGGCTACGTCCACGCCGAGATCGACAAGCTGCTCGGCAAGGGCCGCATCAACCAGGACAAGGCGAACCGCCTCAAGGCGCTGGTCACCGGTGTCCTGGACAAGGCCGAGGGCTTCGCGGACGCGGACTTCGTCATCGAGGCCGTGTTCGAGGAGATGAGCGTCAAGCAGAAGGTCTTCGCCGAGGTCGAGGCGGTGGCCCCCGCGCACGCGATCCTGGCCACGAACACCTCCTCCCTCTCCGTCTCGGAGATGGCGTCGAAGCTGAAGCACCCCGAACGGGTCGTCGGCTTCCACTTCTTCAACCCGGTCGCGATCCTCCCGCTGCTGGAGATCGTCCGCGGCGAGCAGACCGACGAGGCCTCGCTGGCCACGGCGTTCGGCGTCGCCAAGAAGCTGAAGAAGACCGCGGTCCTGGTCAAGGACGCCCCGGCGTTCGTGGTCAACCGCATCCTGACCCGCTTCATGGGCGAGATCCAGAACGTCATCGACGAGGGCACCCCCGTGCCGGTGGCGGAGAAGGCGGTCGAGCCTCTCGGTCTGCCGATGTCCCCGCTGGTCCTCCTGGAGCTGGTCGGCCCGGCCATCGGCCTGCACGTCTCGGAGACCCTCAACCGCGCCTTCCCCGAGCGCTTCACGGTCTCCCCGAACCTGAAGGCGGTCGTCGAGGCGGGCAAGCGCGGCTTCTACGTCTACGACAGCGGCAAGCCCGAGCTGGACCCGGAGGTCGCCGCGCTGCTGAAGCAGGGCGACACCGTCCTCACCGAGGACCAGGTCCGCGACCGCGTCCTGGACGCGGTGGCCCAGGAGATCGGCCTGATGCTCGACGAGGGCGTCGTCGCCGAGGCCCAGGACATCGACCTCTGCCTGATCACCGGCGCCGGCTGGCCCTTCCACCTGGGCGGCATCACGCCGTACCTGGACCGCGAGGGCGTCGCCGAGCGGGTGAACGGGAAGCGGTTCCTGGCGCAGGGCGTGGCCAGCGTTCCGGCGTAGGCGCGCTGCTCGCAGCACGAAAAAGGGCCCCCGTCTTCCGGCGGGGGCCCCTCGGGTTCCGGACGCGGCCCGGGCATGTGCCTGCACCGACTCGTGTCACCAAGCGGGCAGGGCCGGGTAGTGCTCACATCCCGGACCGCACGTCACTCGCGCGGACGTCGACCTGTGGAGCCAGCTGTCCTCTGGGACGCCGTGCACCTTCAACTCAAGGCGAGTGGGCTGTGAGTGAACCGCGCTGAACACCCCCACGAATTCGACGGCGTAGCTCCCCGGCCGCCAGTCGTGAGCGTGCGTGACCCGCCAGGTGCCGTCGTCCTCCACCGGTGCCTCGGTGATCAGCCTTCCCTGTTCCAACACCATGACCTTCTCGGTACCGCGTCCCGCTGTGCCCGAGAACCGAGGGCGGGGACCGCTCCAGGCACCGGCACGTGGGCCGATCACCTCTGGTGCTTCCAGATGCTCCAGTACCTCGAAGTCGGTTTCCGCCGAGGACGACACCGCGCTGCCGGCGAGCGCAACAACGGTCACCTTGTGCCGCCCGTGGGGCCACCGCACCGCGCGCCGCCATTGCCAGGAGCCATCCGCGGCCACCTGGGTGCCGCCGAGATACTGGCCGTCCTCGAAGAACATGACGTACTGGGCACCCGCTGGGGCCGACCCCGCCAGCTTCCTTCCCGCACCCACCAGTTGGCCGGGCGTCGGGGACTGGATGACCGGAGCGGCGCTCACCTCTGGCTGGGCCGTGAGAGCGAGGTGCGGGTGCTGGACGGTGAACTCCGTTTGTACCTCGGGGATCCGGCCCGGCATGAGGTTCTGAACCTGCACCAGTCCGCGAGGCACGCCTGGCACGCCCGCCAGTCCGCTCACGACCAGTCGGGCCACCTCCCGTGCCCCGGCGTGGTTGAAGTGGCTGGCGTCGATGACGCCCTGGGGATGCCCGGGGTGCTCACCCGGGTCCAGCCAGCGATAGAGGCCTCGCGCCCGGGTAGGTCCCAGTTCCGCCAGGAGTTGGGTGGTGGACGCCGTGAGGTCGATGACGGGGCAGTCAAGCTCCGCGGCGGCCTCCAGGGTCAGTTCCCGGTAGCCGTCGTGGGTGTCCACCGGACGTCCGGTGACATCGAATACGCAGCGTGCCGCCGGAGCCACCAGGATGGGGACAGCCCCCTCCGTCCGGAGGGCCGCGACGTAGAGCCGCAGGTACTCCTTGAACTCACACGGACCGTGGTACCGATTGAGCTGGTTGATGCGCTGCTCAACGTGTCCAAAGGCGACAAGCACCAGATCGCCCGGGCTCACGAGCGTGAGCAGTGCTGCGAACCGCTCGGTGTAGTAGCCGCGCAGCGTCATCGCGTCGCGCGCGTAGTTGCGGACGTCGCAGCCGGCCCCCAGGAACTCGTCGAGGTACTGGCCCCAGCCGGCGAGCGGGGCTTCCTCCTCGGTACGGGATGCGGCAACCGAATTACCGATGACGCAGATCTTCATGACTTCTTCTTCTCGCCTCCGTTGTCGTGCGTCCGGCCCGGCGGGTCAGCACGCCTGCCAGGGTCCGAAACCAACTCCGGGACGCGCTTCCTCCAGCCGCGCCCAGTGCAGCCGGCCGTCTGCGCCCAGCACCGTGACGACGGCCCGGCCGTAGACGTCTGATCCGACCGCCGGTGCACCGATCATCTGCACCGGGTGGTGCTGCCAGTCGGGCCATTGCTCCCCGTGTGCGTCCACGGGCAGTACCGCGACGGTGGGCCGGCTGTGTTCGTCCCTGCGGGCGATGACCAGGGCGTCGTGTTCACCAGACTGGAGGCGGGCCGCGGCGACCGCGCCGGTACCGCCGTCCTCGCTCAGCCGTTCCACGCGCTGCTCCCAGGTTCCGTTCGGGCGCTGCTGATGACGCATGACGGCACCGGTGTCCTCCTCTCGGTAGAACAGGGCCATTCGATTGCGGCCGATCTGCACGGGAGTCAGCCCCGATACCGGGCGCCAGGTCTCCGGCACGCTGGTGACCAGCTGGTCCTCCAGCTTGAACGGACCGTAGACAGCTTCCTGACGCCAGCGCACGCCGCCTGTACGGTTGGTGGCGTACAGGTCGATGCGGCCCGTGGAACGCAGAACGGTGGTCAGGGTGTCCTGCATCCAGCGTCCCCCAAAGGCCTCCCAGGGGGAAAGCCCCTCCGCCGTCTCACGGCGCATGCTGACGCCCACCGAGAAATTCCGCACGAAGACGTGGAGATGCCCCGCCGGATCGACGACCGCCGCGGGCACGCCGACCTCGCGGCACCGGCGCCAGTCCCTCGTCGCCTCGTCCGGGTTGCCGAACGACTCCCAGGGGAGAACCGAGCCCGTGTGAGCCTGGCGCCACATGCGCACCACCTCCACGTCGACTCGGCCCTCTTCACTCATGGTGCGGCGCAGGCCCACCAGATGAACGCCGCCGGTGCGGTCGGGCGCGACGGCGAGGCACGGCAGGAGGCCGCCGCCGGGCAGCAGCAAAGGACCTTCGAATCGGCCGGCACCCGCTTCGGCCTCGGTCCACACGGCAGCCTGGTCGCCCAGGACCGCATAGGCGGCGAGTCGGCCGTCGGCCTGCAGGTGCAGCCACTGGGTGCTTTGTGGGTAGCGGCTGCGAGTGCTCCAGCCGTAGCGTCGGATGTCCGCGCCGTCACCGAGCTGGAGGTCACCACAGTAACGGTGGGTGCACGGGTGACCGTCGGCCCCCGCGTACACGTCTATGAGCCTCTTCTTCAGGGTGTAGGAGCGCTCGCTGAGGTTGTTCGGCCAGGCCTTGTTGCCGTAGCCGGTGAAGTGTTCGGTCAGCGGCGGGCGGCCACCGGCCCGAAGGTGGCGGCGCAGTGCTTCCAGGGCGAACTGGGCGGTGGCGGTGTGGTCGGCGTGGTCGCTGGATGTGATGCCACGTGCCTCATCGAACGACTCGTGCAGGGGATCGGGGTCCATGGTCCACATCAGTGTGGGCTGTACGTAGCCGAGCAGTTGCACCAGTGCCGAGACGACCTCCTCCCTGCCCAGGAGTTGCGCCTGGCGCAGTGGGGACTCGCGGCCGACCAGCGTGGGCTGGCCGACGGCCCGTCCATCCCAGAGGCTGGTCAGCCGGACGGGTGGCTGGTCGGCGGGGAAGCCGTGCGCGGCGTCCACCATCCGCAGCCCGAGGAAGAAGAGCTGCACTCCCGGCGCTTCGGACAGGTAAGACCGCTCCACGACCACTCCGGGGACCAGCTCCACGGCCTCCCGGGCCCAGGACGCCTCCCTCTTCCCAAGGACCATGGTGGCGTAGGCGGCGCGCAGCCCGTTCTGCCGGGCCTCCATGTAGCCCTCGAAGTCGACCGGGCTGCGGTCCCTGAGCGGGTCACGGGTGTCGACGTTGCGCCCGTCAGCCTCGGCGGCGGTGAGGTACACGCTGGTGACCCGGTGCCCGGCGGCGAGCAGCCGGGTTAGATCGGGGTTGACGAAGTAGAGGTCGTCGTCCGGGTGCGCGAAGACCTGGAACACGGAGGTGGAGTGCGCGTCAGTGGGCTGGGTCATGGTCGGTGGGCGCTCCGGTCGGGGACGGCGGACGAGCGGACGGTGACGTTCACAGTGGCCATCCGGGCAGGTAACCGGCGTGGAACCGCTGGTTGCGAGGTGACCCGGCCTCGAACTGGCTGGCCACCGGGAAGTACGACGGCAGGAAGGCGGCCAGGATGGCGTCCTGTTCGTCCTCTGTGACGTCGCCGTCGTGGTAGTCGTTCAGACAGAACACGTCGTGCGGCCGGTTCAACTGAAGCCGGGCCAGGCGCTGCTTGTGCTCGCTCAGACCCACGTTGACGAAGCCGCAGTTGATGCTGCCGGGCGCCGACCGCTGCGTGTGGTAGCCGACGTAGTGGTGCAGTGAGGAAGCGACGGCGAGGTCGGAGTGGCTGCGAAAGCGGCTTCCCGCCGTGCCGGCCACGGCGTCGGCGAAGTACTCCTCGATGTCTGCGAGCACGCTGCGCCGCAGGGGGTGGGGCGCGTGCAGGAACGAGTGGGCGAGTACCTGGCCGAAGGTCGCGGCGACGAGACTGCGGTTGTTCTTGGCCGCACTCATGTTGAACTCATCGTCCGCTGTGACCGGTCCCATGGGGACGGTCGTGGGTGACATGAAGTACTTGGCCACGCCGTTGCCGTGGAAGAACATGCTCGGCTGGAGCACGCGTCCGACGAACACGTCGTCGTTGAAGTACAGGAAGTGCTCGGCCAGACCGTCGATGTGGTGCAGCTGGCTTTCGATGGCGTGCGAGTTGTACGTCGGCAGCACCGAGGGATCGGCGAAGATCTCACGGTGGTCGACCACCCGGATCCGCGGGTGGCTCAGGTCGAGCCACTCGGGCACCTGCTGGTCGGTGACGAGGTAGATGGTGCGGATCCAGGGAGCGTGCATGTCGATGGAGCGCAGGGAGTAGCGCAACTCGTCCCGGTTGCGGAAGCGGGCGGCGCTGCTCGCCGAATCCTCGGTCTGCATGCCGAGCGCGCGCATCACCGAGTTCTTGCGCTCCAGCCAGGCGACGTCCCCACCGTTGACCCAGGTGTAGACGGCGTCGACGGGAAAGGTCACATCGCCGTTGAGGGTGTGGGCGAACGGCTCGATGGTCGGGTAGGTACGACCGCCCAACACGGTGTTCTGTACCTTCATCGAGTGCACCGGTACCCGGTCACCGATAAGGGTACGGACCGGGGAGACCATCATGCCGGGGTCCTCCGGGTCCTCCTCCCAGAAGTTGATCGTGCACCCGTAGACGCCTGCCAGCCGGAGCGTACGTGCAGGACTGACCGCGTTCTGGTACACGCGCACCGCGGCGCAGGTGGTCTGCGCGTGCTGCTCGGCGAAGGCTGCGAGGACGGTGGCGGTCGGGCTCTGGCGCTCGTTGAGGAGGGACACGTAGACGGCGCTGTTCCCATGCACCGCGGACAGAGCCTTGAGTACCGTCTCCCGATTGGAGACGTGTACGGCCACCGCGTGCCGGACGTTGGTGTCCCGGGTGACGAAGTACGGGATCTGTGCGTGTGACAGAGCCGCGGCGACCAGGCCCAGGTTGTGCTGAACGACGTCCCAGGGTGTCTCGCTCTCCAGTCTGCGGCACAGTTGTCCGCCGTCGCGCACCATGCCTCGGTCCGACCCTAGGAGCCGGTCCTCGAGCGCGCGTTGCGCCTTGGTGTCGATGGTCGTGGCGGGGGCGGGGGCTGCCGGGCGGAGCATGCCCTCCTGGCCGCTCATCAAGGCATGGACCGCCTGACGCTCCGCCTTGTGGGCCTCACGGAGTCCGGAGGCCCGCTCGTCCTCCAACTCGGCGAAGATCTTCTCCCACATGGCGGTGACGACGGGCGGGGCGAGCCGGGCGACCGATGCCGCGGCTTCCTGTCCCATGCGGTGGCGCAAAGGAGCGTTCTCGATGAGGTGGATCAGCGCCTGCGCGGCGGCGTCGGTGTCGTTGGCGGGCACGAGGATGCCGGTGTGCCCGTCCAAGATGACTTCGCGAGGTCCGTTGGGACAGTCGTAGGACACGACGGGCACACCGGCGGCCTGGGCCTCCGTGAGGACCAAGGGAAACGCCTCGTTGCGGGAGGTCATCAGGGCAATGCTGGCTTTGGCCCATTCCTCGGCGAGATGTGGGGAGTTGCCGTTGAGCTGGACGCTGTCGTGCAGGCCGAGCACGTCGATCTGCCGCCGCAGGGCACCACTGAGCGGGCCGTCACCGAAGATGCGCAGCGTCCAGCTGGGGTGCCGGCGGACGACCGTGTCCCAGATGGTGATGGCGTGGTCGATCTGCTTCTCGCCGACGAGCCGGCCGGCGATGACCACGCTCCGGGTCTCGAGGGTCGACCGCGGCCGGAAACCACGGGGCAGCGCGTTCGGCACGACGTCGATGCGCGGCGCGCTCCCTTCGAGGGTTTCGGCGAACCAGTTGCGGGTGCGGTCGCTCAGCACGGCGAGCGCGTCGAGCCGGGACGCGTAACGCAGGAGTGGTTCGGCGCTGGGGCCGCGCAGCTCGGAGACCCGGTGCTCCTGATGAAGGGTCATCACACGGGGCGGAGCCAGTTGCACCGCCAGGGCCATGAGCGCCGGCGTCGTGGTGATGAGCAGATCCGTATCGGTGTCCTGGAGGGCGTACTCCAGTTCGAGGTCGGTGAGCCGGTTGAACGCCGCTTCCCAGGACGGGTCCACCAGCGCGCTGGGCCGATCCGCCACCTGGGCCCATGCCTCGGCCGCAAGGCCCGTGGGCCGAAACGGTACGGGCTCCGTGCCCGTCCGGTCGATCAGATAGTCGATCCGAATGCGCTCGTCGATGGGGAAGAACAGTTGTGGCTGGGTCTTCAGAATGCTCAGAACACGAACGTCGTGGTTCCCGACGAGTTCGGCCGCCTGATTGAAGACGGCTCGTTCGGTGCCTCCGACGGCGTCCGCGGTGAGCAGTAGGAAAGTGATCTTCATGGTTTCCGGTTACGCGGCTTGCGCCATCGGGCTGCACTGGATACGGAAGTTGCCCGCGGGGGTGTAGCGGGGAAGTACGAGCATGGGGGTCCGGCCGACGGACGTGACAGCGGTCTCACGCATGGCGAACACCCGCTTGGGGTTGCGCACGTCGTGCAGCCGTCGTCCGAGCCGCATGTCCCGCAGGTTGTCCGAGCACAAGACGACGTCCCACTGCTCGGCGCGGTCACGACGCGGAGCCATGAGGTGGAGCGGGGCGGAGACGTGCCACAGCCCGTCGTCCAACTCGTCGACCTCGGCCTCCAGGCGGCGGCTCCCGGAGGCGACGAACTCGGCCCACGGCGCCCGGGGCTCGCCCCCGACGACGCGGAAGACGATGTCGATCCCGCTGTGGGACATCTGAACACGGACCACCTCGGCCGAGGGAGGAGCCGGACTGCACGTCACCCGGACGCTTCCGGTGACGGACCGCCCCAACCGGTAGCGGGTGCCGGTCGCAGCCGACGCATCCATGGGCCGGGTGGGTCCGCCGTAGGGCTTGGGCATGTCGAGGAGCAGCAGGGACAGGGACCGTCTGCGCAAACCTTTCTTTACCCTCAGCCGGACCTTCCACCGGCCGGAACGCAACGCGAGGCCGCCGACCTCCTGCCCGAGCAGGACGGCGGCGTCCATGACGACCGTGCCGTCGTGGTCGTGGTAAACCCGGGCGTCCGCGGTGTAGCGGCGTCCCCTGCGCCGCACTTCAATGCGGGCGTGTTCGTCGCACGGCACCCAGTCCGGCATGCTCGCGTGCAGATTGACGGTCTGACCGTCGAGAACCGCGGCGTAGCGCAGTACGGCCGCACGGTCCTCGCGCCAGGGCAGGAAGACTCGGTGCATGAGTACCGACCGGGCGCGGGCGCCTGCTCGGCGCAGCCTGCGGCGGATGGCGCGAAGGGGTCGGCGCTTCATCGTGAGACTCCGTCGATAGGGGCGTACGCGTAGCGATGGGCGGCGAGCGGACGGAGCGCACGACGGTCGGCGAGCCGGGTGGGCCCCGTCACGCCCGGGGGCAGCTCGAACCGGCTGGGAACGGGAAAATAGCGCTCCAGAAAGGAGCGAACCATGCGGTCCTGCGCCTCGGGGTCCGGGTGCACCACTGTGTCGTTCAGGCAGAAGGTGTCGAAGTTCCGGCGCGCCAGCAGGGTGTCCAGGCGGCGCTGGGCGAGGTCACCGGCGAGGTCGATGTAGACGTAGCGCAGGTTGCCAGTGGTCGCGCGGCCCGTGTGGAAGCCGTAGTAGTGGTGCAGCGACGAGGCGATGGGCACGTCCTCCGGGGACCTGAAGCGGGCGTGCTGCGTTCGGTGGTGCTCGTCCGCGTACACCAGCTCGATGTCCGCGAGGACGTCGCGCCGGAGCGGGTGCGGCGTGTGCTTCATCTTCTGCGCGATACGGGTCCCGAACGACCGCTCGATCAGTGCCCGGCTGTTCTTGCCGGCGGCGTTCACCGGCAGGTCCTCGGGGCCGCTCGGGCCGCTCGGCACGAGCGCCTTGGACTGGAAGAACTTGCTCAGCCCGTTGGGGTGAAAGAAGCGGCCAGCGTTGAGGGGGCGGCCGAAGAACACGTCGTCGTTGAGGTAGAGAAAGTGCTCGGACAGGCCCTCGATATGGTGCAGTTGGCTTTCGATGGCATGTGAGTTGAAGGTCGGCAGGGCCGAAGGGTCGGAGAAGATCTCCCGGTGGTCGACCACGTTCAGGCCCGGCGCGTCGGTGTCCAGCCAGCTGGGCACCTGTCCGGCGGTGACCAGGTGGATGGTTCGCACCCAGGGCGCGTACTGATGCAGCGAGCGCAGGGAGTAGCGCAGCTCGTCACGGCTGGTGAAGCGAGCATCGTTTGCGGCCTGGGAATGGAGCCGCGGAGCGGGGACGCCCAGCCTCCCGGACCGGGCCTCGTCTCGTTCGGCAGCCCATACGGGGTCGGAGTCGTCGACCCAGGTGTAGACGACGTCGATGGGGAAGAGGTGATCGTCGGGCAGCGGCTGGGTGAACTCGGGCAGCGTGCGGGTGAGTCCGGTCGCGTACGCACCCGGTATGAGACTGAACAGAGCCTGCGGTGCCTCGACCCGCTCTCCGACGTCGACGAAGTCGGTGACGACGCTGTTGGGCCGAGGTGCGGTGAGACGCCCGTCGACTTTCTCCCAAAATTCGAGGTCACAGCCGAAAGCGGCTCCGAAGACCAGCTCCTGAGTGAGGTCGGTGACGTACCAGGCGACGCGCAGTACGTCGTGTCGGCGCAGTCGGCTCCAGCTGCGCTCCTCGTCGCCGGGCTGCATGGCCCCGTCATCATCGCCGACCGGGCCTGCGTAGCCCGGCGCGGCTTCGAAGACGGCTCGCAGCACGGCCTCCGCCTCACGACGCAGGGCGGCCGGCACGGCGACGGCGGGCACCTCGCGTCCCGAGCCCCGGACGCAGAAGTGGTCGATTCCTGCGGATTCCAGCGCGGTGACGAGCAGGTGGAGGTTACGGGCACGAGCCGCCCAGGCGGTGGCACCCTCGACAAGCCGGGCGCGCATGTGCCGGTTGCCGACCCGGACGACGCGGACGCTGTAGGCGCCACCGTGGCGAGGTGCGTTGCGACGCCCGCCCATGGCCCAGACGACCGCGGCGGAGCGGACGGCATCGACCGTTGACAGCGACTGCTTGACGGCGGAGCGCAGCGGGGTGGGGACCTTGCGGGCGATGCCGCGCCGGGCAGTCGTTGGCACGATCGCCCGGTACGCGGACACGAGAGATCCAGACTCCGGATTGCCGGAACCGACCACGAGGCACTCACCATCCATGCCGCTACCGGTCCCGCGCCGACGCCACGGAGAGGCAGCGCCGCCTTCCGATCGTCGAGCGAAGACAGACCGTACGCTGCCTATTTATCCGTTCTGTTCGACTCACGACACAACCCGTGGACGCATCGAACATGCGCACGGGTTGACCGAGTCACAGAACTTTCACATAAGTGGCCCCTAAAAGTCCAGGCGTGAAATATCGCGCAACGTGATGGTGTACGTGAACAATCCCACGCCGCCCGCGTACAACCTTTTGCGGCCTTCCGGTACTGACCGCGATGCCGCGGGGACGGTACCCCAACGCCTGGTCGGCCTGCATATAGTGCTCCGTCATGAGTGACCCCACTCCCGACTCCAGCATCCGCGCCGGCCGCCGAAGAGCCTCCCGCAGCGGCCGCCGACAGCGCACCCGTCGTTCACGGGTCGTCCGCATCCTCCTTGGTACCTTCATAGTTCTGCTGCTCGCCGCGGGCGGCACGGCCTACTGGCTGTACAGCAGCCTGAACGGAAACATCGAGGGCGTCGACCTCGACAAGGCGATCGGCGACGACCGGCCGCAGAAGCTCCCCACGTCCGGGCAGAACATACTGATCCTGGGCTCGGACTCACGAGCCGGGGCCAACGCCGAGCTGAAGACCGGCAAGGTCGCCGGCGCTCGCTCCGACACCGCTCTGGTGATGCACATACCCGAGGGCCGCACCCGGGCCGTCGCCATCAGCATCCCTCGCGACACCCTGGTCACCCGGCCCGCCTGCAGCAAGTCCGACGGCAGCGAGGTGGCCTCGGCGAAGCGCGTGATGTTCAACTCCATCTACTCTCAGGTCGGTCCGGCCTGTGTGGTCAAGACAGTGGAGCAGATGTCCGGCGTCCGCATGGACCACTACATGGAGGTCGACTTCGCCGGCTTCAAGGGCCTGGTGGACGCGATCGGCGGAGTGACCGTCACCGTCGACCAGGACATCAAGGACTCCTCCAGCGGCCTCGACCTGACCGCCGGCACCCACCGGCTCGACGGCACCCAGTCCCTGCAGTTCGTCCGTACCCGGCACGGCATCGGCGACGGCAGCGACCTCGGGCGCATCGGCCTTCAGCAGCAGTTCATGATCGATCTGCTGTCCGAGATCAAGAAGCAGGACCTGCTCGGCAGCCCCACCAAGACATACAAGATCGCCGACGAGCTCACCTCCGCCCTCACCACCGACTCCGAACTCGCCTCGCTCACCAAACTCGCGGACTTCGGCCGCAGCCTCAACGGAGTCGACCCGGCCACCCTGGAGACGATCATGCTTCCGGTGGCGTACGACAAGATCGATCCGAACCGGGTGGTGGCCGCCGAACCGCAGGCGTCGACCCTGTGGAAGGCGATCCGCAGCGACTCGGAGATCCCCGAGTCGGCCAAGAAGTCTCCTGCCACAGGCGGTACGCCGAACTGACCGGGCATCGCCCGGGAACGGAGTCACACGGACACGGAGGGCGCCATCGACAGGCCGGGCTCGCCCGTCTGGCGGGCAACGCGCAGCGAACCGTCCCGGCCCAGCACTGCAAGCACGACGCGACCGAGAGCATCGTGGGCCAGAGCCGGGGCGGTCTCGCTGTGCTCGCCAGTCTGCGACCACCACACGCCCGACTGCTCGTTCTCCGTGCCGAAGGTGGCCAGCAGGACCTCTCCACCGGCATCGCGGTGGGCCAGTACCGTGCAGTCGTAACCATCGAGCACCGCGCGCATCGCCGCGAAGGGCTCGGCGGCCGGGGCTCCGCCCAGCGGAATCAGCCACCCCCCGGGACGGTGTGCGACGATGCCTCCCGTTTCCGGGTCGGTCCAGTAGTACGTCGCGCGGTCCGGCGCGGTCTGAAGGGCCGAGGCGGTCCCAGGCGTCATCCGCACAGGGATGTTCAGCTCCCGCTGAAGCTCGCCGTCGGGTTCGTGCTGCCGCCACCACATGGCGTCGCGCTCACCGCCGGCCAACAGCTCCACGCGTCCGGAGGCATGGGCGAGGGCGGCAAGACCGTCGTGCACGCCGCTGCCCTTGAGATCGCTCCACCGCTCCCACTTCCCGCCCGGCGCCTCCCTGCGCAGCATCACCCCGCCGCCCGCGTTGCGCACCAGCACGTACACCCGGCCCGAGGCGCTGACAGCGGCCGTAGGCACTCCCAGACGGGCCGCCTTGTGCGGGTCCGTGTGCGGATTGCCCAGCGATCGCCACTCGGTGACCGGACGTCCGCTCTGGTACTGGATGGCGTGTACGAGGTCGGTGGCGGGCGGCCCGTCCGGTTGGCGGATCTCGCGCCGGCCGAGGAAATGCACGTACGTGTCGGCGCCCTGAGTCACCGAGAGGTGTGTCAGGTGCGGCACGGGGAAGAAGTCCGGACCCGCCCACGCGGGCCCGCCCGGCCTCGTCTCGGTCCACCGCAGTAGACCGTCGTCGGTACGCGCGTAGGCGGTCAGCCGGCCGTCCTTGCCGAGTACGAGCCACCGGCCGTTCATGGTGCGCCGTGCACCGTACCGCTCGGCCGACGGCTGTTCGGCCCCGGGGAATGCTCTGCCCCGGGCTGCGCCGCGCCCGGATCTGGTACGCATGACGAGACCTGCCCCTTCCGTACTCTCGGCGCGGCCGGTCCGCCTCTCCCGAACCTGCGTGCAGGAGACCGAGCGGGCTCATCATAGGATGACCATCTGGTGAACGAAGCATGGAGAGCCTGCGACGGCCGGTCCGGGCGCACGGTGTCCCCGTCCTCGCGGTGTGGGCCCCGCCCGCTGCCGCCTCAGACCCCCTCCCAAGCCCCCATCGCCAACCCCGCCTCGTCCCTGCGCCGGCTCAGCAGCAGCTGTCCGCTCGACGGGGACAGGGACGCCGCCACCAGGCGGCCGTCGGTGTCCAGGGTCAGGGAGACGGTCGCGTCGGAGGGCAGGGCGGGGCCCGACTCGGTCCAGGTCGCGCCCATCTCCTCCAGTTCAGAGGGGTACGCCGCGAAGGCGACGCGGCCGCTGCCCGGCGCGCGCTGGGCGAGCAGCGTGCAGTCGTGGCCGTCTATGACGGTGCGGACTGCGGACACCGGGCCGGGGCCCGCGGCGGGTGCCAGGGGTACGGGCTTTCCGCCGGGGCGCCAGGCGCACAGCTCACCGGTGCCGGCGTCCGTGTAGAAGACCGTGGTGTGCTCCGCGGAGGTCGCCAGGGCGTACAGGGTGCCCGGTTGGACCGCCGCGTCGAGGCGCTCCCCCAGGACCGGTCGCGCGCCCGGCTTGTCCTGGCTCCAGTGCAGGATGCCGCCCTCGACGGGCGCGTACGCCTCGACCGTGCCGGAGTCGGCCGTCACGGCGATCGGCGACTCCAGGACGCCGCGGCCCTTCAGGTCCCGCCACGGCTCCCAGCCGCCCTTCTCCTGCTGGGCCACCATGCTCAGGCCGCCGCCCCCGTTGCGGACGAAGACGTGGGCGCGGCCCTGTGCGTCGACCGCGACGGCGGGGGTCCCGGTGCGGTCGCCCTGCTTGTTGGGGTGGCCGGCGGACTGCCAGTCCAGGGGCGCGAGAAGTGGTCGGAAGTGCGTGGTGTGGACGAGGGTGCAGCGGCCGGCGCCGGTGGGGCTCCAGGTGACCAGATGGGTGTAGCCGTCCGGTCCCCGGCCGACCGCGAGGCCGCCGTCCGGGCGCACTTCCTGGGCGCCGCCGATGCGGCGCGGGGCCTCCCAGCGCCCGGCCGGGGCACGTTCGGCACGCCACAGGGCGGCGTCGTTCGACGGGAGGTAGACACTGAGGCGGCCGTCGCGGCCGGTAAGAAGCCAGTCGCCATTCACCGGATCACTCTAAGCGGGGCCGTCGGCTCCGCGTCGGTCGGGTACGGCCGTCACCGTGCCGGAGGGGACGGTCACGGAGCCGTGCGAACCTGACGGGATGGAAGACAACGTGCCTGAGCTCGTGATCGTCGACGCCGCGAACGTCGTCGGGTCGGTGCCCGACGGCTGGTGGCGGGACCGGCGTGGGGCGGCGGAGCGGTTGCGGGACCGGCTGGCGGCGGACGGGGTGCCGGGGCGGGCGGGGCCGGTGGAGGTCGTGCTCGTGGTCGAGGGCGCGGCCCGCGGGGTGGAGTCCGTGCCCGGCGTACGGGTCGAGTCCGCGCCCGGCAGCGGGGACGACCACATGGTCGAGCTGGTCGCGCGGGCGGCGGGCGACCGCGACGTCCTGGTCGTGACGGCGGACCGCGAACTGCGCCGCCGGGTGACGGAGCTGGGGGCTGAGGTGGCGGGACCGCGGACGGTGCGGCCCGGGTGAGACCCGGCCGCGTACGTCAGTGGGGCCACGCACTCGCGTGGGTGCGTGGCCCCGGACCGGTGGGCCGACGGGCTACGGGCCGTTCGGGGCGGACGGCTCCGCCGGGGCCTCCTCGCCGCGGCCCAGGCGGCTGTGGGTGCGGCCGTAGAGGAAGTACACGACGAAGCCGATCACCATCCAGATGCCGAACCGGACCCAGGTCTCGGCCGGCAGGTTCAGCATCAGCCACAGCGACGCGGCCACGGAGACGATGGGCAGCAGCGGGACCAGCGGAGTGCGGAAGGCGCGGGGCAGGTCGGGCCGGGTCCTGCGCAGGATGACGACGCTGATCGCGACGACCACGAAGGCGAAGAGCGTGCCGATGTTCACCAGCTCGGCCAGCTCGCTGAGGCTGGTGAAGCCGGCGACGATCGCGATGACGACGCCGAGCAGGATGGTGGGCCGGTAGGGGGTGCGGAACTTCGGGTGGACGTGGGAGAAGAAGCGCGGCAGGAGCCCGTCGCGGCTCATGGCGAAGAAGACCCGGCTCTGTCCGAGGAGCAGGATCATGCAGACCGTGGTCAGGCCGACCGCGGCGCCGAAGCTGATGACGCCCGAGAAGAAGGGATGCCCGGTGGCCTTGAACGCGTCGGCCAGCGGGGCGTCCACCGAGAGCTCGGTGTAGTGCTGCATGCCGGTGACGACGATCGACACGGCGACGTAGAGGACGGTGCAGATGGCCAGCGAGCCGAGGATGCCGCGCGGCATGTCGCGCTGCGGGTTCCTGGTCTCCTCGGCGGCGGTGGCGACGATGTCGAAGCCGATGAAGGCGAAGAAGACGACCGAGGCGGCCGTGAAGATGCCCATCACGCCGAAGTTGGACGGCGCCCAGCCGAACATCAGCTGGATCAGGGGTGAGTGCAGTCCCCCGCCCGCCTCGACCGGCTGCGACTCGGGGATGAAGGGGTCGTAGTTGGCACCCTTGATGAAGAAGGCACCCGCGATGATCACGACGAGGACGACCGCCACCTTGATGGCGACGACGAGCGAGGTGATGCGTGCCGACAGCTTCATGCCGAGCACGAGGATCGCGGTGAGCACCAGCACCAGCGCGGCGGCAAGGATGTCGAAGCCGAAGCCCTCGGCGCCGTCCCGGCCGCCCAGCTCGGCGGGCATGTGCCAGCCCGCGTTGTCCATGAGTGAGCGGATGTAGCCCGACCAGCCGACGGCCACCACCGCCGTGCCGAGCGCGAACTCCAGGACCAGGTCCCAGCCGATGATCCAGGCGGGCAGTTCGCCCAGGGAGGCGTAGGAGAAGGTGTACGCGGAGCCGGCCACGGGGACGGTGGAGGCGAACTCGGCGTAGCACAGCGCGGCGAGCGCGCAGACGACTCCGGCGACGACGAACGCCAGAGCCGTGGCCGGTCCGGCATTGTTCTTGGCGACGGTGCCGGTCAGTACGAAGATGCCGGTGCCGATGACGACGCCGATACCGAAGACGGTCAGGTCCAGGGCCGACAGGGATTTCTTGAGCGCGTGCTCCGGTTCCTCCGTGTCCTGGATGGACTGCTCGATCTTCTTGGTCCTGAAGAGGGTGTTGCTCACGGGGACCTCCCACGCTTGTCGTCCTCGACATGATCGAGAGGGGGCGTACTGCGTATGCCCCGGCGTGGGCGATTTCACGCGGATGGGCCGGTTGCGCCACTGCATCGAGTGGTGCGACCGGCCCGTCCGGAGGATGCGCAAGCGCGTCAGTCGCGCGCGGCCTCCACCTGGTCCACTGCGGCGCCCGTACGGTCGTACCGGCCGTCGAGCTTGGCGACCAGGCCGGTGACCTGGCGCGCGATGTCGGGCGCGGTGAGCCCGATCTCGGCGAGGACCTCGGCGCGGGAGGCGTGGTCGAGGAAGCGGGGCGGGATGCCGAAGTCGCGCAGCGGCACGTCGACGCCGGCGTCGCGCAGGGCCTGGGCGACAGCGGAGCCGACGCCGCCGACGCGGGAGTTGTCCTCGACGGTGACGACCACGCGGTGGTGCTCGGCGAGCGGGGCCATGGCCTCGTCGACGGGCTTGACCCAGCGGGGGTCGACGACGGTGGTGGAGATGCCCTGCTTGTCCAGCAGGCCGGCCACCTCCAGGCACATCGGCGCGAGGGCGCCGACGGAGACCAGGAGCACGTCGGGGGTGTCGGTGCCGGGGGCGCGCAGGACGTCCATGCCGCCGACGCGGCCGACGGCGGGTACGGCGGGGCCGACGGCGCCCTTGGAGAAGCGGACCACGGTCGGCGCGTCGTCCACCTCGACGGCCTCGCGGAGCTGGGCGCGGACCTGGTCGGCGTCGCGCGGGGCGGCCAGGCGCAGGCCGGGGACGACCTGGAGGATCGACATGTCCCACATGCCGTTGTGGGAGGCGCCGTCGGTGCCGGTGACGCCGGCCCGGTCCAGCACGAAGGTCACGCCGCACTTGTGCAGGGCGACGTCCATGAGGACCTGGTCGAAGGCGCGGTTGAGGAAGGTGGCGTAGACGGCGAAGACCGGGTGGACGCCGCCGTGGGCGAGGCCGGCCGCGGAGACGGCGCCGTGCTGCTCGGCGATGCCGACGTCGTAGACGCGGTCGGGGAAGGCCTTGGCGAACTTGTCGAGGCCGACCGGCTGGAGCATCGCGGCCGTGATGGCGACGACGTCATCGCGCTCCTTGCCGAGCTTGAGCATCTCGTCGCCGAAGACGGACGTCCAGTCGGCGCCGGAGGTGGAGATGGGCAGGCCCGTGTCGGGGTGGATCTTGCCGACGGCGTGGAAGCGGTCCGCCTCGTCTGCCAGGGCGGGCTGGTAGCCGCGGCCCTTCTCGGTGAGGCAGTGCACGATCACCGGGCCGCCGAAGCGCTTGGCGCGGGTGAGTGCGGACTCCAGGGCTTCCAGGTCGTGCCCGTCGATCGGGCCGACGTACTTGAGGCCGAGGTCCTCGAACATGCCCTGTGGGGCGATGAAGTCCTTCAGGCCCTTCTTGGCGCCGTGCAGGGTGTCGTAGAGCGGGCGGCCGACGACCGGGGTGCGCTCCAGGACCTCCTTGGTGCGGGCCAGGAAGCGCTCGTAGCCGTCGGTGGTGCGCAGGGTCGCCAGGTGGTTGGCGAGGCCGCCGATGGTGGGCGCGTACGAGCGCTCGTTGTCGTTGACGACGATGACCAGGGGGCGGTCCTTGGCGGCGGCGATGTTGTTCAGCGCCTCCCAGGCCATGCCGCCGGTCAGAGCGCCGTCGCCGATGACGGCGACGACGTGGTCGTCGCGCTCCAGGACCTGGTTGGCCTTGGCGATGCCGTCGGCCCAGCCCAGCACGGTGGAGGCGTGGCTGTTCTCGATGACGTCGTGCTCGGACTCGGCCTGCGAGGGGTAGCCGGACAGGCCGCCCTTCATCTTCAGCCTGGAGAAGTCCTGGCGGCCGGTGAGCAGCTTGTGCACGTAGGACTGGTGGCCGGTGTCCCAGAGCACCTTGTCCTTCGGCGAGTCGAAGACGCGGTGCAGGGCGAGGGTGAGTTCCACCACGCCCAGGTTGGGGCCGAGGTGGCCGCCGGTCTTGGAGACGGCGTCGACGAGGAAGGTACGGATCTCCTCGGCCAGCTGAGTCAGCTCTTCCAGGCTGAGCCGGTCCAGATCGCGCGGTCCCGTGATGCGGGTCAGCAGCGGCACCCGTGCCTCCTTGCAGTAGAGCTGTTGCCGGGCTCGTCGAGTCTAATGTTCCGCTCCGGCGGAACGTGTCCGGGCGGTGCGTCGTACGTCACGCGTTCGGCCTTACCCAGGGGCGGGCCGTTCTACGTCTCACCGGTCCGCGTCTTCCCCGTCTGCGCCCTCGCGTGTCTCCTGCCGCCTCCTCGCGTCTTCCCCGTCCGCGCCGTCGCACGTCGCCGTCCGGCTTGGGGACACCTTTACCCGGGTGGTCCAGTCCCCCGGGCGCGCGGTGTCCAGGCCCGGTGACGTCCGACCCCGCGGATTGGTCTAGTCCCATTCTGGTCCAGACCATTGCGGCTCCCGGTGCTCCGGCGATATCCCCGTACCCGGCAACACCCCAGCACAGCAAGGGAATCGACGTTCCACCCCACACACACCGGGACTGACATGAGACGCATGCGTTCCATCCGGGCGGCCCTCACCGCGGCCGCCACCACCGTGGCCGCGGTGGGCCTCGCGCTGACCGGCACCGGCGCGGCCCAGGCGGCGACCCCGCTGCCGGACCGGGTCTTCGCGCCGTACTTCGAGGCCTGGACCGGCGAGAGCCCGGCCGCGCTGGCCGCCCAGTCGGGTGCCAAGCACCTGACGATGGCCTTCCTCCAGACGGAGACCGCGGGCTCCTGCACGCCGTACTGGAACGGCGACACCTCGATGCCGATCGCGCAGTCGACCTTCGGCGCCGACTTCGACACCGTCCAGGCCGACGGCGGGGACCTCATCCCCTCGTTCGGCGGCTACACGGCCGACACCACCGGCACCGAGATCGCCGACAGCTGCACCGACGTCCAGCAGATCGCCGCGGCCTACGAGAAGGTCATCACGACCTACGACGTCACCCGGCTCGACATGGACATCGAGATCGACGCGCTGGACAACAGCGCCGGCATCGACCGCCGCAACAAGGCGATCAAGCTGGTCCAGGACTGGGCCGCGGTGAACGGCCGGGACATCGAGATCTCGTACACGCTGCCCACGACCACCCACGGCCTGGCGAGCAACGGCGTCGCCCTGCTCGAGAACGCCGTCAAGAACGGCACCAGGGTCGACGTCGTGAACCTCATGACCTTCGACTACTACGACAACCAGCCGCACGACATGGCCAAGGACACCCAGACGGCCACCCAGGGCCTGCACGACGTACTGGCCCGGCTCCACCCGGACAAGTCCTCCGCCGACCTGTGGCACATGATCGGCGTCATCGAGATGATCGGCGTCGACGACTTCGGACCGGCGGAGACCTTCACCCTGGACAACGCCCGCACGGTCTACGACTGGGCCCTCAAGCAGGGCATCAACACGCTCTCCTTCTGGGCGCTGCAGCGGGACAACGGCAGCTGCGCGGGCGGCGGCGCGGCCGACAACTGCTCGGGCATCCAGCAGAACACCTGGGACTTCTCGCACGTCTTCGCGCCCTTCACCAGCGGCAGCACCGCCCCGGAGAACGACTTCTCCCTCTCCGCCACCCCGGCCTCGGGCACGGTGACCGCGGGCGCCTCGGCCACCACCACCGTCAAGACCGCGGTGAAGTCCGGCGAGGCGGAGACGGTACGGCTCGGCGCGAGCGGGCTCCCGGCCGGCGTCACCGCGTCCTTCAGCCCGGCCTCGGTCACCGCGGGCGGACAGTCGACGCTGACCCTCGCCACCACCGACCGGGCGGTCTCGGGGACCTACTCCGTCACCGTCACCGGCACCAGTCCGTCGGGCAGCCACAGCACCACGTACTCGCTGACCGTCACCGGCGGCAACGGCGACCGGTGCACGGCCGCCCCGTGGGACTCGGGCGCGATCTACACCGGTGGACAGCAGGTCTCCCACGAGGGGCACACCTGGAAGGCCAAGTGGTGGACGACCGGCGAGGAGCCCGGGACCACCGGCCAGTGGGGTGTCTGGCAGGACCTCGGCGCCTGCTGACGACGAGCGGGCCCCACTGACGCGACACAGCGGTCCGCCCGCCGGCCCAGGGCTCAGCTGGGCGGGCGGGCGGACCGTCGTCGGCCGTGCGGGACGCTAGGCGCGGCCGGCCGTCTTCTGCGTCTTGCGGGTCACCGCGTCGATGACGACGGTCGCCAGCAGCACGCCACCGGTGATCATGTACTGGACCGGCGAGCCGACACCCTCCAGGGCGAGGCCGTACTGGATCGAGACGATGACCATCACACCGAGCAGCGCGTTCCAGGTGCGGCCGCGGCCGCCGAACAGGGACGTGCCGCCGATCACCGCCGCGGCGATGACGTTCATCAGGAACTCACCGGTGCCGGCGCCCTGGTTGGCGGCGGCGATCTTCGACGCCACGAAGAGGCCGCCCAGGGCGGCGAAGCCGCCGGCGATCGCGAAGACCGAGATCCGGACCAGCTCCACATTGATGCCGGCACGGCGGGACGCCTCGACGCTGCCACCGAGTGCGAAGATCATGCGACCGTAGGCGGTGCGGCGCAGGACGAAGTCCGTGAGCAGCAGGAAGGCCAGGAAGATCACCACAGCCAGCGGCAGGCCCTTGTACTGGTTGAAGACGATCGCCACGACGAAGGCCAGGATCGCGAGCAGCACCGTACGCACGATGATCTCGTTCAGCGGCCGGGACGGCACCCCGGCGGCGGCACGGCGGCGGTTGTCGAAGAACGAGGTGAGGAAGTACCCCGCGGTCACGACGATCGCCAGCCCGTAGGCGGCGGCCACGTCGCTGAAGAAGTAGCTGGTCATCTTGACGACGACGCCCTCGGAGTCGAGGTTGATCGTCCCGTTGCTGCCCAGGATCTGCAGCATGAAGCCCTGCCAGAACAGCAGTCCGGCCAGTGTCACGGCGAAGGCCGGCACACCGATGCGGGCGAAGAAGAAGCCGTGGACGGCACCGGCCACGGTGCCGGTGAGCACCGCCAGCAGCAGGGCGAGCCACTCGTTCATCCCGTGGGTGACGCTCAGCACAGCGAACGTGGCGCCCGCGACACCGCTGACCGAGCCGACCGACAGGTCGATCTCGCCGAGCAGCAGGACGAAGACGATGCCGACGGCGATCATGCCGGTGCCGACCATGGCGACCGCCATGTCGGAGAAGTTGCCGGCGGTGAGGAAGTTGGAGTTCAGGCTGGTGAAGATGGCCCAGATGATCAGCAGTCCGACGACGACCGGTATGGACCCGAGGTCACCGGCCTTCATCTTCCGCTTGAACTCGCCGAGGTAGCCCGCGAAGCCCTGCTCGCGCACCAGCAGCCGTGGGTCGACCGGGGTGGCCGCGCCGGCGGCCGCGGCGGGATTGTCGTTCGCCTGGTCCTCGGCGGGGGTGGAGGTCTTTTCGATGCTCACTTCTTGATCTCCCCATTGGTGCGCGCCGCACGACGGGTCACGGCGTTCTCCGTGGCGCCCGTGATGGCGGAGATGATCTCTTCCTGCGAGGTCGACTTGACCTCGAAGACGCCGTTGTTGCGCCCGAGGCGCAGGACGGCGACCTTGTCGGCGACCGCCTTGACGTCGGCCATGTTGTGGCTGATGAGGATGACGGCGTGGCCGCGCTCGCGCAGCCGCTCCACGAGGTCGAGGACCTGCGCGGTCTGCTCGACGCCGAGGGCGGCGGTGGGCTCGTCGAGGATGACCAGCTTGGGCTCGCCGAGCATGGACCGGGCGATCGCCACGACCTGGCGCTGACCGCCGGAGAGCGAGGCGATCGGGATACGGACGCTGGGGATGCGGATGGACAGCGTGTCCAGCAGCTCGCGTGAGCGGCGCTCCATCTCCACCTCGTCGAGGACGCCGCGCCTGCGGAGCTCCCGGCCCAGGTAGAGATTGCCGACGACGTCGATGTTGTCGCACAGCGCGAGGTCCTGGTAGACGGTCGCGATGCCGAGGTTCTGGGCGTCGTGCGGCCTGTTGATCGAGACGGCCTTGCCGTCCCACTCGATGGCGCCCTCATCGATGGGGTGCACGCCGGCGATCGTCTTGACCAGCGTGGACTTTCCGGCTCCGTTGTCGCCCACCAGGGCGACCACCTCACCGGCGTGGACCTCAAGCTCGACGTCGGTGAGCGCCTGGACGGCACCGAATCGCTTGGAGACCCCGCGCAACGCCAGCACGGGCGTAGCGGACACGTGAACCATCTCCTTCGCCGCCTGACCCGGCGGGAGGTTGTACAGAAGTTGGGGGGTTGTTCCGTCCGGCGCCCCGCGTAGCTTGCGGGGCTGTTGAGTGCGGGGCGCCGGAGGAGCTGGGGCGGGCGGTCCGGGCCGCTCACGCGGCGCGGGACGCGGGTCCGCTTACTTGAGGCCGATCTTGTCGCAGGCGGCCTTGTACTTGTCCGTGCAGATCTCGTCGATCGTGTAGAAGCCGTCCTTGATGACGGTCTCCTTGATGTTGTCCTGGGTCAGCGAGACGACCGGGACGATGACCGCGGGGACACCCTTGGTCGTGGCGCTGTCGACCTTGTCGTTGGCGATCGAGTCGAGCGACTCGCCCTTGGCCAGCGCGACGGCCATCTCGGCTGCGGTCTCGGCCTCCTTCGGGTAGGACTTGAAGACGCTCATGTACTGCTCACCGGTGACGATGCGCTGCACGCCCGCCAGTTCGGCGTCCTGGCCGGTGACCGGGATGTTCTTGATACCGGCGCGCTTGAGGGCGGTGATGGAACCGCCCGCCATGCCGTCGTTGGCGGAGTAGACCCCGTCGATCTTGTCCTTGCCGAGGGCGGAGATGGCCGCCTGCATGTTGGCGTTGGCGTTCTCCGGCTTCCACTCCTTGGTGTCGTACTCGCGGCCGATCTTGACCTTGCCGTCGAGGACGGAGTGGGCGCCCTCCTTGAACTGGGCGGCGTTCGGGTCGGTGGACGAGCCGTTCATCATGACGATCTGGCTGTCCTTGGCCTTGTCGCCCAGCGCCTTCAGCAGCGCCTCGCCCTGCGTCTTGCCGACGGTGACGTTGTCGAACGAGGTGTAGCCGTCGATCGGACCCTCGGCCAGGCGGTCGAAGGCGACGACCTTGATGCCGGCGTCGTGGGCCTTCTTCACCGAACCCGCGATGGCCTTGTAGTCCACCGCGTCGACGATCATCACGTCCACCTTGTTGGTGATCATCGTCTCGACCTGCTGGTTCTGCAGGCTGGCGTCCTGCTTGGCGTTGGCGTAGACGACCTCGCCCTTGTTGTTCGTGAGCTCCTTGACCTTCTTCTCGATCATGGGCCGGTCGAACTTCTCGTACCGCGCGGTCTGGTTCTCCGGAAGGAGCAGCCCGACCTTGATGTCGTCGCCCTTCTTGGCGGCCGAGTCGGACGAGTCGTTGTTGTCGCCGGACTCCTTGGCGCTGCCGCAGGCGGCGAGAGAGACGGCCATCGCGGTGGTGGCAACGGCAACGGCGGCACGACGCATACGCGTGTTCACTTCACAAACCTCCCTGACGAGGCCGCGACGTTGCGGCCGAGGTGGCTGGAAGTCAACTCGGCCACACGTGCGACGTCAAGAAGTAAATCCTTAACGAGATGACAACGGTGCCATCCGTGCTCTAAGTGAAGGCAGGCGTGACCGTCGGCAGGGCGCCGGTCGCAGATCCGTCCAAGAGGGTCGAATCGCCCATTTCACTCAGCGCCAGGGCGAGCGCCCCCAGCACCTCCGCACGGCCCCCAAGTGCCCCGGGAAGTACGGAGAGTTGGCGCGCCGCGCTGGGGATGGCGTAGCGCCCGACGGACTCCCTTATCGGCCCGAGCACCAACTCGCCGGCCTCGGCGAGATCACCGCCGAGGACGACCCGGCTCGGGTTGAGCAGATTGCAGAGGTTGGCGACTCCGCTGCCGATGTGGCGGCCGACGTCGGCGATCACCCGACGGCAACCGGGGTCGCCGTCCCGGGCCAGCCGCACCACGCCCTCCATCGTCAGATCGGTGCCGTGGCTGGGCTGGAGGAGCGGAAGCACATAGCGTGCTGCCGCGAAGGTCTCCAGGCAACCCCGGTTTCCGCACCGGCAGACGGGACCGGCCTCGTCGAGGGTGATGTGCCCGATTTCGCCCGCCGTGCCGCCCGGGCCGCGATAGATCTTCCCGTTGATCACCAGACCGGCGCCGACGCCGCTGGCCACCTTGATGTAGGCCAGGTCCCGCACGCCCCGCCCACTGCCCCAGACCAGCTCGCCCAGGGCGCCGAGGTTGGCGTCGTTGTCCACGTGCACCGGCACGCCGAGCCGCCCCCGCAGCTCCTCGGCGGGCCGGGTGCCGCCCCAGCCGGGCAGGATGGCGGTCGAACCCAGCGTGCCGGACTCGACGTCGATCGGCCCGGGCACGCCGAGGCCCACTCCGGCGATCTTGGCGCGGTCCACGCCGGTGGCCGCGATCAACCGACTGACCAGCTGTTCCGCCCGGTCGAAGCCCTGAGCCGCGGACGCGTCGACGTCCAGGGGTTCGGACTCCTCGGCAAGCACCTGGTGGGCGAGGTTGCCGACGGCGACGCGCAGGTGGGTGTGGCCGAAGTCCACGCCGATGACGATGCCGGCGTCGCCGCTCAGCGAGACGCTGCGGGCCCGCCGGCCGCCCGCCGAGGTGGGCGTGACCTCGACCGTTCCGCCGTCCTTCAGCTCGCGGACGATGTTCGAGACCGTGGCCGCGGACAGGCCCGTCGTCCTCGCGATCTCCGCCTGCGTGAGCGAACCGGCGAGCCGTACCGCCCGTACGACGCGTTCCAGGTTGGCTCGGTGCAGCGACGACTGCGACCCGGGAGTCTCCACGACGACCTCCTGCGCGCGGGGCCGCTTCGATGAGGCCCCTTCCATGTGCAACTAGTGAACCCTAAGCAGAGCCGTTCGGGTCACCTACCGTCAAGAGGTTGAACCGTATCCAGGTATCCCATGCGGGCGGTCCCGCACATACGAGCATGCCGCCCCCGGGGTTCCGGGAGCGGCATGCGGGTGAGGCCTCCGGGGTTTCCGGGGCCGGGACGGGCGCTACTTCAGCGCGCCCGCCGTGAGCCCTTGGACCACCTGGCGCTGGAAGACGATGTACGCGGCCAGCACCGGCAGCATCGCCATGACCAGGCCGGCGAACAGGCCCGACCAGTCGCCCTTGTACCCCTGGCTGACCGCCAGCTGCACCAGGCCCTGGGTGAGGACGTGTTTGTCCGGGTCCGTGTTCAGCACGGTCGGCAGCATGTACTGGTTCCACTGGCCCAGGAAGTTGAAGATCCCCACGCTGATCAGGCCCGGCTTGGCCATCGGCAGCATGACCTGGAAGAACGTCCGGGTGTGCGAGGCCCCGTCCACGAAGGCGGCCTCGGCCACCGAAGTGGGCAGGGTTCTGAAGAACCCGGTCAGGAAGAACACCGTGAAGGGCAGCGAATAGGCGATGTAGACCAGGATCAGCCCGTGGATGGTGTTCAGCATTCCCATGTTGTCCACGACGTAGAACAACGGGACCAGGGCGAGCATGATCGGGAAACTCATGCCGGCGATGAACAAGTAATAGATGAACCGGTTGCCGGGAAAGTCGAACCGGGCCAGCACATAGGCCGCCATGGAACCCAGCACCAGGGTGCCGATGAGCGAACCGCCCACCACGAGAATGGTGTTGAGGAAGTAGTCGCTCATGTGCGCCTGCGACCAGGCCCGCGACCAGTTGTCGAAGTTCAGCTTGTCGGGCAGCGACCAGGGCGAGCCGAAGATGGAGGCGTCGTCCTTGAAGGAGGTCATCACCGCCCACACCAGCGGCATGCCGACCATGATCGCCCAGATGACGAGGACGCCGTGGGAGAAGACGTTGAGGGTGGTGCCCTCCCGCTTCTTCCCCTCCTTGAGTCCGCCGGGGGCGGCCTCGGCCTTGACGACGGGCGTGCCGGGCTCGGCGGGCACGGGGGCGGGGGTCTCGGTCGTCTTCATTGATCAGTACTCCAGCCGCTCGCGCCGGCCCAGCCGCATCACGACGGCGGCGAAGGCCAGCGTGACGAGGAGGAGTGCGACGCCGATGGTGGTGGCGTAGGCGGCCTGACCGTCACGGAACGCCTTCTGGTACACGTACAGGACCATGACGGTGGTCGAGTAGTCGGGTCCGCCGGGTCCGGTCGTCATGATCTGCACGACCGCGAAGGACTCGGCGCCCAGCGCGAGGATGCCCATGTAGACCCAGCCGGACTGCACGGTGTCCCACAGCAGCGGCAGGGTCACCTTGAAGAAGGTGGTGGCGCGGTTCGCCCCGTCCAGCAGCGCGGCCTCGTACAGCTCCGCCGGGATGGAGGCCATGCCCGCGGAGAAGAGCACCACGAAGAAGCCCACCGTCGACCAGACGAGCACCGCCATCACGCACCACAGGGCGATGTTGGGGTCGCCGAGCCACAGCGGCTGGACGGAGTCCAGGCCGATCCCGCGCAGCAGGGAGTTGATCGCGCCGCTGTCGGGGTTGTAGGCGAACTGGAACAGCAGGGCGACGATCGCGATGGAGAGCACCTGCGGGAAGAAGTACACGATCTTGTAGAAGCCGGAGCCGCGCACACCGGTGATCGCGGGGCCGCCGCGGCGGCGCCGTCCGCCGACGTTGATCATGAAGGCGAAGAAGAGCGCCAGGCTGAGTGTCACCAGCGGCACCAGCAGCGCGAACATCACGCTGTGCTGCAACGACTTCCAGAAGATGTCGTCGTCGAGCATCCGCGAGTAGTTGTCGAAGCCGACCATCTTGAACTCGGGACTCAGTCCCGTCCAGTCCGTGAACGAGTAGTAGATGGACTGGATGAACGGCCAGATGACGAAGAGCGCGTACAGTCCCAGGGGAACCGCCAGGAACCCCACGATGAACCGGTACTTGCCGTGCTGCATTGCTACCGACCCCGATCTGCGCGCGGGTGGCGCCGCCAGGGCCCGCCCGGCGCGGTGGCGCCGGACAGGCCCTGGTGACGCGTCCTCACTGGTGCTTGTAGTGCTTGATCGACGAGTCCTTGGCGGCTTCGTCGGCGTAGCCCTGGATCTTCTTGATGGTCTCGGCCGGGGTCATCCGGCCCGCCATCATCTCGCCCAGGCAGGAGACGCCGATCTTCTCCTTCTGGAGCTGCACGTACCAGTCCTGCATGCGCGGGTTCACGACGTTGTCGCCGGCCAGTTCCAGCGCCGCGACACCGGACTTGAGGCCCGGGGTCAGCTCGATGCCGTCGGTGCCGCCGTTGTAGGCGCTCAGCGACTTCACCTTGCTGGTGAAGTTCTTGGAGGACGCCTCGCTGAGCATGATGCGCAGCTGCTCCATGCCGCCGGCGCCGTTGGCCGCCTTGGCGGGGACGATGAAGGGCTCGCCGCCGGACGCCCAGATGGTGCCGAAGGGCATCTTGTCGCTGTCGTCGATGCCGGGCGGGGCGGAGACGGCGAGGTCGAAGTCGGCGGGGATGACCTTGGCCGACTCGTTCTCCACCCAGGAGCCGTTGGGGATGAACAGGGCGTCGCCCTTGGCCCACGCGGTCTGCGACTGGATGTGGTCCAGGCCCGGGGTGCCCTTGAGGATGTAGCCCTTCTTGAACAGCTCGTACCAGGCCTCGAAGACCGTCTTGACCGCCGGGTGCTTCCAGGCGTTCGGCTCCAGGTTGTCGATGGCGTCCAGCACCTCGACACCGCCGACCTTGGCGATCATCGGGGACATCGAGAAGGGGATGTAGTAGGGGTACTTGCCGGCGTAGGTCCAGCCGGCCATGCCCTTCTTCTTGGCCTTGGCGCAGACGGCGAGCATCTCGTCCCAGGTCTTGGGGTACTCCGCGTCCAGGGAGTCCAGGGCCTTCTGGGAGTACCAGTTGCCGTAGACCGTGTAGGCGTAGTACAGGATCCAGACCGGGTCGCCGTCGAACTGGCCCATTTCCACGATGCCGGGGCGCAGCGTGTCGCGGACCTTCTTGTTCGGGTCGTCGTAGGACGGTGCGTCGAGGAGCGGGGTGAGGTCGGCGAGCTGCTTCTTGCCGACCAGGACGCCCATGTCCATCTGCTCGGCGCCGGAGTTGTCGACGAGGTCGGGCGGGTTGCCGCCGTTGAAGCGCGGCTGCAGGGTGGACTGGATCTTCTGGGTCGCGGCGAACTTCACCTTGGCCTTCGGGAAGGCCTTCTCGTACAGCTTCACGGCGTCCTCGGCGTACTCCTTGCCGAAGCCTCCGTCGAAGAGGACGAACTCCATCTGGGCGCTCTCGTTGACCGCCAGCGGGTTCTCGGCGGACTTCTCGCCCGCCTCGGCCTTCTTCTGGTCGTCCCCGCCGCCGCTCGCGCAGGCGGACAGGAAGCTCATCGTGGGTACGGAGATCAGGCCGAGCGCGGCGGACCGCTTGATCAGATCGCGGCGGCCGACGCCCGTACCGTTGTTCTCGGCGGAAGTGGATCCCATGCTCAAGTCCTCGCCTTCTCCAGGACTCAGGCGGTGAACCGGATCCTCCCCGGCACCGCGATCGGGTCACGCTGCATCGTGCTGGTTCATGCTGGGCCGTACTGGAAACGCGGGTGCTTCTGTGCGGTCACGGATTCCGTCACCGCTGTTCGGGCGCTTGGGCGGTTCCTCCTCGCGGTTCCCTCCGTATCCCCCGATGGGCGACAGGTATAGTCCACTTTCCGTCGGCGGAGCAAGATCGAATGCAAGGTTCCCGGTACGTCTTTTCCGAGTTGAGACCTCCCGGAAATATGAGTGCCCTGTGCGTCGCATGCCGTAGGAATCCCCGCCATAACCCCCGAACGCCACATCCAACGCCCTTGACATCACTTGCCACTTGACCCCTACTGGTCCTTGCGCAGTTGAATTGACAACGTTGTCCCCAGCGCTGGGAGGGTGGCCAGGACATGCACTACAGAGTTCGGCACAGATGGGGTCCGGCGGTCGTGACGGCGACCGCCTTCGCCTTGGCCGTGGGTTCTCAGGGGGCGGCGGTCGCCCTGCCCGGCGCGCCCGCGAAGGCCGACCGGGAGTTCGCGTCGTCCTTCGAGAAGGGCGACCCGGCCCCGGACTGGACCGACACCGTGGACACCGGTGCGGACGGCCGCAAGCGGGCCTCCGGCGTGGACGGCGGGTTCAGCACCGGTATACCGGGCAACGTCACGGAGCACGTCACCGGGGTGCGGGCCAGCGCCGAGAACGCGGGCGGCGGGGAGGTCAAGGAGAACCTCGTCGACAACGAGCCGGGCACCAAGTGGCTGACCTTCGCCCCGACCGGCTGGGTCGAGTTCGACCTCAACTCCCCGCAGAAGATCGCCAAGTACGCGCTCACCTCGGCCAACGACCACGACGAGCGCGACCCGGTGGACTGGACGCTGAAGGGCTCGGCGGACGGCGAGAACTGGCAGACCGTGGACACCCGCTCCGGGGAGAGCTTCGGCGAGCGCTTCCAGACGAAGACGTACGAGCTGGACGGGACCGCCGAGTTCCAGCACTTCCGGCTGGAGATCACCAGGAACAACGGCGCCGGCGACGCCCTCCAGCTCGCCGACGTGCAGCTCGCCACCGCCGACACCGAGGTCCCCACCCCCGAGGACATGCTCTCCTCGGTCGACGACGGCCCGGCGGGCTCGCCCACCGCGAAGGCGAACGCCGGCTTCACCGGCACCCACGCGCTGCGCTACGCGGGCCGCCACACGGCGGACGGCCGGGCCTACTCGTACAACAAGGTCTTCGACGTCGACGTGAAGGTCGACCGGCGCACCGAACTGTCGTACAAGATCTTCCCGTCGATGGCGGACGGCGACCTCGACTACGACGCCACGAACGTCTCCGTCGACCTCGCCTTCACCGACGGCACCTACCTGAGCGACCTGAAGGCCACCGACCAGCACGGGTTCCCGCTGACGCCGCGCGGTCAGGGCGACGCCGAGATCCTTTACGTGAACCAGTGGAACAGCGTCGAGTCGGGCATCGGCACGGTCGCGGCGGGCAAGACCGTCGACCGCATCCTGGTGGCCTACGACTCCCCCAAGGGCCCGGCGAAGTTCCGGGGCTGGCTGGACGACGTGGAGATCAAGCGCGCCGAGCCAGAGCGCCCCAAGGCCCACCTGTCCGACTACGCGCTCACCACCCGGGGCACCAACTCCAGCGGCAGTTTCTCGCGTGGCAACAACTTCCCCGCGACGGCCGTGCCGCACGGCTTCAACTTCTGGACGCCGGTGACCAACGCCGGTTCGCTCAGCTGGCTCTACGAGTACGCGCGCGGCAACAACGACGCCAACCTGCCCACCCTGCAGGCGTTCAGCGCGAGCCACGAGCCGAGCCCCTGGATGGGCGACCGGCAGACCTTCCAGGTGATGCCCTCGGCCGCCTCCGGCACCCCGGACACCGGCCGGGACGCCCGCGAGCTGGCCTTCCGGCACGAGAACGAGACGGCCAGGCCGTACTACTACGGCGTGCGGTTCGAGAACGGCCTCAAGGCCGAGATGACGCCGACCGACCACGCGGCGATGATGCGCTTCACCTACCCCGGTGACGACGCGAGCGTGATCTTCGACAACGTGGAGAACAGCGCCGGTCTGACCCTGGACAAGGACAACGGCACCTTCTCCGGCTACTCGGACGTCAAGTCCGGGCTGTCCACCGGCGCCACCCGCCTCTTCGTGTACGGCGAGTTCGACAGCAAGGTGATCGGCGGCGACTCCAGCGGCGTCAAGGGCCACCTGCGCTTCGACGCCGGCCGGGACCGCGCCGTGACGCTGCGCATCGCCACCTCGCTGATCGGCGTCGACCAGGCGAAGGACAACCTGCGCCAGGAGATCCCGAAGCACGCCTCCTTCGACAAGGTCAAGCGGGACGCCCGCAAGCAGTGGGACCGGATCCTCGGCAAGGTCGAGGTCGAGGGCGCCACCCAGGACCAGCTGACCACGCTGTACTCCAGCCTCTACCGCCTCTACCTGTACCCGAACGCGGGCCACGAGAAGGTCGGCGGACAGTACAAGTACGCCTCCCCGTTCTCCAAGGCGGTCAAGGAGGACACGCCGACCGCGACCGGGTCGAAGATCGTGGACGGCAAGGTCTACGTCAACAACGGCTTCTGGGACACGTACCGGACCACCTGGCCCGCGTACTCCTTCCTCACCCCCTCCCAGGCCGGTGAGCTGGTCGACGGCTTCGTGCAGCACTACAAGGACGGCGGCTGGACCTCGCGCTGGTCCTCCCCCGGCTACGCGGACCTGATGACCGGCACCTCCTCCGACGTGGCCTTCGCCGACGCCTACGTCAAGGGCGTCGACTTCGACGCGAAGGCGGCGTACGACGCGGCCCTGAAGAACGCCACCGTCGTGCCCCCGTCCTCCGGCGTGGGCCGCAAGGGCATGGAGACCTCGCCCTTCCTCGGCTACACCAGCACCGAGACGCACGAGGGCCTGTCGTGGGCGCTGGAGGGCTACCTCAACGACTACGGCATCGCCAAGATGGGCGAGAAGCTCTACAAGGAGACCGGCGAGGAGCACTACAAGGAGGAGTCCGCCTACTTCCTCAACCGCGGCCAGGACTACGTCAACCTCTTCGACGCGAAGGCCGGCTTCTTCCAGGGCAAGGACGCCGAGGGCGACTGGCGCGTGGACTCCGAGAAGTACGACCCGCGCGTGTGGGGCTACGACTACACGGAGACCAACGGCTGGGGCTACGCCTTCACCGCCCCGCAGGACAGCCGGGGCCTGGCCAACCTGTACGGCGGACGCAAGGGCCTCGGCGACAAGCTCGACGAGTACCTGTCGACCCCGGAGACGGCCTCCCCGGAGCTGAAGGGCTCCTACGGCGGGGTCATCCACGAGATGGTCGAGGCGCGGGACGTGCGCATGGGCATGTACGGGCACTCCAACCAGGTCGCCCACCACGCCCTGTACATGTACGACGCGGCCGGTCAGCCGTACAAGACGCAGAAGAACATCCGCGAGGTGCTCCAGCGGCTGTACACCGGCAGCGACATCGGCCAGGGCTACCACGGCGACGAGGACAACGGCGAGCAGTCGGCCTGGTTCCTCTTCTCCTCGCTCGGCTTCTACCCGCTGGTGATGGGCAGCGGCGAGTACGCCGTCGGGTCCCCGCTGTTCACGAAGGCCACGGTGCACCTGGAGAACGGCCGCGAGCTGGTCGTCAAGGCGCCGAAGAACAGCACGAAGAACGTCTACGTGCAGGGCCTGAAGGTCAACGGCAAGCGCTGGAAGTCCACTTCGCTCCCGCACTCGCTGCTCGCCAGGGGCGGGGTCCTGGAGTTCGACATGGGCGCGAAGCCCTCCTCGTGGGGCACGGGGGACAACGCGGCGCCGCCGTCGATCACCAAGGACGACGAGGTCCCGACCCCGCGCACCGACGCGATCACGGGTGTGGGTGCCCTGTTCGACGACACGTCGGGGACGGACGCGAGCGTGACGTCCGTGGACCTGCCCGTGTCCGGCAAGGGCGTCGAGGCGGTCCAGTACACGCTCACCTCGTCGGCGGACCGTGCGCAGGCGCCGACCGGCTGGAAGCTCCAGGGCTCGGCCGACGGCACGGCCTGGCGGACGCTGGACGAGCGCTCCGGCGAGTCCTTCGCCTGGGACCGGCAGACGCGGGCGTTCTCGGTGAAGTCGCCGGGCTCGTACGCCAAGTACCGCCTGGTGCTGGACGGCGCGCACACGCTGGCAGAGGTGGAACTGCTGGCCTGAGCCCGAAGGTGAGCAGGACATGACGTTGCGGGGTACGCCGGGTGACGGGCGTACCCCGCAAAAGGTTGTACGCCCCACGTTGCGCTTGCGTTCCTTTTCTGTACTGCTCTCGTCCCTGGCCGTAAAACTGATTGACCTGTGAACGTCATGTGTAAGGATCACGAAGTATCCCGGGATCTTGCGGACTTGCCCGTCCGCGGTCCCTTCCGCATGACCAAACGGAGGATCCACGTGGCCAAGAACTCTGGCCTGAACACGCGTCGCGCGCTGGCGCGTGCCACGGCTGCGGCGCTCACCGCCGCACTGGTGGCGACGGGGGCGAGCAGTGCCGTCGCCGCGGACTCGCCCGTACCTTCCGCGTCGAAGGTGCCGCTCGACGTGAAGCAGTCGGATGCGTCGAAGTTCGGCACGGCCGATGTGCAGGGGGCACCGTTCAACGGCGTGTACGGGATGACGAGCGGGGGCGACCTCTACAGCTACGGGCTCGACGGTTACGGCGGACTCACCTCACGATCCGGCGCCGGCCGGCTTTCGCCCGACACCAAGTTCGTCACGCAGGTCGACCACAACGCCGACGGCGAGTCGGACGGCAACTGGTTGGTGGTCGACGGCCAGCTCCGGTACCTGGAGTGGAACATCACCGGCTCGACGCTGATCGGCAAGGGCTGGGGCATCTACGACCGGCTCCTGTCGGCCGGCAACCTCGGCGGTGCCGCCGCCGACGACCTGATCGCGCGGGACAAGTCCGGCGTTCTGTGGCTGTACCTCGGCTACGGAACTGGGACCCTCACCCAGCGTTACCGCGTCGGCGGCGGATGGAACACCTACACCCACATCGCCGGCAAGGGCGACCTGACCGGTGACGGCAAGGACGACATCGTCGCCAAGGACAAGTCCGGCGTGCTGTGGCTCTACAAGGGCACCGGCAACTACAAGGCGCCCTTCACGTCGCGCACTCGTATCGGTGGCGGTTGGAACACGTACAACAACCTCCTCACCGTCGGCGACATCGACTATGACAACATCACCGACCTGATCGCCCGTGACACGACGGGCGCGCTGTACCTGTACAAGGGCACCGGCAACGCCGCTTCCCCGTACAAGTCCCGGGTGAAGATCGGCAGCGGCGGCTGGAACACGTACCGCCTGATGTTCTAAAGCCGTACGCGACGCCTCTGTGAGGCGGGCAAGCGCGAGGGCCGCACCCCCGTCACCGGGGATGCGGCCCTCAGCCGTTGTGCGCCGCCGCCTACTTGCGGATCAGGCTGCGCAGCACGTACTGCAGGATGCCGCCGTTGCGGTAGTAGTCCGCCTCGCCCGGGGTGTCGATGCGGACCACCGCGTCGAACTCGACGCCGGTGTCGGTGGTGACCTTCACCGTGCGCGGGGTGGTGCCGTCGTTCAGCCCGGTGACGCCGGAGACGGAGAAGGACTCCTCGCCGGTCAGGCCGAGGGTCTCGGCGGTCCGGCCCTCCGGGAACTGCAGCGGCAGCACGCCCATGCCGATGAGGTTCGAGCGGTGGATGCGCTCGTACGACTCGGCGATGACGGCCTTGACGCCGAGGAGCGCGGTGCCCTTGGCGGCCCAGTCGCGGGAAGAGCCGGAGCCGTACTCCTTGCCCGCCAGGACGACGAGCGGGATGTTCCGCTCGATGTAGTTGCGGGAGGCGTCGTAGATGAACGACACCGGACCGCCGTCCTGGGTGAAGTCGCGGGTGTAGCCGCCCTCGGTGCCCGGCGCGATCTGATTGCGCAGGCGGATGTTGGCGAAGGTGCCGCGGATCATGATCTCGTGGTTGCCGCGGCGCGAGCCGTAGCTGTTGAAGTCGCGGCGCTCGACGCCGTGCTCCGTCAGGTACTTGCCGGCCGGGGTGTCGGCCTTGATCGCACCGGCGGGCGAGATGTGGTCCGTCGTCACCGAGTCGCCCAGCTTGGCGAGCACGCGAGCGCCCGAGATGTCCTCGACCGGGGCCGGCTCCATACCCATGCCCTCGAAGTACGGGGGCTTGCGCACGTAGGTGGACTCGGCGTCCCACTCGAAGGTGTCGCCGGTCGGGATCGGCAGCGCCTGCCACTGGGCGTCGCCCGCGAAGACGTCGCTGTAGGACTTGGCGAACATGTCCTCGCCGATGGCGTTGGCGACGACGTCGTTGACCTCGGCCTCGGAGGGCCAGATGTCCTTGAGGAAGACCGGGTTGCCGTCCTGGTCGGTGCCCAGGGCCTCCTTGGTGATGTCCACCTTCATGGAGCCCGCGAGCGCGTAGGCGACGACCAGCGGCGGGGACGCCAGGTAGTTCATCTTGACGTCGGGGTTGATCCGGCCCTCGAAGTTGCGGTTGCCGGAGAGCACCGAGGTGACGGCGAGGTCGTGCTCGTTGACGGCCTTGGAGACCTCCTCCGGCAGCGGGCCGGAGTTGCCGATGCAGGTGGTGCAGCCGTAACCGACGAGGTTGAAGCCGACCTTGTCGAGGTAGGGGGTCAGGCCCGCCTTCTCGAAGTAGTCGGTGACGACCTTGGAGCCCGGGGCGAGGGTGGTCTTGACCCACGGCTTGCGGGTCAGGCCCTTCTCGACCGCCTTCTTGGCCACCAGGGCGGCGGCGACCATGACGTACGGGTTGGAGGTGTTGGTGCAGGAGGTGATGGCCGCGACCGTCACCGCACCGTGGTCCAGCTCGTACGAGGTGCCGTCGGGGGCGGTCACGCGGACCGGGTTGGACGGGGTGCCGTTCGGGGTGACGGCCGGGGAGTCGGAGGCCGGGAAGGACTCCTTGCCCGCCTCGTCCACGACGTCCACGTAGTTGAGGACGTCGGTCTTGAACTGCTGGGCGGCGTTCGCGAGGACGATGCGGTCCTGCGGGCGCTTCGGGCCGGCGATGGAGGGCACGACCGTGGAGAGGTCGAGCTCCAGCTTCTCGGAGAAGTCCGGCTCGGCCTTCGGGTCCAGCCAGAGGCCCTGCTCCTTGGCGTACGCCTCGACGAGCGCGACCTGCTGCTCGCTGCGGCCGGTCAGGCGCATGTAGTTGAGCGTCTCGCCGTCGACCGGGAAGATCGCGGCGGTGGAGCCGAACTCCGGCGACATGTTGCCGATGGTGGCGCGGTTGGCGAGGCTGGTGGCGGCCACGCCCTCGCCGTAGAACTCGACGAACTTGCCGACGACACCGTGCTTGCGCAGCATCTCGGTGATGGTCAGCACCAGGTCGGTGGCGGTGGTGCCGGGGGTGAGCTCGCCGGTCAGCTTGAAGCCGACGACGCGCGGGATGAGCATGGAGACCGGCTGGCCGAGCATCGCGGCCTCGGCCTCGATGCCGCCGACGCCCCAGCCGAGGACGCCGAGGCCGTTGACCATGGTGGTGTGCGAGTCGGTGCCGACCAGGGTGTCCGGGTAGGCCTTGCCGTCGCGGGTCATGACGACGCGGGCCAGGTGCTCGATGTTCACCTGGTGGACGATGCCGGTGCCCGGCGGGACGACCTTGAAGTCGTCGAAGGCGGTCTGGCCCCAGCGCAGGAACTGGTAGCGCTCGCGGTTGCGGCCGTACTCCAGGTCGACGTTCTGCTTGAAGGCGTCGGCGGTGCCGAACTTGTCGGCGATGACGGAGTGGTCGATGACCATCTCGGCCGGGGAGAGCGGGTTGATCTTGTTCGGGTCGCCGCCCAGCTCCTTGACGGCCTCACGCATGGTGGCGAGGTCGACGACACAGGGCACGCCGGTGAAGTCCTGCATGATCACGCGGGCCGGCGTGAACTGGATCTCCTGCGACGGCTGGGCCTGCGAGTCCCAGCCGCCGAGGGCGCGGATGTGGTCGGCGGTGATGTTCGCGCCGTCCTCGGTACGGAGCAGGTTCTCCAGCAGCACCTTCAGGCTGTAGGGAAGGCGCGCGGAGCCCTCGACCTTGTCCAGCCGGAAGATCTCGTACGACTCGTCGCCCACCTGCAGCGTGCTGCGGGCGTCGAAGCTGTTCGCCGACACGACAGTCTCCTTCATTCATGTGCGCGTACCACCGCATCCTGCCGCCACGCCCCCTGGCCGATCCGCTAAGGTAGGGCTAAGTTAGGTAACCCTTACCAGGGTGGCGGCTGCGGTACGCCTCGGCAGATATCTCGATGTCGAGATAACTCTAGTACATAGGGGCGGCCCGGTCATGTCCGGGCACCATGTGGCGTGCGCCCCACCCCGGGTGACCCACACGGCCATCACTACGCCGTACGGGGGTATCCGACTCGTGCCGGACCGACCCGGCACGACCCGGAAGGGGGCACGATGCCGCTCACGTTCCGCAAGAGTTTCCGGATCCTCCCCGGAGTGCGGCTGAACATCAACAAACGCTCGTGGTCCATCACGACCGGAGGGCGCAACGGCCCGCGCCACACCCGCAGCAGTACCGGACGTCGTACGACATCGATGGATTTGCCGGGACCTTTCGGGTGGCGTCGCACGACGACGAGCAGGCGCCGCTGAGCCGCGACCGGGCGGTGACCGGGGGTTTCTTGACGTGACATCACCCGAACAGACCCCTCGAGAGGCGTGATCTCATATCTGAGATAGCCTCAACCTCATGGCAGACGACTACCTCGTACGCATCGGCCGACTCATCCGTGATGCCCGGCAGCACCGCGGCTGGACGCAGTCACAGCTCGCGGAGGCGCTCAACACCAGTCAGAGCGCCGTCAACCGCATCGAGCGCGGCAACCAGAACATCAGCCTTGAGATGATCGCCCGGATCGGCGAAGCGCTGGACAGCGAGATCGTCTCCCTGGGCTACGCGGGTCCGATGCACCTGCGTGTGGTCGGCGGCCGTCGCCTGTCCGGCGCCATCGACGTCAAGACCAGCAAGAACGCCTGCGTGGCCCTGCTGTGCGCCTCGCTGCTCAACAAGGGGCGCACCGTGCTGCGCCGGGTCGCCCGCATCGAGGAGGTCTACCGCCTCCTGGAGGTGCTCAACTCCATCGGCGTGCGCACCCGCTGGGTCAACGACGGCACCGACCTGGAGATCGTGCCGCCGGCCGAGCTGGACATGGAGGCCATCGACGCCGAGGCCGCCGTCCGCACCCGCTCCATCATCATGTTCCTCGGCCCCCTGCTGCACCGCATGGACCGCTTCCGCCTGCCCTACGCCGGCGGCTGCGACCTCGGCACCCGCACCATCGAGCCGCACATGATCGCGCTGCGCCGCTTCGGCCTGGACGTCGCCGCGACCGAGGGCCACTACCACGCGGTGGTCGACCGCACGGTGCGCCCGGACCGCCCGATCGTCCTGACCGAGCGGGGCGACACGGTCACGGAGAACGCGCTGCTGGCCGCCGCCCGCCACGACGGCGTCACCGTCATCCGCAACGCCTCCTCCAACTACATGGTCCAGGATCTCTGCTTCTTCCTCGAAGCCCTGGGCGTGCGCGTCGAGGGCATCGGCACCACCACCCTCACCGTGCACGGCATGCCGGTCATCGACGCCGACGTGGACTACTCCCCCTCCGAGGACCCGGTCGAGGCGATGAGCCTGCTGGCCGCCGCCGTGGTCACGGAGTCGGAGCTGACGGTGCGTCGGGTCCCGATCGAGTTCCTGGAGATCGAGCTGGCGGTCCTGGAGGAGATGGGCCTCGACCACGACCGCACCCCGGAGTACTTCGCCGACAACGGCCGTACCCGCCTGGTGGACCTGACGGTGCGCCCCTCCAAGCTGGAGGCGCCCATCGACAAGATCCACCCGATGCCCTTCCCCGGCCTGAACATCGACAACGTCCCCTTCTTCGCGGCCATCGCGGCCTCGGCCCAGGGTCAGACCCTCATCCACGACTGGGTCTACGACAACCGCGCCATCTACCTCACCGACCTGAACCGCCTCGGCGGCCGCCTCCAGCTCCTGGACCCCCACCGCGTCCTGGTCGAGGGCCCCACCCGCTGGCGCGCCGCCGAGATGATGTGCCCGCCGGCCCTGCGCCCCGCGGTCGTCGTCCTCCTGGCGATGATGGCCGCCGAGGGCACGTCGGTGCTGCGCAACGTGTACGTCATCAACCGCGGTTACGAGGACCTGGCGGAACGGCTGAACTCGATCGGGGCGCAGATCGAGATCTTCCGGGACATCTGAAGGGTCTGAGGAAAAGCAGCGCGAAACCCCTCCTGACCTGTACAGATGCGAGGCAGGGGGGACTCGCAGTTACCCCTGGGACTTCTCTGGGACAGGCAACGTCACGTGTTCGTTCATTGACAGCGGTTCTCACCAGGGGCCAGGTGACACAGCCGCAGGCCAGCGCGAAGAGGCCGAGGCTCCGAGCGCCTCGCCCGAAGACCCCCAAGCGTCACGTCCGGCCAGAGCAGCGTGGTCTCCGAACCCCCGCGGCCGGAATCCGGCGGCGGGTCCGCAGCACGGTGCTGGTGACGCCCACGTCATTCTTCACAGGGCCGGAAGGCTCTCGGACCATTCTGACGACAAAGGCGAAGAAGGTGCCGGGGACGACTTCCCGCTATCCGAGAGCATCGCGGTGGACATCGGTATCGGTCGCCGCCAGCACCACGACCCGAGTCCGGGTGGGATCGAGCACGGCGAAAGCCAGGTCCGAGGTGTCGTGGTGGAACCAGTCCGTGAACGCCATGAAACGCAACCACCGGTGATCCGCCGCGCGCCGCACCGCTTCCAAGAGGGGTACACGGGTGGGCAACCCCATGAGCGCGTAGAGACTCTGCCAGGCATACAGCCGCGCGTACGCACCGCCCTGCCCCTGGCCGTTCACTCCGCCGACGTACGAAGCCGAGAACAGTTCGTTGAGCACATCGTCGGGTGTCGTCACGCAGGCGAGCGCACTCCCCCGGCGGCTGCCCTCACCCGCCAGACAGCGCAAGGGCAGTTCCTTGATGAAGGAGATGCCGAAGTCGTCGGGGCCGAGCGGGCTCGGCAGCGTGAAGAACCGTGCCTCGGGCTCACGGGCCCAGCCGCCGGCCGTGAACGGTCGGGCGGCCGCGCTCGCCCGACCGTCGTCCCGGGCGTCCTCGGCCCCGCGGCCGACGACGGCGCCGGAGTCGGTCGAGGAAGCCTCCGGGAAACGCGACCGTAGTTGCTTCGCGGTCTTGATCGACCCCAGCCCCCGGACGCGAACGGCGAATCGGTGCTCGATGTCCAGTCGCGCCCCTGGCAGCCGAGCCAGCGGATGCCCCAGCTCACGCAGCTTGTCGGCGTACGCCTCCAGGGAGCGGCGACCGGCCCCCGAGCCGATCAGCGCCAACTCTGCGAGGAGACAGGCCCGTAGCTCGACCGCCGGATCCGAAATCCCGTCCGGCACCTCACGGAACAGAGGCTCGATGTCGCGCAGATGCTGAGCCTTGGCCAGCTTAGCGGCCACGGAACGCAGCAGTCGATCGCCTTCGCCGGGAGGCATGGCCCCTTCGGGCAGCAGCCGGCTCACGAGGTCCACAGCGAACGTCACACTGTCCCGGGAACGCGTCTCGGCCAGAGTCCCGGCGATCCGCCCGACAGCTCGCGCCGCCGAGGCTTCAAGGAGGCCGTCGCCGGTCGTCGTCCGGCACAGCTTCTCCGCCGCTTCGTACATTCCCCTTGGTCCGCGCTCAGCCGGATGCTGCGACTCCGGCCCGGGCCGCTCCCCTTGCTGTCCGTCGGAAGCGCCGACGCCGGGTGTCTCTTCGTTGTGGCTCACGCCCCGAGTCTAAGTGGGCGGTTCGTGAGGCGATGTCCGTTTCGGTTGAGGTGGGAGCAAGGCTGCTGGTGGAGGCTGTGTCGGCTATTGCTTCCTGGCGAAGTT